>JBBIOB010000026.1:0-37492 GCA_037443565.1 Armatimonadota bacterium | reverse complement strand
CGGACCGCGCTACGCAGAGCTGGTGTACTACGGTCAGTGGTTTGCGCCCCTGCGGCAGGCGTTCGATGCCTTTGTGCAGGCGACCCAGCGCACGGTCACCGGCGCGGTGCGGCTCCGGCTCTTCAAGGGGTCGGTCATGGCCGTCGGCCGCCGGTCGCCCTGCTCGCTCTATGACCCCGACCTGGCGACGTTCGGCGAAGAGAGCGTCTACGACCAGCGCGACGCGCGGGGCTTCATCAATCTGTGGGGCCTGCCGACCCGGGTGTTCGCGCAGGCGCACCCGCACCTGATCCGTGCCCTCCGTGAGCCAGTCCGCTGAGGGTGCCGACCACTACCTGATGTGGGGGGGGCGGTTCGCCGGCGAGCCGGACTCCCAGCTCCTGGCGTTGCTCAGCTCTTTGCCGGTGGACCGGCATCTCCTCCGGTGGGACCTGCTCGGGAGCCTCGCGCATCTGACCGGGTTGGCCGAGGCAGGGGTGGTTCCCGATGCCGAGGCTGCGGCGATTGGGCGCGGACTGCGCGCGATGCTTGCCGAGGTCGATGCCGGCCGACTGGAGCCGGCCGGCCCATACGAGGACGTGCATTCTTTCATCGAAGCCCAGCTCGCGGCGCGGCTGGGACCTGCCGCCGGCTGGCTGCACACCGGCCGCAGCCGGAACGACCAGGTGGCGACGGCATTTCGGCTGTACCTCAGGGAACGGGTGTGCCAGACAGTACGCAAGGTCGCCATCCTCCAGCAGACCGTGCTCGACCGGGCCGCGGGGGTGCAGGACGTCCTGCTTCCCGGCTACACCCACCTGCAGCGGGCCCAGCCCGTTACGCTCGCGCATCACTGGCTTGCCTATGTCTGGATGCTGACCCGCGACACCGGACGGCTGCGGGATGCCTACCGACGCGTCGACGTGTCGCCGCTCGGGTCGGGAGCGATTGCGGGTCCGGGCTTCCGGCTCGACAGGGCGCGGCAGGCGCGGCTGCTGGGATTCGCGGCGATCACCGAGAACAGTATCGACGCCACCGCGGATCGCGACTTCGTCTTTGAGACCGTGGCTGCGATCTGCGCCCTACTGCTGCATCTGTCCCGGTGGGCTGAGGAGCTGATCCTCTGGGCGACGCAGGAGTTCGGCTTCGTCGGGTTGCCGGACGCGGTGCTCACCGGCAGCAGCCTGATGCCCCAGAAGCGCAACCCCGACCTGCTCGAGCTGGTGCGCGCGCAGGCCGGCGTGGGTCTCGGCGCGCTCGTGGGCCTGGCCGGCGTGCTCAAGGGGCTGCCGCTCGCGTACAACCGCGATCTGCAAGAGGACAAGGCCACGGCGCTGACCGCCTTCCGGGCCGCGGAGATGGCGCTGACCGCCATGGACGCCGCGGCCGGTCGCCTGGAGGTGCGCCGGGAGCGCATGGCTGCGGCGCTGCGAGGAGGATTCCTCACCGCGACCGAGGTCGCCGACTACCTGGTCCGCCGCGGGGTACCGTTTCGCGAGGCCCACCATGTTGCCGGCCAGGTGGTCCGCACCGCTGAGGCCGCAGACCGCGAGCTCTGGGAGCTGCCGCTGGACGCCTACCGGAGCGTATCCGACCGGTTCGATGAGGACGTGCTGGACGCAGTGACGCCAGCCGGCGCGGTAGCGGCCAGGGATGTGCCCGGCGGCACCGCACCTGCGCAGGTCGCGCACGCGCTTGCGGCGGCGCGGTCGGCGCTGGCCGTGACGATGGCCTGGTGCGAGGAAACCGACGCGCGCCGGCGCGCCGCCGAGGCGATGCTCCTGGAGGCGGCGCCGGGATAGGGGCCCACATGCGGGAGCGCGACCGACGGATCCTCGACCTGGTAGCCCGGCGGCCCATTCGCACCCAGGCTGAGCTGGTGGACGTGCTGCGGGCCGCCGGGATCTCGGTGACGCAGGCCACGGTGTCGAGGGACATCAAGCGGCTAGGCCTGGTGAAGATCCCAGGCCCTCAGGGCGCGTACCGCTACCAGCCTCCGCCGGCCGGCCGGTCACCAGTCGGCGACGTCGAAGCCAGGCTGCGCCGGACGATGGAGGAGTTCGTCACCGCCATCGACGGCGGCAGCGGTCTGGTGGTCGTGAAGACCACAACAGGGAGCGCCAACGCGGTCGCAGAGGCGATCGACGAGGCGGAGTGGCCCGAGGTCGTGGGGACCGTGGCCGGCGACAACACGATCCTGGTCGTCCCGCGCGGTCCGCGGGCCCGGGCGCGCCTCCTGGCCCGGCTGCGGAAGACGCTTCGCACAGAACCCTGAGCGCCACCGCGCGGCGGTGCGCTGAAGGAGCCCCCGGGACCCCCGCCGAAGGCAAATGGTCCGGGAGGTCCGATTGGCCCACCCAGCAGCGAGTGAGGCAACGATCCCCCTTCCCTCCGGCGTGGATGCGGTTGCCGTGCTCGGGCAGCATGACGCGCTGCTTGAGGTCGTCGAGAAGGAACTGGGGGCCACCATCCTGGTTCGCGGGGAGGCGCTGGTCGTCCGCGGCGCCCCTGACCAGGTCGATGCCGTTGTCCGCGTCTTCGATCAACTGCTGAGCCTCGCCGGAGCCGGGCAGACCGTCACGCCGGCCGACGTCCGACGGGCCATCCGGGCGCGGCAGGCCGACCGGGGATCGGGCGCCATCACGCTTGGCGGCGATGTGATCCTCGTGACCGCGAGTGGGAAGCCGATCGTGCCTCGCACCGCTGGGCAGCGCGCCTACGTCGAGGCCATCAAAGGGCACGATCTGACGTTCGCGATCGGACCGGCCGGCACAGGCAAGACGTACCTGGCCGTGGCCATGGCGGCGGTCGCCCTTCGCGGGCGGGGCGTGCAGCGGTTGATCCTCACCCGGCCCGCCATCGAGGCGGGCGAGCGCCTCGGGTTTCTCCCCGGGGATATCGCCGCGAAGGTCGACCCATATCTGCGGCCGCTCTACGACGCCCTGTACGAGATGGTCGGTCCCGAGCGGGTCGCGCGCCTGATGGAACGGGGCGTGATCGAGGTCGTGCCCCTGGCCTTCATGCGCGGCCGCACCCTCAACGACGCCTTCATCATCCTGGACGAGGCCCAAAACACCACGCGCGAGCAGATGAAGATGTTCCTGACCCGGATGGGGTTCGGCTCAAAGGCCGTCGTCACCGGCGACATCACCCAGATCGACCTGCCGCGCGACCGACCCTCGGGTCTCGTCGAAGCGCGGGAGATCTTCGGGGGCATCGACGGCATCGCCTTCGTCGCGCTCACGCAGGGCGACGTGGTCCGGCACGAGCTGGTCCAGACGATTGTCCGTGCCTACGAGGACTACGAGGCGTCGCGCGGCGGCCCGCCGCCGGGGGGCGGCGCCACATGAAGGGAACGCAGCCGGTTCGGACGACGCGCCGATGGGCGGCACTGCCGCTGTGGGCGCGACGGACGGTCGTCGGGGGCGTCACCCTGCTGCTCTTGGTCGCGATCATCGGCACCGACTACCTGCCGCCGGTCCTCATCCTTCAGGTGGGGCAGCCCAGCCCGCGTGACCTTGAGTCCCCTCGCACCGTCGAGTTCGTAGATCAGGCGCGCACCGAGGCGCTGCGCGCCGAAGCGATGCAGGCCGTGCCGCCCGTGCTCCGCCACTCGCCCGCGCAGGTCGCCGCGTCGTTGAGCGGCGCCACGGCCGCGTTTGACGCCATCGAGTCCGCGCGCCTGGCGACGTCGGGAGCGGTGGAGCGCCGAATCGACGCGGTGCGCCAGGCGGTCGAGATCCCGCTCTCTTCGGCCGCGGTCGCCGCGGCCGCGACCGCTTCGCGCGAGGCGCTGGCAGAGGCGCGTCGTGCGACGCTAGCGGCTGTCGAGCAGGCTCTCAGCGATGGCGTGCGCGATGACGCCCTCCCCATGGCGCGCGAGCGCGCCCGCGCCGCCGCGCGTGCCCATGATCAGGCTCCGGGGCTGGCCACGCTCGCCGCCGAGATTGCCTCGGCGGTCGTGCGCCCCACGATGGAGGTGGACGCTGCGCGCACGGCCGAGCTCCGGACGGCCGCCGCGAGCATGGTCCCGCCGGTGCGCCGCCGCGTGCTGCGCGGCGAGAGCATCCTGCGCAAGGGCGACGTCATCACGCCGGCGCACATGCAGGTCCTGGCCATCACCGGGATCTATCCGCCCCGCCTGACCTGGCTCGGCCTGGCCGGTCTCATGCTGATCGTCACTCTGCTGCTCGGCGCCACGGCGGCCTACCTCCTGCAGTTCCAGCCCGAGATCTGGGCCAACGACCGGCACGTCGCGCTGTGGAGCCTCATCGTCGTCAGCGTCGTGGGTCTCTCGCAGGTCCTCGGGGCTCCCCGCTTCAGCAACTATCTGGCTCCGACCGCGGCGGGCGCAATGCTGCTGAGGATCCTGCTGCGGCCCCGCCTGGCGCTGTTCTCCACGGCGGTGCTGGCCGTCTTCGTCGGCCTCACCTCGGGACGCGAGATGGGGCCGGTCGTGGTCGCTTTCGTCGGCGGGCTCGTGGGCGTCTACACCACGCGGCAGATCCACCGCCGGTCGGATTTCGGCATCGCAGGGGTGATGGTGGGTTTGGCCAGCGTCGTGGCCACGATCGGTGCGAGCCTGTTCGAGGGGTCGGTGGAGTACGGCGTGATGGCGGCCAACGCCGGCTACGCGCTCACCAACGGCTTCCTGGCCGGTGTCATCACCATCGGCGTGCTGCCGTTCCTGGAGCAGCTGTTCGGCATCGTGACGCCCATCAAGCTGCTCGAGCTGGCGAGCCCGGCGCATCCGCTTCTGCGCCGCATGCAGCTCGAGGCGCCAGGCACCTACCAGCACAGCATCATGGTGGGCAACCTGGCCGAGGCGGCGGCCGAAGCGGTCGGGGCCGATGCGCTCCTCGTGCGCGTCGGGTGCTACTACCACGACATCGGGAAGCTGCGCCGGCCTGCCTTCTTCGTCGAAAACCAGGCGGGCATCGAAAACCCGCACGATCGCATGACGCCGAGCCTCTCGTCGCTGACGGTCAGCGCCCACGTCCGGGACGGCCTTGAGCTTGCGCGCGAGTCCGGTTTGCCCGAGGTGGTCGTGAACTTTATCCCGGAGCACCACGGGACGAGCCTGTTGACGTACTTCTTCCACCAGGCGCTCGAGCGAGGGGATGCGCTCAATGAGACCGCATTTCGCTACGATGGGCCGAAGCCCCAGACGCGCGAGACGGCGATCGTGATGCTGGCCGACACCGTGGAGGCAGCGATCCGCACGCTGACCCGGCCCACGCCGGATCGTCTGGAAGAGGTAGTGCGCCGGCTCATCCGCGACAAGCTTGAGGACGGGCAGCTCGACGAGTGCGGGCTGACGTTTCGGGATCTCGACCGGATCGCGCTGGCCTTCGTGCGTATCCTCGGCGGGGTGTTGCACCCTCGCATCGAGTATCCCGATCTGGAAGGGGAGCTGGTGCGCCGGCGCCGCGAGCCGACCGCCCGGGCGCGATAGCGCGTGCGGGCGCACATCGTCACACACGGGGTCCGGCACGCGATCCCCCGGCGCCTGCTCGAGCGTGCGGCCGCGGCGGCCATGCGCGCCATCGGGTGCGGGGCCGACGACGAGCTTGAAGTCGCCCTGGTGGACGATGCGCGCATCGCCCGGCTCAACCGCCGGCACCTGGCCCACCGGGGGCCCACGGATGTGTTGAGCTTTCCGGGACCCCGGCGGCCCGGCGCCCGCACGCCGGGCGACCCGGCAATCGGCGAGGTCGTCATCTCGGTCGACCGCGCGCGGGCCCAGGCGCGGAGCGCGGGATGGCCCGTCAGATGCGAGGCGGCGCTGCTGCTCGTGCACGGGGTGCTCCACCTCGGCGGCTTGACCGACCACACTCCAGCCGCCGCGGCGCGGATGCGCGCCTGTGAGCGCGAGGTGCTCGCCCGGGTCTTCGGATCGAGGAGGTAGGGTGCGGCACGGGTTGTGGCAGAGTTTCCAGTATGCTGCCCGCGGTCTGCGGGTCGCCTTCCAGTCGCAGCGGACCATGAAGGTACACGTCGCGCTGACCGCGGTCGTGATCATCGCGGTGGTGTGGCTCGATCTCCCGGCTGCGCAGAGCGCCATGCTCGTCCTGTGCACGGCGGCCGTCCTGGCCGCGGAGCTGACCAATACTGCCGTGGAGACGGTGGTCGACCTGCTGATCGGCGGCAGTCACCATGAGCTGGCCGGCCGCGCCAAGGACCTCAGCGCCGCGGCAGTGCTGGTCATGGCCGCGGCCGCCCTTGTCGTCGGGCTGCTCGTGCTCGGCCCTCCGGTGATGGCGGCGACAGCGGGAGGAGGGTTCGACACGCTCGCACTGGCGCGCGCCGTGACGCTGCTGCTGATCCTTGCGCTCGGGCTGGTGGTGGTGCGCCGGACGGGTGGGCGCAGCCGGCCCCCGGCGCCGTGACGTCGGGAGGGCCGCGGTGACGCGGAGGACGTGCGCGCGGCGGGGAAGGACCGCTGTGCGGGCGGTCGTCTGGATCGTCATCATCGCCGCCGCCGGGGCGGCGGCCGGCACATGGCTGCGCCCGTCATCGCTCGAGATCGTCGTCATCGAACCCCGCTCAGGCCGGAGCCTCTGGGCTGGCCAGGTGTCCGGGACCACCGCCGTCGTCGAGGTGCGCTACGTCCACACCGTGGAGCGCGCGCCCATCGTCGAGGTGTTTGCCGCAGGGGCCGATGGCCTGCGGTTCGTGGAGATGCGGTTTGTCTCTCAGGGCGCCGGACTGCCCACCGAGGGTTACGTGCGCGAAGGCGACGCGTTCGTGCTGCGCCGCCGGGATCCGCCCCGCGCGTTGCCGCTCGTCGTCTCGGCCGCCGCCGAGCACCGGCTGGTCGTGGCCGGATACAGCCTGGATCTCGTGGCGCTCGCCGGGGACGGCGCCCGCATCCTGGTGACGTCACGGCGCGCCGGCGTCCGACCCCCGTGGGCGCGTCCGCGCCCGCAGCGCCTGTGATATACTCGTAGCGACTTCGCGGGCCCGCCCGGGCCAAAAGGCAGGCACAGCTTTCGTTGGACGCCTCAAGTTATGCAGTCGAGCTGGTGGTCTTGGGAGTGCTGTTGCTGCTGTCCGCCTTCTTTTCGGGGTCCGAGACCGCGCTCTTCGCTGCCAATCGCCTCAAGCTCCGGCACCTGAGGGAAGAGGGGCATCGCGGCGCCCGCGTCGCCGTGGACCTGCTCGAGCAGCCCGCGCGGCTCCTATCCACCATCCTGATCGGGAACAACATCGTCAACACCGCGGCGGCCGTCGTCGCGACGGCCACGTTGGTGCGCTGGCTGGGGCCTGACCAGGGTCCGGTGTATGCGTTTGCGGCGGTCACGCTGCTGCTGTTGCTCTTCGGTGAGATCACCCCGAAGACGTTCGCCGCGCACCACGCCGAACGCATGGCGATGCTCGCCGCCCGCCCCATCCGCTGGATCGGCGTCGCGCTATCGCCGGTGAACCGGTTGCTGTCGCTGGCAACCAACATCTTCGCCCGACCGCTGGGCGGACGGGTGCGGTCCGATGCCCCGCTGGTGACCGAGGAAGAGATCCAGCTACTCGTGCGCATGGGCGAAGAGCAGGGCGTCCTGGAGCAGGAAGAGCGCGAGATGATCCGCTCGATCTTCGAGTTCGGCGACACCGTCGTGCGCGAGGTGATGGTGCCGCGGGTGGATGTGGTCGCGGTCGAGGCCGACGAGCCCATCGAGGCGATATTGGAGATCGTCCGTGCGCACGGGCACTCACGCATCCCGGTCTACGACGACACCGTCGACCAGATCGTGGGGCTCATCCACGTGAAGGACCTGCTGGCCGGATTCAAGGAGGCCCGGCTGAGCGGGACGGTGCGGGACTTTGCCCGTCCGGCGTACTTCGTTCCCGAGACCAAGCGGCTCGACGAGTTGTTCCGCGAGATGCGCCGGAAGAAGGTCCACATGGCGGTCGCGGTGGACGAGTACGGCGGGACGGCTGGGCTGGTGACCATCGAAGACCTGCTCGAAGAGATCGTCGGACCGATCCAAGACGAGTATGATGTCGAGGAACCGCCGATTCAGGTGATCAGCGAACGGGTCGCGCTGGTCGACGGCGCCGTGCACCTGGAGGACGTCAACGCCGCGCTCGGGATGGAACTCCCGGCAGGCGAGGTCGACACCGTGGGCGGGTTTGTCACGAGCCTGCTCGGCCACGTGCCGGCTCAAGGCGAGCAGGTGACCTACGACGGCGTGGAGTTTGCCGTGGAGCGCGTGGACGGCCACCGCATCATGCAGGTGCGCGTCACCAGGGCCGAGGCGGCTCCTGCGCTCGACGAGTGATGCAGCAGCGGATCCGCACCTACCTGATCACCGGCCTGCTGGTGGTTCTCCCGGTCGGCGTGACGGTCGGGGTGCTCGCCTGGCTCTTTCGGACCATGGACAGCGTGCTCGGCAGCATGTTCCGAGTCCGGCTGGGCATCGAGGTGCCGGGGCTGGGTCTGATCACCGGTATCTTGTTGATCCTGGCCACCGGCTTCATGGCCAGCAACGTCCTGGGTAAACGCCTGGTCCAGAAGTTCGACCAGGTTATCCTGCGCATTCCGTTTGCGCGGACGATCTACGCGGCCACCAAGCAACTCAGCGACGCCATCCTCCAGCAGAACCGGTCGGCATTCCGCCAGGCGGTGGTGGTGGAATGGCCGCGGCCCGGCATCTACACCGTCGGGTTCGTCACCGGGGAGACCCGAGGCGAGGTGCAGGCCAAGACCGTCGAACGCCTCGTCAACGTCTTCGTCGTCACCACGCCCAACCCCACCACTGGCTTCCTGACCCTGGTGCCCGAGAGCCAGTTGATCCCGCTAGAGATGTCCGTGGAAGATGCGGTCAAGCTCGTCATGTCCGCCGGTATCGTCACGCCGCCGTATCGGGGGGAAGGCCTGGCTGTCACACCGCCCCGGGATCGCTTCGAGTGAGGTCGCCGTGGGGGACCGAGTGCGGTCGGCTTCCGTGAGCCCCGGCGGGCGGGAACCGACTCCCGTTGCACTCCGCGCGCTCGTTCGAGCCGCGCGGGCGGCACGCCGGCGCGCGTATGCGCCCTACTCGCGCTTCCCGGTTGGCGCTGCGGTGTCGACCGCCTCCGGCGACGTGGTGACCGCGTGCAACGTCGAGAACGCCTCGTACGGGCTGTCCATCTGCGCCGAGCGCGCGGCGATCCACCGCGCTGTCGCCGAGGGACACCGGCGTCTGCACACGGTCGCAGTGTCTTCTGGGCCGTCGGCTGCCTTTCCCTGCGGGGCCTGCCGGCAGGTCATGGCTGAGTTCGGGGTGCGGTGGGTCGTCGTGGATCATCCGGGGAAACGCCCGCTGGTGCTCGCCATCAGCGAGATCCTGCCTGCGGCGTTCAGCGGCGCGCATCTGCCCTCCAGGCGTCCTCGCACGATGCCTTGACCCGTTCTTCCGGCGCAGGTATACTGCGCCCCGGCGCACCGCGACGCACGGTGACCCATTGTGATTGCTGAAGATCTGGTGGAGGACGCGCGGGCGCGGCTCGCCGGACGCGACCTGCACGGTCTGGCTGTGCTCCTGGGCCCGCTCCATCCGGCGGATCTCGCCGACCTGCTCCGCCATCTCGATCTCGCCGACCAGGCGACCACCCATCTGCTGCTGCCTGAGGATGTGGCGGCGGCGGTCATCCCGCTGCTCTCCGACGAGGAGCAGGCGGCGCTGGCCCATGCGCTGTCCGATGAGCAGCTTCTCCCACTGTTGGAGGAGATGCCGGCCGACGAGGCGACGGACCTCCTCGGCGACCTGCCCCAGACGCGCGCGCGCCGGCTGCTGTCACTGATGCGCCACGAGGACGCGGCCGCAGTCGCGACGCTGCTTCGGTTCCCCGATCGGTCGGCGGGTGGACTCATGACCACCGAGTACCTGGCGGTCGGCCCGCGTATGACGGTCCAGAAGACCATCGAGGCGGTCCGCACGCGCGGATGCGACATCGAGTTCCTGTACTAAGACGCCGGCCGGCGGCTGCTCGGCGTGGTGACGCTGGACGACGTGATGCATGCGGTGACCGAGGAGGCGTCTGAGGACGCCTACCGGCTCGCCGGCCTGGTCGAGGAGGTCGAACGGTTGGACTCGGCGCGCATGCGCGCGGCAAAGCGCCTGCCGTGGCTGCTGGTTCTACTCGCCATCGAGATCGGTGCCGCGCGGATCATCGCCGGGTTCGAGCATGCGCTGGCCGCGATGGTCATGCTGGCGTACTTCATCCCCATGCTAAACGACCAGGCCGGCAACATGGGCGTCCAGTCGGCGGCCATCGCGGTACGCGCGATTGCCACCGGCGACGTGGACCGGCGGTCCTACCGTCAGTTTGTTTTCCGAGAAGCGCTGGTCGGCCGGACGGCCGGGCTGGCGAGCGGGGTGGCGGGGGTGGCGATCGGCGTCGTCTGGCAGGGCAGCGTGGCCTTCGGATTGACGCTTGGCACAACCCTGGCGGTCGTGATGCTGATCGCGTCGCTCCTCGGGGCCACCATCCCGCTCGCGCTCACGGGGCTGCGCCGAGATCCGGCGGTTGCCGCCGGTCCCTTCATTGCCTCGACTATGGACGTGATCACGGTCACGGTGTACTTCACCGCGGCCGTTCTGCTGCTGGGGCTGCGGGCGGGACGTTAGGGATGGGCTGGTACAAGACCGAAGGGGTGGTGCTGCGGCGGCGCAACCTAGGTGAGGCCGACCGGCTCGTCACGGTGCTGACGCGGGACCGGGGGAAGCTGACCGTGGCGGCGCGCGGCGCCCGGCGTCCCCTCAGCCGCCTGGGCGGCCGCCTCGAGCCGGGTGTGCGGTTTCGCGCGCTCGTCGCCGAGGGCCGGACGCTCGACCTGATCTCCCAGGTCGAGGTCCTGGACGCCCGTGTGGCCCTGCAGCGCGACCTCGATCGGATGGGCGTGGCGTCGGTCGTGCTCGAGCTGGCCGATCGGGCGCTGGCCGACCGACACCCCCATCCCGACGTTTACCGGCTGCTGCTACAGGCGCTCGACCTGGTGGAGCGCAGCCCGGCTGGCCCGGCGTGGCCGTGGTTTGCGGCCAGGCTGCTCGTGGCGACCGGGCACCGGCCGACAGTCACTCTGTGCGCGGTCTGTGGCAGGCGCCTCCGAGGCACCACGGTTTGGAGCGTCCTCTTGGGCGGGCGTGCACACGAGGGCTGCGCGGCGCGCGATCCTCACGCCGCGGGGATTCCGCAGGCCGCGGCCGCGCTGCTGGCATTTCTGCTGGAGGCCAGGCCCGCGGCCGTGCTCCGCATGTCGCCGCCGCCGGCCGAGCTGGAGCTCGTCAGCGACCTGATCCGTGCGTTTGCGGAGGCGGCGTGGGACACCCGGCTACGTGCGCCGGGCATCGTTCGGAAGATGCGACCGAACGATGCGGGGAGTGCGGCCGGGCCGCGGGACTGAGCCGGCGCCCGGTGTGGTATAGTCAACACAGGGAGGTGAGCAGGGGCATGGAGATCGATCTCGACCGAGCCCGGCGGGCGCTGCTGGATCTCGGGACGGCGCTGGCCGAGGCGCGCGGCGTCATCCGCTACGGGCCGGGCTCGACGGTGCGGATCAAGACCGAGACCGAGGTCATCGAGTTGCCCCTGTCGTGGGCGGTCGCGGGCGCGATCGCGTTCACGGCGGCGGCGCTGCTGTCGTCGATGCCTGCGCCGTCGCTCCGCCGCCGGGTCAGAGAGGAAGAACCGCTCGGCATCGGCTGATGTTCATCCGCGGCGGGACCAGCGTCCCGCCGCGGATCTCCGCATCCGTCCGGGCAAGGGCCGTCGGCGCTCGGCGGCACTCGCTGTTCCGTTGACCCTCCGGCCATTCCATTGCTACAATCGAATCCGTTACCGTGTGCGATGCGGGGGAAGAGTAGTCGCGCGGCCGCGGGAATCAGGGTGGGACCGCGGAGCCTCCGTCCCTGAGACGGAGCGCTCCTTTTTTGCGTGAGTGAGGATGTCGCGAGCTTCAGCCAGGCCGTTGACCTTTCAGCAGATGCTCCTCGCCCTCGACCGGTTCTGGGCGGATCACGGCTGTGTGCTCGAACAGCCCTACGACGTCGAGGTGGGAGCGGGCACGCTGCACCCGGCGACCTTCCTCAGGGCTCTGGGACCGACACCCTGGCGCGTGGCGTACGTGCAGCCCAGCCGGCGGCCGGTTGACGGTCGGTATGGGGAGAACCCGAACCGGCTCGGCAAGTACTTCCAGTACCAGGTGGTCCTCAAGCCCGCGCCCCACGACATCCAGGATCTCTATCTGCGGAGCCTCAGGCGGCTGGGGCTCGTGCTGGAGCACCACGATCTCCGGTTCCTGGAGGATGACTGGGAGGCGCCGACGCTCGGCGCGTGGGGCGTCGGATGGCAGGTCTTCCTCGACGGTCAGGAGATCACGCAGTTCACCTACTTCCAGCAGATGGGCGGTCTCGACCTCGACGAGATCTCCGTGGAGATCACCTACGGGCCCGAGCGCCTGGCGATGTACCTGCAGCGCAAGGCGTCCGTCTTTGATGTCGAGTGGACCACGGGCGTCACCTACGGGCTGCTCAGGAAGGACGAAGAGCGCCAGTTGTCCGCCTATGGGTTCGAGCACGCCGACCCCCAGATGCTGCGCACGCTCTTCGAGGCCTTCGAGGCCGAGGCGAGACGTCTCCTGGATGTCCCGCTGGTCATTCCGGCCTACGAAGCCGTGCTCAAGTGCTCGCACCTGTTCAACCTGCTCGAAGCCCGCGGCGCGGTGAGCGTGGCCCAGCGCGTCGAGCTGATGGCCCGGACCCGCGCGTTGGCCCGGGCGTGTGCCGTGGCCTATCTGCAGGCCCAAACGGCGGGCGCGCCGGAGGCCCCGCATGCCTAGACAGCCTGCGCCGGCTACGTTGCTGGTGGAGATCGGCTGCGAGGAGCTGCCGCCGATGGCGGTGGCAGCCGCGCTCGAGCAGCTCGCGCGGGATACCGCCGCGGTGCTGAAGGACGCACGCTTGGCGTCGGGTGACCCTGAGACCACCGGCACGCTGAGACGGCTCGTGCTCACCGTCAGAGGCGTGGCCCCGCGCCAAGATGATCGCGTCACCCTGGTGCGGGGGCCGGCCGCGCGCATCGCCTTCGACCCCAAGGGCAATCCCACCCAGGCGGCCGCGGGATTTGCGCGCGCGCAGGGGGTGCGGCTCGAGGCGCTGCAGACGCGCGAGATCGACGGCGGTCGCTATGTGGTCGCCGAGGTGCGGGAGGCCGGCCGGTCTGCGCCGGATGTCCTGGCGCAGGTATTGCCGGGAGTGATCGCGGGACTGGCGTTCCCCAAGACCATGCGCTGGCAGGCAGGCGGCATGCGCTTCGGTCGTCCAATCCGATGGATCGTCGCGCTGCTGGGCCGCCGCGTTCTTCCGCTCGAGATCGCCGGGCTGCGTGCCGGCCGGCGCTCGGCCGGTCACCGTTGGCTCGCGCCGCGCGCCGTGACGATCGCGTCGGCTGACGCCTACCGTAGCGTCGCCAGCCGCGCGGGTATCATCCTAGACGCTCCGGCGCGGCGGCGCCGGATCGCCGACGGGGCCGCGCGCCTGGCTGCGGATGCCGGGGGCGTGCCTGTGGTCGACGAGAATCTGCTGGAGGAACTTGTGTGGTCGACCGAGCATCCGACCCCGCTGATCGGCGCCTTCGATCCCGGGCTGGCCGCCGTGCTTCCCCGGGAGGTGGTGCTGGTCACGCTGCAGCACCACCAGAAGTCGCTGGGGGTCCAGGACCAGGACGGCCGGCTGCTGCCTGCGTTCATCGCCGTGCGCGACGGCGGGACCTCGCACCTGGCGAGGGTGCGGACCGGTCACGAGTGGGTTGTGCGCGCCCGGCTCGAGGATGCCCGGTTCTTCCTGGAGGAAGACCGGCGGACCACGCTGGACCGGCGGCAGGCCGAACTCGAACGCCTGGCCCACGTGGAAGGGTTGGGGTCGGTCGCCGACCACGTGCGGCGGCTCGAGCGGCTTGGCGGCTGGTTCGCCGACGCCGTGCGCATAACTCCAGACGACCGCCGCGTGCTCGAGCGGGCGGTGGGTCTGTGCAAGGCCGACCTGGTCACCGCGCTCGTGAGGGAGTTCCCGGAGCTCCAGGGCGTCGTCGGCCGGATCTACGCGCTGGAGGCCGGCGAGCCTGAGGCCGTGGCGGCGGCCATCGAAGAGCACTACCGGCCCAACGCCGCGGGCGCCGAGGGTCCCAGGACGGTCCCGGGCGCGCTGCTCGCCGTCGGCGACCGCGCGCTGCTGCTGGCCGGCGCGACGCTGGTTGGGCTGGAGCCCACCGGCTCCCAGGACCCGTATGGGCTGCGGCGCGCGGCCTCTGGCATCGTGGCCATCCTCAAGGAGTGGGCCCTGCGGGTCGGGCTGCGGGTGTTGTTCGACGCTGCGGCGGCCACGTACGACGCCGATGTGGACGCGCGCGAGCGGGCCGCGGCCGCCTGTGTCGCGCTTTGCCTGCAGCGGCTTCGGATGGTCCTCATCGAGGAGGGAGTGGCGTACGACACCGTTGACGCGGCGCTGGCGGTGGGCCAGGATGACGTCGCAGATGTGGTGGCCCGGGCGCGTGCGGTTCATGCGGTCCGCTCCGAGGCGGTGATGCCCAGGCTGGCCACGGGGTTTGCGCGCGCGTCGCGGATCCTCAAGCAGGGCGAGGCGGCGGCGGCCGTCGATGCGGCGCTGCTGGCCGACGGAGCGGAACGCGGCCTCTACGAGGCCTGGCGCGCGGTGCGGGACGAGGTCGAGGGTGCCGCCGCCGCGGGCCGGTACGCGGCGGCGCTGGAGGCGCTTGCGCGCCTGGCCGACCCCATCGATCGGTTCTTTGACGATGTGCTGGTCATGGCGCCCGATCCCGCGGTGCGCGCCAACCGGCTTGCGCTGCTGCGTGGGGTGACGTCGACGTTTCTGCATGTGGCGGAGTTCGGCAGACTCGCGGGATAGAGGCGGGGTTGCCGTTCGCGCCGAATTGCACGAAGACGCCGGGTGTGCCTCTGTGGCGCGGCCGGCAATCAATCGGAGGAGTGAGACTGCATGGCGATGACGACTGAGATGCCGCGCACGGAGTTCCGCTGGACGATGCTCTTTGAAGAGGGCGACGCCTCCATGCGCGACCTCCTGGGCGGCAAAGGCGCCGGACTGGCCGAGATGAGCCGCGTGGGCCTGCCGGTGCCGCCTGGGTTCACCATTACCACCCCCGCGTGTGTGTGGTACATGAACAACGGCCGCGAGTTTCCCGACGGCCTGCTGCGCGAGGTCGAGGCGCGGATGCGCGCGATCGAGGCCAAGACCGGCAAGGCCTTCGGCGATCCCTCGAATCCGCTCCTGGTCTCCGTCCGCTCCGGCGCGAAGTTCAGCATGCCCGGCATGATGGATACGGTGCTCAACCTGGGGCTGAACGAGGAGACGCTGGAGGGGCTGATCAGGCTCACCGGCAACGAGCGGTTCGGACGCGACGCCTACCGCCGGTTCGTCCAGATGTTCGGGAAGATCGTTCTGGACATCCCGGGCGAGCGGTTCGAGCACGAGATCGAGAGGCTGAAGCACCGCCGACGCGCGCGGCTGGACACGGACCTCGATGCCGGCGATCTCTGGGAGCTGGCGGAGACCTTCAAGCGGATCATCAAGGCGCAGCGCGGGATCGACTTCCCCACCAAGCCGTTGGAGCAGCTGCGGATGGCGATCCAGGCAGTGTTCGACTCGTGGTCGGGCAAACGGGCGGTCGACTACCGCAACTTCCACGGCATCCCACACGACCTCGGAACCGCGGTCAACGTACAGACCATGGTGTTCGGCAACATGGGGACCGACTCGGCCACGGGCGTGGCGTTCACGCGCAACCCGGCCACCGGCGAGAAGCAGGTCTACGGCGAGTACCTGATCAACGCGCAGGGTGAGGACGTTGTCGCCGGCATCCGGACCCCCAAGCCCATCGCCGAGTTGGCCGTCGAGATGCCTCGCTCGTACGACGAGTTCGTGCGGATTTGCGAGATGCTCGAGCGGCACTACAAGGACGTGCAGGACCTCGAGTTCACGATCGAGCGCGGGCGCCTTTGGATGCTGCAGACCCGCGCCGGCAAGCGTACCGCGCAGGCGGCGGTAAAGATCGCGGTCGACATGGCCGGTGAGGGGTTGATCACGCGCGACGAGGCCGTCCTCCGCGTCGAGCCCGGCATGATCGACCATCTCCTGCACCCGCGGTTCGACCAGGCGGCCAAGGACGCCGCGGTCCAGAAGGGCCGGTTCCTGGCCAAGGGGCTGAACGCCTCGCCGGGCGCAGCGGTGGGCCTCGCCGTCTTCGACGCCGATACCGCCGAGGCGTGGGGCAAGGACGGCAAGGCGGTCATCCTGGTGCGCCCGGAGACCAACCCCGATGATGTGCACGGCATGCTGCACGCCAAAGGGATCCTGACCAGCCGGGGCGGGGCGACGAGCCACGCCGCGGTCGTGGCCCGCGGGCTCGGCGTGCCGTGCGTGGCCGGGTGTGAGGCCATCCGGGTCGACCCCGAGAAGAAGCAGTTCTCGGTCAACGGCCAGGTGATGCGGCAGGGCGACTACCTCTCGATCGACGGCGGGACCGGCGAGATCTTCGCGGGGCAGCTGCCGGCCATCGAGCCCCGGCTGGAGGAACAGCACGAGCTCGTGGAGCTGCTGACGTGGGCCGACGGGGCCCGGCGTCTAGGCGTGTGGGCCAACGCCGACTACCCGCGGGATGCCGAGCGGGCCCGCGGGTTCGGCGCCCAGGGCATCGGGCTGTGCCGGACTGAGCACATGTTCTTCGAGGAGGAGCGGCTCCCCGTGGTCCGGCAGATGATCCTGAGCGCCGGTGAGGCGCAGGCCGCCTACGATCGGGTGCGCGACGCCGAGGCCGCGGTGAAGCAGTCGCCCGACGATCGGGCGCTGCGCGTACAGCTTCGGGAAGCCCAGAAGGCTCTCAAGGCGTCGGCGGCGGTGAAGCGATACCAGTCGGCGCTGGCCACGCTGCTGCGGCTCCAGCGCAAGGACTTCGAGGGCCTGTTCAGGGCGATGGACGGCCTGCCGGTTATCATCCGGTTGATCGACCCCCCGCTGCACGAGTTCCTGCCATCGCACGAATCGCTGCTCGAAGAGGTCAGTGGGCTGCGGGCAAAGATCGAAGCGCTGGAAGCGCTCCCGCGCTACCGCCCGAAGAAGGGCCAGCCGACCCTGGAGACGCTGCGGGCACGCCTGAAGCGCCGGCAGGCGGACCTGGCTACCGTCAACGCCATGCGCGAGGCCAACCCGATGCTCGGCCTGCGCGGCATCCGGTTGGGCCTGACCTACCCGGCGATCATCGCCATGCAGTGCCGGGCGATCCTGGAGGCGGCGTGCCGCGTGACCAAGCGGGGGATCAAGGCCATTCCCGAGATCATGATCCCGCTCGTGGGCCACGTGAACGAACTGCGCGAAACCTACCGCGAGTTCGAGAAGGTCGCCTGGGAAGTGCTCGCCCGCGAAGGTGTGGACCTGAACCACAAGTTCGGCACGATGATCGAGATCCCGCGGGCCTGCTTCGTCGCCGGCGAGATCGCCGAGGTCGCGCAGTTCTTCTCGTTCGGGACCAACGACCTGACGCAGACAATCTTCGGGATCTCCCGCGACGACGCCGAGGGCAAGTTCCTCCTGCAGTACGTGGAGCGGGGGATCCTGCCGGCGAATCCGTTTCAGACGATCGACCGGAGCGGCGTGGGCGAGGCGATGCGGATCGCGGTTGAGCGCGGCCGGAGGCAGCGGCCGGATCTGGAGGTCGGCATCTGCGGGGAGCACGGCGGCGATCCGGCCTCGGTCGAGTTCTGCCACGGGCTGGGGTTGAACTATGTGAGCTGCTCGCCGTACCGGGTGCCCGTCGCCCGGCTTGCGGCCGCGCAGGCGGCGCTGAGAGAGAAGATCCAGGCCACGCGGGACGTGTGACGGCGCCGGCGTGAGGCCGCGGGACGCGACGGAGCAGTGGGAAGAGGCGGCGTTGCACCCGCGGGCCGCCCGGGCCCGGAACTCCCACGGCCGCGGCGAGCCCGAGCCGGAGGACGACTTCCGCACGGCGTTCCAGCGGGACCGCGACCGGATTGTGCATGCTAAGGCGTTCCGGCGCCTGATGCACAAGACCCAGGTCTTCCTGGCGCCCGAGGGCGATCACTATCGCACGCGGCTGACGCATACCCTTGAGGTGGCCCAGATCGCGCGCACCGTCGCGCGCGCGCTGCGTCTCAACGAAGACCTGACCGAGGCGGTCGCGCTGGCCCACGACCTGGGCCATCCGCCCTTCGGCCATGCGGGTGAGGCAGCGCTCGACGAGGCGATGGCGCCGTGGGGCGGATTCCGGCACGACCGCCAGAGCCTGCGGGTGGTGGAACGATTGGAGCAGCGGCGACGAGCCGACGGCACGGTGGTCGCTGGTCTCAACCTGACCTGGGAGGTCCGGGACGGCATCGGCGGGCACTCGAAAGGTTTGCGGGATCTGCGGGCTGATGACGCCGAAGGAACCATCCCGACGACGCTCGAAGGCCAGGTGGTCCGCCTGGCCGACCGGATCGCCTACGTCCATCACGACACGGACGACGCGATCCGTGCGGGATTGATCGAGGAAGGCGATCTGCCGCGAGAGGTCACTGCGGTGCTCGGCGCGACCCGTGGCCGGTGGCTGGAGGTGTTCGTCCGCGACCTGGTGGCTCGGGCGGTCGAGCGCGAGGTGATCGACCTGTCGCCCCCGGTGCGAGAGGCGACGAACCGCTTGAAGGACTTCCTCGCAGAGCGGGTCTACTTCAGTCCGACGGCGATGCGGGAGGCTGCAAGGGGGCAGCGGATGCTGCGGCTGCTGTTCGAGCACTTCGCCGCGCACCCCGACCACCTGCCCACCGAGACGCGGGCGGCGGCGGCGGGCGACGCGCCCGAGCGGGCGGCGTGTGACTTCCTGGCCGGGATGACCGACAGGTACGCGATCCGGAAGTTCTCTGAGCTGTTCGTCGTGCAGGGGATCGAGAGCCAGTAGACGCGAAGCGACCACGCTACGGACCTGGAGGTGAAAGAGCCCCAATGGACGCCCTGTGGTTTGGCCCGATCGCCGCAGTGATCGGACTCGCATATGCGGCCGTCCTGGCCCGCCGGGTTGAGCAGAAGGATCCCGGCACGCCGGAGATGCGCACGATCTCCGAGGCAATCCGCGAAGGCGCTATGGCCTTCCTGGCCAGGGAGTACCGCGCCATCGCCCTCTTCGTGGCCGTGATGTTCGTCGTGCTGGTCTCCGGGATTGTGCCGGGCATCGCGCTGAGGACCGCGGTGGCCTTCGTCATCGGCGCCGCCTGCTCGGTCGCGGCGGGCTTCGCGGGCATGCGGGTGGCGACGCTGGCCAACACCCGCACCGCGCACGCGGCGCGGTCGGGTCTGGTGTCGGCTCTCCGCGTGGCGTTTCCCGGGGGCGCCGTCATGGGCATGACCGTGGTCGGGCTCGGGCTGCTGGGCGTCGTGCTCCTGTACATGATCTACCGCGACGCCAATCAGGTCATCGGGTTCTCCCTCGGCGCATCGTCGGTGGCGCTGTTTGCGCGCGTCGGCGGCGGCATCTACACCAAGGGCGCCGACGTCGGCGCCGACCTGGTGGGCAAGGTCGAGGCCGGGATTCCCGAGGACGACCCGCGCAACCCCGCGGTGATCGCGGATGCCGTCGGGGATAACGTGGGGGACGTCGCCGGCATGGGCGCCGACCTGTTCGAGTCCTACGTAGGATCGGTGATCGCGGCCGTGGCGATCGGGTTCGTCCAGTTCCGCGAGCCCGGCGCGCTCGCGGCGGTCCTGCTGGCGGCCGGGGGCATCCTCTCGTCGATCATCGGCACGTTCTTCGTGCGCGGGAGCGACGCCCAGCGGGCCCTGCGGTACGGGACCCTCGGCAGCGCCGCCGCGATGGTCGTGGCGTCCTACCTCGTCGTGAGCACGACGCTGGCCGATCTGCGGCCGTTCTGGGCCGTCCTGCTGGGTCTAGTTGCCGGTCTCATCACCGGCCTGGTGGCCGAGTATTATACCTCGGGGCGCGAGGTGCGTGTCCTCGCCGAGTCGGCGACCAAGGGCCCCGCGCCGGTCATCATCGCCGGGACGGCTCAGGGCATGTTGAGTACGGTGATCCCGCTGGTGGTGATCGCGCTGGCGACCATCTTCGCGTACCGGCTCGCCGAGTTCTACGGCATCGCGCTCGCGGCGGTCGGCATGCTGTCGATCACCGGCATGACGGTCTCGGTGGACGCCTACGGGCCGATCGCCGACAACTCGGCTGGCATCGCCGAGATGGCCCACCTCGGCCCCGAGGTGCGCCGGATCGCCGACTCGCTGGACGCGGCCGGCAACACCACCGCGGCCATCGCCAAAGGGTTCGCCGTCGGCTCGGCCGCGCTCACCGCGCTCGCGCTATTCTTCTTCTACCGCCAGGCGGTGGGGTTGGAGGCGATCAACGTCATGGACCCCGACGTCATCGCCGGGCTGTTCATCGGCGGCGTCGTGCCGTTCCTCTTTGCCGCGCTCGCCATGCGGGCCGTGGGCCGCACCGCGCAGACGATGGTCGAGGAGGTGCGGCGGCAGTTCCGCGAGATTACGGGACTGATGGAGGGGACCGCCCGGCCCGAGTACGCGCGGTGCGTGGATATCGCCACGCGCGGGGCCCTGCGCGAGATGATCGTCCCCGGTCTGTCCGCGGTCGCGATCCCGATCTTCGTGGGGGTGCTGCTGCACAAGGAGGCGGTGGGCGGCCTCCTGGCCGGCGCCATCGTCACCGGCGTGCCCCTGGCCCTCTACCTGGCGAACTCCGGGGGAGCCTGGGACAACGCGAAGAAGCACATCGAGGAGGGACACTTCGGCGGCAAGGGCAGCGATGCCCACAAGGCGGCCGTCATTGGCGATACGGTCGGCGACCCGTTCAAGGACACCGCCGGCCCGTCGCTCAACATCCTGATCAAGCTCATGACGGTCGTGGCGTTGGTCTTCGCGCCGCTGTTCTAGGGAAGGAACCACGGGGAGCTCGAACGGGAGGAGCGGTCACGCGCACCGACGAACCCCCGTCGCGGGCGCCCGTCAGCACGAAGGAGGCAGGCTGTGGCCGAGCGCAAGCAGCCAGACGACATTCCGATCCGCGTGCAGGGCAAGAACTTAGCGGTTACCGATGCCCTGCGCGGCTACGTGACAGAGAAGCTGTCGAAGCTGCCCCGCTACTTCGACCAGATCCAGGACGCGCAGGTCGTCCTGAGCGTCGCTCGCGACCGGAACCAGGGCCGCGCGCAGGTTGTCGAGATGACCGTGTGGTGCGACGGGCTCGTGCTGCGCGCGGAGGAGCGATCACCCGATATGTACGCCTCGATCGATGTGGCGGCCGAAAAGCTGGCGCGGCAAATCGAGAAGTACCGCAGCCGCATGATCGAGAAGCGCCGACAGGACGAGGCGCGCAAGCGCCAGCGCCGCGCGGCCTCCGCCGAGGCGGCACTCCGGGCCGGGCCGGACGAGCCGCCGGCGCCGGCAATCGTGCGCACCAAGCGGTTTCCTATGAAGCCCATGGCGCCTGAGGAGGCCGCCATGCAACTGGAGCTGCTCGGGCACGAGTTCTTTGTATTCCGGCACGCCGCGACGCAGGAGATCAATGTCCTGTATCGCCGCCGCGACGGGGACTACGGGTTGATCGAGCCCGAGTAAGGCCGACACACCACACCCCAGGGGGTGGACCGTGGCTCGCGATGGTGGCCGCTCGGAAGCCGAGCAGGCCGAGGAGATCGTCCGCCGCCTGCGGGGCGTCGTCGCGGCGCGCGTCGTGCCTACCGAGGACGGCGGTGTCGACGTGGTGCACGTCCTCGGCCAGGCCGACCGCAGCCCGAAACTGATCGCCATCGATGTCGTCTCGGCGGTGGCGGCCGAGATGGGCGTCCAGCTCGACGCCCGGCAGGTGCGGGTGGCTGCGCTGCGGCCCGAGGACCAGACCTCGCCGGTCCCGCAGGCGCGGCTGAAGTTCGTCGGCCTCTCGGTCAGCGTCGTGCGGAACAGCGCCGAGGTGAAGGTGCACCTGGAGGACCGCGGGATGCTCTACGAGGGCGTCGCCGCGGGACCGAGCGTGCCCCGGTACCGCCTGGCCCTGGTGGCGCAGGCCACGCTACACGCGATCGAGGTGTTCCTGCGGGCGCAGGGCCTGCTGGTCTTCGAAGGTGTCGGCGTCCACACGGTCGGCGACCATGAGCTGGCGGTCGTGGCGATCACGCTGGCAGGCTCGGAGCAGGAGACGCTGGCTGGCGCCTCGGTGGTGCGCGACGACCCGCGCGAGGCGGTGGTCCGGGCGGTGCTCGCCGCGGTGAACCGCCCGATCTCCTGGCTGACGGCCCAGCGGTAGGCCGGATTCGCCCGATCCCTGAAACATCCCCTATAATTGGTGCGTTGACTGAGGCGGACCCGGCCCGGTCGGTGAGGTGGCATATGCGCGGACTTCTGAATCGGCTGCTGGGCGGCTCGAGCGACCGCGAGGTCGCACGCTTGCAGCCCGTCGTCGAGGAGATCACCGCCCTAGAGCCCGAGTACCAGGGTCTCAGCGACGACGACCTCCGCGGCCGCGTGGCGGAGTGGCGGGCGCACGTCCAGGAAGCCCTGGCCGACGTGTCCGCTGAGGAGCGCAAGGCGCGCCAGCAGGAGGTCCTGGACGAGCTGCTGCCGCACGTCTTCGCCGCCGTTCGGGAGGCCAGCAGACGGACCATCGGCCTGCGGCACTTCGACGTCCAGCTGATCGGCGGGGCGGTGCTCCACCGCGGGCGGATCGCTGAGATGAAGACCGGCGAAGGCAAGACGCTCGTGGCGACCGCGGCGGTGGCCCTCAACGCCCTGACCGGCCGTGGGGTGCACCTGGTGACGGTGAACGATTACCTCAGCCGCCGCGACGCGGGCTGGATGGGACCCATCTACCACCTGCTGGGGCTGTCGGTAGCCGCGATCGGGCACGAGTTCTCGGGCTTCTACGATCCCGCGTACACCGATCTCCATCCCCACCACGACGACCGGCTCAACCACTTCCGGCCGATCAGCCGGCGCGAGGCGTACGGCGCCGACATCACGTACGGCACGAACCACGAGTTTGGGTTCGACTACCTCCGCGACAACATGGCGCTGCGGCTTGACGACGTCGTCCAGCGCGAGCTGCACTACGCCATCGTCGACGAGGTCGATTTCATCCTCATCGATGAGGCCCGGACACCGCACATCATCTCGGGCGCCATTGAGGGCGAGGTCGACCGGTACCAGCGGTACGCCCGCGTGGTGCCCCGTCTGCGCTCCGGCGAGGACTACACGGTTGACGAGAAGCTCAAGAGCGCGATCCTCACCGATGAGGGTGTCGCCCACGCCGAGCGCCTGCTGGGTATCGACAACCTGTCCGACCCCGAGCACGTGGACGACATGCACCACCTCCACCAGGCGCTGAGGGCGCACGCGGTCTACAAGAAGGATGTCGACTACGTGGTGAAGGACGGTCAGGTCATCATCGTCGACGAGTTCACCGGGCGACTGATGTTTGGCCGCCGCTACTCGGACGGGCTCCACCAGGCGATCGAGGCCAAGGAGGGTGTCCGAGTCGAGCGCGAGAGCCAGACCATCGCCTCGATCACGCTGCAGAACTACTTCCGCATGTACGAGAAGCTGGCGGGCATGACGGGCACCGCCAAGACCGAAGAGGAAGAGCTCCAGAAGATCTACAACCTGCCGGTGGTAGTCGTCCCCACGCACCGGCCGATGATCCGCGAGGACCACGCGGATCTGATCTACAAGACCGAGCGCGGCAAGTGGAAGGCGGTGGTTGAGGAGATCGCCGAGTGGCACCGGCAGGGCCGGCCGATGCTCGTGGGGACGCGGTCGATCGAGAAGAACGAGCAGCTCTCCGAGCTCCTGCGACGCCGCGGCGTCCGCCACGAGGTGCTGAACGCGAAGCACCACGAGCGCGAGGCCGAGATCATCGCGCAGGCCGGCCGGGTCGGCGCGGTAACCATCGCGACCAACATGGCCGGCCGCGGGGTGGACATCATCCTGGGCGGCAACCCACCGGATCCGGTGGAGGCCGAGCGCGTCCGGTCGCTCGGCGGGCTGCACGTGATCGGGACCGAGCGGCACGAAGCGCGGCGCATCGACAACCAGCTGCGCGGACGTTCGGGCCGCCAGGGTGACCCGGGGTCGAGCCGGTTCTACATCGCGCTCGAGGACGAGCTCATGCGCATCTTCGCCGGTGAGCGGATCGCCGGCCTGATGGATCGCCTGGGGATCGACGAGGACACCCCGATCGAGCACGGGCTGGTCACCCGGCAGATCGAGAGCGCGCAGCGGAAGGTCGAACAGTATCACTTCGACATCCGCAAGCACGTCCTGGAGTACGACGACGTGCTGAACGTGCAGCGCAAGGTCATCTACGCCGAGCGCCGCAAGATCCTCGAGGGCCGAGAGGTCCGCGACAGCGTGCTCGATATGATCGAGCGGTTGGTAGACGCCCAGGTCGATCAGGTCTGCGTCAAGGACGTGCATCGCGAAGACTGGGATCTGGAGGGACTCCTCGAGGGCCTGGTCCTCCTGATACCGGCGATGGGCGAGGTGGATCCCGAGTCGCTGCGCGGCCTGTCGGCCGACGACGTCAAGGATCGCCTGGGAGAGCGCGCCCTCGAGGCCTATGAGAAGCGGGAGGGCGAGATCGGTCCAGAGGTCCTCCGCGAGATCGAGCGGCTGGTGCTGCTGCAGACCCTCGACCGCAAGTGGATGGATCATCTCTACAACATGGACTCGCTGCGCGAGGGGATCGGTCTGCGCGCGTACGCTCAGGCGAGCCCGCTCGTGGAGTACCAGCGCGAAGGGTACGCGCTGTTCCAGAACACCCTGCAGGCCATTCAGGAGGAAGCCGTCCGCCTGCTCTACCGCGTCCAGATCGCGCCGGAGGAGAAGCCGGTGGCACGGCCGGCGGTGCCCGCGCGGGAGACCGCGGCGGTGGGGTCCAGGGTGAGATCGGGCGGCGGCGGCCATCCGAAGATCGGCCGCAACGACCCCTGCTGGTGCGGAAGCGGCAAGAAGTACAAGAAGTGTCACGGGAAAGAGGCGTAGCCACGCGCCGTCTGGCACCCGCGCTCGGCGCGGTCGCCACCGGCGTCCTGCTCATCCTCATCTTCCCCAACTGGGATCTGGGCTGGCTGGCGTGGATCGCACTCGTCCCACTCCTGCTGGCGATCCGGCACGCGGCGCCCGGACGCGCGTTCCGGATCGGGTTCCTGGCCGGCCTGGTCGCCTACGGCGGGCTGATGGAGTGGGTTCGGCTCTTTGGGCTTCCGGCGTGGGCCGTGCTCACGCTCGCAATGGCGGCGATGCTCGGGCTCTTCGCCGGCGCCGCCAGCCTGCTCGCCGGCCGGTATGCCCGCCAGCGGCCAGCGGCCTGGCTGTGGATCGTGCCCGTGACCTGGACGGCCGTCGAGCTGGTGCGATCGGTCGGCCCTCTGGGGTTCCCCTGGGGGCTGCTGGGGCTGACGCAGCACGGTGTGACATCCATCCTGCCCATCGCTGCAGTGAGCGGCGTCTTCGGACTCGGCGGCGTGATTGCCCTGGCCAACGTAGCGGTCGCGGCACTGATAGAGGACGCGGTCGGGCGCCGCCGACCGTCAACGTCCGCGACCGCGGCCCTGTTGCTCGTCGGGCTCTCGGTGGGAGCCGCGCACCTCTGGCCGAGGCCCCCGATTGACGGCACGCGCGTGGTCGCCGCGATCCAACCCAACGTGGCCCCGCAGGCCAAGGGCGACGTCTCCCTGGCAACGGCCCTCGTCGACGGCCTCGTGCGGCAGACGGAGGAGGCGCGCGACCAGGGCGCCGAGATCATCGTCTACCCCGAGACCGCGGTTCCACCCGACCTCAGCACCTCCGCGTGGGTGCGACTACGCATGGCGCGGGCCGCAGGTGGTGCCGTCGTCGTGGCCGGCGCATTCCTGCCGGGTCCCCAGAACGGCGTGCTGGTGCTGGACAGCGACGCCCGGACTTTGGGCCGGTACGCCAAGCGGCGCCTCGTGCCGTTCGGCGAGGCAGGGGTGCGCCCCGGCTTCAGCGCCGACGCAGTCAGAACGCCCGCAGGGACCCTGGCGCTCGCGGTGTGCTATGAGTCGGCGTTCTCCTTCTTGATCCGCCCCCAGGTGGCTCAGGGCGCGGATCTGCTCGCCGTCCTTACCAACGACGGTTGGTTTGGGACGTCGGCCGGTCCCGCGCAGCATGCCGCCCACTCGGTGCTGCGCGCGGTGGAGAGCGGCCGCAGCGTGGTGCGGGCCGCCAACACCGGGACGTCAATGCTCATCCGGCCCGACGGGGTGGTGGTCGCGGCGCAGCCGCTGGACACCGTGGGCGTACTGGCCGCGGCGCTGCCATTCGGGGGACCTCCGGCCCCGTACGTGCGGTGGGGGTGGCTGCTCGCGCCCCTCGCTGCGGTGGCATGGGTCGCGGCGGCCCTGCCGATCGCCCTGACCGCGGTAGGCCGCAATCCGGCCGCCGCGGTCCGTCTGGCCGCCGCCATCGGCATCCCTGGAGGCGTCTTCGCCGCAGGTCGGATCATCACCGCCGACGCCGAAGTCCCTCCGGTCCTTGTGTCTGCGCTGGTCCTGGCGCTGTGCGCTGCCCTGGCGCGGGGGACCCTGCTGACCCGGAGGCGGGTATGGCTGTCAGGGGGACTCTCCGTGCTCGTGACCGCGCTGCTGATCGGCGCGATGCGCGCCGCCTACGCGCAGTACGGCTTCTCCATGCCGCTCTGGCCTAGCAATCCCTGGGGGACCTGGGCGGCCGGATACGTGGCGTACGGCATCGCGGTCGAGGCGTGGCTGCGCGGGGCGGTGTTCGCGCCGGCCCTGGACCTGGGCGGATGGCCGCTTGCTGTGGGGCTGTCCACCGTGCTCGGCGTAGTGCTCACGGTGGGGCCGGCACAGGAGATCGTCTTCTGGCACTTGTTCACCGGGGTCGCCTTCGGCGCAATCCGGGTCTGGACGAGCGACGCTGTCGGGCTCGGTCCAGCGCGTGGGCTGGGCGACGCGGTGTTACAGGGCCTCGCCGGCCTTCGATAACCACGCTCCGGTGCGCCCCGTTCGGATTTGCTATAATGCAGGCGCCATGATTCAATTCGACGATCTTCACGCTCAGCTCACCGAGAGCCGCCGGCGCCTCCAGGACCTGCGGGGGCATCTTTGACCTCTCGGTCAAGCAGGCTCGAATTGCCCAACTCGAAGAGGTGATGCAGCAGCCCACGCTGTGGGCCGACCCCGCGCGGGCGCGCGCGGCCGGCCAGGAGTTGAGCGCCCTGCGCGCCACGGTTGAGACCATCGCGGCGATCGAACGCCGGATCGACGATCTGGGCGTGCTGCTGGAACTCGCGGCCGAGTCGCCCGACGGGCTCAGCCCCGCCGACCTCGCCGCCGAGGCCCGAGAAGTGGCGCAGGGGCTCGACCGGCTCGAGATGGATGCGTTGCTGTCCGGGCTGCACGACGCCGCCAACGCGATCCTGTCGGTCCACGCCGGCGCCGGCGGGACCGAGTCGCAGGACTGGGCGGCCATGCTGTTGCGCATGTACCTGCGCTGGGCCGAAGCGCGCGGGTGTGCGACCGAGGTCGCCGATCTCTCTCCGGGCGAGGAGGCCGGGATCAAGAGTGTCACCGTCATTGTGTCCGGGGCGCACGCCTACGGCCATCTCAAGACCGAGCGCGGCGTGCACCGGCTGGTGCGTCTGTCTCCGTTCGACGCCGCGCACCGCAGGCATACGTCGTTCGCGCTTGTCGACGTGATCCCCGAGGTCGAAGAAGCCGAGGTGCAGCTCAACGACGACGAGATCAAGATCGAAACCTACCGGGCCGGAGGCGCGGGCGGGCAGAACGTCAACAAGGTCGAGACGGCCGTCCGCGTCACGCACCTTCCGACGGGCATCGTGGTCCAGTGTCAGAATGAGCGGTCGCAGCACGCCAATAAGCTCACGGCGCTGCGGATCCTGAAGGCGCGGCTGGTCGAGGCCGAGGAGGCGCGGCAGCGCGAGCGCATTGCCGAACTGCGCGGCGAGCATCGCGACGCGGCGTGGGGCAACCAGATCCGATCCTACGTCCTGCATCCCTATCAACTCGTCAAGGACCACCGGACCGGCGTGGAAACGGGCGACACCGGCGGCGTGCTCGACGGTCGGCTGGACCCGTTCATCGCCGCCGCGCTGCGGGCCAGGGTGAGTTGATGCGGCGGACGATCTGGGTGCTTGCGGCCCTCGCCGGCGCGGCCGCCGCGTGGGTCTGGGGTCCGTCGCTGCTGGTCCAGCGGGAGCTGACATCACTGTTGCAGACGTCGCTGCGCGCTACACGGGGCGTTTCGGTGCACGCCCGCGCATCGGCGCTCGGGCTCCTACGCGGTCGGGTCGACCACGTGAGGGTGACGGCCGCCGGGGTACAGCTCGGCGATCTTGTGGCGGAGCGGCTCACCGCCACGCTGAGTAGTCTCCGGTTCGATCGCGTGGGAGGCAGACTGGAGCTGGCCGGCGTCGGGGTCGGGGACGCCGCCCTGACCATCACGCGGGGCGACCTCGAACGCTTGCTCTGGCTGCGCGGGGTTCAACGCCCGTCCGTCACGATCGACGAGTCCGGCGTCCAGGCCACCGGCGAGATCACGGCCGGCCCGGTTTCGGCTGAGGCCCGCCTACGGGGGCAATTCTACGCCGTCGGGCGAACCGATCTGTACTTCCGCGTCGACGCGTTCGACATGGGCGGGATGGAGGTACCCGCTCCGCTCATGACAGCGATCCTGGGGGTCTCGGCTAGGCCGATCGTCTCGCTGCGCGGCCTGCCCGTGCCGATGGTCATTGAACGCATCACCTCCGGGTCTGGCGAGGTCGTGGTGGCCGCGAGGATCGAAGCGACGCGATGATGCGCCGCGGTCTGGTCCTCCTGGTCGCCGCAGGGCTCGTCGCCTCGGCAGCGGTGCTTGTGCAGAGGCTTCGGATCGAGCAGCGCTACCGCGCCGTCGAGATTGTCCTCGACGGCGAGGACTGGATGATGCTGATCCGCCGCGAGGGGCGCGTACCCGCCGACGCGCTGCGCGCGCTTCGCGAGGCCGGCGCGGTGTCGGTGGCGCTGCCCGAGGTGACGCTCAAGCGTCTGGCCGACGATGGCACGATCAGCTATGCGAGCGGGGGAAGCCTGCTCGCGTTGGCCAGGATCGCGCCGCTGGCGGGGCCATTCGCCCACCTGCACGCCTCAGGCACGGTGCGGCCCGATGCGATCTACATCGCCGGGCCGCCCGAGCACGTCGACTTCGTGGACACGCGGATGACAGCGCTGCTCGGCCCGGAGCGCGTCCGGCGCGTCGAGGGAGTGGTCGAGGCCCGCGGGACGCTGCTCGACCTGGAAGAGCTCGGCCTCGGCTTTCGACCCAGAGAAGTGGCGCTGATTCGAATGGCAGGCCTCGACGTCGTGCTTCGACCCCGCAACTACCGCGGCCTCACGCCCGAGAGCCTGCGCCTGCTCGTCGACAGCTACGCCGCGGTTGCGCCCGAGCCGACGCTCATCTTCGCGCTGAACGAGGTTCAGGGGTACGAGGACCTTATCGACGCCGCCGCGGCCGAGTTCCGGCGTATCGGCGTCCGCTTCGGCCGGATCGAGGTGTTCGCTGTGCGCCGGCGGCAACGGGGTGAGGAGCGGCTGACGGCGCTCATGCGGCCTGCGGTCATCCGTGTGTTCAGCATCACCCCTGAAGAGCTGCTGGTGCTGCGGCCCCGTGAGGTCACCGAGCGCTTCGTCCGCGCGGCGCAGGAGCGCAATCTCCGGCTTCTCTACGTGCGCCCCCTGCTTGCCACGCCGGCGGGCCAGGCTCCGTTTGAGGTAAACCTGGGTGTGGTGCGGACGATCGCCAGGGACCTCCGGGGATTCGGCTTCGCGCCGATGCGCAGCCGGCCGCTGCCGCCGCTGGAGGTTCCGGCCCCACTGCTGTGGGTCAGCGCCGCCGGTGCCCTGGCACTGATCATGCTCGTGCTCGACGGCCTCACAAGGGTCATGGGTGCTGCAGTAGCCCCCTGGGTGTGGTGGGGCATGATTGGTCTTGGCACGGCCGCCACCGCCGCGGCCGGGCTGACGCCGGCCGCCGTCTTGTGGAGGCAGCTGCTGGCTCTGGGCATCGCGGTCGCCGGCGCGGCCGGCGCGACGGTGTGGGCGCTTCCCCGCGCCGTGCCGCCGAGAGGACGGCAGCGGTCGGGCGGCGGCTCACCGGGGGGATGGGCAACAGGCTGGCTCACCTTGCTGCGGGCCCTGGGCCTGGCCACGGTCGCCGGCATCTTCGTGGCCGCGCTGCTGAGCCAGTGGGCGTTCATGCTCGCGTTCTCGACGTTTCTCGGTGTCAAGGCGGCACACGTCGTGCCGGTCCTGCTGGTCGCGCTCTGGTTGGGGTTCGACCGGGGAACCCGTCAGGACTGGCGGACCACACTGGCCGAACTGCGGGGCTGGATCAACCAGCCGCTCCGGCTTGGATCGGCCCTGGCCGTCCTCACGGTGGGGCTGGCCGGCGTCATGCTGCTGGCCAGGACCGGTAACATCAGCCTCCCGCTGCTTGGCGTCGAGCAGCAGCTCCGATCCGTGCTGGAGCAACTCCTGGTGGCCCGGCCGCGCACGAAGGAGTTCCTCATCGGCTACCCGGCACTCGTGCTTGCCGGGACGGCCGCCAGTCTGGGGTGGCGGAAGGCCGCGGTCCTCTTCGCCCTTGTGGGGACGATCGGCACGGCCGGGGCCATCAACTCGTTCTCTCACCTGCACACGCCGCTGCTGTACACGGTATGGCGGACCGGCAACGCGCTGATGCTCGGCGCCGTACTCGCTCTCCCGGCCGTCGTGGTGCTCCGCTGGATCGCGCGTCGAGTTCCCCCGTTCTGATCAGCGGCTACTACGGCTTCGGCAACCTCGGCGACGAGGCGGTCCTGGCCGGGCTGCTGGCCGGCCTCCGCGCGCGGGTTCCAGAGGCGCGCTTCGTGGTACTGTCGGCCGACCCCGCGGCGACACGCGCAATGCACGGGGTGGAGGCGCAGCATCGCGCCCCGGCGACCATCTGGCGAGCCCTGGGATCCGCGCGGCTGCTCATCTCAGGGGGAGGCTCGCTGGTCCAGGACATCACGAGCGCCCGCAGCGCCCTGTACTACCTCGGCACAATGTTTGCGGCGCACCGGCACGGGGTTCCCGTTGCGGTCGTCGGGCAGGGTATCGGTCCGATTCTTCGACCCTGGGTCCGGCGCCTGGCCGCGCAGGCCTTCGGCCACGCCGATGTCATCAGCGTACGCGACCTCGACTCGGCACGCATGCTGGAAGCCCTGGGGGTCGATCGTGAGATCCACCTGGGCGCCGACCTGGCCCTGCTGGCGCCGTCGGCCGACCCTGAGGTCGTTCAGACCCGGGTCGCGGCCGAAGGACTTGATCGTGCACCCATCCGCGTGGGCGTGGCCGTGCGCCCGTGGCCGGGCATGCGGGATCCAGAAGAGCTGGGCCGGGGCATCGGTCGGTTCGCGGAGACGTTTGGAGCACGGGTCGCAGTGTTCCCGTTTGACCGGGATCAGGACCGCGGGGTGAGCGCCGAGGTCGCGCGGGGCGCGGTGGGAAGGGTCGTTGAAGCCGAGACCCCGCAGGAGCTACTCGGCCTCGTCGGTGCCATGGATCTGATGGTGGGCGTGCGCCTGCACGGGCTCATCTTCTCAGCGGTCCACGCGGTGCCGGCGGTGGCGCTGGCCTACGATCCGAAAGTCGCCGCGTTCATGACCGAGGTCGGTCTTCCCGGACTGCTGCCGCTGGACTCCACGGGCCTCGCCGTGGCTGAGGCCATGACTCGCGCCTGGGACGGGCGAATCGCGCTTCGATCTCGGCTGCGCGCCACCGTCCCGAAGCTCCGCGAGCGGGCCGCAGCGGCCATCGACCGCGTTGCCGGCCTGCTTGCGGCATCCGGCCACAAGCCGCGGGACTGATTCCTGCAGGAGTTCAGCGTTAGCGGACGGAATACGGCTGCAGAACCGCCCGCCGTCGCAGCATTCGCAGCTTTCGAGGAGGCATGCATCCGGATGCCGGAGGTGCTGAAGGTCTCCGCGGATTCCAAGCCCAAGGCGGTCGCAGGCGCCGTCGCGGCGATCGTCCGCGAGAAGGGGTCGGTGGAGATCCAGGCCGTCGGCGCCGGTGCGGTCAACCAGGCGGTGAAGGCCATCGCCATCAGCCGGGGATTTGTGGCGCCCAACGGCATCGACCTGGTGACCATTCCGGCGTTCACGAAAGTCGAGATCGACGGGGAGGAACGCACCGCCATCAGGTTCCTCATCGAGGCGCGTTAGCCGGGACCATGGACAGCACCGCCTACGGCGAGCTGAAGCTGTTCTGCGGCTCGTCGATTCCCGCGCTGGGTCAGGAGATCGCCACTTACCTGCATCTGCCGCTCGGACGGGTGACCCTGATGCGGTTCGCCGACGGCGAAATCTACTGCCGCTACGAGGAGAACGCCCGCGGCGAGGATGCGTTCGTCATCCAGTCGACCTGCGACCCGGTCAACGAGCACCTGATGGAGCTGCTCATCATGGTGGACGCGCTGCGGCGCGCCTCGGCCGGCCGGATCACCGCGGTGATCCCCTACTACGGCTACGGCCGCAAGGACAAGAAGGACGCGCCGCGCGAGCCGATTACCGGCCGGCTGGTCGCGGACCTGCTGACCACGGCGGGCGTCGACCGGGTGCTGACCATCGATCTGCACGCCGGCCAGATCGAGGGGTTCTTCACCATTCCCGTGGACCACCTGCGGGCGCTGCCCCTCTTCGCCGACTACCTGGCGCGCAAGCAGCTCGAAGGCGGCGTCGTGGTCGCACCCGATGACGGCGCGGTGCGGCGCAGCAAGCAACTGGCCGACCGGCTCGACCTGCCGCTGGCCGTCATCTTCCAACGCCGGGTAGGGACCGATGCGAAAGAGCCGGTGCAGGTCGTCGGCGACGTCCGCGGTCGCGTCCCAATCTTGATCGAGGACATCATCGACACCGCGGGCACCGTGGTCCGCGCGGTGGACGTGCTGCTGACGGAGGGCTGCGTGCCCGAGGTTTACGTCTGCTCGACGCACCCGGTCTTCGCCGGGCCCGCGTTCGAGCGCCTGGCCCGGTCGGAGATCCGCGAGGTCATTGTGACCAACACCATCCCCGTGCCGCAGGAGCGGCAACCCGCGAAGGTCACGATGCTGTCGGCGGCTCCGCTGCTGGCCGAGGCGATCCGGCGGATTCACCTGAACCAGTCGGTCAGCCTGCTGTTCACCTAGGACGCCGGTTCATGACCTCTGGGTCCGCACCCACCGGGACGCCGCGCCCCCTGGTCCGCACGCGCTTCGCCCCGTCACCGACCGGGTATCTGCACATCGGCGGCGCGTGGACCGCGTTCTTCAACTGGCTCCACACGAGGCATCAGGGCGGGGTCTTCATCCTACGGATCGAGGACACCGACCGGTCGCGGTCGACGCAGGCGTACGAGGCGGCCCTGCTGGAGGACTTCCGGTGGCTGGGGATCACCTGGGACGAGGGGCCGGACGTCGGTGGCCCGGTCGGTCCCTATCGCCAGACCGAACGCGCCCACCTCTATGCGGAGTATGCGCAGGCGCTGCGCGACCGAGACGCCGCGTACCCGTGCTACTGCACCCCTGAGGAGCTCGACGCCGAGCGGCGCCAGGCCGACGCCGCGCACCGGCCGCACCGCTACTCCGGGCGATGCCGGGATCTCTCGCCCGTGCAGCGGGCGGCCTTCGAGGCGCAGGGCAGGCGTCCATCGCTGCGCCTGCGCGTCACCAGCCTGAGCGAGCCGATCGTCATCCACGACATCATTCGCGGCCCGGTGGTGTTCGAGCCCGAGCACCTCGACGACTACATCATCGTGCGCTCCGACGGATCGCCGCTGTACAACTTTGCCAACGTCGTGGACGACCATCTGATGAACGTCACGGTGGTCATCCGGGCCAGCGAGCATCTGTCGAACACGCCCAAACAGTTCGTGATGTACCAGGCGCTGGGATGGGCCCCGCCGGCGGTGGCGCACCTCCCGGTGATCCTGGGCGCCGACCGGAAGAAGCTCAGCAAGCGGCACGGTGATACCGCGGTCCGCGAGTACCGCGACCGGGGCTTTCTGCCCGAGGCGATCCTCAACTTCTTCGCGCTCATGGCCTGGCATCCCGAGTCGGAGCGCGAGGTGTACGCGCTGGACGAGCTCATCGGCGGCTTTCGGCTGGAAGCGGTGGGCCGCGCGTCGCCGATTTTCGACCTGGACAAGCTGACCTGGCTCAACGGCGTCTACATGCGACGCCTGATCGAGCAGGACCAAGAGCGCGTCGTCGACCTGTGCGCGCAGATCCTGCAGCGCGAAGGCCTGCTGGCCGGTCCGCCGGCGGGAGAGCAGCGCCGGTACCTGTCGCGGGTCATCGAGGTGGTGGGGGACCGGCTGAAGGTGGGCCGGGACATCGTGGCCTACGGCGACTTCTTCTTCCGTGAGGTCGAGCACGACCCCGCCGCCTCGGTGCGATACCTGACCCCCGCGGCCGCGCCGCTGCTCGCCGCGTATGCCGACGCCCTGGCGGCGCTCGACCCGTTCGACGCGAAGACCATTGAGGCCGCCCTCCGGCGCGTGTGTGCCGAGGCCGGGGTCGACGCCCGCGCGCTCATCCACCCGGCGCGCGTGGCGCTGACCGGGAAAACCACCGGCCCCGGACTGTTTGAGCTGACCGAGCTGCTCGGTCGGGAGCGCGGGCTCCGGCGGCTGCGGCGCGCCGCGGAGGAGGCGGCGAAGTCCCCGACGGCTTGACAGCATCCCGGCTCCTTGCTAGAAGATGCAGTAAGGCCTATGCGGTACGACGTGCAGCTCGATCCTGCCCGCATGCAATACGCCCCGCGGAAATGCATCTGTCCGCGGCGGAGGTCGCCGAGCGCCTTCGCCGTTCTGTTCTGCTAGCCCGATTTTCCGATCTCTTCGTGCCATAGGCGTTCGGCATCGCTTCCGCCATCCAGGATGCGGCGGGTGCGGCGCTCGCTCCGCGCCTGTGTGTTGAAACCTGCGTCCGGACATCATGTCCGGACGCAACAGAGGAGAACGGACTGATGGCGCATCGGGCAATGGTCGACCAGAACGCAATCAAGTTCAGCCAGACGGTGATCGCCGTCTGGATCGCAGTCGCCGGGGGGCTCGGCGCGCCCTGGCTGATCATCTTCCTGGCGGCCGCCCTGGCGGTCAGCGCGGGCTCGCCCGGGCGCAGCCTGTTCCGGCTGCTCTACGAGCGCGTGGCCGTGCCCGCGGGCGTCGTCCGGCCGCGCGTCATCCCCGACGACCCCGCTCCGCACCGGTTTGCGCAGGGTCTCGGCGCCGTGGTCCTCTGGCTGTCAAGCCTCACGCTGCTCGTCGGGGCCCCGCTCCTGGGATGGCTGCTGGCCGGGCTGGTGGCGGTCCTGGCGCTGCTCAACGTCCTCGCCGGGTTCTGTGCAGGGTGCTTCATCTACTATCAGCTAGCGCGGCGCGGATGGCTGTCCCGCCGCCGCGGGGACGAGCGATGATCCGGGAGCCTCTGCTGGCGCTGGGACTGCTGGTGATCATCGCAGCAGGGGTCTGGGTGTGGATGGCGGCGCGGCGGCGGCGCGTGATGCACGGCGACGCCGGCGATCTCGTGGCGATCTACAATCCCAGACGGCGCGCCGCGCTGGTGCTGGCCTTTAGCACACCAGACTGCGCGCCGTGCAAGATGATCCAGAGGCCGGCGCTGGAGGATCTCGAGCGCCGTTTCCCCGGCCGGGTCGTCGTGCGCGAGATCGACGCGCTCGAGGCTCCGGCCCTGGCCGACCGGTTCGGGATCTTCACCGTACCGAGCACGGTCGTGATCGCCCCCGACGGCGGCGTGCGCGCGGTGAACAGCGGGGTAACGACGGCGGAGCGCCTGGCGGCGCAGATCGGGTTGAACGGGCTAAGCGAGCAGTAGCAGCCTGATCGGTTCGGATCGGTTCGGGTTGTGCTTGACCCGTTTCGCCGCTGCTGCCATAATCAAGCTGCCTTCATGGAACGCCGCGGTTCCACCGCGGCGTCCGCACGCTGGGGGATCGTCTAACGGTAGGACGACGGGCTCTGGACCCGTTAGTGGGGGTTCGAATCCTCCTCCCCCAGCCAACAACACGCCGTTGAGTTGAAGGTTCCGGCCGCTCTCCGAGGCACCGCCAGCCACAACACCCGCTCCAGGTCCCCCGAAATGACCGCATCCAGGCCCGTGTTGGTCGGTCAGAGCCGAATCTGGGTGCCCAGGGCCTCCATGAGCCGCTCTCCGTCCCCTATCGCAGGCACCGGGCGCAGGAGGCCTATCGGCGTCGTGCGGGAGCCAAGCCCTCTCCGCGTGCTGCACGACCGAGCCTCTCATCGTAGGAGAGGACGGTCAGTTCGGGCAACTCGGTCTGGAGCGTCTTCGCGGTGGCCAGGTGCCAGAGGTCTGCGCCGCGCAGCGGCCACTTGTCGGAGAGATCACGAACCAGATGCCAGTCGGGGGAGACATGCACACGCCTCCAGGGACCCCTGGCCAGCGTCTCGCGGGCGGCCTCGATGAGGACCGAGGCGAGCGCCCGCTCGCGCGCCGCGCGGCCGATCACCGCGTGGGCCTCGGCCCAGGCCAACGTTGAGACCAGATGGGCTCCCGGTTGACGCCCCCATGCCAGGGCATCCGCGCTGTGCCGGTCTCGGAACAGTGATGACAGAATTGCCGAGGCGTCCCAGTAGACGACCGTCCCCGCCGCGCTCATGAGCCTCGATGCTCCTGCAGCCAACGTTGCGCGAGCCCTTCCTTCAACGGCAACGGAGGGGGAAGTTCGCGAACGGGACTTCGCAACGGCTCCACCAATCCGGCGTCCTCCAAACGCCGGATGCGTTCGTCGAGCGGGATCTCGCCCTCAGGGACTGGAACGATCTTGGCCACGGCCTTCCCGCGGGCGGTGATGAGCCACTCCTGGCCGCGTCGCGCATCTCTGATCAGTTTGCTCAGATGCGCTTTGGCTTCCCGCACGGTAGCCTTTCGGGCCCGCGTATTCCGCATGCTCACTCTTGTGGACTCCGTGGTCACAATGTGATTGTAGTCTCAATGACTACCGATGTCAAATGCTCGCTCAGCGCCGGCCGCGGTTCGAAGGTCGCGGATGATCCCCCAGGCAGGTTCGAAGATCTTGCAGCCGAATCTGCGTCCCCGGCGACAACAGCGGAGCGGCTCATCCTTGCTGGCCTGAGGATGCATGGGAGGAACTTCGGCCTCTCTCAACGAACAGCCTGCCCTCGAGAGAGTCGGGATCCCAGGTCCTCAATCACGATACCTTGCTCCACTTCGCGGGCCCGGGCTCTGTTTGTGGCACCTGAGCGGGGAGGCGAAGGCGATGTGATGCTCAGAGCTGCTTTCGTCTCAGCTGGTGCCTTCTTCCTACTCGCGTCCCTGGCCGCTGCTGCCGCTGCCCCAGGACGCTTCTTCTTCGAAGGGGACGGAACGGTCCGGCTTGTCACGTCGGCCCAAGCCGG
>JBBIOB010000025.1:0-38292 GCA_037443565.1 Armatimonadota bacterium | reverse complement strand
CGCCCGCGGCCCCCTGGATTCCAGCCGCCCTACAGCCCCCGGCCCGCCATGTACCGCGCCAGGTCGGCCACGCGGCACGCGTAGCCCCACTCGTTGTCGTACCAGGTCATCACCTTGGCCATCGTGTCGTGCATCACCAGGGTGAGCGGCCCATCGACAACCCCCGAGCGCGGATCGCCCTTGTAGTCCATCGACACCAGCGGCACGTCGCTGTACCCCAGGTAGCCCTTCATCTCGCCCTCGGCCGCGGCCTCAAACGCGGCGTTGAGCGCCTCGGTGGTCGCCGCCTTCTCGAGCTCCACCGTCAGGTCGACGATCGAAACCGTCGGGGTCGGCACACGCAGCGCCAGACCTGTCAGCTTGCCCTTCAGCTCGGGCAGCACCAGGTGGATGGCCTTGGCGGCCCCGGTGCTGGCCGGGATGATGTTGAGCGCCGCAGCCCGGGCCTCGCGCAGGTCGTCGGCGACCACGTCGAGAATCCGCTGGGAGTTCGTGTACGCGTGCACCGTGGTCATGAACCCCCGCACAATCCCGAATTGGCGGCTGAGCACCTTGGCCGTCACCGACAGCCCGTTCGTCGTACACGACCCGTTGCTGATAATCGTGTGCTTGGCCGGATCATACAACTCGTGGTTGACGCCCATGTTGAGCGTGATGTCCTCGCCCTTACCCGGGGCGCTGATGACGACCTTCTTGACGCCGCCCTGGAGGTGCCCCTTGGCCTTCTCGGCCTGCGTGAAGCGGCCCGTGGCTTCGATCACCACCTCGGCGCCGGCCTTCGCCCAGGGGATCGTGGAGGGATCGCGCTCGGCGAAGACCATGACCTCCTGACCGTCCACCAGCAACCGGCCGTTGCGCGCGTCCACCGGGCCGCCGTACGTGCCGTAGTTGGAGTCGTACTTGAACAGATGCGCGTTCGTCGCCAGGTCGGCGATGTCGTTGACGGCGACGACCTGGATGTCCTTGGGATAGAACTGGCGCATGGCCCGCAGCACCAGCCTCCCGATCCGTCCGAATCCGTTGATGCCTACCCGCAGTGCCATTGCTCACCTCCCACTCTTCAAGTACCGCATCAAGACATCGCGCCGGATGAACCCGACGTTGTCGAAGATGCGGATGGAGAACGCGATGACCGCTCCCAGGTAGATGTCCAGACCCAGCAGGTCACCGATGCCCGCCAGCAGCGCGGCGAATGCGGCGTTCACCACGAAGCCGGACAGAAAGATCGTCAGGTCGAACCGATGCTCGACCTGCGCGCGCAGGCCGCCGAGGATCGTGTCGATCGCGGCCAGGATCATGATCGCGGTGTACTTGACATACCCCAGGGGGATCTCGACCGAGAAGAGAAAGCCGAGGGCGACCCCCAGGATCAGGCCAACGGCCGGCAGCCACATCGCGGTCTACTCCTTCGCGCCGGATCCAGCGTACTCGAACCGGAAGGTCCCGCGGTAGGGCGCGATTTCCACGCGGGGGGCCACACTCAGACGGACGGGGAAGTCGAACGACGCGAGCTGGTCGAGGGCTCCTCCCGGCCGGCGCAGGTAGTCCTGGAGCGCCGCCGGGTCGCCGATGGCGGCGACGACGTAGGGCGGGGCCATGCGCTTGGTGTTGCACAGGATGGTGGTGCCGACGCAGGTGATGCCCGTCGTGGAGACGATGCGCTCGCCGTTGACCGTCACCGCCTCCGCTCCGGCCGCCCACAGCTCCGAGACCACCGCCGCGATGTCCGAGTAGTGCAGGATCGTCTTGTTGGGGTCTTCGCCGGGGAGGGGCGGTCGGGTGCTGTCGTTGAGGGTGACCGTCAGGCCCGGGCCTTCGAGGGCAGTGAGGCCGGCCAGGGCCCGGAGGTCCTGCATCTCGCGGTTCATGCGCGCCACCGCGGTCCGACCCTCGGCCGCGGCCCGTTCGTAGTCGGCCAGGCGGCTGCGCAGGACGGCGACCTGCCCTTCCAGCGCGCCGCGGTGTCGCTCCTGCTCCCGGAGCGCGAAGGCCAGCTCCTCGAGCTGCGAGGATGGGATCCGCAGCGTCCGCTTGATGAGCAGCTCGGTACGGGCCTGGGTCACCACGAGGAATCCGGCCACCGCCAGCGGCACCGCGAGCGCGGCCTGCCAGCGGATCGAGCGCCGGGAGGCCTCGATGGTGGGACCTCGGGAACCGGCCTCAGCCACCGGACTTGGCCTCCAGCTTCTTCTTGATGCGCTTCAGCCGGAAGACGTCCTCGCGGGCCCGCTGCTCGAGGACCGAGGCGATGTAGCGGGTCTCCCCGCGCAGCCGCGGGATGACGACCTGCTCGAGGGCGTTGACGCGCCGGGTGGTCTTCTTGATCTCCTCACCGATCTTGCGGAGCTTGATCTCCGTGGCCGCCACGGCCAGGATCGCCGTGATGACCTCCTCGAAGTTCGAGGTGCTCTCAATCGTGCGGGCGCTGGTCGCCACCGGATTCTGGCCGCGCTCCAGCACGGGCCGGCGCACCGGGGCCACGGTCACCTCGGGGATCTTCGTCCCCCAAACGTTGCGGATCTCGATGTCCAGCAGGATGTCCCGCTGCGCGGCCATCGCCGCAGCCTCCAGCGCCTCGCGGCCCTCCCAGGCCGCGGCCAGCGTGAGCATGAGGTAGGCGTCCTTGCACGCGCCGGTCAGCGCGTCGCGCGCCGCGAGCGCTTCGCGCACGATCTTGAAGAAGTCGGCCACCAGGGCGTCGCGCTTGCGCTTCAACAGGTCGACGCCCTGCTGCGCCACGCGCAGCTGGTTGCGCCGCTGCAGCAGGTTCATGCGGGTGGGGCTGATAACCTCAGCCGTCGCCATGTCGGCACCCCTCCGGGGACCCGGCGCCTCCCGGCCCGCGGCCGGGAGGCTGGCCTAGATCCGGGACGACCGGTCCTCCCAGAGCTTCTCCATCGCCTCGCCGAAGTAGTACTTGTCCACGTGGTCCTGCTTGATGCGCTTCAGCTCGCCCCGCGGGAACCCGGAGAGCAGCTTCCAGCCGATCGTGAGCGTCTCCTCAATCGAGCGGTCGGTCTGCCCCTGCCCGATGAACTCCCGCTCGAACTCCTCGGCAAACTTCAGGTAGAGCCGGTCCCGCTCGGTCAGCGCCTCCTCGCCGATGATCGCCACCAGGCGGCGCAGGTCGACGCCGTTGGCGTACGACGAGAAGAGCTGGTCCTTGACGTTCGCGTGATCGGGCCGCGTGCGGCCCGGCCCGATCCCGTCGTTCATCAGGCGCGAGAGGCTCGGCAGCGGGTTGATCGGCGGGTAGACGCTGCTGCGGTGGAGCGCGCGCGAGAGCACGATCTGGCCTTCCGTGATGTACCCGGTCAGGTCGGGGATCGGGTGCGTGATGTCGTCGTCCGGCATGGTGAGGATCGGGATCTGGGTGATCGAGCCCTTGCGGCCGAGCACGCGGCCGGCGCGCTCGTAGATCTGCGCCAGGTCGGTGTACATGTAGCCGGGGTAGCCGCGGCGGCCGGGGATCTCCTCGCGCGCGGCGCCGATCTCGCGCAGCGCCTCGCAGTAGTTGGTCATGTCCGTCAGGATGACCAGCACCTGCATGTTGAGCTCGAAGGCCAGGTACTCGGCGGTCGTGAGCGCCATGCGCGGGGTCAGCAGCCGCTCGATCGCCGGGTCGTCGGCCAAGTTCAGGAATACGACGCTGCGGGCCAGGGCGCCGGTGGCCTCGAACTGCTCGATGAAGTAGGCCGCCTCGCGCTGCGTGATGCCCATCGCCGCGAAGACCACCGAGAACTCCTCGGCGGCGCCGAGCACCCTGGCCTGCCGGGCGATCTGCGCCGCGATCTCGTTGTGGGGCAGGCCGGCGCCGGAGAAGATGGGCAGCTTCTGGCCGCGGACCAGCGTGTTGAGCCCGTCGATCGTCGAGATGCCGGTCTGGATGAACTCCTTGGGCCGCTCGCGCGCCACCGGGTTGATCGGGGTCCCGGTGATCGGCAGCCGCTGCTCGGGGATGATCGGCGGCAGGCCGTCGATCGGCTCGCCCAGGCCGCTGAACCGGCGGCCGATCATCTCGCGCGAGCAGGAGATGCGGGCCACGTCCTCGCGCAGGCTCACCGAGGTGCGCGCGAGGTCGAGCCCCGCGGTCTCCTCGAAGACCTGGATGACCGCGTGCTTCTCGGAGACCTCGATCACCTGACCGCCGCGGACGCCGCCGTCGGCCATGTGGATGTTGACGATCGCGCCGTAGGCGAGGTCGCGCGCCCCCTCCACGAAGAGCAGCGGCCCGGAGATATACGAGATCGACTGGTACTGCTTGGTCGCCAGCGACATGGCGCTACGCTCCTTCCGCGGCGGCCTTGGCGCCGAAGGCCTCGGGCAGCGCCCGCAGCCACGGCCCGAACCAGTCCCGCCACTGGTCGTTGGGGATCTCCTTCATGCGGGCGATCTCCTCGATCTGCTTCAGGTTGAGGATGTCGTCCATCAGCATCCCGCGCCGGAGGGCGGCCTGGGCTTCTTCATAGAACGCCAGGATCGCCTTGAGCATGCCGTAGGCCTTCTCCAGGGAGCAGTAGGCGTCCACGTCGGAGAACGACGACTGCTGCAGGTAGTCCTCGCGCAGCATCAGGCCGGCCTCGATCACCAGCCGCTGGTCGTCCTGCAGCGCGTCGGGACCGACGAGCTGGACGATCTCCTGCAACTCCGCCTCGCGCTGGAGCAGCGAGGAGGCCCGGTCGCGGAGCTGCGTGAACTCCTCGGGCATGTTCTCGCGATACCAATCGGCAAACAGCGGCGTGTAGAGGCTGTACGACCGCAGCCAGTTGATCGCCGGGAAGTGCCGGCGGTTGGCCAGCGAGGCGTCCAGCGACCAGAACGTGCCCGTGATCCGCAGCGTCGACTGGGTGACGGGCTCCGAGAGGTCGCCGCCGGGCGGAGACACCGCGCCCACGACCGTGACCGACCCGTTGCGCTCGGGCGCGCCGAGACAGACGACGCGGCCCGCGCGCTCGTAGAAGGCCGCCAGCCGGCTGGAGAGGTACGGCGGGTAGCCTTCCTCCGCCGGCATCTCCTCGAGGCGGGACGAGATCTCGCGCATCGCCTCGGCCCAGCGGCTGGTCGAGTCGGCCATCAGGGCCACCTTGTACCCCTGGTCGCGCCAGTACTCGGCCATGGTGATGCCGGTGTAGACCGACGCCTCGCGCGCGGCGACCGGCATGTTCGAGGTATTGGCGATGATGATCGTCCGCTCCATCAGCGGCCGGCCGGTGCGGGGGTCCTCCAGCTCCGGGAACTCGTCGAGCACGTGGGTCATCTCGTTGCCGCGCTCGCCGCAGCCCACGTAGATGATCACGTCGGCGTTCGACCACTTGGCCAGCGTCTGCTGCATGACGGTCTTCCCGGAGCCGAAGGGGCCCGGGATCGAGGCCGCGCCGCCCATCGCCACGGGGAAGAGCACGTCGATGATGCGCTGCCCCGTGATGAAGGGCTCGCGGGGATCGAGCTTGCGGCCGACCGGCCGCGCCTGGCGCACCGGCCAGCGCTGCAGGAGGCGGATCTCGGTGCCGTCGGCGAGCCGGGCGACGACGTCGGTCACCGCGACCTCGCCCGAGCGGATCTCGGTCACCTCGCCGCCCTTCACATCAGGCGGCACCAGGATCCGGTGCTCGAAGCCGAACTCCTGGACGGTCCCGATCACGTCGCCCGGGCCGATCGTCGCTCCCCTGGCCACCGTGGGAGCAAACGCCCAAAGCTTCGCGCGGTCGACCGCGTCGGTGACCGCCCCGCGGGCGATGAAGTCCCCCTTCTGCTCGCGGATGGCCTGCAGCGGCCGCTGGATGCCGTCGAAGATGCCGGTAAGCAGCCCCGGGCCCAGCTCCACCGCCAGCGGCGTCCCGGTGCTCGAGACCGGCTCACCGATCTGCAGGCCCGAAGTATCCTCATAGACCTGAATGAAGGCGGTCTCGCCGTCCAGGCGGATGATCTCGCCCAGAAGCCCCTCCTGACCCACGCGGACCAGATCGTACATCCGCGCACCAGGAATGCCCCGGGCGATGACCGCCGGTCCCGCGATGTTGATGATCGTCCCCTGGCTCGCCATGCCACTCACCCCGATCTTACCGCAGCTTCACAAAGAACCCGATGTGTTCCTTGACCAGGCGCGCGATATACGCCTCCCCGCTCTCGATCTCGGCCTGGGGCGCCGGGAAGGGCACGATGATGGGCAGGTCCCGGCCGCGCATGAGCCGACCGCGCTCTTCCTCGGTGCCCTCCAGGAGCGCCTCGTTGATCGCCACCAGCCCGTAGTCGAGCGTCACGAAGTGCCGCAGGTGCTCGAGGGCCGCCTGGGGCGAAGATGCCTCCCGCACCTCCGCGCCCGCCAGGCGAAACCCAGTGGCGCTCTCGCCGTCGGTGATGATCGCCATCCTAAACAAGGACCAGCTCCCGGCGGACCGCCTCGCGCGCCAGGCCGATGGACTTGCCCCGCGCGATCAGGCGGAGATTGGCTACCTCGGCCGTCTTCATGGCCAGGTAGCCGATGACGATGTCCAGCCCCAGCGGGTCACCCCGGTAGTGTCCGGCGAGCCCCCTGGCCATGGCCAGATCGACCTCACGCTCGAAGGCGACGAGGTCGGCCGGCGGGTCCTTGACCGGGAACCCGCTGGTCCGCAGTTGTCGCCATGCCCCGACCTGCGTGCGGGTCGCGGAGAGCCCGACAAACAGCTCCGGCGTCACCAGGGCCCCGCCGGGGATGAAGTGCTTCGTCCGGATCTCCTCGTCTAGATCGCCGGCCGCGGCGAGGCGCAGCGCGGTCTTGACGTTGGTCAGGTCGGTCTCGGCCTGCAGCACCCGCCGCAGCGCGGCCGCGCTGGCACCACCCTGCCTGGTCCGGAGCAGGCCCCACCCCACGAACGCCCGGTCGAGGCGAAGCTCCAGCCCCGGCAGGTCCCCCGTGGCCGCGTACTCCGCCGCCGCCTCGCTCATCGCCTCCGCGAGCGGGTGGTTGACCGCCTCGAGGCTTCCGGCGAGACCGGCGATGCTGGGCTGGCCCGCCATCTCCCGCAGGACGACCTCGCTCAGCGTCCCGGCTGGCAGGAACGCTTCGGCCATCTCCTCTGCCGGACGGCCGGCGTGCATGCCGCGCACCAGGGTCCTCAAGTTCGCCGCGTCCCAGCGCACGAGCATCACCAGGATCAGGTCCCGGGCCGGGCCGTCGGCCCATTCGAGGATCGAGCGGGTTGTGCGGTGGAGGTTGCGCGCCAGCGCCTCGTCCACGGCGCGGATCCTGTCGTGGCGCGTCAGCGATTCCTGAAGATCATGGGCGTACGGGGTAGAGGCCAGCGCCTGCAGAAGCGCGGGGAGACTCGCAATCGCCAGCAGGTCCTCGAGCTGCGCCGGCGTGAGCAGGCGGCTGCGCATCGCGCGGACCCTGGCGTTGATGTACGGGAAGTCAGGCACGGGCGCCCGCGGTCATCCCCACAGGGTCTTGGCCACGTCCGCGGCCAGCGCCGGCCGTGCGCGCTCCAGCCGCGAGGCCAGAGTATTCGTGACGACGAACCGGCCGTCCGAGCTGGAGATGCGGGCGCCCCCACGCACCGCGGGATCCGTCCGCACCTCGAGCACCCCCTCCCGCCCGCGCACCAGCTCCGCGGCCAGCGCCTCGTCGGACGGGTTGACCGTCACCACCGCGCCGCCGATGAACCCCCTCAGTCCCTCCGCGATAAACGTCCGGAGGACGTCGGGGTAGCGCGCCGGATCGCGCACGAGCTCCGCCAGCGCGGCCTCGGCCGCTGCGAAGACGCGGCCGATCTCTTCCTCTTTGGCCTGCAGCACCAGCGATGCGGCTCTGAGCTGCGCGGCGCTCCGAGCCTTCACCAGGGCGGCCCGGCCCTCGGCCTCCAGCCGGGCGCGCGCGCCATCTAGGTACGCTTCGGCCTCGCGTGTCGCCTGGACGCGGATCGCCTCGGCCTGCGCACGGGCCTCGTCCAGGATGCGCTGGCGCTCGGCCTGAGCCTCGCGCTCGAGGAGTGCGATGAGTTCTGACCCCGCCACGGTCTGGACCTAGATCTTACCGATGAGGAAGAACGCCACCAGGAAGCCGAAGATGATCATCGTTTCGGGTAGGGCCAGGAACACCAGCAGCAGACCGCCGACCTCGGGACGCTCGGCCATGGCGCCGGCCGCGGCCGCGCCGATGCGAGACATCGCCCACGCGGTGCCGATCGCGCCGAACGCCACCGCGAGCGCCGCGGCCAGGGCCACCAGGCCGTGCGCGAGTGTGAGCTGGCCGGCGACCTGCGCCGGCGCTTCGGCGGCGAACGCGGCCGGCACAACCAGCAGCGCGATCACCAGGGTGGATGCAAGGACGAGGACGGTCTTCAACGCTAGTCACCTCCTGTTTTCTGGAGCGGGCGATACGAGTTGCCGGTCTCATCGTGATACTTGATCTTGGTCAGGAACTCGACCCAGTTGAGACGCGCGGGCTGGATGATATGGCCGGCGATCGTCAGGATCAGGAAGACGAACTGGAAGAGGATGCCGAAGACGATACCCATCACCATCGGCCCGATGGGCCCGCCGAGCTGGTTGGCCACGTTGGCGAGGACCGCCGCGGCGAGGCCGACGCCGAACAGTCGGGCGTAGGAGAACACGTTGCCCATGCCCGAGACCGCTTCGACGAACCACAGCGGCGCAAACCGGTTGAACGCGATCCCGGCCAGGACCAGGAGGACGAACGCGCCCAGCAGGGCCAGGCCGGGCCCGTAGACGCTGGAGGGCAGCCGGTTGCCCATGGCTCCCAGGACCGCCACCAGTCCCAGCACCCCGCAGATCATGGCGAGGGCTTCGAACACGTGCGACATGTGGCGGTGCCGAAGGGCCTGGAGCAGGTGCAGCACGTAGCCCAGCATGACCTGCGTGATCCCCAGGGCGAGGACGACGCCCAGGAAGGCTTCGGTCAGTTCGATGCGGTGAAACGGCGCATGCAGGTGGAACAACCGCTCGATCAGGTCGCCGAAGAACTCCAGGTAGACGATCCCGAAGACCATGATCCAGGCGGCCATGGCCCGGATGATCCACGAGAGATCGGCCAGCACGGGTTGTGCCAGGCGGATGTTGATGAGGGGGATCGTCCAGCCGCCGCGGCGCGCCTTGTTGCGCAGCCCCCAGCCCAGCGCAAAGAAGAGCGCGCCGTAGGCGAAGTCGCCGATCACGATGCCCACGAACAGCGGGAAGAAGAGCGCCAGGTAGACCGTCGGGTCGATCGCGCCGTAGCGGGGCGGCCGAAACAGGCCGACCAGCCGCTGGAACGGCCGCAGCAGCGGCGGGTTGTCCAGCAGCACCGGCACCTCCTCGGCGTGGTGGAGGTCCGCCGGCCTGGCGTCGAGCACCACATCCGCGCCGAATCGGCGGGCCAGGGTCGCACGCAGGTCCGCGACCTGCCGGGTCGGGACCCAGCCGTGCAAGATGAAGGCGTACCGCGACTCACCGAACTGCCCCAGCGCCCGCAGCGCGGCCAGCCTGTCCACCAGGCGCGCGCGCAGCGGCGCCAGCCGCGGCCTGTGCCGCCGGGCCAGGTCGGCCAGCGCCTGGTTGACCGCCTCCAGCTCTTTGGGCAGGGCCGCGGCCCGCTCTTCGATCAGTCGCACCGCCTCTGCCGGCCCCTGCGCCGCGTAGCGCGCGGGGAGCCGAAGCTCGGAAATTCCGGCGCGCGTGAGGAAGCCGCGGACCGCCTCCGCGTCGCGGCGCAGGAAGGCGACCACCACCCCGACCTTCCCTTCCTCGACCGTCCTGCTGACGACCTCGATGCGCCCTCCGGTGACTTCGGCGAGCTGGGCGCGCAGCGCGGCGACGACCGATGGGTCTCTGGTGCGCATGACAAACCCGATGGTTTCCAGGGCCCGGCTCCCGGCCAGCGCGTCGAGCAGCGGCAGGAGGGCCCGGACCGCGCCCTCGTAGGTGCGGATGAGTTCCAGCTCCTCCTCGGCGTCCAGACGCCGCCGGCTCAGCTCGCGCGCCTCGGCCTCGACACCCCGGATCTCCTCGTCGAGGGTGTCCAGGTCGATGGCCGCCACATCGGCTGCGGGGGCGGGTAAGGAGGACGTCAGACCAGGCACCTGAGGGAGCAGCCCGAGGAGCCCCTCCACGCGCACGCGGGCCGCCTCGAGGCGCCTCTGCTCGTCGGAGTTGCGGGCATCGGGCCGGAGGGGACGAATGGCCTCGTCATCGGTCTCGACGCGATCCACGTGGACCGCGCCCAGGCGCTGGACGTCCTCGACGACCCCGTCCAGCAGCCGCTTGGGACCGACGACCAGCACCCGGGACATCTCGACGATCATCGGATCAGTCCTTGAGCACGTGCTCCACGACGAGGCGGACACCGGCGTCCAGCCCTTCGGCGGCTTGCTGGCGGAGCGCCTCGACTTCGGCGTTGGCCTTCTGGTCGACCTCGCGCTGGATCTCGGCGACCTCGGCCGCGATCCGTGCCTCGTGCTCGCGCGCGAGCTGCGCGGCCTGCTCTCGGGCCTCCCGGGCCGTGCGCTCGGCGTCGGACCGGGCCTGCGCCGTCAGCGCCGCCGCTTCATCGCGGGCGGTAGCGACGAGTCCTTCCAGCTCCTTTTCCTTGGTGGCGATAACATGGAACAGATCGTCGCCGGAGTGGCGGTCACCTCCGTGCCCTGCTGGCTTCTGCGCCCCCATTGTCGCGACCCCTTGGGAATCCGTCACACGAAACCCCCAGGACGTGGCGCCCCGGGGGCACACTGCACACCGTCGAGGATAGCAAAGCCGGCGCAGGCCAGTCAAGACGCCGAATCGCGCCGATCTGCCGAAATCTACAGCCTGAGGAGCAGCGACGCGGTGTTGGCCAGGTCGACGAACGGCTGCGGATAGATGCCCACGAGGAAGGTGCCGACAGCGGCCACGCCAAGGGCCAGCCGGAGCGCGGCCGGCTCCCCCACCGGCTCCTCGGAGGGAGCCGGCATCAGGTACATCGCCCGGATCACACCCACGTAGTAGTACAGCGCCACGACGCTGTTGACGACGCCGACGACGGCCAGCCACAGCAGCCCGTTGTCGATCGCCGCGCCGAAGATGTAGAACTTGCCGAAGAACCCGGCCGTCGGCGGGATGCCGGTCAGCGACAGCATGAAGAAGGCCATGAGAAACGCGAGCGTCGGCGCCCGCGCCTTCAGCCCCGCGTAGTCGGGGATCTCGTCGGTGGCGAGGCGCTGCCCCACGACGACGGCCACGAAGAACGCGCCCAGGTTGGCAAAGGCGTAGGCCAGGACGTAGATGAGCAGGCCCGCGGTCCCAAAATCGCCCTGATAGGCCGCCACGCCCATCAGGAGGAATCCCGCGTGCGAGATGCTGGAGTAGGCGAGCATCCGCTTGATGTTGCGCTGGGGCAGGGCGAGCAGGTTGCCCACGGTCATGGTAATCGCCGACAGACCGGCGATCAGGGTCACCCAGTCGAGGCCGCTGGGCACGATGGCCACCACCAGCAGCCGGACCAGCGCGGCGAACCCCGCGGCTTTGGACGCCACGGACAGGTAGGCCGCGACCGGGGTCGGCGCGCCTTCGTAGACGTCCGGCGTCCACTGATGGAACGGCACCATCGAGACCTTGAACCCGAGCCCGGCGAGGGCGAACACCAGGGCGACGATCAGCGCCGGCTGCGGCGCGGTGTGCACCGCCTCAGCGATGGCGTACAGGTTCGTGTGCCCGGCGAGGCCGTAGAGGATCGAGAAGCCGTAGATCATCACCGCCGACGCGCTGGCGCCAAACAGGAAATACTTGATGCCCGCCTCGTTGCTGCGGCGGTCGGCCTTGAAGTAGCCTGCCATGACGTAGGAGCACAGGCTCACGAACTCGATCGAGAGCACCAGCAGGATCAGGTCGGCGCTCGCCGCCATCAGGATGAGGCCGAGCGCGGTGAAGGTCAGCAGGATGTACATCTCGCCTTCAAACCGCGTCTGGCCGCGCAGCACGTCCATAGCCGACAGGATCACGAGCACCGTCGCGCCGACCGCGATCAGCTTGAAGAAGACCGCGAATCCGTCCACCGCGTAGGTGCCGAAGAACGCGGTCCGGGGCGTGACCCCCAGCATGCCAGCGATGGGCAGCAACGCGAGCGCCAGCCCGATCACCGCGCCCCAGCCCACGATCGCCTTGCGGTCGGCCGGGACGAACAGATCGAGCACGATCAGCAGGAGGCCGAGGCCGGCCACCCAGATCTCGGGGACGATCGCCCAGATGTCTTCGATCGGCAGCGGCACGGCCGGCGCCTACCTCAGCACCGTGACCAGGCTGGTCATCGCGGTGTTGATGATCTCGAGCAGCGGCCGGGGGTAGACGCCGAAGATCAGCATGAGGGCGGCGAGCGGCACCAGCGAGACCGCCTCCCGACCGTCGAGGTCGGTCAACGTCTCCCATCGGGGGTTCTTCGGACCCAGGAAGATCCGCTGGATGGTCCACAGGAACATGGCGGCCGAGAAGACCACGCCGGTCACCGCGATCACCGTGAGCTCGGGGAACACGCCGAACGAGCCGACGAAGATCAGGAACTCGGCGACGAAGCCCATCAGGCCGGGGAGCCCGAGCGAGGCGAGCATGGCCATGGTCGTGAGGCCGGTGTACCTCGGCAGGAGCGCGCCCAGCCCACCGAAGTCGTCGACCCCCCGCACGTGCGCCCGGTAGTCGTAGATGACGCCGACGATGAGGAACAGGGCGCCGGTGATGATCCCGTGCGCCACCATCTCGAACACCGCGCCGTTGAGCGCGATGGTAGCGGCGTTCGCCTTCTCCGCGACGCCCACCGCGCCGGCGGCCGCGGCGATGCCCAGCATGACGTACCCCATGTGGTTGACGCTGGAGTACGCCACGAGCTTCTTCAGATCGGTCTGGGCCATGGCCACCAGGGCGCCGTAGACGACGCCGATGATCGCCAGGATCGCGATGACGAACGCGTAGGCCTTGAAGGTCTCGGGGAACATCGGCAGGCTGACCCGGACAAACCCGTAGGTGCCGAGCTTCAGCAGGACGCCGGCCAGGATCACGCTGCCCGCCGTCGGCGCCTCGACGTGGGCGTCGGGCAGCCAGGTGTGGAAGGGCCACATCGGGACCTTGATGGCAAACGAGAGGAAGAAGCCCCAGAACGACAGGGCGGCCAGCACCGGCACACCGGCCAGCGGCTGCTGGCCGATCAGCTCGAGGATCCCAAATGTGCGCGGCTCGGCGTTGAAGTAGAGCAGCAGGATGGCCAGCAGCATCGCCAGCGACCCCACGAGCGTATAGAGAAAGAACTTGATGGCCGCGTACTCCTTGCGGGGACCGCCCCAGATGCCGATCAGGAAGTACATCGGGACGATCGAGACCTCCCAGAAGACGAAGAACAGGAAGAAGTCGAGCGCTACGAACACGCCGAGCATCGCGGTCTCGAGCAGGAGGAACAGGAAGAGGTATTCTTTGAGGCGCACGTCGATCCGCCACGAGTAGACGATGGAGACGACCGTCAGTAGCGCCGTGAGGATGACCAGCGGCAGGCTCAGGCCGTCGATGCCCACGTGGTAGTGGATCCCGATACCTGGAATCCACAGGTAGCGCTCCTGGAGCTGCATCTCGGCCCGGCCGATCTCGAAGGGCCCGAGCAGCCACAGCGAGGCCAGGAACGTGAGCACCGACGCCACCAGCGCCACCTGCTTCATCAGGCGGTCCTGGCCCTTGGGGACCAGCAGGACGACCAGCCCGCCGGCCAGCGGCAGGAAGACCGTGATGCTCAGCAGGTACTGATCCATGCGCCTCTCGTCCCCCTCTGCGTTCCCGCTACCGGAACAGGCCGGCCGCCAGCAGCACGATCACGCCCAGCGCGATCGCCAGCAGGTAATTCTGCGCGCGGCCGGTCTGGATGTAGCGGAGAGTCCTCCCCAGGGTCTGGGCGATCCAGCCCAGCAGGTTCACGAGGCCGTCGACCACGTACAGGTCGAAGGCGCGGTACAGCCGCGCCACCCCAATCCCCGCGAACCCGACCAGGTTGACCAGCAGGTCGACGACGTAGACGTCGAAGGTGCGCAGCGCCCCGGCGATCGCCACGGTGGGCCGGACGAACAGCACCCCGTAGAGCTCGTCGACGTAGTACTTGTTCACGACCAGCGCATAGAGCGGTCCCGCCGCGCGCCGCAGCGACGCCGAGGGCACGACCTTCCAGTGATACACCGCCGCCGCCAGCAGGATGCCGGCGCCCGCGATGAGCGTCGAGACCAGCGCGAATCCCCAGCTGAACTTGGCGTGGGCGATCCCCTCGAACTCGATGTAGTGAGCGATCGGCGCGCCCAGGAACGGCGCCCCGACGAACCCCACCACGGCGGCGAAGCCCGCCAGCACCCATAGCGGCCGGGTCATGACCGGCGGGCTCTCGTGCGGGTGCGCGTGGTGGCTGCGCAGCGTGCCCGGGAACGTGTAGAAGATCACACGGAACATGTAGAACGCGGTCAGGAGCGACGTGAGGGCGCCCATCGCGTACAGGAGCGGGGCGTGCCTGAACGCCTCGAGCAGGATCTCGTCCTTGCTCCAGAACCCCGCCAGCGGCGGCACCCCGGACAGGGCCAGCGCCCCGATCAGGAACGTCCAGTAGGTGGACGGCATGATCCGGGCCAGGCCGCCCATCTCCTTGATGTCGTTGGTGTGCATGGCGTGGATGACGCTCCCAGCCCCGAGGAAGAGCAGCGCCTTGAAGAACGCGTGCGTCATCAGGTGAAACATCCCCGCGGTGTAGCCCAGGACGCCCAAGCCGAGCATCATCAACCCGAGCTGGCTGATCGTCGAGTACGCCAGCACGCGCTTGATGTCGTCCTGGGTCACCGCGATCGTCGCCGCCATGAGCGCGGTGATGCCGCCGACGTAGGCCACGACGGTCAGGGCGCCATGGCCCGCCGACTCGAAGAAGAGCATGTACGTGCGGGCCACCATGTAGACGCCCGCGGCGACCATGGTCGCGGCGTGAATCAGGGCCGAGACCGGCGTCGGGCCTTCCATGGCGTCGGGCAGCCAGGTGTGGAGCGGGACCTGCGCCGATTTGCCGACCGCGCCTCCGAACAGGAGCACCGCGGCCACGGTCAGCAGCGGCAGGCCGCCCAGCGTCAGGTTGCCGAGCGCGCCCTCGTGCACGCGCGCGAAGATCTCCTCGAACCGGAAGGTCCCCAGTGTGAAGAAGATGAGCAGGATGCCCAGGAACATGAAGAAGTCGCCGACGCGCGTGGTCAGAAACGCCTTCATCGAGGCCCGCGCGGCCGACGGCTTCTCGAAGTAGAACCCGATCAGCAGGTAGGAGCACAGCCCCACCAGCTCCCAGCCCGCGTACAGGAAGAGCAGGTTGTTCGCCAGCACCAGCAGCAGCATCGACGCCGCGAACAGCGACATGTAGGCGAAGAAGCGCGGATAGCGGGGGTCGCCGTGCATGTAGCCGACCGAGTAGATGAAGATCATCGCGCCGACGACCGTCACCACCAGCAGCATAAGCGTCGTGAGGTTGTCGACGCGGATCCCCAGATCCAGCGGGAACGCCCCGAAGGGCATCCACCGGAGGTTGGCCTCGTACGGCCCATCGCCGGCCAGGCCCTGGATGAAGATGCCGATGGAGATGACGGCCGACAGCGCGATCCCCGCGATCGCCACGTACGCCCCCTCGCCCGGGAGGCGCCGGCCGAACGCGACGATCAGCGCGAACGCCGCCAGGGGGAGCACCGGAATCAGCCAGGCCAGCTCAACCATCGGCTACCACTTCATGATGTTGATCTCGTCGGCGTGCACGGTCTCAAGGTGCCGGTAGGCGGACATCACCAGCGCCAGGCCCACGCCGGCCTCGCACGCGGCCAGCGTGATGACCACCAGCGCGAACACCTGTCCGTCGAGGGCCGCCGGCGCCACGTACTTGTTGAACGCCACCAGGTTGATGTTGGCGGCATTCAGCATGAGTTCGATGCCCATGAGGATGGCCACGACGTTCCGCCGGGTCAGGACCGCGAACAGCCCCAGGGAGAACAGCAGGGCGGAGAGGATCAGGAAGTGGGTCAGGCCGAGCTGCACGGCATCCGCCCTCCGACCTATCGTTCCCGCCGCGCGATGACGATCGCGCCCATGAGCGCCACCAGCAGCACAAAGCTCGTGACGATGAAGATCAGGATCGCGCTGCTCAGGAACGTCGAGCCGATCGCGGGAGCCGTGTACTGGGGCAGCGCCCCGGGGCCCGGCGCCCACGTCGTCCCGAAGAACACCGCCATGAGCAGCACGGCCAGGACGGCCGCAGCGAGCACCCCCGCCAGCACCTGCTCGTTGACCTGCCGGAACCGCGCGCCGGTGCCCTGTTCGGTCAGCATGATGACGAAGAGGATGAGCACGGTGATGGCACCGATGTAGATCAGCACCTGGATGCCGGCCACGTACTCGGCGTGCAGCAGGATGTAGAGGCCGGCGATCCCCAACAGCGTCGGGATCAGCGAGAGCGCGCTGCGGACGATGTTCTTCGAGCCCACCACGACGACCGCCGAGGCGAGCGTGACGATGGACAGGATGATGAACGCGGCGAGCTGGCCCATGGTCAGAAGGTGATCCGATACCCCGTGATGAGAATCCAGACGAGCCCGGCCGGGAGCAGCACCTTCCACGACAGGTTGAGGAGCTGGTCGAGCCGGAAGCGCGGGTACGTCCAACGCACCCACATCAGGAAGAAGACGACGGCGTACATCTTGAGCAGGAACCACACGAGCGGCGGGAGCAGCGGCCCCCGCCACCCGCCCAGGAACAGCGTCGTCGTCATGGCGGCCATGGCGAACATCTCGCCGTACTCGCCGAGCTGGAAGAGCGCGAACCGCATGCCGGTATACTCGGAGAAGTAGCCGGCTACGAGCTCGGACTCGGCCTCGGGCAGGTCGAACGGCACCCGGTTCACCTCGGCGGTCGCCGAGATCAGGAAGATCACGAACGCCGGGAACTGGCGGAAGGCGAACGAGCCCAGCCATCCCTCCTGCGCGTTCACGATGCCGACCGTCGAGAGGGTCCCCGCCTCCATGGCGACGGCGATGAGCGCCATCGCCAGCGGCAGCTCGTAGCTGATCATCTGCGAGGCGGAGCGCAGGCCGCCGAGCAGCGAGTACTTGTTGTTGGACGCCCAGCCGCCGGCCAGGATCCCTATGACCGTGACCGAACCCATCGCGGCGAAGAACACGATGCCGATGTTGAGGTCGCGCACAATGAGCACGCGGTCCCCAAGCGTCCCGAAGGGAATGACGATCCAGCTCATCAGGCCCGCGACCGCCACGATGAGCGGCGCGGTATTGAAGATGGCCACGTCCGCAGCCCGCGGGGTGATGTGTTCCTTCTGGAGCAGCTTGACGGTGTCGGCCACGGTCTGCAGGAGCCCCTGCGGTCCGACGTGCTTGGGGCCCAGGCGCGCCTGGATCCATCCACCGACCTTGCGCTCGAGGAGGACGCCGAACATCGCGCCGACGATCGCCATGAACGTGAAGATGACGACCGCCAGGAGGCCGGCTTTGACGATCTCGAGCGGCCAGTTCACCACGCCCGGTCCCCTAGGTCCACTCCAGGGCGCCCTTCCGCCAGGCGTGCACGAGCCCGAGGATCAGGATGCCCACGAAGATGAGCATGACGAAGAAGGCGTACCGGCCGTACTGCCGAAAGACGATCGCCCAAGGATAGAGGTAGATCACCTCCACGGCGAAGATCACGAAGACCAGCGAGAACAGGTAGTAGCGGACGTTGAACTGCGCCCACGCCTGGCCGAAGGGCACCACGCCCGACTCGTAGGTAGTCTCCTTCTGCGGATAGGGCACGCGCGGAGCCAGGGCCCAGACCGCGGCCAGCGGGAGGGCGGCCAGGATCATCCCCACGATCGCGAACACGCCCACATAGAGCCAGTCAACCAGCATGTCCGTCCCTCACGCACGTCGGCCTGGGCGTCGGGTCCTCGGTGGGGGTTGGCGCCCGGCTCGGTCGCGGCATCGTCACAACGTTGGAATACAGGATCGGCTGGATCGGCACGAATCGGATGATTTGGTTCGGCGCGCGGGCAGGAGAATCCTACGCCGGACGGGCCTCCGGAGCGCGTGTGAGGTCGGCCGGCGCCAGCGGGGCGAAGCGGGCGGTGAAGTGCCGCAACACCGGCGGTTCGTACGTCAGGCGGACCCCGCCGATCTCATCGCGGCGGGCCAGCAACCGTCGCGCGGCCTCTGCGACCACCGCCATGTGCGCGTCGCTGTAGACCCGTCGGGGCACCGCCAGGCGGACCAGCTCCAGGCGCGGCGGCCGCTCCTGTCCGGTCTTGGGATCGCGGCCCGCCATGACGCCGCCGATCTCGACACCGCGCACGCCGCCGTCCGCGTAGAGGGCGCACGCAAGCGCCTGCGCCGGAAAGGCCCACTGCGGGACGTGTGGGAGGAACCGCCGGGCGTCCAGGAAGACCGCGTGCCCGCCGACCGGCTCCACGATGGGGACACCTGCAGCGAGCAGCGCCTCGCCCAACCGGGCCACCTGGCCAATCCGCCACTCCAGGTAGGCCTGGTCGAGCACCTCGCGCAGTCCCACGGCGATGGCGTCCAGATCACGGCCGGCCAGGCCGCCGTAGGTCACGAATCCCTCGAAGAGCACGGCCCAGGGCACCACCGCGCGGCACCGATCCTCATCGTGGAACGCGACGAATCCGCCGATGTTGGTCAGCCCGTCCTTCTTGGCGCTGAACGTGCACCCGTCGGCCAGATCACACATCGCGCGCGCAATCGAGGCCACGGTCTGGCCGGCGTGCCCCGGTTCCCGCTGCTGGATGAAGTACGCGTTCTCGGCAAACCGGCAGGCGTCGAGGAACAGCGGCAACCCCCACCGGTCGGCCAGATCCCGGGCCGCCGCCAGGTTGGCCAAAGACACCGGCTGCCCGCCACCGGTGTTGCAGGTCACCGTGATCAGGATGAGCGCCACGGCCTCGCGGCCGAGCTCGCGGATGAGCGCCTCGGCGCGGTCGATGTCGAGGTTGCCCTTGAACGGCGCTCGGTCCCGGGGATCGTGGATCGCCTCGACGGCCAGGTCGTGCGCGGTCGCCCCGCGGTGTTCGATGTGGGCCCGGGTAGTGTCGAAGTGCATGTTCCCGATGACGTGCTGGCCGGGGCGCACGAGCGCGGTGAAGAGCACGTGCTCCGCGCCACGGCCCTGGTGCGTCGGGATCACGAAGGGGAATCCCAGGACGTCGGCGACGGCCTCCTGAAAGCGGTAGAAGCTCCGGCTGCCCGCGTATGCCTCGTCGCCGATCATCAGCGCGCCCCACTGTCGGTCGCTCATCGCCGAGGTCCCGCTGTCGGTCAGCAGGTCGATGTAGACGTCCTCCGACCGCAGCAGGAACAGGTTGTAGTGCGCGGCTTCCAGGGCCCGCTCGCGCTCCTGCCGGCTCAGCCGCCGGATCGGCTCGACGACCTTGACGCGAAAGGGCTCGGCGGGCGGCAGCGGGTCCGGGTTGCGCACGGCTACCTGGTGAGGGCGAGGCGGTTGTCGCGCACCACCCGGCCGGTGAGCATGCCCATCACCTTGAGGACCGCCGCGGCCAGCTTGAGCGGGTCGTGCCGCAGCAGTTCCTCCTCGCTGATCATCGGGAATCCCACGGGGACCAGTCCCATGGCCTCGAGCTCGTCAGTGGCCGGGGCCACCGGCGTACTGCCCTGGCTGGCGTAGCGGTCGAGGAGCGCGCGGTTCTGCGGCATCTGCGTGTTCACCAGGACGTGCGAGAACAGCGCGGCGCCGGCATGCGCGCGGATGGCCCGCACGTGGTCGGCCGCGCTGTAGCCGTCGGTTTCGCCGGGTTGGGTCATGACATTGCAGATGTAGACGCAGGGCACCTGCGTCTCGCGGATGGCATCCGCCATGCCGTTGACGAGCAGGTTGGGGATGATGCTGGTGTAGAGGCTCCCCGGCCCGATCAGGATGAGGTCGGCCTCGGCGAGGGCCTCGAGCACCTCGGGCAGGGGGTAGACATCGCCGGCCCGCAGGAAAACCCGCCGGATACGGCCGCGGGCCGCGGTGATGTGCGACTCGCCTTCGACGAGGCGCCCGTCCTCGAACTCCGCGGCGAGGACGACGTCGTGGGCGGTCGCCGGCAGGACGCGGCCCCGGATGTTGAGGACCTTGCTGGTCTCCTTGACGGCCAGTTCCAGATCGCCGGTCACGCCGGTCAGGCTGGCGATGAAGAGGTTGCCAAACGCGTGCCCGTCCAGCGCGCCGCCCTTGAACCGGTACTCGAAGAGCCGGGTCATCAGCGGCTCGACCTCGGCCAGGGCGACCAGGCAGTGCCTGATGTCGCCGGGCGGCAGGATGCCGAGCTCGCGCCGCAGCCGGCCCGACGATCCGCCGTCATCGAAGACCGTCACCACCGCGGTCAGGTTGGACGTGTAGTGCTTCAGCCCGCGCAGCAGCGTGGCCAGACCGGTGCCGCCGCCCAGCACCACGATGTTGAGGCCGCGCCGCCGCCGGCGGCGGTCCCGGAGGGCGTCGATGAGGCCCGGGCTGCCCGTGGGAAACAGCACGCGGTCGATCGACCGGAGCGTTCCGCGCAGACCGAGGAACGTGATGAGCATGCCCAGCACGATGCCCGCGACTCCGAGCTCCATCGAAGACATGGTACCGCGCGTGGCGAGGTACACCCATCGGGCGAACTGGAACACCGCCGCTTCGTAGACGGCCAGCACGCCCACGTTGACCAGCAGCGAGAACCCCGCGCTGAATGTCAGGACGCCCAGGCCGATCGCCAGGCCCCAGCGCTTGATCCCGAGGCCGGGCGCCAGCCAGCGCCGCCACCGCCGGAGCTGCGTGCTCATCCGGCGGCCTCCGCGTCGCGGTCTTCCCGGCGCAGGTCGCGGTGCCGCACGCGCACCCGGTAGCCCGTGGCCCGGACGTGGCGCGCCAGCGCCTCGCCCAGGACCACCGACCGGTGCCGGCCGCCCGTACACCCCAGGCCGATGGTCAGGTGGCGCTTCCCCTCGCTGACGAACTGGGGCAGGAGGTAGCCGGCGAAATCGTAGAGCCGGTGGAGGAACTGCCGGGTCTCGGCGTGGCCCATGACAAACCGCTTGACGCGGGCGTTCGTCCCCGGCAGGGCCCGGAGCGAGTCGTGATAGTGGGGGTTGGGTAGGAAGCGGACGTCGAAGAGGAGGTCGGCGTCGATCGGAATCCCGTACTTGTACCCGAAGGTCACGATGCTGATCTCAAGCCTGCGTGCCGGCGTCCGGCGGTCGGGGTAGGCCGCGGTGATCTCGTCGCGCAGCTCTTGCACCGACAGCCGCGAGGAGTCGATGATCCGGTGGGCGCGGCCCTTCACCGCCTCGAGCCGCCGGCGCTCGGCGCGGATGCCGGCCAGCGTGCTCCCGGCCTCCGCGAGCGGGTGCTTGCGCCGCGTCTCCTTGAAGCGGCGCACCAGCACCTCGTCTGAAGCGTCGAAGAAGATGATGTCGGCGCGCAGGCCCCGCCTCGTGATCTGCTCGACCGCCGAGAGCATCTCGTCGAAGAACTCGCCGCCGCGGATGTCGATGCCGAGTGCCACGCGCCGGATCTTTTCGTCGGAGTGCAGGCAGAGGTCGGCGAACGTGGGCAGGAGCGCCGGCGGCAGGTTGTCGACGCAGAAGAACCCGAGGTCTTCAAAGACCCGCAGCGCCGTCGACTTCCCGGCGCCCGAGAGCCCGGTGATGATGACGAACTGCGCGCGCTCGGCCCGCTGGCGGACGCCGTGGGCGCGCGCGCGGCCAGCGTGGGGGCGCCGGCTACCGGCGGATGAGATGGCTGAGCCCCGTGCTGATGATCGCAATGAGCAGCGCCCCCCAGAAGGCGGCCCAGAACGACGTGATCTGCAGCGACGCCGGCACGATGGCGGCGACCAGGTACAGCATCAGCGCGTTGACGACCAGGGTGAAGAGTCCGAGCGTCAGGATGTTGAACGGCAGGGTGAGGATGAGCAGCGCCCAGCGGATCGAGGCGTTCACCAGGCCGAGGATGAGCGCGGCGACGAGCACGCCGGCGGCATTGGGCACGTGCAGCCCGGGGATGATCGACGCCGTGATGGCGATGGCAACGGCGTTCAGCGCCCACCTGAGGACGAACCGGCCGAACATCTGTCCCTCCCTACCCTGTCCCCGCCACTATAGCATGGGGAGGTTCACAGGAGCCCCCGGACGACCTCCGGCACGCGGCCCGGCAGGTTCACCACGCGGATGCCCGCCGCCTCCATCGCCGCGATCTTGCCCTGGGCCGTGCCCTCCGTCCCGGAGATGACCGCGCCGGCGTGGCCCATGCGCTTGCCTGGCGGAGCGGTCAGCCCCGCGATGTACCCCACGACCGGCTTCTTCACCGAGGCCTGGATGAAGCGCGCGGCCTCCTCCTCGGCGGCCCCGCCGATCTCGCCGACCATGACGATGGCCGTCGTCTCTGGGTCGTCGTTGAACATCGTGATCGCTTCCACGAAGTTGACACCCACGACGGGATCGCCGCCCAGACCAAGCGCCGTACTCTGGCCGATGCCGGCCCGAGTGAGCCCGGCCACGATCTCGTAGGTCAGCGTCCCGCTGCGCGAGACGAGCCCGACCGGCCCAGGCGTAAACAGATCGTTCGGCATGATGCCGATCTTGCTCTTGCCGGGCGAGGCCAGGCCGGGGCCGTTCGGACCGACCACCCAGACCCCTGCGGCACGGGCCGCGGCGACCACCTCGATGGCGTCGTGCACCGGGATGTGCTCGGTGATGACGACGACCGGGTTGAGACCCGACGCGATGGCCTCGAGCGCCGCGTCCTTGGCGGCCCGGGCGGGCACGAAGATGCACGAGGCTGTGGCGCCGGTCGCCTCGACCGCCTCGGCGACGGTGTCGAAGACCGGGATGCCGGCGACCTGCTGGCCGCCCTTCCCCGGCGTCACACCCGCCACCACCTGCGTGCCGAACTCCACCATGCGGCGGGCGTGGAACTCGCCCTGGTAGCCGGTCATGCCCTGCACCAGCACGCGTGTGCGTTCATTGATCAGAATCGCCATCTCGCCCTCCTCGCGAATCACCGTCCCGGCCGGTCAACGGGACGAGACCACTTCTGTCACCGGTCTACCCCGCCAGCCCTCCGGCACCGGCATGCCCAGGGCGGCAAGCACCGTGGCCGCCGTGTCGTACACGACGACGCGCCGCTCCAGTACGATGCCCGCCCGGACGGCGCTGCCGAACGCCATCCAGGGGATCGTCATGTCCTCCCAGCGTGTGGTCCCGTGCGTCCGGTCGTGGCCGCCGTGGTCGGAAGTCACGATGAGCAGCGTCCGCCCGACCACGCCGGCCTCGCCGAACGCCCGCTGCAGCCGATCGATGAGCCCTGGGACGCCGGCCATCACCCGCATGTACGGCTCGCTCATCCACCCGTGCGCATGTCCCATGTCGTCGGGATCGGCCACGTGGACGAACAGAAAGGCCGGCCGCTGTTCGACGAAGCGACGGGCCGCGACCTCGACGACGTCGCCCTGCAAGAACGTCGGATAGGGCAGGTGCTGCGCGCTCGCCACCGCGCCCGGCGGCGCCAGCATGAGCAGCTTGGGTTTGTGGACGATCGCCACCGCGCGTCCCCCGGCTCGGGTCACCTCGGTGAAGACCGTGGGGCGCCCGAAGTAGGGCTGGCCCTGGCGCCAGTCATTGAACCGCACGCCGTGGACCTCCGGCGGGAGCCCTGAGAGCATCGAGGTATGGGCGGGGAGCGTGGTACTCGGGCTGACCGTCTGAGCCGTCCACGTCACCGCGGCGCGGTCCGCCAGATCGACCGGCATGACGGCCCGTGTCGCGTCGGCCCTGGCGCCGTCGAGGCTCAGGACGACGGCGTGGTCGGCCCATCCGGTCTGGCGCGCCCATGACGTTGCCTGTGGCGCGCGCGCGATCGCCAGGAGGAGGGCCAGCGCGACAGCGAGCCGCGGCGCCCCGATCACCCGCGCGTCCCGGCCGCGAGCCCGACGACCTCCTGCGCCGCCGGTTCGGGATCAACGTAGGCATGGATCTTTGCCGCCTCGAGGATCTTCCGCCCCTCGGCCTCGTTGGTTCCGGTGAGACGGACGACCATCGGGACCCTGGGCGGCTGGACGGCGAGCGCCCGGGCGATGTCGTCGCACCGCGTGATCCCCCCGAAGATGTTCACGAAGAGCGCCCTGACGCCGGGCTTGCGCAGCACAATGTCCATCGCCTGGCTCATGTTCTCGGTCGTGGCACCGCCGCCGACGTCGAGGAAGTTGGCCGGCCTGCCCCCGAAGTGCGCGATCATGTCGAGGGTGGACATCACCAGCCCGGCGCCGTTCCCGATGACGGCGATATCGCCGTCGAGCTCGACGTAGGACAGGTCCTGGGCCTTCGCCGTCGCCTCGAGCTCGGTCATCTCCTCGTTGCGCGGCAGGCCCTCGTGCCGGAAGGTCGCGTTGTCGTCGATGATGAGCTTGGCGTCGATGGCGAGCAGCGAGCCGTCCACCACGGCCAGCGGGTTGATTTCGGCGAGCTCCGCGTCCATCCCGACGCACAGGCGCGCCAGGCTCGACGCGATCGCCGCGAACTGCAGCAGGGCCTTGCCCTCGAACCCGAGCTTCTTCGCCATGCCGCGCGCGTGGTACGGATGGAACCCGCTGGACGGGTCGATGTGCATCTTGACGATCTTCTCGGGCGCGGTCCGCGCGACGTCCTCGATGTCGATGCCACCGGCGGCCGAGGCGACGCACACGAGCCGCCGCGCGCCGCGGTCCACCGTGAAGGCCAGGTAGTACTCGGCGCCGATGTCCGCGGCCTGGACCACGAGCAGGCGCCGCACCGTCTCGCCCTTGATGTCCATCCCGAGGATCTGGGCGGCCTTCTCCCTGGCCTCCCTCGGGTCGGCGGCGAGCTTGATCCCGCCGGCTTTGCCGCGCCCGCCGACCAGGACCTGCGCCTTGAGGACGACCGGGTAGGGGATGTCGAGGCCGTCGAGTTGCTCGAGCCGCTCGATGACGGCGCCGCGCTGGATGGGAATGCCGTACCTGTCGAAGATCTCTTTCGCCTGGAACTCATGGAGTTTCATTCATGACGCCTCCGCGTGGTGCTGCGCTGCCCGCCCACCATGCGCTGGACGGCCAGGACGGTGAACAGCAATCCGGTCGCTACCATCAAGAGCCATGGGATGAGCCACAGATCGGGCCACCGAAGCACGAACCAGACCACCAGGGCAGTGACTGCGAAGCCTGCAAGAAGATACATTCCCCCCTTCCGCGCACGGCCCGCTGGTTCCCCCCAGAGCCGGACCCCCAACCGCGGAGCCCTTATGCTATCAGCTTGTGCGGACGTTCAACAACGCCTCCAGATGCGCCTTCACCGCCGGCCACTCGTCGTCCACGATGCTGAAGTACACCGTGTCGCGCGCACGCCCGCTCGGCATGATCATGTGGCGGCGGAAGACCCCTTCCTCCTTTGCCCCGATCCGCAGGAGCGCCTGCCGTGAGCGCTCGTTCAAGGCGTCGGTCTTGAACTCCACCCGGATGCAGCCGAGCGTCTCGAAGGCGTGGCGCAGGAGCAGGTACTTCGTCTCGGTGTTGACCGCGGTGCGCTGCCAGGCGCGGCCGTACCAGGTCCAGCCGATCTCGACGCGGCGGTTGGCCCGATCGATGTTGCCATACCGGGTGCTGCCAACGGGGCGCCCGCCCGTCCTGTCGATGACGGCGAAAGGGAGCGCCGCGCCCTCGGCCTGCAGCCGCAGCGCGGTCTCGATGTACCCCCGCAGGCCGTCGGGGGTCGGCTCGTACGCCTCGGTCCACTGCAGGAGGGCCGCGTCCAGCCCCACCTCACAGAGTCCCGCATGGTGGTCGAGCGACAGTGGCTCCAGGCGCACGTGCACCCCCTCCAGGACGACCGGTTCGACCACCATCGGGCCAGGCGCGGGACCGCCGCGGTGTGCCTACAGCTTCAGCGCCGGGAGCATCTCGCGCACCGCGTTCACCGATGCCGCGAACGCCGCCCGCTCGGCCTCGTCCAGCGGCACCTCGATGATCCGCTCCATGCCGCCTCCGCCCAGCACGATCGGCACACCCGCGCACACGTCGCGCTCGCCGTACTCCCCGTCCAGGTAGACGCAGCAAGGAATGACACGCTTCTTGTCGCGCAGGATCGCCTCGACCATCTCGCACAGCGCGGCGCCCGCCGCGGTGAACCCGCTGGCCTTCATCAGCTCGGTGATCTCCGCCCCGCCCCGGCGCGTGCGGGCCACGACGTGCTCAATGCGCTCCGGCGACAGGAAGTGTGCGATGGGAATACCCCGCACCGTGGCCAGCCGGGGTAGCGGCACCATGTCCTTGTCGGTGTGCGCGCCGATGACCACGCCGGTGATGTCGTCCACCGAAACGCCGAGCTCCATCGCCAGGAAGGTCCGGAAGCGGGTTGAGTCGAGCGCGCCCGACTGCCCGATCACCCGCGCGCGCGGCAGGCCAGCCGTCTTGTAGGCCAGGTAGGTCATGGCGTCGAGCGGGTTCGTCAGCATGATGATGATCGCCTCGGGCGAGGCCTCGACGACAGGCGTGACGACCGACCGCACGATCCCCGCGTTGGTATCGATCAGCTGCTCGCGGGTCATGCCGGGTTTGCGGGCGATCCCGGCGGTGATGATGACGACCGCCGACCCGGCGGTGGCGGCGTGGTCGTTGCTGCCCGCGAGCCGCACGTCGAACCCGGAGATCGGCCCAGCCTGGAGGATGTCGAGCGCCTTGCCCTGCGGCAGGCCCTCCACGATATCGGTCAGCACGACATCGGCCAGCTCCATGCTGGCGATCCAGTGCGCGGCCGCGGTACCGACGGTGCCCGCGCCGACGATCGAGACCTTGGGGCGTGTGATCATGATGGCAGTCCTCTCCTCAGGCGAGATGTCGTCAAGCCAAACTCAACTGTACTCCAGGCACGGAAATCCCTTCAAGAACGCGCCCCCGCGCCGCGCCCGCGTGCTGGCGGCACGCCCGTCCCCGCGGCGAGCGCCACCAGCGCCGCGTAGAACCGCGCCTGAAGGCAGATGTCCTCGACACCGATCGACTCGTTGGCACCGTGGGCCCGCTCGCCCTCTGGTCTGGCCGAGGGATGGCGCGGCGCGAACCCCACGACCGGCGTGCCGACCATGCGCGCGCAGCGCGAGTCGGTGAATCCAATGGTCAGCGTGGGATACACCTCGACGGGGCGGCCCAGCGCGGCCTCCAGCGCCTGGCGCACGATCCCGGTCTGACCCGCATGCGGTGGGCTGGCACTCGGTTCTGCCGTGGTCTGGACGTCGATCCGGACGGGCAGCCCCTCAGCGCGCGCCGCGAGGTACTGCCGGACGCCCGCCCGGCTCTGTCGCGGCAGCGTCCGCACGTCGCAGATGACCCGGGCGCGGTCGGCCACGCTGTTGGACTTGGTGCCGCCGGAGATGATCGTCGGCGTCACGGTCATCCGCGTCAGCGCCCGGATCTCGGTCGCCAGGGACTCGCGCTTGGTGACCATCCTCCTGAGGAACCGCTCGAGCCGCTGCGGATTGGGGGGAATCTCTCCGGGGAGCGCCCGCAGGCCGCGGAGCAGCGTGCGATCCGGCGCGGGCTCGGGTGGCGCGAGGGTAACGCGCCTCACGAACTCGGCGGCGAGCGCGATCGCGTTGGTCCCTCGCCACGGCGACGCGGCGTGGGCACCCGCGCCGAGGAAGGTCAGGTGGGCTTCGTAGCGGCCCTTCTCTCCCCAGGCCACGCCGTAGTAGACTCGGCCATCAATCAGGTGCGGCCGCCCGCTGCCCTCGTTGATGCCGAGCCGGGCCCGCAGCACGCCGGGATGGCGGGCCTGCAGCCAGCCGACGCCGAAGGCGCCACCCGCTTCTTCATCGGCCGCGCAGAGGAACCGCACGCTCTCGCGCAGCGGAAGGCGCAGTCGATGCGCGATCACGACCGCCACCGCCATGGCGGCGGCGGTCGACTTCATGTCGGCGGCGCCGCGGCCGTAGAGACGGCCCCCTCGCACCACCGGGCGAAACGGGTCTGACGCCCAGAGCGCGCGGTCGCCAGCGGGCACCACGTCGCTGTGGGACATCAGCAGGAGCCCGCAGCGCCGGACGCGCCCCGGCAGGGTCGCGACCAGGTTCTGGCGGTCCCCGGTCCGCCCGAGCAGGCGGATGTCGCGGACACCTTCCCTGCGGAGGTAGGCCTCCAGGAACCGCGCCACCTGCGTCTCGCGGCCGGAGTCGGGCGCGCCGGTGTTCGTCGTGTCGATCTCAACCAGCCGACGGGTCAGCTCGAGCACGTCATCGCGGGCCTGATCGGCTTCCCGCACCGCTCGGTCAACAGCATGCATGGCGCAGAGGGCTCCCTTCCGCCTCGGACTGCCGCATCGCCATCCCTCTTCTCGCGCGGGGCGACAGGCGCCTTCCAGAATGCGAGCGGCCTTCCCCGGCGTTGACAGGAGCGGCGAGCGCAGGTACAGAAACAGCTGCCTGCGGTTGTCGTCATCTCCTCGTCGGGAGGCTGCGCTGTGTACCGGGGCCATCCAGGCATGGCCGCCTGGATCCTGCACCGCGTGACCGGGATCGCGGTGCTGATCTTCCTCTTCATGCACATCTTCGAGACCTCGCTGATCCTGGTTGGTCCCGAGGCCTACGACAAGGCGATCGCGTTGTACCGCCAGCCGTGGTTCAAGCCGCTGGAGTTCCTGCTGGTGGCCGCGGTCCTCTACCACGCTGGCAACGGGATCCTCGTCATGATCCTCGACTTCCTGCCGATGCCGTCAAGGACGTACCGCACCATGCTCTGGGCGGGCGCCGCGGTCTACGCCTTGGTCCTCGTGCCCGTGGCCTACCTCATGCTCGGGGGGCTGGTGGGACTCAAGTGAGGCGGGCTGCGGCGCGGGCGGGCTACCGGGAGCGACCGGCCGGCGGTTGGCCGCTGGCGCTGTGGTTCTGGATGCGTGTCTCCGCGGTGGGCATGGTCGGGCTGGTCATCGGCCATCTGTACATCATGCACGTCATCAACTCGACCGACACGATCGACTTTGCGTTTGTCGCCGAACGGTTTGCGGGACCGTGGTGGCGCCTTTATGATCTCGTGATCCTGCTCTTCGCCATGTCGCACGGGTTGATCGGCCTGCGCGGCGTGCTCGACGACTACGTCCACCACCGCGGCTGGCGCGTCGCTGCGGAAGCCACGATGTGGATCGCCGGGATCGTGTTCCTGGCGCTGGGCGCGCTGGTGCTCTTCTCGTTCCAGGCGCCCGCGGCGGGCGGATAGCCCGGCGCAGCCTGGAGACGCCTCGCCCGATCCTCCAAGGAGGGTACGCCGTGACGTCCGCAGAGAAGACGACCCGGACCGAGCGAGACTCACTGGGGCCTCTGGAAGTGCCGGCGGATGCCTACTACGGCGCGTCGACCGGCAGGGCGATTCAGAACTTCCCCATCAGCCGGGAACGGTTCCCCCGCGCGTTCATCCGCGCACTCGGTCTGATCAAGGCCGCATCAGCCGAGGTCAATGCCGACCTCGGACTGCTCGACCGACGGATCGCCGGTGCCGTCGCCCAGGCGGCGCGGGAGGTCGCCGACGGCGCCCTGGACGACCACTTCCCGCTCGACATCTACCAGACCGGGTCGGGCACCTCCACCAACATGAACGCGAACGAGGTGATCGCCAACCGGGCCGCTGAGATCCTGGGCGCGGCGCGCGGGTCGAAGGCGGTCCATCCCAACGACCACGTCAACGTCTGCCAGTCGAGCAACGACGTCATCCCCACCGCGATCCACCTCTCGGCGCTCCTGATGATCAAAGACGAGCTGCGGCCGGCGCTGGACGAGCTCGAGGCCGAACTGGCCGCGAAGGCGAAGGCCTGGTGGGGCATCATCAAGACCGGCCGCACCCACCTGATGGACGCCACGCCGGTGCGGCTGGGCCAGGAGTTCCAGGGCTACGCCGACCAGGTCGCCGGCGCCCGGCGCCGGTTGGGATACGCGGAACAGGAGCTCGCTGAAGTCGCCCTGGGCGGCACCGCGGTGGGCTCGGGCATCAACGCGCACCCCGAGTTTGCCGCGCGCGTCTGCGCGCGGCTCACCGAACAGACCGGCGTGACGGTCAGGGAGTCCCAGGCGCACTTTCAGGCGCAGGCCTGCCTCGATGCGGTGACCTTTGCCTCCGGGGCGCTAAGGACCTACGCCACGGCGCTCCACAAGGTCGCCAATGACATCCGCTGGATGGGCTCGGGCCCCCGCGCCGGGCTGGGCGAGCTGATGCTGCCCGCGGTGCAGCCGGGCTCGTCGATCATGCCGGGCAAGGTCAATCCGGTCATCGCCGAGTCGGTCATCCAGGCCTGTGCCCAGGTGGTCGGAAACGACGTGGTCGTGGCGCTGGGCAACCAGTGGGGGAACTTCGAGCTGAACACGATGATGCCCGTGATGGCCCACAACCTGCTCAACTCGATCGCGCTGCTGGCCGCGGTCTCTCGGAACTTCGCGCGGCAGTGCGTGCAGGGCCTCGAGGCCACGGCGGTGGGCCCGGAGATGGTTGAGCGCGGCCTGATGCTGGCGACGGCCCTGGCGCCCGCGATCGGCTACGATGCCGCGGCGGAGATCGCGAAGGAAGCCTCCCGGACCGGCAAGACGGTCCGCGAGGTCGCCCTGGCCAGAGGCGCCCTCTCAGAGGAGAAGCTGGTGGAGCTGCTCAACGCTGCACTGATGACCGAGCCCGGGGTGCGCGGCATCCCCGGCGGCGGCCTGTGAGGAGCGCGAGGGAGGCATGACGACCCACACCTACGATGCCGTCATCGTCGGCGCCGGCGGCGCCGGGCTGCGGGCGGCGATCGAGCTCGCGGGCCAGAAGGTCGCGGTGATCACGAAGCTCTATCCGACCCGCTCGCACACCGGCACCGCCCAGGGCGGCATCGCCGCGCCGCTCGGCAACATGGAAGAGGATTCCTGGGAGTGGTACATGTTCGACACCGTCAAGGGCGGCGACTACCTGGTCGACCAGGACGCCGCCGAGGCGATGTGCCGGGAGTCGGTCGAGATCGTCTACGAGCTCGAGCACTGGGGGCTGCCGTTCGACCGCACGCCGGAGGGCAAGATCGCGCAGCGCCGGTTCGGCGGCCACACGCACCACTTCGGGCAGGGTCCGGTGATGCGGGCATGCCACTCGGCCGACCGGACCGGCCACATGATCCTCCAGACCCTCTACCAGCAGTGCATCAAGCACGACGTGACGTTCTTCAACGAGTTCCAGGTGCTCGATCTGCTGGTCGAGGACGGCGCCTGCGTCGGGGTCGTCGCCTACCACATCGACTCCGGCGAGCTGCACACGTTCCATGCGAGCGCGGTGCTGCTCGCGGTCGGCGGGTTCGGCCGCATCTACAAGATCACCAGCAACGCGCACGCGCTGACCGGCGAGGCCCTCGCCGCGGCCTGGCGCCGCGGGCTGCCGCTGATGGACATGGAGTTCTTCCAGTTCCATCCGACGGGCATCTACAAGCTTGGGATCCTGCTGTCGGAGGCCGCCCGCGGAGAGGGCGCGTTCTTCATCAACGACGCGGGCGAGCGCTTCATGGAGCGCTACTCGCCCACCCTCAAGGACCTGGCGCCCCGCGACATCTGCTCGCGCTGCATCTACCAGGAGATCCGCGAGGGCCGCGGGATCGGCGGCAAGGACTACGTCTACCTGGACTTCCGGCATCTCGGACACGACGTGCTGGAGCACAAGCTCCCCGACATCACCGAGTTCGTCCGCGTCTACCAGGGGCTCGATCCCGCAAAGGAGCCCGTGCCGATCCAGCCCACCGCCCACTACGCGATGGGAGGCCTTCCGACCACCGTCGACGCCGAGGTCATCGTCGACGAGCGCAATGCGCCGATGCCCGGGCTCTACGCCGCGGGCGAGTGCGCGTGCGTCTCGGTGCACGGCGCCAACCGGCTGGGGACCAACTCGCTGATGGACATCCTGGTCTTCGGCCGCCGGGCTGGCCGGCACATGGCGACGTTCCTCCGGTCGGCGGATCGGGGGCCGGTCGCCGTCGGGGGCAACCCGGATTCCGACGTCCGGGCACGCATCGACCGCCTCATGTCGCGCACACAAGGCGAGCCGGCGGCGAAGATCCGCGGCGACCTGCAGGACCTCATGATGGATAGGGTAGGCGTCTTCCGCACGGGCGCGGGCCTCCGGGAGGCGCTCGGCGCGATCCGGGCCCTTCGGGACCGCTACGAGCGCGTGAAGATCGATGACCACGGGACGCGGTTCAACACCGATCTCCTCGAAGCGCTAGAGCTGGGGGGATTGCTGGATCTCGCCGAGGGCACGGCGGCGACATGCCTGCACCGGACGGAGAGCCGGGGCGGGCACTACCGCGAGGACTACCCCAAGCGCGATGACGCAAACTGGCTGGCCCACACGCTGATCTACCGGCGCGAGGACGGCGCCCACGAGTTTCGGCACAAACCGGTAGTCATCACACGATTCCCGCCAAAGGAGAGGGCCTACTAGCGATGGGCGTGCCATTCAGGATCAAGCGGTTCAACCCCGAGCGCGATCCCGCGCCACGCTGGGAGTCCTACGACGTGCCGGTCGAGCCGACCGACCGCGTCCTCGACGGGCTCCACTACATCAAGTGGTACCTCGACGGGACCCTGACGCTGCGCCGCTCATGCGCCCACGGCATCTGCGGCTCCGACGCCATGATGATCAACGGCCGGAATCAGCTCGCGTGCAAGGTGCTCATCCGCGACTGCGGCCGCGAGGTGGCGGTCGAACCCATCCGCGGCATGCGGGTCATCAAGGATCTGGTCGTGGACATGGAGCCGTTCTTCGCGCAGTACCGGTCGGTGCTGCCCTATCTCATCAACGAGACCCCCGAGCCTGAGAAGGAACGCCTGCAGACCCCGGCGGACCGCGAGCGGTTCGACGACACCACGAAGTGCATTCTCTGCGCGGCGTGCACCACCGCCTGCCCCATCTACTGGGCAGACGGCGAGTACGTCGGGCCGGCGGCCATCGTCAACGCGCACCGGTTCATCTTCGACAGCCGCGACCAGGGCGTCGCCGAACGGCTGGAGATCCTCGCCGAGCGGTCCGGCGTCTTCCGCTGCCGGACGACCTTCAACTGCACCGACGCCTGTCCGCGCGGGATCGACGTCACCCGGGCGATCCAGGATGTGAAGCGGGCCATCCTGCTGGAGCGGATCTAGATGCCGGTCTCCATCCGTGATCGCACGGTGAAGGCCCGGATCTTTGTCGGGATCTACGCCATCGTCAGGCGCGTGCCGCCCGGCCGCGTGGCGACCTATGGCGAGGTGGCGCGCCTGGCCGGCCTGCGCAACGGCGCCCGCACCGTGGGATGGGCGATGGCCTCGATCCCGCCCGGCGCGCACGTGCCCTGGTGGCGCGTCATCCGCAGTGACGGCAGGGTGGCTCCGCGATGTGGCGCCGCGGATCAGCATCGCCGGCTGCGCGCCGAGGGCGTGCGGGTCAGCCGTTCGGGCGGCGTCAGCCTGCGGCGCTACGGCTGGCTCTCGGCCGCCAGATAGGGCTGGCGGGACACCCGCCGTTCCGCGCTTCGCACGAGCCCCACCGCCACCCCGCACATCGCGGCGCAGATCAGCAGTGCAGCCTGCGCGCCGAACGCCGACGCCAGCGTCCCGATGAGCAGGCCCCCGATCGGCGCGGTCCCGAAGAAGGCCAGGATGTAGAGGCTCATGATCCGGCCGCGGAGCTCATCGGGCACGAGGAGCTGGATCGTGGTGTTGGTCAGGGACAGGTAGGCGGTGATGGTGCCGCTGGTGACGACCATGAGCGCGAGCGACAGCGCGTACACCGTGCTGGCCGCGAAGGCGGCGAGCGAGACGACAAACGCCCCAAACGTGCCCATGATCACCGTCCATGGCCGCGTCGGTCGCGATGACGCGAGCGCCAGCACCCCGATCGTGGCACCGACCCCGCTTGCGGTCAGGAGCATCCCGAAGCCCCGGGCCGGCACGTGGAGGACGTCGCGCGCCACCACCGGCATCAGCACCGTGAACGACAGGCCGAAGACCCCGGCCACGGTGAGCAGGCCCAACAGGATGCGCAGCGCCGGATGACCCCAGGCGTAGGTCACGCCCTCCCGCACCTCCAGCCACACGTTCTGCGGACCGACCGTCGCCGGCCGCGAACTCACCGTGATCGTCGCCAGCGCGCTGATCACACCCAGGTAGGTGACCGCGTTGATGGCAAAGCTCCATCCGGGCCCGGCGCGGCCTCCCAGCTGATCGATGATGAGACCGGCCAGCACGGGGCCGATGATGCGCGATCCGTTGAACACGGCGGAGTTGAGCGCAATAGCGTTCATCAGATCCTCGCGCTCGACCAGGTGCGGGATCAGGGACTGGCGCGCCGGCATATCCAGCGCCGCGGCCATCCCGCTGACTGCGCTCAGCGCCAGAATGTGCCAGACCTCAATCCGCCCGGTGAGCGTGAGGACGGCGAGCGCAACGGCCACGGCCATGAAGACGCCCTGCGTGCCGATCAGCAGATGCCGCTTCTCCGACCGGTCGGCGACCGCGCCTCCGAGCAGGCCCAGCAGCATCGTGGGCAGCGTGTTGATCATCGTGACCGTGCCCAGCATGAAGGGCGACCCGGTGAGGTCGTAGACCAGCCACGACTGCGCGGTGATGCGCATCCACGACCCGGTCAGCGAGACCAGCGCCCCCCACCAGAATCGCCGGTAGTTGGGGTGTCGGAGCGCGCTGAAGGTCCGAGCGGTGGAGATCCCGGCCAGCGTCATGGGCCGCCGGCGGCCCGATCCTCCGGGTGGTGGCGCATCGCCTGGAGGAATGCCTCGACGTCGCGGCTGAACAGGCGGTACATCTTTCCCAGCTTCACCGCGGGCAGCATACCCTCGTGGATGTAGCGGTAGACGGTGATCTTGTGGACCTGGAGGAAATCGGCGGCCTGCTCGACGGTGAAGATCTCCCGGTCGAGCGTGGGCGCGTGGCGGTCCATCGGGCGTTCAGCCTCCTACGCCTTCGCGAACTCGAGCCATTGGGCGGCCGCCTCCCGCGCGCGGTCGGCCCGCAGGCGATAGTACTTGCTGTTCTCGCGCTCGACGACTTGGACGAGGCGCGCGGCGCGCAGCACCGCCGTGTGGTGCAGGACGGTGACGTGCGAGACGCCGAGCGCCGTGGCCAGCTCCTGAGCGTACATCTCCCGCCCGGCCAGCAGCCTCAGGATCTTCAGGCGTGTCTCGTCGCCGAGCGCCTTGTAGAGCCGCACCAGGTCGGGCGGCGGCGCGTACGCGCTCGGAGTGGTCTGGATCGGATAGACGTAGACCCGGATGCCGTGGTAGGCGGTGATGAGGTTGTACGGCCTGAAGTAGTGTGTGGGCGCGAGCACGACGCCGGTCACAGACGCGCCGGGGTCGACGACGAACCCGCCGGTGGCATGCTCCACCAGCTCGCCGCCGCTCGACGTCTCCGCGCGGCGGGCCAGCGCCGCGGCATCCCGCGCCAGCAGCGGGACCACCTCGTCCTCCCGCTCGGCGTACACCCGCGCGTAGCCCTCGCGCAACACCCGGATCAACCGCGCCCTGACCTCCGCAGGGGGGAGCGACACGAGACGCCGCAGCGCCCGGCGGTCGAGGTCCGGATCGGTGGCGGCCAGGTACTCCTCGACACGAGATGGCGATCGGCCGATCGCGCCGCGCAGGAGCGGGAGCGCGTGGCGGTCGGCCAGCGACTCCGCCAGCATGAGCTCGAGCAGGGTCTCGGGGGGCGTCGCCGCGACGCGCTTGATGAAGCCTCGGACCGAGAGGCCTGGGGTGTGCTCCATCACGCCGACCAGGCCGAGCGTCCGGCTCTGCCAGGGGAGCAGGAGCGCCAGGTCGGCACGGAGCTCGGGCCCCAGCGCCGCGCGTGCGTGGTGGATCCACCTGCGCGGGATGTCGAACTCGAGCGGCCCCGCGTCCCAGTTCAGCAGGTAGAGGCAGGCCAGGAAGTCGTACGCGGGCGACGGGTCGATGCGGACGAGCAGCTCGCGCCGCGGCGCGGTGAGGTCAATGGCTTTCATAGAGGCGTGGCCTGATGATGTAGATGAGTATCTACATCTCTAGTAAACCACCCCCTAAGGGAGGTGGTCAAGCGGACGCGTCGGGGGCCGCGACCTCCCTGTCCTCGGCCGGCTGCAGGTGCCGATCGAACCAGGCGATCAGGCGGCGCAGCCGCTCGATCCTGGGCCTGGGCCGGCCGGTGGAGCTCATCGTGTGGCTCTCGTCCCGAAACCGCAGGAACACCGCCTCTCTGCCGAGCTTGCGCAGCGCCGTGAAGAACTGCTCCGACTGCTCCACCGGACAGCGGTAGTCGGCCTCGTTGGCGGTGATCAGCACCGGCGTGGTGACGTGCTTTGCGCGCATGAGGGGCGAATGCCGCAGCAGCCGGTCGGGATCGTCCCAGGGGGTACCGCCCCACTCCACCTCGCCCCAGGTTGCGCCGATGTCGCTGGTCCCGTAGAAGCTGTGAAGGTTGCTCACGCACACCTCGGTGACAGCGCAGCGGAACCGGTCGGTGCGGCCGATCAGCGTGTTGGTCATGAAGCCGCCGTACGACCCGCCGGTGACGGCGATACGGTCGGGGTCAATGAATCCCTGGGCCATCACATGGTCGAGCCCGAGCAGGATGTCCTCACTGTCCTTGCCGCCCCAATCCTCGACCACGGCGCTGGTGAACGCCTCGCCGTAGCCGCCGCTGCCCCGAGGATTCGTCCAGACGACGACGTAGCCTCGGGCCGCAAGCGCCGCCACGTAGTGGTTCCAGGCGTCGCCGTACGCGGCGTGCGGTCCGCCGTGGATCCGGAGGATCGCGGGGTACCGCTTCGCCGGGTCGAAGCCGGGCGGCGTGAGCATCCAGCCGTCCATCGCCCAGCCGTCGACGCCCGCGTACGAGAAGGGCTGCGGCGCGGTAATCTCAACTTCGGCGAGCAGGTCGTCGTTGACCGCGGCCAGCCTGCGCGGCTCGCCCGACGGTGGCAGCAGCCACAGCTCGTCGAGCGATGCCGGCGCCATACGCTGGTAGACGACCTGGCCCGCGGCCGCGGTCAGATCGGCGACGACCTCGTGCCCGGTGGTCAACTGGCGTACCTGGCGATCGGCTAGCGCCACTTGATACAGGTGCGTGCTACCGCGGTCGGTGGCGTAGAACGTGATCGCGCCGCCGTCGGGCGTCCAGGCCAGGCTCGGGACCAGCGGCGTCAGCCGGGCGTCGCTGCCGACCGCGTTCCCCACCGACCGGTCGAACCCACCGGTCAGGTTCACCGCCTCGCCGCCGGATGACGGCACGATCCAGATGTTGAAGTTCGTGGCGCTCTTCGCATGGAAGTCGTGTCCCGCAAACGCGATCCAGCGGCCGTCGGGCGACGGGACCGGCGAGACCGCCGGGCCGCGGTGGCGGGTCACCTGGCGCAGGACGCGCGTCTCCACGTCGACGGCCCACACATCGCGCACGAAGGAGAAGTCGGCCTCGGGCGTGCGGTTCGCCAGGAACACGATCTCGCGGCCTCCCGGGAGCCAAGCCGGGGCGTCGTGGTCGAAGTCGGCGTCGGTGAGCCGCGCGGGCGCGCCGCCTGCAGCGGGCACGGTCCAGACGTGCGCGTAGCCGTCGAAGTACCCCATGCCGTCGAAGCGGTACTTCGCCCGCCTGATCTCGCGCACGATGGGCGCCTCGCCGTCGTCGGCGGTCTCCGGCTCATCGGGTGAGCCCCGGGTGACGAACGCCAGCGCCGAGCCATCGGGGGACCAGGCGGGCGCGGTGACCCCGGCCCGGAAGAACGTGATCTGGCGGGCCTCACCGCCGTCGGATGGCATCACCCAGAGCTGCATCGCGGGCTTCTTGCGGCCCAGGCGCCTGCCGCCTCGGTTCGAGAGGAACGCGACCCGCCGACCGCAGGGCGACCAGACGGGCGAGGCGTCCCGCCCCTCGTCGGCGGTGAACGGCGAAGGTGCGCCGCCTTCGGTCGACACCACCCACAGGTTCCCTCGCCACTCGTTGGCGACGTGGTCCAGCCTCGACAGGGCAAACACCACGCGCCGGCCGTCAGGCGAGAGGGCAGGATGGTGTGGAAATTGGATCTTCAGCAGGTCGTCAACATCCACCGGGCGGGACATGGGCCCTCCTTATGACGGTGTCGATGTCGGGGTCAAAGGGAAGACACTGTTCTCTAGTTCGTTCGCCATGAAAAACACTGAGTTGACGCGCCTTTCGACCGTTGGCCCTGTTGTCCTGGGGTCGGGGCTGGCCTCCCACCGTCATGTTCTACGCCCGAGCGGCCTCCAGGGTGATCATTCGCCCCAG
>JBBIOB010000024.1:0-41195 GCA_037443565.1 Armatimonadota bacterium | reverse complement strand
CGATGGGGGTGAAGCTGATCACCCCGGTGGCGCTGGAGGAAGGGCTGCGGTTTGCGATCCGGGAAGGCGGGCGGACGGTCGGCGCCGGTGTCGTTGTGAAGGTGGTGGAGTAAGACGATGGCGGTCGCGCAGAAGATCCGGATCAAGCTCAAGGCCTTCGACCACAGAGTCCTCGACCAGTCGGCGGAGAAGATCGTCTCCGTGGTGCGCAAGTCGGGCGCCCGGGTGAGCGGTCCCGTGCCGCTGCCGACCAACCGCAACCGGTTCTGCGTGATCCGCTCTCCGCATATCGATAAGGAGTCGATGGAGCACTTCGAAATCCGGACCCATCGCCGCCTCATCGATATCCTGGAGCCGACGCAGAAGACCGTGGACGAGCTGATGCACCTCGATCTGCCGGCCGGGGTCGATATCGAGATCAAGCTGTAGAGGCGAGCAGCGATGGCGGCCATTCTGGGACGGAAACTGGGCATGACACGGGTCTTCGATGAGGAGGGCGCCAGCGTCGCGGTTACCGTGGTCGAGGCGGGCCCGTGCGTGGTGGTGGACACCCGCACGCCCGAGCGCGACGGCTATGCGGCCGTGCGGGTCGCGTTTGATCCCGTGCCCGAACGCAAGGTGAACAAGCCCGAGCGCGGCGTGTTCAGCCGGCAGAAGGTGGCGCCCCACCGCGTCCTCCGCGAGATGCCGATGCCCGAGGGCCAGGTGGCCCCGGGTCAGACGATCACCGTAGAGGCGTTCCAGGCCGGGCAGCTGGTGGATGTGACCGGTACCAGCATCGGCAAGGGGTTTGCCGGCGCGATGAAGCGCCACGGGTTCGGCGGCCAACGCGACTCGCACGGCGTGTCGCTGATGCACCGCGCGGTCGGGTCGATCGGATCGTCCGACATCGCCCGCGTCTTCCCGGGCAAACGCATGCCCGGCCGCCACGGGAACCGGCGCGTGACGGTCCGCCGACTCCGGGTGGTCCGCGTCGATCCCAAGAACAACCTGCTGCTGCTGCGCGGCGCCGTCCCGGGTATCCGGGGCAGCCTGCTGCTCGTGCGGAGCGCGGGGCGGGCGTGAAGGAGCGTCGTGCGATGGTGAAGGTGGCCACCTACAACGCGGCCGGCACGCAGACCGGCGAGACCGAGCTCCCGGAGTCGATCTTCGGCCTGCGGCCCCACCGGCCGGTGCTGCACCAGGCGCTCGTGGCCGAGCTGGCCAACCGGCGCGCCGGGACGCACGCGACGAAGACCCGCGGCCAGGTCCGCGGGGGCGGCCGCAAGCCGTGGCGGCAGAAGGGCACCGGCCGTGCCCGCCACGGGAGTCGTCGCTCCCCCATCTGGTCCGGCGGGGGCATCACGTTCGGGCCGCAGCCGCGCGACCACGCACAGGATCTGCCACGTCAGTCGCGGGCGGCCGCCCTGCGGCTGGCGCTGTCGGCGCAGGCCGCCGCTGGCCGGGTGGTGGTCGTCGCCCCGCCGACCGGCGAGGTGGTGAAGACCAAGACGATGGCGGCGCTCCTGCACGCCGTGGGCGCCGGCGACCGCGCCATCGTCGTCGCGTCCGACGCCGAACGGGCGGTGACCCGGGCGGTGTCGAACCTGCGGGGCGCGCGCTCACTGTCGCCGCGGCGGCTGTCGGTGCGAGGCCTGCTCACCCCGGGGACCGTCGTCATCACGCAGAGCGCGCTCGCCGAGCTACAGGAGGCGCTGGGGTCGTGAACATTCGCGAGATCATCCGCCGTCCGATCCTGACCGAGAAGAGCCTGCGGGGCAACGCGATCGGCAAGTACACATTCGAGGTGGCCCCGGGCGCGAACAAGCAGACCATCAGGCAGGCGGTCGAGGACATCTTCTCGGTGCAGGTGCGCAAGGTCAACGTCCTTAACATCCCGGGCCGGACGCGCCGGCGCGGCCGCTACACGTATGCGGCGCCCGGGATGCGCAAGGCCGTTGTGACGCTGAAGCCGGGTCAGAAGATCGACCTCGAGAGCCTGACGTAGGACGAGGTCGGGAGGCGGCCATGGGGGTCAAGAAGTTCAAGCCAACGACGCCGGGTCGGCGGTTCGCCACCGTGTCGGGCTTCGAGGAGATCACGAAGGGCCGGCCGGAACGCGCGCTGCTCAAGCCGCTGCGGGCCCGGGCCGGCCGGAACAACATGGGCCGGGTGACCACCCGGCACCAGGGCGGCGGGCACAAGCGGCAGTACCGCATCGTCGACTTCAAGCGCGACAAGGACGGGATCGCGGCGAGAGTGGCCGCGATCGAGTACGACCCAAACCGCTCCGCCCGGCTGGCGCTGCTGCACTACACCGACGGCGAGAAGCGCTACATCCTGGCCCCGCTCGGTTTGAACGTTGGCGACGTCGTCAGCTCAGGGCCGGAGGCCGACATCCGGCCGGGCAACGCGCTGCCGCTGCGGACCATTCCGGCGGGCACCGTTGTTCACAACATCGAGCTCGAGCCGCGCCGCGGGGGACAGATCGTGCGGGCGGCCGGAACCGGCGCGCAGATCATGGCCAAGGAGGGCGGGCACGCCCACCTGCGGCTGCCGTCCGGCGAGGTCCGGCTGGTGCCGATCGACTGCCGGGCGACCGTCGGACAGGTCGGAAACGTCGACCACGAGGCGGTCAAGCTCGGCAAGGCCGGCCGGTCGCGGTGGCTGGGCCGGCGGCCGAGCGTGCGCGGCGTCGCCATGGACCCGTCCAGCCACCCGCACGGCGGGGGCGAGGGCCGATCGCCCATCGGCATGCCCGGGCCCGTGAGCCCATGGGGCAAGCCGACCCTGGGATATAGGACGCGCAAGGTCAAGCGCAGCGACACGCTGATCGGCAAGCGGCGGAAGTAGGAGGGCGCACAACGGCGATGGCACGCTCGAGGAAGAAGGGACCGTTCGTCGACGAGCATCTGGCCGCGAAGGTCCGGGAGCTGAACCGCTCCCGCGAGCGGCGGGTGATCAAGACCTGGTCGCGGCGCTCCACCGTGCTGCCGGAGTTCGTCGGGCACACGATCGCCGTCTACGACGGCCGGAAGCACGTACCGGTGTACGTCACGGAGCAGATGGTCGGGCACAAGCTCGGCGAGTTTGCCCCGACGCGCACGTTCCGGGGGCACGGCTCCGCGACGGAGCGCTCGACAACGCTGAAGTAGGTCCGGAGGGCAGGCATGGAGGTCAAGGCAACCGCCCGGTACATGACGATCTCGCCGCTGAAGGTGCGGCGCACACTGGCTGGCCTTCGTGGGATGCGCGTGGCCGAGGCTGAGGCGCGGCTGCGGGCCGGGCGCGACCGGGCGTCCCGGGCGGTGGGCAAGGTCCTCAGGTCGGCCGTCGCCAACGCCGAGAACAACCATGAGCTGGATCCCGACGATCTGGTGATCGCCAGGGCGTTCGCCGACCGCGGCCCCGTGGCGAAGCGCGTGGTGCCCCGGGCCCGAGGCCGCGCGGACATCATTAGGAAGCGCAGCAGCCACATCACCGTGGTGGTCGGCGAGCGGCCGGGGCGGTAGCGCAAAGCGCGCGAACGACGTCCGGAGGTGCAGGGTGGGGCAGAAGGTTAATCCAGTCGGGCTGCGGGTCGGGATCATCCGGGACTGGGAGTCCCGATGGTACGCCAGGCACATGGCGGACCACATCGAGGAAGATCAGAAGATTCGCGTGCTGATCAAGAAGAAGCTCCACCGCGCCGGGATCTCGCGTGTGGAGATCGAGCGGGCGGCGAACCGCGTCCGGGTCGTCATCCACTCGGCCCGGCCCGGCATCATCATCGGCCGGGGCGGCACGGGCATCGACGCGCTCAAGAAAGAGCTCGACGCGCTCACCGGCCGGCAGATCACCATGAGCGTGAACGAGGTGCGCCGTCCGGAGATCGAGGCGCAGCTGGTCGCCGAGAACGTGGCGCAGCAGCTCGAGCGCCGCATCGCCTACCGCCGGGCCATGAAGCAGGCGGTGCAGCGCAGCCTGCGGGCCGGCGCCAAGGGGATCAAGATCGCGTGCAGCGGCCGGCTGGCGGGCGCGGAGATCGCCCGGTACGAGTGGTACCGTGAAGGCCGCGTGCCGTTGCACACCCTGCGCGCCGACATCGACTACGGCGTGGCCGAAGCGCTGACGACCTACGGCCGGATCGGCGTGCGCGTGTGGATCTACCGCGGGGACATCCTGCCCGAGGGCCGGCGGCATGAGCCCGAGCACCGGCGGCCGCCGCGCGGCGAGGGGGGGCCCGGCGGACCGGTGGTGATCCCGACGCGCGGGCCTGCGCCGAACGTCAGGAGGAAGAGCACCGATGCTCACGCCGAAGCGGACCAAGTTTCGTAAGGCCCACCGGGGCTCGATGGCGGGCAAGGCCCGCGCCGGGTCCACGGTGGCCTTCGGCGAGTACGGCCTGCAGGCACTGGCTCCGGGGTGGGTGACCGGCGCGCAGCTCGAGGCCGCCCGCCGCACCATCACGCGCTTCATCAAGCGCGGCGGGAAGCTGTGGATCCGGGTCTTCCCGGACAAGCCGGTGACCAAGAAGCCGGCCGAGACCCGGATGGGCAGCGGGAAGGGCAATCCCGAGTTCTGGGTCGTCGTCGTGCGGCCCGGCCGGGTGCTGTTCGAGCTGGCCGGCGTCCCACAAGACCAGGCCCGACAGGCCATGGTCCTGGCGTCGCACAAGCTGCCGGTCAGGACCAAGTTCGTTACGCGAGCCGTGGCCTAGGTGGGAGAGCGGTGATGAAGGCGAGCGCGTTGCGTGAGATGACGCTGGCGGAGCTGGCGAAGAAGCTCGACGAGACCGAGCGCGAACTGTGGGGGCTGCAGATCAAGGTGTCGCAGCAACGTAACACGTCGAAGATCCGCGAGCTGCGTCGCGACATCGCCCGGATCAAGATGTCGATGGCCGAGCACCGGGCGGCCGGCCGGCGGTAGGGCGAGGAGCAGACCATGACGGGACGGGGCAGGCGCAAGACCAAGATCGGCGTCGTCACCAGCGACCGGATGACGAAGACGGTCGTGGTCCAGATCGAGACCACCACGCGGCACCCGCTGTACAAGAAGACGATGCGGCGCTTCCAGACGGTGAAGGCACACAACGAGCGCGATGATGCCCGGGCCGGAGATCGCGTCCGCATCATGGAGACGCGGCCGCTGTCCAGTGACAAGCGGTGGCGCGTGGTCGAGGTTCTGGAGCGGGCACGGTAGTCCGCGGCGTGAGGTGCGTGAGGGAGAGCGATGATTCAGCAGCAGAGCCGGCTCAAGGTCGCGGACAATACCGGCGCCCGCGAACTCCTGTGCATCCGGGTAATCGGCGGTTCCCACCGTCGCTACGCGACGGTGGGGGACATCATCGTGGCCTCGGTCAAGGCGGCGATCCCCAACAGCCCGGTGAAGAAGGGCGAGGTAGTCCGCGCCGTGGTGGTGCGGACGAAGAAGGAGCTGCGCCGGCCGGACGGCTCGTACATCCGGTTCGACGACAACGCGGCCGTGCTGCTCTCCGACGCGACCAATCCCAAGGGCACGCGGATCTTCGGGCCGGTCGCACGTGAGTTGCGCGAGAAGCAGTTCATGAAGATCATCTCCCTCGCGCCGGAAGTACTCTAGGCGCGGGGCGGAGGACCGACATGGCCATAGGGACGGAGCGCGTCCGCGTGCACGTGCGCAAGGGGGACATGGTCGAGGTGATCGCCGGCAAGCACGCGGGCCGGCGCGGTAAGATCCTCGAGGTGCTGCCGTCGGAGGGCCGCGCGATAGTGGAAGGGGTCAACATGGTCAAGCGGCACACCAAGCCGAACCCGCGGAAAGCCCACCAGGGCGGGATCATGGAGATCCCCGCCCCGCTGCCGACCGCCCGGCTGATGGTCGTCTGCCCGAAGTGCGGCGAGGCGGCGCGGGTTGGCCACCGATTCCTGGGCGACGGCGGCAAGGTGCGGTACTGCAAGCACTGCGGCGAGCAGCTCGAGAAGTAAGCCAAGCGAGGCAAACGATGGCAGCCAGGTTGAAAGAACGCTACCGGAACGAAGTGGCGCCCAGGTTGCGCGAGCGCTTTGGGTTGCGCAACCCGATGGACGTCCCGCGCCTCGAGAAGGTCGTGATCAACGTGCGCGTGGGGGGCGCGGTCTCCGATCCACGGTTGATCGACAAGGCGGTCGAGGACGTGACGATCATCAGCGGGCAGAAGCCCGTGGTCACCAAGGCGCGACGCTCGATCGCCGCGTTCAAGCTCCGGCAGGGGATGCCGATCGGGGTGAAGGTGACGCTGCGGGGCGACCGGATGTACGAGTTCGTCGACAAGCTGTTCAACATCGCGCTCCCGCGCATCAAGGACTTCAAGGGGGTCTCCGAGCGCGCGCTCGACGGTCGGGGGAACCTCAATCTGGGGATCAAGGAACAGCTCATCTTCCCGGAGATCGAGTACGACAAGGTGGACAAGATCCGGGGGCTGGACGTGACGCTGGTGACCACCGCGCCCGACGACGAGCAGGCGCGGGAGTTGCTGCGGGGACTGGGATTGCCGCTGCGCGAAGCCGGAGCCCCGGGCGCCTAGGCAGGGCGGAGAGGAGCACGCGGTGCCGAAGAAGTCGATTCTCGAACGCTGGAAGCGCAAGCCCAAGTTCCCGGTGCGCGCCTATGCCCGGTGCCGCCGGTGCGGTCGCCCGCGCGCCGTCTTCCGCAAGCTGGGCCTCTGTCGGGTGTGCCTCCGGCAGCTCGCGTACCGCGGCGAGATCCCGGGTATGGTGAAGGCCAGCTGGTAGGGAGGGGACGGATGTGGGTGGAGTAGTCACGGATTCCATCGCGGACATGCTGACGCGGCTGCGCAACGCCAACACGGCCCGGCACGACCATGTCCTGGTGCCGGCCAGCCGGCTCAAGCTGGAGATCGCGCGGATTCTCAAGACCGAGGGCTACCTGTCCGACGTTCAGGTGGTCGAGCGCCGTCCGCAGAACCAGCTGCGGCTACAGCTCCGCTACGGCCCGAAGCGTCAGCAGATTCTCACCGGGGTCCGGCGCGTCAGCCGGCCCGGGCTACGGATCTACGCGAAGCGGGGCGCGGTCCCGCGGGTGCGCGGCGGGCTCGGCGTCGCCATCCTGTCGACGTCGCGGGGGCTCATGACGGATCGGGAAGCGCGGAACGTCGGCGTGGGCGGCGAGGTGATCTGCTATGTGTGGTAGGCCGGCCCGGCGGAGGATCTGAGATGTCACGCATCGGGCGACAACCTGTCTCGCTCCCCCAGGGGGTCGAGGTGAAGATCAGCGGGCGAACCGTCGAAGTGAAGGGGCCCAAGGGCTCGCTGGTCCGGGACATCCATCCGGACATGCAGCTCGACGCCGCGGGCGGTGCCATCACGGTCACCCGCCCGACCGACCTGCGGCACCACCGGGCGCTGCACGGGCTCACGCGGGCGCTCATCGCCAACATGGTGAAGGGTGTCGTGGACGGCTACCGGATCGACCTCGAGATCCACGGCGTGGGCTACCGCGCGGCCAAGCAGGGCCGGCAGGTGACCCTGCAGGTGGGGTATTCGCATCCGGTGGAGCTCACGCCGCCGCCGGGGGTCGAGATCGAGGTCCCGCAGCCCAACCGGCTCGCGGTCGTCGGCACCGACAAAGAGAAAGTCGGGCAGCTCGCGGCGACGATCCGTGCGATTCGGCCGCCCGATCCGTACAAGGGCAAGGGGATCCGGTTCGCCGGCGAGAGGCTGCGCCTCCGGGCCGGCAAGACCGGGAAGGCTGTCGGCAAGGCGTAGCGCGGGCACGAGAGAGGACACCTATGTACACACGGCTTGATCGCAACGTGCTCCGGCAGCGCCGGCATGAGCGGGCGCGGCGACGCCTGATCGGCGTCGCCGCCAGGCCCCGCCTGTCCGTCTACCGGAGCCTCAAGCAGATCTACGCGCAGGTCATCGACGACGAGACCGGCCGGACGCTGGCCGCCGCCTCGACCCTCGACCAGGAGATCCGGGCCAAAGTCGCCGGCAAGAAGAAGGCCGAGGCCGCGGCGGTCGTCGGCGAGGTGCTGGCCCAGCGCGCGCGCGCGCGCGGGATCACCGCCGTGGTCTTCGACCGCGGCGGATACCTCTACCACGGTCGCGTCCGCGCGCTCGCCGATGCCGCCCGGGCCGCCGGGTTGGAGTTCTGATTCACCAGGGGGAGTCACGTGCCGCCACGCATCGATCCATCGAGTGTGAACCTGACCGTGGAGAAGGCGGTCTTCATCAACCGCGTCGCCAAGGTCACCAAGGGCGCGAAACGCTTCAAGTTCAGCGCGCTCGTCATCGTGGGGGACGAGAACGGTACCGTGGGCGTGGGGCTCGGCAAGGCGTCCGAGGTGCCCGACGCCATCCGCAAAGCCGTCGAGGACGCCAAGAAGAGCCTGATGAGCGTACGGCGGTCCGGGACGACGATCCCCCACGAGGTCGTGGGGGTCTTCGGCGCCTCGCGCGTGCTCTTGAAGCCCGCCACGCCAGGCACCGGCGTCATCGCGGGCGGCGCGGTCCGCGCGGTGCTGGAGGCGGCCGGGATCAAGGACATCTTGACGAAGGCGCTGGGATCCACCAACGCCATCAACGTGGCCCGGGCCACGCTCGCGGGGCTCGAGGCGCTCCGGCAGCCGGAAGAGGTCGCGCGTATGCGTGGGCGTCCGGTTGAGGAGCTGGCGGTCAGGAGGTAGGGAACGACATGCCGTTCGTCGCATCGCTGAAACCCGCCGCAGGCGCGCGGCGCCGGCGCCGCCGGGTGGGCCGCGGACTGGGCTCCGGCCGCGGCGCCTACGCCGGCCGGGGACGCAAGGGGCAGAAGGCGCGCTCGGGTCCCGGACCCCGTCCGGGATTCGAGGGCGGCCAGACGCCGCTGTTCAAGCGGCTGCCGTTCCGGCGCGGCGTCCGCGGGGCCGGCAGCAACATGACCGGGGGCGGTCCGCGGCCCCGGCCGAGCGAGGTGCGGCTGCGCGACCTCAACCGGTTCCCAGCCGGCGCGGTCGTCACGCCTGAGGCGCTGCGCGCCGCCGGGCTCGCTGGTGCCGGGGTGGTGAAGGTGCTGGGCACAGGCCGGCTGACCGTGGCCCTGACCGTCCGTGCGCACGCGTTCACCGCGGGTGCGCGCAGGGCGATCGAGGCGGCGGGCGGCCAGGCCGAGGTGCTCGCCCGATGATGCAGGCCCGCTCCATGGCGAATCCGCTGCGGATCCCCGATCTGCGGCGGCGGCTGCTCTTCACCGGCTTCATGCTGATCCTGTTCAGGCTCGGCGCGCACCTGCCCGTGCCCGGCGTCAACGTGGCGGTGCTGGAGCAGTTGTTCCGGCAGCAGGGTACCCTGTTCAGCTTCCTCGACCTGTTCGTCGGCGGCGCCCTGTCGAACTTCGCCATCTTCGCCCTGGGCGTATTCCCCTACATTACGGCGTCGATCATCTTCAGCCTGCTCCAGGTGGTCTTCCCGCGCTTGAAGGAGATGGCCACCGAAGAAGGCGAGGCCGGTCGGCGTCGCATCGGCATGTACACGCGCTACCTGACGGTGGCGCTGGCACTGCTCCAGGCGGTCGCGCAGCTCTTCCTGATCCGCGGCCAGGGCGCGGTGCCCGACCTGCGGCCGCTGACGCAGGCGACAATCGTCATCACGCTGGTCGCCGGCACCATGCTGCTCACCTGGATGGGCGAGATCATGACCGAGCACGGCGTGGGCAACGGCGTGTCGCTGATCATCTTCGGCGGCATCGTCGCCCGGCTGCCGGCGCAAACCGCGCAGACGCTGACGCTGGTGCGCGCGGGCGAGGTCCAGATCTGGCAGCTCCTGCTCGACCTGCTCGTCATCCTCGGCAGCATCGTGCTGGTCGTCTTCATCACGCAGGCGGTCCGCAAGATCCCGGTGCAGTACGCCAAGCGCGTCGTCGGCCGGCGGGTCATGGGTGGACAGTCCACGCACCTGCCGATGCGGGTGATCCAGGCGGGCGTCATCCCCATCATCTTCGCGGTCTCCGTCCTGCAGTTCCCGGGGACGATCGCGCAGTTCTCGCGGGTGGAATGGCTGCAGCGGCTGGGGGAGCAGATCATGCCCGGCCGGCCCATGGGCGACATGCTCTACTTCGCGCTCATCGTCCTGTTCACGTACTTCTACACCGCGGTGCAGTTCGACCCGAACGATGTTTCCAACAACATCAAGAAATACGGCGGCTTCATCCCCGGCATCCGGCCGGGCCGGCCCACCGCCGACTACCTGGGCCGCGTCACCGAGCGCCTGACCCTAGTCGGCGCGCTGTCGCTGGCGTTCATTGCCATCGTGCCGCTGTACCTCGCCCGGGCCGCCGCCGGCGGTGCGCTGACCATCTACCTGGCGGGGACGTCGCTGCTGATCGTCGTGGGCGTGGCCCTGGAGACGATGAAGCAGCTCGAGGCCTACGTGCTGATGCGGCACTACGAAGGGTTCATGCGGTGAACCTCATCTTCCTGGGACCGCCCGGCGCCGGCAAAGGGACGCAGGCCCGCATGCTGTCGCAGCGCCTGGGGATCCCGCACATCTCGACCGGTGACATCCTCCGCGCGGCGATCGCCGCCGGCAGCCCCAAGGGCCGGGACGCCGAGCGCTACATGCGGGCCGGCGAGCTCGTGCCCGACGCCACCATGATCGGCATCATCGTGGACCGGCTGCAGGAGCCGGACGCGGTGCCCGGATTCATCCTCGACGGGTTCCCGCGCACGATCGCGCAGGCCGAGGCGCTGGAGGCGGTGCTGGCCGGTCTGGGGCGGCGGCTGCGCCGGGTGGTGTACTTCGACGTGAGCGAGGAGACGCTGGTCCGCCGGCTCGGCGGCCGGAGGGTTTGTCGGGCCGCCGGGCACATCTACCACGTGCGCTCGCATCCCCCGGCAGTCCCTGACGTCTGCGACATCGACGGCAGCCCGCTGTATATGCGCGACGACGACCAGCCCGAGACCGTCCGCCGCCGGCTGCAGGTGTACCGCGAGCAGACCACGCCGCTGCTGGGCTTCTATCAAGAACGGGGTCTGTTCACGACCGTGGGCGCCGAAGGCGACGTCGCGGCGATCCACCGGGCGCTTCTTGCGGTCGTGGAGCCCGCGGTGCGGCGATGAACCCGAAGACCCTGGTGGTGCTCAAGACCCCCGGCGACCTGGCGAAGATGCGGCGGGCCGGACGGCTGGCGGCCGAGGCGCTCCGCGAGGTGGTAAAGGCGGTGGCACCCGGCGCGACGACCGCCAGCCTCGACCAGGTCGCGGAGACGTACGTCCGGGATCACGGCGGCGTGCCGTCGTTCAAGGGCTACCGGGGCTACCCCGCCAGCATCTGCACCTCGATCGACGACGAGGTCGTGCACGGGATCCCGGGTCAGCGCATCATCGAGGAAGGCCAGATCGTCTCGATCGACATCGGCGTGCTGCTGGACGGCTTTCACGCCGATATCGCCGTGACGGTTCCGGCCGGCGACGTGGCCCCCGAAGTGGCGCGACTGCTCGCAACGACCCGCGCCGCGCTCGACGCCGGCGTGGCCGCGGCGCGGACCGGTGCCAGGCTCGGCGACCTCTCGTGGGCGATCCAGTCGGTGGTGGAGGCCGCGGGGTTCTCCGCGGTCCGCGACTTCGCCGGCCACGGGATCGGCCGGTCGCTGCACGAGGATCCTCAGGTGCCCAACGTTGGGCGCCCCGGGACCGGGGTGTCGCTTCAGGCTGGGATGACGCTTGCCATCGAGCCAATGGTGAACATCGGCGGGCCCGACGTGTCCATGGACAGCGATGGGTGGACCGTGCGCACGCGCGACCGCTCGTTGTCGGCCCACGCGGAGCACACGGTGGCGATCACCGCGGATGGGCCGGAGATCCTGACTAGACTGAACGGAATCGCCGCTCTATACTGAATGGTTGTGGATCATGTGCCCCGAATACCCGCCGCCGACCTCGTGGGCATGGTGGTGGCCTCGCGGGCCGGCCGGGACGAGGGCGATCGGTACGTGGTCATCGCCGTATCCGGCGATGACATGGTTCTGCTGGCCGACGGCCGGCGCCGGGGCGCGGGCCGGCCGAAGCGAAAGAACGTCAAGCACCTGGTGGTCCACGGGCCGGCGACAGGCCTAATCGAACGGCTCCGTGCCGGAGGGGCCGTCACCGACGAGGAGCTGCGGGACGCGTTGAGCACCACGGTGGAGGGCGAATGACGAAACAGGATGCCATCGAAGTCGAAGGAACCGTCGCGGAGGTGCTCCCCAACGCGATGTTCCGCGTGCAGCTCGCGAGCGGCCACAAGGTGCTCGCGCACATCTCGGGCAAGATGCGCATCCACTTCATCCGGATCCTGCCGGGCGATCGGGTGAAGGTCGAGCTGTCGCCCTATGATCCGACGCGCGGCCGGATCACGTACCGGTACCGGTAGGCCGCCTGGGAGGGGTCGGGGCCATGAAAGTGCGGGCGTCAGTGCGGACGATGTGCGAGAAGTGCAAGATCATCAAGCGCGGGCGACGGGTGCTCGTCATCTGTGAGAACCCGAAGCACAAGCAGAAGCAGGGGTAGGAGGCGCACCATGGCGCGGATCGCTGGAGTCGACCTGCCGCGGGACAAGCGCATCGAGGCCGCCCTTCCGTACATCTACGGGATCGGGGCCGGCCGGGCGTCGCAGATCTGTCGGGCGACGAGCGTGAACCCCGACACGCGGGTGAAGAACCTGGCCGAGGACGAGGTCACGCGCCTGCGTGACTACATCGAGCGCAACCTCAAGGTCGAAGGCGACCTGCGCCGGGAGGGCGCCATGGACATCCGGCGCCTGGTCGAGATCGGCGCCTACCGCGGGATCCGGCACAAGCGGGGCCTGCCGGTCCGCGGGCAGCGGACCCGGACGAACGCGCGGACGCGCAAGGGCCCCAAGAAGACCGTCGGCGTTCGGCGCAGAGTGGCGACACCCGGCGCGCCGGCGGCCCGGTAGGAGCGGAGGATCGCAGGGATGGCGAACAAGCCTCGGGGACGCAAGCGCGAGCGGAAGAACGTGCCGGTGGGCGTGGCCCACATCCGCTCCAGCTTCAACAACACGGTCGTCACGATTACCGATACGCGCGGCAACGTCGTCGCATGGGCGAGCGCCGGGACCGCGGGCTTCAAGGGGTCGCGCAAGGGGACCCCGTTCGCGGCCAGCGTGGCCGCCGAGGGCGCCGCGCGGAAGGCCATGGAGCACGGTTTGCGTCAGGTCGAGGTGTTCGTGCGCGGGCCGGGCGCCGGCCGCGAGGCGGCCATCCGCTCGCTGCAGTCCGCCGGTCTGGAGGTCAACCTGATTCGCGACGTGACCCCGGTGCCCCACAACGGCTGCCGGCCGCCCAAGCGGCGGCGCGTGTAGCCGGGGCCGGGAGGTCGAGGAGGAACGGATGGGACGGTACGCGGGGTCGGTCTGCCGGTTGTGCCGGCGCGAAGGCATGAAGCTCTATCTCAAGGGTGAGAAGTGCTACACCGAGAAGTGCCCGGTGCAGAAACGCCCCCAGCCGCCGGGGATGCACGGGGTGTCGCGCCGCAAGCTTAGTGAGTTTGGCGTGCGCCTGCGCGAGAAGCAGAAGCTGCGCCGCATCTACGGCGTCCACGAGACCCAGTTCAAGACCTACTTCCAGCACGCCGCCAAGTCCAGGGGGGTCACCGGCACGCGGCTCCTCCAGCTTCTGGAGACGCGGCTGGACAACGTCGTCTACCGCCTGGGCCTCGCCGCCTCGCGCAAGGAGGCCCGGCAGCTGGTCGCCCACGGCCACGTAGCCGTGGACGGCCGGCGCGTGGACATCCCCTCGTACCAGGTCCGGCCGGGGCAGCGCGTGTCGGCGAGCGAGCCGCAGCGGCCGCACCCGCGGATGAAGGAACTGGCCGAGCAGGCGGCCGGCCGGCGGGCGCCGTCGTGGGTGGAGTTCGATCCCGTGCGGATCGAGGCGCGCGTGCTCGCGCTGCCCGCGCGCGAAGAGATCGACGCGCCTGTCCAGGAGCAGCTCGTCGTCGAGTACTACTCGCGGTAGCGTCCGGCACAGCGGCTGACAGGTCACAGGAGGCATGGCGGTCATGGCGATTGGCATCATCTGGGAAGCGCCGACACCCAAGGTCGAGTACGCGGAGCTGTCGGATACATACGGCAAGTTCGTCGTCGAGCCGCTCGACCGGGGCTTCGGGGTGACGCTGGGCAACTCCCTGCGCCGCGTCCTGCTGTCGTCGATCTCGGGCGCGGCCGTGACGTCCGTCAAGATCGATGGCGTGCTCCACGAGTTCGCGACGATTCCGGGCGTGGTCGAGGACGTCACACAGATCGTCCTCAACATGAAGGAGCTGACGCTGCGGCTCTACACCGACAAGCCGAAGCTGCTGCGGCTCGACGTTCGGGGGAAGAAGGACGTCACCGCGGCGGACATCCAGGAGGATCCCGAGGTCGAGATCCTCAGCCCCGACCTGCATCTCGCCACCCTCGACCGCAAGGACGCACACCTGGCGATGGAGATCGTCGTCGAACGGGGGAAGGGCTACGTGCCCGCCGAGCGGCACCGCCGTAGTGAGCACGTCATCGGCGTGGTCCCCATCGACTCCATCTTCTCGCCCGTGAGGAAGGTCAACTTCGTCGTGGAGGACACCCGGGTCGGCCACGCCACCGACCTCGACCGGCTCGTCCTGGAGATCTGGACCGACGGGTCGGTACGCCCCGAGGAGGCGCTGCAGGAGGCGTCCCGCCTGCTCATCGACCACTTCCGGCTGTTCGCCGGGATCGCCGACGAGACGACGCAGGGCGCGCCGTTCGGGGTGGCCGAGGATCCCGACAAGGTCAAGCTTATGAACATGCCGATCGAGGATCTCGATCTATCGGTGCGGCCGTACAACTGCCTCAAGCGGGCGGGCATCCACACGGTCGGCGACCTGATCAAGAAGACCGAAGACGAGGTGGTGGCGGTCAAGAACTTCGGCCGCAAGTCCCTCGATGAGGTCAAAGAGAAACTGGCGGCGCACAACTTGAGCCTGCGCCAGCCCGAGCCAGCGTAAGGAGCGCGAGCATGGCACTGGGAGCCAAACGCCGGAAACTGGGGCGCGACAGCGGGGAGCGCCGGGCGCTGTTCCGCGATCTGGTGAGCGCGCTTATCCTGTACGAGCGCATCGAGACGACGGACGCCAAGGCCAAAGAAGTCAAGAAGATCGCCGACAGCGTAGTCTCTACGGCGTTGGCCAACGACATCCACGCCCGGCGGCAGGTGCGGCGGTTCCTGACCGATCCCAAGGTGACGAAGCGGCTCTTCAAAGAGGTGGTGCCGCGCTATCAGGCGGGCCGCGGCGGGTACACCCGCGTGCTGAAGACCCGCAGCCGGCGCGGGGACGGCGCGCAGCTGGCGTTCGTCGAGCTCGTCAAATAGCCTCCCCCCATGTGCCCCGGCGGTAGGGGCGAGCCTTTCATCGAGGTCGACGCCCTCAGGTTTGTCTACCACCCGGATACCCCGCAGGCCGTCGTCGCCCTCGACGGCCTGTCGTTCTCTGTTCAGGCCGGCGAGTACGTGGGCATCGTCGGCGGCAACGGGTCGGGCAAGTCCACCCTCGCCCGCCATCTGAACGGGCTGCTGCTGCCGACCTCGGGCACCGTGCGGGTCGGCGGGCTCGACACCAGAGATCGCGCCTCCACCTGGACCGTCCGGCGGCAGGTCGGCATGGTCTTCCAGAACCCCGACAACCAGCTCGTCGCGACGGTCGTCGAGGAAGACGTCGCGTTCGGTCCCGAGAACCTCGGGCTCGAGCCGGCGGTGATCCGCGACCGGGTGGCCGCCGCCCTGGAGGCGGTGGGCATGGCCGCCTACCGCCGCGCCGCGCCGCACCTGCTGTCGGGCGGGCAGAAGCAGCGCATCGCCATCGCCGGTATCCTGGCGATGCGGCCATCGTGTATCGTGCTCGACGAGGCGACGACGATGCTCGACCCCGAGGGCCGCGCCGAAGTGTTGGCGACCGTCGCCGACCTCAACCGCCGCGACGGGATGACCGTGATCCTCATCTCGCACGCGATGGAGGACCTGGTCGATGCGCACCGGATCATCGCGCTCGATGCCGGGCGGATCGTGCTCGACGGCCCGCCCGATGCCGTGTTCGAGCGGATCGACGAGGTGCCGGGTGGCCCGCTGGAGGCACCGGCAGTCGTCCGGCTGGCGCGGCAGCTCCGCCGGGACGGGCTGCGGCTCCCCGGCGGCGTGTACAGGGTCGAGGCGCTCGCCGACGCGCTCGCGGCGCTGGCCCCGGGCTGAGGCGATGCCTGAGCCCCTGATCGACTGCCGCCAGATCACCCACACCTACCGGCCCGGCACGCCCATGGAGGCGCTGGCGCTTCGCGGGGTGACGCTGCAGGTCTCTCCCGGCGAGGTCGTCGGGATCATCGGGCCCACCGGCTCGGGCAAGTCCACGCTCATCCAGCACTTCAACGGGCTGCTGCGGCCCTCGGCGGGCAGCGTCCGGGTGGACGGCCAGGATCTCTGGGCGCCGGGCGCCGACCGACGGCGGGCGCGGCAGCAGATCGGGCTCGTCTTCCAGTTCCCCGAGTACCAGCTCTTCGAGGACTCGGTCCGCAAGGACGTCGCCTATGGGCCGCGCAACCTGGGCCTGTCGGACGGCGAGATCGCCGCCCGCGTCGAAGAGGCGCTGCAGCAGGTTGGTCTCGATCCCACGCGGTTCAGCGACCGGTCGCCGTTCACCCTCTCGGGCGGAGAGATGCGGCGCGTGGCGCTGGCGGGTGTCCTGGCCATGCGGCCCAGGACCCTGGTGCTGGATGAGCCGACCGCCGGTCTGGACCCGCGCGGCAAGCGGGAGCTGGTGGACCGCATCGAGACCCTCCACCGTCAGGGGCTGACCATTGTCCTCGTGACCCACAACATGGACGAGGTGGCGAGACTGGCCAGCCGTATCATCGTGATGCACGAGGGCCGGGTCGTGGCCGAGGGGACGGCGCGCGAGATCTTCGCGCGCGAGGACGACCTGCGCACCCTGGGGCTCGGCCTGCCGCAGGCCGCCGCCCTGGTCCGCGAGTTGCGACGCCGGGGCCTCGTGGTCGGCGACGCGTTCACCATGGCCCAGGCGCGCCGTGAGATCCTGGCGGCGCTGCGGGAGGGCCGTCGTGGGCATTAGCAGCTCGATCACGATCGGGCAGTATCTCCCGCGGGCATCGGTCATCCACCGGCTCGACCCCCGCACCAAGATCCTCATCACCAGCGGCTACGTCGTCGTGCTGTTCTTCGTGCCGTCGTTTGCCGGCATGGGGCTGTTCGTCGTCCTCCTGCTCAGCCTGATGGCGATCGGGCAGATCCCCTTCGGGTACGCGCTCCGCGGCCTGCGGCCACTGATCATCCTGCTCCTGCTGACCGCTTTCCTCAACACGTTCTTTGCCTCCGGGGAGTCCTCGCCTGAGCTGTTCCGGCTCGGTCCGCTGATCGCCACGCAGGGCGGCCTGCGCACCGGCCTGTTCGTGAGCCTGCGCCTGATCCTGCTGGTTGTCGCCACGTCGCTGCTCACCTTCACGACGTCGCCGGTGGAGCTGACCGACGGTCTGGAGCGGCTGCTGCGGCCGTTTCGCCGCCTCGGCGTACCGGCCCACGAGCTGGCGATGATGATGGCCATCGCGCTGCGGTTCATCCCCACGCTGCTCGAGGAGACGGAGAAGATCATCAAGGCGCAGATGGCGCGCGGCGCCGACTTCGACCGGGGGGGCCTGCTCACCCGGGCGCGCGCGTTCGTGCCGGTGCTGGTGCCGCTGATGGTCAGCGCGTTCCGGCGGTCTGAGGAACTGGCCCTCGCCATGGAAGCGCGCTGCTACCGCGGCGGCGACGGGAGGACGCGCATGAAGGAGCTGCGCTGGCGCACCGCGGACGTCGTCGCATTCGTCGTCGCGACCGTGGCCGCGGCGGCATGCCTGCGGGCGCCCTGATGACCACGCGGCGCCTGGCGTTCGTGATCGAGTACGACGGCACCGCGTACGCGGGATGGCAGCGCCAGCCGCACGCCCCGACCGTCCAGGCGGTACTGGAGGAGAGCCTGGCCCGTATCACGCAGGCGCCGTGCCCGATCGTGGGCGCGGGTCGCACCGATGCGGGGGTGCACGCCCTCGGCCAGGTGGCCCACGGCGACAGCGCGACGGGGCTGCCGCCCGAGCGCCTGCGGCAGGCGCTCAACGCCCTGCTGCCCGGCGATGTGGCCGTGCGCCGCGTCCTGGACGCCCCGCCAGACTTTCACGCGCGCCGCGACGCCCGCCTGCGGATCTACCGCTATGTGGTACTGTCCAGGCCGGAGCCCCCGGCGCTGCTGCGCCGGTACGTGCACCAGGTGCCCGGGCCGATCGACCTGGCAGCGATGCGGGACGCTGCAGCGCTGCTGCGGGGCCGCCACGACTTCGGCGCGTTCCGCGCGGCGGGCACCCCGACGGCCACGACCGTCTGCGACGTGCGGGCGCTTGCCATCGATCCCCGCGGCCGGCTCGTGGTCTTCACCGTCGCCGCGGATCGGTTCCTGCGCCAGATGGTGCGGCGGCTCGTCGGCACCCTGCTGGCGGTGGGGACCGGGTCGCTGCCGCGGGAGGCGGTCGCTGATATCCTGGACGGGCGCGGCGACGCGCGGACGGCGCCGCCGGCTCCTGCCTGCGGGCTGTATCTGGCCCGCGTCCGCTACGCGCCGGGCCGCCTGCCTGAGCCGCAGGGGCCGGGCCCGGTGCTATAATCGTCGGGCGGGCCCGTAGCTCAAGTGGCAGAGCAGCGCCCTCATAAGGCGCCGGTTCCTGGATCGAAGCCAGGCGGGCCCACCAAAGCGCGCCCGGCCTGATCGTGCGTGAGATCGCGCGGCGGCGTTCCAAGCTCCTGCGGGGCGGCGCGCGGCGCGGACCGGAGGTGATCGCGATGGATGAACGCGAACGCACCGGCGTCTTTCAACTCGGCGAGGTGACATCGCAGGGCGTTCAGGACGTCTTGAGCTACGTCTACCGGAAGCTGGAAGAGCGCGGGTACGATCCCGTCGAGCAGATCGTCGGGTATCTCCTGTCGGGCGATCCGACGTACATCACGAGCCACGGCGACGCGCGCAAGGTCATCCGCCAGGTCGACCGGCTCCTGCTGCTGGAGGAGCTGGTCCGAGCCTACGTGGAGAGCCGCATGCGGGCCGCCACACCCTAGCAGCCGACGACATCCTCCCGCAGGAGGGACGCAGTGGGCAAACTGATCATTACCGGCGGCCGCCGCCTGCGCGGCGCGGTTCGGGTCGCCGGAGGGAAGAACAGCTCGCTCGCCGTCATCGCCGCCGCCGCGCTTGCCCCTGACGTCTCGACGCTCGAGAACGTCCCGGACTGCCGGGACGTGGCGACCCTGGCGCAGATCCTCGCGGCGCTCGGCGTGCGCGTGACGCGGTCCGGGACGCGCCTGACGATCGACGCGCGGAAGATGACCGATCACGTGGCGCCGTACGACCTCTGCCGCAGCATGCGCGCGTCGTTCTATACCGCGGGTGTGCTGCTTGGGCGGTTGGGCAAGGCGCAGGTGCCGCTGCCCGGCGGCTGCTCGATCGGCGCGAGGCCGGTTGACTTCCACCTGCGCGGCTTTGCGGCGCTGGGCGCCCGCGTGGTGACCGAGCACGGGTACATGAAGGCGTCGACCCGCCGGCTGAAGGGGACCGCGTTCTACGTCCCGCGCAGCAGCGTGGGCACGACGATCAACATGATGATGGCCGCCAGCACCGCCCGCGGGACCACCGTGCTGCAGAACGCGGCCCGCGAGCCCGAGGTCGTGGACTGCGCGGTGTTCCTCAACCTGATGGGCGCCAGGATCCGCGGGGCCGGCACGGACACCGTCACCGTCGAGGGCGTGAAGGTGCTGCACGGCAACGCGTACACCATCATTCCCGACCGGCTCGAGGCCGGGACCTACCTGCTCGCCGCGGCGGCCACCGGCGGCGACGTGCTCGTCCTGGGGATGATCCCCGAGCACGTCACGGCGCTGCTGACCAAGCTCAGCGAAGCCGGCGCCGAGGTGGTCCACGATCCCGACGGCGTGCGCGTGCGGGGCGCGGGCGACCTGCGCGGCGTGGACGTGGACACCGCGCCGTACCCGGGGTTCGCCACCGACCTGCACCCGCAGATGGCGGCGGTGCTGACGCAGGCGCGTGGGGCCTCGCGCATCAGAGAGACGGTGTTCGAAGCGCGGTTCGCGTACACCGACGAGCTGCGGCGCATGGGCGCGGACATCAAGGTCGATGGGGAGAGCGTGCACATCACGGGTCCCGCGCGGCTGACCGGCGCGCCCGTCGATGCGCCCGACATCCGGGGCGGGGCGGCGGTGGTGATCGCGGCGTTGGCGGCCGACGGCACCACCGAGATCTCTCAGGTCGAGAACCTGGACCGCGGGTATGAGGGGCTCGAGGGCAAGCTGGCCTCGCTCGGCGCGCGCGTCACCCGCGATGCGCAGCCGCGGCCGCGCGAGGTGGGATAGCCTCAGCTCTCCCCGTGCTCGGGGTCCCCTCACGGTCGGCCGGGGCAAGGTGGGAAGCGGACGAGACGAGCGGGCTATTCGCCGTAGGGCACCCAGATGTTCTTGACTTGAATCGCGTGGCGGAGGACCTCCTCACCCTCGGCCCAGGGGGCGGTCCAGTCCCGCGGCCGGCCGCCTCCGACCCAGGTACGCTTCATGTTCGTCGCAGACTCCAGTTCCACCATGGCGCTGCCCGCGGCCGACCCGAAGTACCACACGGCATCGACGTCGTCGTGCTGCGCCAGCACCTTCGCCAGGTCGTCGCGGCTGCCGGTGACGATGTTCACCACGCCGCCTGGCAGGTCGGAGGTGTCGAAGACCTGGTAGAGGTCGGTCGCCGCCAGCGGGTGCGCCTGCGACGGCACGACGACCACGGTGTTGCCCATCGAGGCGGCCGCGCCGACCAGCGACACGAGGGCGAGCAGCGGAGACTCATCCGGGCAGGCCACCCCGATGACCCCGACCGGCTCGTGGATGGCGATCGTGAGGTCGCGGTGCGGGACATTCACGCTGTGCACGGCCCCGTCGTACTTGTCCGCCCAGGCGGCGAAGCTGAACAGCCGCGAGATCGCGCCCCGCACCTCGCGCTCGGCCTCCCTGGGCGAACGGCCGGTCATCGCGGCGATCCGCCGGGCGAATTCCTGTGTTCGGGATTCGAGGTTCTCGGCGACGTAGTAGAGGATCTGCGCGCGCGCGTGGGCCGTCAGCGTGCCCCACGACGCCGCGGCATGCGCCGCCTCGACCGCGTTGCGGATGTCCTTGCGGTTGCCCTCGGCCACCTCGCCCAGCAACCGCCCCTCGGGGTCGTAGACGAGGCGCGCGTATCCCTGGTCGGGCCGGACCTGCTTCCCGCCGATATACATCTTGGGTGAGCGGTCGATCGGCGGCTGGCCGTCTGCCAGGCCGGGGCGCGCGGCCCCGGCGTAGTCTGCGGCCGACGAGCCGCGCGCGGGCTCGGGTCGGGTCGATGCTTTGACCGGATGCGCCTCAGACGGCGGCCGCAGGTACTCGAACATCCCCTCCCGGCCGCCCTCGCGGCCGAAGCCGCTCTCGCGGTACCCGCCGAATCCCGAGGCGCCGTCGAACAGGTTTGTGCAGTTTACCCAGACCGTGCCGGCCTTGATCTGGCGGGCGATGTCGAGCGCCAGGTTGACGTTCTCGGTCCACACGCTGGCCGCCAGCCCGTACCGGCTGTTGTTGGCGAGTGCCACCGCCTCGGCCGGCGTCCGGAACGTCATCGTCACCAGCACCGGCCCGAAGATCTCCTCCTGGGCGATGGTGGCCGACGGCGCCACGTTGGTGAACACCGTGGGCGGGAAGAAGTAGCCCTCGCTCGGCACGCGCCAGGACGGCTGCCACATCACGCCGCCCTCGGCGACGCCGACCTCGCAGTAGTGTGTGATCTGCTCGAGCTGCGCGCGGGAGACGATGGCGCCGATGTCGACGGCCTTGTCCAGCGGATCGCCCACGCGCAGGCGCTCCATGCGCGCCCGCAGCTTCCCGAGCATGCGGTCGGCGACGCCTTCCTGGACCAGCAGGCGCGACCCCGCGCAGCAGACCTCGCCCTGGTTGAACCAGATGGCATCGACGATGCCCTCAATCGCGCTGTCGAGGTCTGCGTCGTCGAACACGACAAACGGCGACTTCCCGCCCAGCTCGAGGGAGAGCCGCTTGCCGCTACCTGCGGTGGCGCGCCGGATGTGCCGTCCCACCTCGGTGGACCCGGTGAACGCGATCTTGTCCACCCCGGGATGGTTGACGATCATCTCGCCGGTCTGGCTGTTCCCGGTGACGATGTTCACGACGCCCGCCGGCAGCCCGATCTCCTGGAGGATCTCGCAGAATGCGATCGCAGTCAGCGGGGTCGACCCCGACGGCTTGAGCACGACCGTGTTGCCGGCGGCGAGCGCCGGCGCGGTCTTCCAGGCCAGCATCAGCAGCGGGAAGTTCCAGGGCGTGATCTGCCCCACGACGCCCACCGGCTCGTAGCCGGCGAACTCGCGTTCGAGCAGCTGCGCCCACCCGGCGTGGTAGTAGAAGTGACGGGCCATCAGGGGCACGTCGATGTCGCGCGTCTCGCGGATCGCCTTGCCGTTGTCCATGGACTCCAACACCGCGAGCAGCCGCGAGTGCTTCTGCACCTGGCGCGCGATCGCGTACAGGTACCGCGCGCGCGTGTGTCCCGAGGTCGCTCGCCACGCCGGGAGCGCGCGGCGCGCCGCGGCCACCGCGGCGTCCACGTCGGCCTGCCCGCCCAGCGCCACCTGCGCCAGCGGCTTCGCCGTGGCCGGGTTGACCGTCTCGAAGACCCTCCCGTCGTGGGAGTCTGCCCAACGGCCGTCGATGAACAGCCGGAACCGCCGGTTGTGCGACTCGAGCCACGCCAGCGCCGGCCCCGCGGCTTCTGGCGCCGGGCCATACTCCATCGTGCGCAGGATCTCGGTGACGCCCATGATTGCTCCCGGGGTATGACGTCTACGGCATCGGCTGGTGGTGTGTGGCCGCGTAGCGTCCGCTCAGTGTGTGCCACAACTGGCGCTCGATGTCGGTTAGCAGGCTGCTGGCGCCGATCCGGAACCGCGACGGCCGCATCCAGTCCTCGCCGAGCTCCTCTTTGATCAGCAGCAGCCAGTCCAGCGCCTGCCGCGCCGCGCGGATACCGCCGGCCGGCTTCAGGCCCACGCGATAGCCGGTGTCCTCGGCATACTCGCGGATCGCGCGGGCCATCACCAGCCCGAAGGGCAGTGTCGCGTTGACCGCCTCCTTCCCCGTAGAGGTCTTGATGAAGTCGGCGCCGGCCATCATGCACACCCACGATGCCGCGGCCACGTTGCGCAGCGTGCCGAGCTCGCCGCACGCCAGGATCGTCTTCATGTGGGCCGGCCCGCACGCCTCGCGAAAGGCCCGCACCTCGTCGTAGAGCGCCACCCAGTCGCCGGTGAGCACGTGCGCGCGCGAGATGACGATGTCGATCTCCGCGGCGCCCGCGGCGACGGATTCTTTGATCTCCTCGATCTTCAAGCGCAGCGGGGTCTGGCCGGCCGGGAACCCCGTGGACACCGCCGCGACCGGAATCCCCGACCCTTGGAGCGCCTCGACTGCCGTCGGCACCATCGCATGGTAGACGCACAGGGCGCCCACACGGATCTCAGCAGGGTCGATACCGTACCCTCGGAGGACGTCAGCCCTGACCGGCTGCCTTGCCTTGGCGGCCAGGCGCCGCACGGTGCCCGGCGTGTCATCGCCGGCGAGCGTGGTGAGATCCAGGCACTGGACGGCCCGGATCAGCCACGCGGCCTGCCAGTCTCGCTTGACGGTGCGCCGGGTCGAGATTGTGGCCGCCCGGCGCTCGACCGCGCTGCGATTCACGCGGATCTCCCGGAGGCGTCCCGGGTCCAGTGGGATGCCCGGGTTCCGGACGTCGATCGGCGCCTCCGGCCGGCGCGTCAGGGTGGCCATAGATTCACTATACTACCAGGGCGGTCAGCACGGCGCGGGTGCCGTACACGCGGACAAGCTGGGCGCGGTACGCCGCGTCGGCGGCCAGGTCCTCCAGCAGGTCGACGCCGTCACCGGCATGCTCCATCGCGGTGCGAACCGTCGCCTCATCGAGCGTCTTGCCCCGCAGCATCCCTTCGACCGCGCCCGCGCGAAAGGCATGCGGTCCGGCGCCGGTGAAGGCCAGGCGCACGTCCTGCGCGCGGCCGTCGCGGCCCACCCGGACTGCGGCCGCGGCGCCGACGATTGCGAAGCCACTGGCCGGATGCTTCATCTTCACATAGGCCGAGCGGGTGCCGGCCGGTGGGACCGGGAACTGGATCTCGGTGATGAGCTCTCCGGGCTTCAGCGACGTGGTGAACAGGCCCGTGAAGCACGCGGTCGCCGCAATCTTACGCGGCCGGGCGCCCCGCACCACCGCGACCCCATCCAGGGCTAGGAACGCCGCCGGATAGTCGGACGCCGGATCGGCATGCGCCAGGCTGCCGCCGATCGTGCCCAGGTTGCGCACTTGGAGGTCGCCGATGGCGTCGGCGGCCTGCGCCAGCGCGGTCAGGCGCTTGCGGACGATCGGCGATGCGGCGATCTCGGCGTGCCGCGTCATTGCGCCGATCGCGATGCCCGCCTTGGTCTCCTTGATGTACGCGAGGCGCTTGATCCGTCCCAGGTCCACGATCAGCGGGGGCGTGGCCAGCCTGAGCTTCATCAGCGACAACAGGCTCTGACCGCCGGCCATGACCTTGGCCTTGGGATGCTTTCGGATGAGACGCAGCGCCTCGTCCACCGTCTTTGGCGCCGCGTAGTCGAAGGCTGCGGGTATCATCGGGGCTCCCCCCTCTGCTCGGCAATCGCATGCCAGACCCGGCGGGGCGTCAGCGGCATGTCCAGGTGCCTGATGCCGAACGGCGCCAGCGCGTCCATGACCGCGCTGACCACCGCCGGCGTGGACGCGATCGTCCCGGTCTCACCGGCGCCCTTGACGCCGAGCGGGTTGACCGGCGACGGCGTGATCGTGCGGTCGACCTCAAACCTCGGGAAGAACTCGGCCTTGGGCACCGTGTACTCCGACATCGTCCCGGTGAGCAGCTGTCCGTTACCGTCGTAGACCGCGCCCTCCCAGAGGGCCTGGGCGACGCCCTGCGCGATCCCGCCGTGCACCTGCCCGTCGACGATCAGCGGGTTGATCACGCGGCCGACGTCGTCGACCGCCACGTATCGCAGGATCCGGACCTGCCCGGTGTCGGGCGCGACCTCCACGACGCACACGTGGGTCCCGAACGGGAAGGTACAGTTCGGCGGATCGTAGTAGCTCGTCTCGTCGAAGAACGGCTCCATGCCCTTCGGCAGGGTGTACCCGACGGAGGCCGCCAGCGCCAGTTCCTGAATCGTCTTGGCCCGGTCCGGGGTGCCCTTCACATGGGCCCGGCCGTCCTCGTACACGATGTCGGCCTCGGACGCCTCGAGCAGGTGCGCGGCCAGCCGTCTTGCTTTCTCCTTGATCTTCTGGACGCTCATGTGGACGGCGACCGCACCGACGGCGGCGCTGCGGCTGGCGTAGGACCCGTAGCCGAAGGGCGTGCCCAGCGTGTCGCTGTGCTGCACGATGACGTCGTCGATCGGGACGCCAAGCTCATCGGCGACGAGTTGCGCGAGCGTGGTCTCATGCCCCTGCCCGTGCGACTGCGAGCCGCTGGTGACGACCACCTTGCCCGTGAGGTGCACGCGGACGTTCGCGCTCTCCCACAGGCCGGCGCCCCAGCCCTGGCCCGGCAGTCCGATCCAGGCCGACGGGGCCGCGCCACACAGCTCCACGTAGGTGGAGAGGCCGATCCCGAGGTACCGGCCCTGGGCGCGCGCCTCCTGCTGCTGGCGACGGAACTCCCGATAGTCCACGATCTCCAGCGCGCGGTTCAGCGCCTTGTCGTAGTCGCCGCTGTCATACGTGAGCCCGGCCAGGATCCCCACGGGATCGTAGGGGAAGGCCTCGGGCGGGATGAAGTTCTTGCGGCGCACATCGACCGGGTCCATCTTGAGCTGCCGCGCGACCAGATCGACGGCGCGCTCGACCACATACGTCGCCTCGGGCCGGCCGGCGCCGCGGTAGGCGTCGACCATGCCGGTGTTGGTGTAGACCCCGAGCACCTGGCAGTGGATGTGGGGGATGCGGTAGCAGCCGGACAGCATCCGCCCGTAGAGCGTGGTTGGGATGCCGGGCGCGATCGTCGAGAGGATGCCGCCCAGATTGGCGTAGGTCTTGACCTTCAGGGCGGTGATCGTGCCGTCACGGGTGGCGCCGACCTCGAGGTCGGTGACGTGGTCGCGGCCGTGGGTGGTCGCCACGTAGTTTTCCTTGCGGTCCTCCATCCACTTGACGGGGCGGCCGAGCTTCCTGGCGAGCGCGGCGACCAGGCAGTACTCTGGATACAGGTAGATCTTCGTGCCGAAGGCGCCGCCGATCTCCGGGGAGATCACGCGCAGCTTGGTCTCGGGAATCCCGAAGACGAACGCGGTCATCAGGAGCCGCATCACGTGCGGCGCCTGCGAGGTCATCCAGACCGTGAACTCCTGACTCGCCGGGTTGTATGTCGCGACCGCGCCGCGCATATCGATCGGGTTCGGAATCAGCCGCTGATTGACCAGGCGCTGCCGGATCACCACGTCGGCCCCGCGCAGCGCGGCCTCGGTGCCGTCCCGATCGCCGCACGACCAATCCATGCAGATGTTGTTGGGCGCGTTCGGATGGAGTTGTGGGGCGCCGGGCCTGACCGCGGCCTCGGCGTCCACGACCGTCGGCAGCACCTCGTAGTCCACCTGGATCAGCCCCAGCGCGTCCTCGGCCGCGTACCGCGACTCCGCGACCACGACCGCCACGCCGGCCCCGGTAAAGGTGACGCGGTCAATCTCGAGCGCGCGCGGGGTGTTGAGGTTGTTCTGGACCCCGCCCGCCTGCCAGGCGCACGGCAGGGGGTTCAGGTCGGCGAAGTCCTGGCCTGTGAAGACACCCACGACCCCCGGGGCCTTCGCGGCCTTCCGAGTATCCACGTTCCGGATCCTCGCGTGGGCGTGCGGGCTGCGGAGGACCGCCGCGTGCAGTAGGCCGGGCAGCCTGATGTCATCCAGGAACCTGGCCTCACCGGTGATCAGCCGCGGATCCTCGCGGCGCTTGATGCTCGAGCCGAACAGCCTGGTGACCGCCACGCGACCTCACCTCCCCCCAGAGGCCTGTCCGGCCATTTTGCGCGCCGCGGCCTGCACGGCGTTCACGATGTGCTGATACCCGGTGCACCGGCAGAGGTTGCCCTCGAGCCCGTGCCGGATCTGGTCGTCGGTCGGCCTGGGATGCTGCGCGATGATCTGCAGCGCCGTCATCATCATGCCGGGCGTGCAGAAGCCGCACTGGAGGCCGTGCTCTTCCCAGAACGCTTCCTGGATGGGATGGAGCGCGCCGTTCTTCGCGAGCCCCTCCACGGTGAGGATCTCACTACCGTCCGCCTGCGGGGTCAGCAGCGTGCACGACTTGACCGCGAGGCCGTTGAGATGCACGGTGCAGGCCCCGCAGCTCGTCGTGTCGCAGCCGATGTGGGTGCCCGTCAGCCCAAGGACATCCCTGAGGTAGTGGACGAGCAGCAGACGGGGCTCGACGTCATGCGTGGCCCTGACACCGTTCGTGGTGATGGTGACCTTCATCCCGCGACTCACCCCCTGTGTCGCAGCATGGCCATCCGGCATGCGGTTGTGTAGCCCGAGGTTCTGCGCCCGGCTGCCAATCCCTTGCGTCGGCGGCCACGCAGTTCGTCAGGTCGAGCCTGAGACCCGTTCGGGTCCTCGGTCGTCAGCTTCCCCCGGGCGCTTGACCCGGAGCATCACTGATATCATCATGATGCTATGGGACGCACCACCATTTCACTTCCCGAGGAACTCCTCAGACGGCTCCGTCTCATCGCGGCCGAGCGCGGTACATCCATGGCCGCGCTCATCCGGGAGGCTCTCGAAGAACAGGCCGCCCGCGATCGGCCCCGGCCGCGCAGCCTGGGCATCGGCGCGTCAGGGCATACCGACACCGCCCGGCGCACCGCGGAACAGCGCCCGGAGCCGCGGCCGTGGCGCTGATCCTCGACACCGGCCCTCTGTACGCGTCGCTGGACCGCAGCGACGCAGACCACAAAGCGTGCCGCGAGCTCATCGAGGGAACCGACGGACCGCTGGTCATCCCGGCGCCGGTGCTGGTGGAGGTGGACTATTGGATTCACTCTCGCCTGCACCCCGGCGTGCTGGTGGCCCTGCTCGACGATATCGTCGCCGGCGCCTACCGGGTCGAGGAGTTGCGCGACGAGGACTACCGCCGAGTTCGGGAACTGTGCGATCGCTCCGCCGACGCCGATGTGGGATTCGTCGACGCCGCCGTGCTCGCCATTGTCGAACGTCTCAACGAACCCAAGCTGGCTACCCTCGATCACCGGCACTTCGGTGTAATGCGTCCGCGTCACGTCGATACGCTGGAGATCGTGCCAATGCGGGCCGTGTGAAGTGACGGCCGGTCCAGAAGGGGGATTTGGTGGGCGAGGAGGGTGTCGAACCCCCGACTTCCTCCGTGTAAGGGAGGCGCTCTCCCGCTGAGCTACTCGCCCGCCGGCAGTATACCACGGCCGGGGGCCAGCCGGTGGGGCGGGTGTTCCACCGGCGGTGAGGTCAGGTCGTCCCCTGAGCATCCTGTGGAAAACCTGGGACTTCCTGTGATCCCGCCTTCGTCTGAGTAGGAAGTCGTATATTACTTGACTCTCCTCAGTTACGCTGCGGCGCGGACGTTTCACTGCCCCAGCGCAGGGAAAACAATACTGTGGCGCGAATTTCTGTCTGAATCGCCCCGAATGGGGCCGGTCAAAGGCCGAACGGCGTCCTCCCGGACGACTCCTGGGCCGACTGAGGTGACGAGCGTGAAGAGGCTGACGCCGGCGCACACAGAGATGCTCGTGCGCCTGATGGGGATGGCCGACACCCCGCAGAACCTGGAGGCCGTCCAGTACGTGGTGTTCCAGTTCGACTTCAAGGAGTACGAGCAGTTCATCATCGAGTGCCCGCCCGGAAGCATCCGGTTCAACAACCTGCTCCGGGTGGCGGTCTTCTGTGACAACCTGGGGTTCCTTGTCGAGGCCGATGCCGTCGATCGCGAGGCCGTCTACGAGCTGTTTCCCATCCCCTGGGCCAAGGTGGAGCCAATCATCCAGGGGATGCGCCGCGAACTCGACTGGCCCGATGCCTTCGACTACTTCGAGCGCCTGGGCCACGACTACATGAAGTGGTGGGAGGGCAAACGCAAGCGCGTCAAGCCGCTTCCGCCCCTTCCGCCGTCGTCGGGGACGCCGAGGGCGCTCACCGTCGCGCGCACGCGACCGCCGCTGCCGGTCCGGCCTCCTGTGCCCCCGCGTCCGGCGGCGCCCGGAGCGATGGCGGCGCGGCCGGCTCAAGCGGCGCCTCCGGCAGCGCCTGCAAAGCCCACCCTTCGGGTGCTGGCCAAGCCTGCGCTCAAGCTGGGCGGAAAGTCCGTCAAGGTCCTGAAGGCCAAGACGCCGGTGAAGGTCAAGCCCAAGCCGAAGCCGAAACCCAAGGCTAGGCCGACGAAGCGGCGATAACACACCGGCGAGCCCGGCGAGAGGTTTACACGGGAGCCACCTCCCGCGTCGTCCCCCTCGCGGACCCGCCGGTATTCCCCTTTATAGCAGAGGCGCGCCGGGGCCTCAAGCGCGGCGTGTGGAGTGCTGTGTGAGCATCTTGAAGCTCTACGATCTGCAGCAGGTGGACATCGCGCTGGCGCGCGCCGACGCCCATCGACGGGGGCTCGACGACGGGTCGACCAAGCGGGACGAGCTCGAAGAGGCCGCCGCACGCCTCGAGGCGTTCAGCAAGGACCTGGCCGCGGCGCAGACGCGGCTCCGGGCGCTCGACCTTGAAGTCCAGTCGCTGCGGGTCAAAGCAGGGAAGCTCGAGGCCGATATGTACAGCGGCCGCATCGGGAATCCCAAAGAGCTGAGCGCCATGCAGGAGGATGTCGAGGCGATCGGCCGGCGCGTCCGGCATCTCGAGGACGAGTCGCTGACGCTGATGGAGGAGGTTGAGGCGCGCGAAGCCCAGCGCCGCAGCGCACAGGAAGAGAAGGGCGCGGCCGAGGCAATGCTCGCGCACATCGTCGCGGCATACGAGAGAAGCGTCGGCGCCGCCGACCTGGAGATCGCGTCGCTGACCGCTCGTCGTGAGGCGCTGGCCGCCGAAGTCGACGAGGACATGCTGCGGCGGTACGAGCGGCTGCGCGCGGGCAAGGGGGGTGTCGCGGTGGTGGCCGTCAGGGGCGGAATCTGTGACGGCTGCCACGTCGCAGTGCCCGAGCGCGTGGTCTCACGCTTGGGGCGAGACCCTGACCACTTGGCCGCGTGCGACGGATGCGGCAGGGTGCTGGTCGTGCTCCCTTCAGACAGCCAGTGAGCGCGGGGGGCGTCGTGAAGCTGCGGCTCCACATCGACGGTGCTTCGCGCGGGAACCCCGGCCCGGCCGCGATCGGCGTCGTGGTGCAGGACGCCCGCGGCAGGACGCTGGCCGAGGTCGGTGAGTACGTCGGCGAGACGACCAACAACGTGGCCGAATACCAGGCGCTGCTGCGGGGACTCGATGAGGCGAAGGCGCGCGGCGCGACCGAAGTCGAAGTCTTCGCCGACAGCGATCTGCTGGTCCGGCAGGTCACCGGGGAGTACAAGGTTCGCAGCGCCCACCTAGCGCCGCTGCACGCGCGGGCGGTCCGGGCCCTGACCGAGTTTCGCCGCTGGCACATCGCACACGTCCCGAGGGAGCGGAACGCGCGGGCCGACGCGCTGGCCAACCGGACCCTCGATGAGCGGGATGGGTCGAGGGCGAGGAGCGACAGGGGCCGAGGCGCCAGTCCGCAGCCCGACCGCGAGCGCGTGGGCGGCCAGGACGCCGCGCCAGTCGCCCAGATCCCGCGGGGAATGGACCAACTCGCGGCGGCCCTCCACCGCGTCGTTGGCGGCCTCAATGGTCTGGCCGGCGTTGGTGTGAAGACCGTGTGGGATGGCGCGGAGTGCTACATCAACCCGGATCGGCCGTTTCCGACTGCGAGCGTGTTCAAGATTCCCGTGCTCATCGAGCTGTTGCTTCAGGCCGAAGAGGGTCGTCTGTCGCTCGACGAGCGCGTGGAGGTGACCGAGGTCCTGAAATCCCCAGGGTCCGGGGTGCTCAAGGAACTCGCATCGGCACCCGCGCTCAGCCTCTCGGACCTGGCGATGCTGATGATCATCATCAGCGACAACACCGCCACCGACATCCTGGTCCAGCGCGTCGGCGTCGACGCGGTCAACCGTCGTCTGGCATCGTGGGGCTTCGGCGTGACCCGAGTGCCCATGGACTGCCGCCGCCTGCTGTTCGAGATCGCCGGCCGGCCAGAGGGACCGTTCACGCCCGAGGCGCGGCTGGAGGTCGAGAAGGCGTTGAAGACCCGAGAGCGCACCTTCACGGGCCGCGCCTACGCCGATGCGGACAACGACGTCACGACCCCGCGCGAGATGATCGGCCTCCTCGAGATGCTCGTGACCGAGGGCCGGCTGTCACCCTGGGTACGCGAGCGCGCACTGTCCTACTTGAGGAAGCAGCAGGTGCGAGACCGTCTACCGTTCCACCTGCCCCTTACGGCCGACGTCGCGCACAAGACCGGATCCATCGCCGGCGTGCGTAACGACGCCGGAATCATGTTCGTCGAGCGCGGGCCGGTCCTGGTGTGCGCGCTCACACGGGACCTCGCTTCCGACATGGAGGGGACGGCAGCGGTCGCCGAGCTGGGACGGTTGGTCTACGAAGCCCTTGCGTAGGGCACTGGCGTGCGCTTGTGCTACCATATTGCCGGGAGCAGGCCGGGCGGTCGCGGCGCCTTGAGCGCCGAGGAAAGTCCGGGCTCCGCAGGGCAGGGTGCCGGGTAACCCCCGGCGGGGGCGACCCCAGGGACGAGTGCCACAGAAACATACCGCCTGGCTGGCACCATCCAGCCGGGCAAGGGTGCAACGGCGGGGTAAGAGCCCGCCGGCGGTCCGGCGACGGACCGGCCAGGCAAACCCCACCCGGAGCAAGGCCAGATAGGGGGAGATGAGGCGGCCCGCCGATCCCCGGGTAGGTCGCTCGAGGTCCCGGGCAACCGGGATCCCAGAGAGATGACAGCCGCGCCGGCGATGCCGCCAGGCACCCGGCGTACAGAACCCGGCTTACAGGCCTGCTCCCCGATGGTGAGGGCCGCGCGCCGCGCGGCCCTCCTTGCGTGCGCGTCGTCTACGGCCTCTCCGGATAGAGCAGGAAGGCATTCCGCAGTAACTGGAACTGGCGCAGCGCGGGTTCCCAACGGGCCACGATGGCTGAAGCCGGCGCGCCGCGGAGGATGTCCTTCCGGATCTTGTCGGTGCCCCACACGAGGTCGAAGATGTGCCGACCGGCCCGCGGCACGAACCGGAAGTGGCTGGGATGCTGGCGGCGGACCTCCACGAGGATGTGGATCGCCGTAGTCGCCGGCCGGAAGCGCAGCGGGTCGGTGATGATAAGCCTCACGCCGCTGAGCAGACCGCCGCCGTGGAGCACCGCATGGGGCTCGAAGGCGACACCGGGAAGGCCGATCGCGTTGAGTCGCGCGGCCAGACGCCGGCCGTCGAGCCAGGGGCTGATCACGACCTCGAACGGATTGGGCGTGCCCACGCCGTTCGAGAGGTTGGTGCCGTCGAGCACCCCGGTGGCCGCGTAGTAGAACGGCGTCTGCATGGTGGGTATGTTCGGCGACGGCCGCACCCAGGGCAGCCCGGTCTCCTCCCACACCATGCGCCGGTTCCATCCCCGCATTGGGACGATGGTCAGGTTGGCGTTGAGGTCAAAACCCGCGTTGAACATCCAGGCCAACTCACCGATCGTCATGCCGTGCACAAGGGGGATGGGAAACATGCCGATGAACGAGCGCCAGGCCGGGTCGAGCACCGGACCGTCGACCTGCACGCCGCCCTGCGGGTTGGGCCGATCGAGTACCACGACCGACTTCCCGGACTCACGCGCGGCCTGCATGACTTGGGCCATCGTGGAGGTATACGTGTAGGCGCGCGCACCCACATCCTGGAGGTCGACGACCAGGGTGTCGACTGCTGCCAGCACCTCAGCCGTAGGCCGCCGTGTCGCGCCGTAAAGGCTGTAGACGGGCACGCGGCCGTTCCCGACGGTATCTGGGACCGGCTGGCCTGCCGGGATCGTGCCCGTGAGCCCGTGCTCGGGCGCCAGGAGCGCGACGACGGCAAACCGTGGATCGCGGAGCAGCGCGCTGGAAGTAGTGTCACCGGCGCTCGTCAGGCCCGCGGCGTGCGTGACGAGGCCGATCCTGCGGCCCTGCAGGAGGCTGGGCGACTCCAGGAGAACATCCACGCCTGGCCGGGTCTGAGCCCCCGCCGGCGGGCTGCCCGGCGGCTGCGCATGCGCGAGACCTGCCACAGAGGCAGGCGAAAGCGCGACGGTGAGGAAGACGACGGCGGCGATTCGCACTCCTTGAATGGTTCCGGGCTGCGGCGGCGGATTCCTTGAGATGCTCCTCGAGAACGTCGGCGGCCCGGTGCTCATGAACGCCGGTGGGCTGTGCCGGCAGTCCGCCATCCTCGAGGCGGGCGTGTGACCACAGTGGCGGCAACCCAGGCACCCGACGAAGCCAGGGGCGGCTTCCGGGCGCTGATGCGCCACAGGAACTACGCGCTGATCTGGTCGGGGCAGCTCGTCTCGCAGATCGGCGACCGGTTCACGTGGGTCGCCATCTCCCTGTGGGTGTACGCGGAGACGGGCTCGGCGCTCTCAGTCTCCTACGCCATCCTGGCCCTGCTGCTGGCGCCGGCGTTCGTAGGGTTCGTGGCAGGCGCCCTGGTCGACCGGCTCGACCGCCGGCGGATCCTGATGACGGCCGATCTGGTGCGTGCCGGGCTTGTGGCCCTGATTCCCTGGCTCATGGCTCAGGGACTCATCTGGGTCTACATCGATCTGTTCCTGATCTCCGCGGCCTCGGCGTTCTTTCGGCCGGCGATGTTCGCCGTCATTCCGCAGTCTGTGCCTAAGAAGCAGCTGCTCCAGGCGAACGCCTATTTCGCCTCCATGGACACGAGTACCGAGATCTTCGGGCCGGCCCTCGCAGGCCTGCTCGCGGCCTGGCTCGGTTATGCCGCGGTGCTGTGGATCGACGCTTCGACCTATGTCTTCTCGGGGGTCCTCGTAAGTGCGCTGCGCCTGACGAGTCATCCGATCCGAGGCGTTGACGCCCGCGACCAACTCCCCAGCATGCCGGGGGTCTCTCTAACCCGGCAGGTTCCGGGTATGGCGATGGGGGATCGAGAAGGCATCGGCGCCCGCGCCATTGCCCGATCGATCCGAGAAGGCCTCCGGTATGTACGGAGCGACCCTGTGCAGGTCGCCCTCCTCGCCGCCCTCGCTGGCGGGTTCTGGGTGGCAGGCCTGAACTCGCTGCAAACCCCGCTGGCGAAGGGCACGCTGGGGGTCACCGATGTAGAGTTCGGGTGGTTTCAGAGCATCTGGGGCGTCGGGTTCGTGGCCGCCTCACTCCTGCTCGGATGGTATGGGACCCGGCTTCCCCGCGGGCAGACCGTCGTCGCCGGGTATCTCTTCTGGGCCCTCGCCGTGGGCGCGATGGGTCTGGCCGCCAACTACGGCATGCTGGTGATTGCGGGCTTCTGGGTGGGATTCGCCAACATGCTGGTGTTCGTGAACGTCTCGACGATCATGATGGAGCACACGCCGGCCGACAAGCTGGGTCGGGTGATCACCACACGCCAGGTCGCGCTGGCGCTGATGCGGGCGACCGCCCTGCTGGGATTCGGCTGGTTGGCTGACCAGACCAGCGTGAGAGGCGCGATCCTGGCCATGGCCGGGATTTCGGTTGCCGGCACGCTTCTGGCGAGACTCCGCTTTTCGGCGCTGTGGCGCTACGGGCTCGAGGAAGCTCCCGTTCCGCGCCGCGTGGCACCAGCCCCGGCCGGCGTGATGGCGGATCTTGACGGCAGACTGGTGGAGCCGGCCCTCTCGTTCACGCTCGGGCGTCTCCTCCGGGCGGACATCGATCCGGAGTTCGACGAGGCCGAGCAGCGCTGGCTCAACGCGGCGGTGATGATCATCGTGGGGGCCGGGTGGTTAGCATTGGCGGCAACGGCTCCGCTCCAGACCGCCGCGATGACCGGGGCGGTGGTCGTGGCCCTGGGTGTTGCCCACCTGATCCGGCGGGCGGGTGGACGGGTGGGGGTGTCGGAGTAGGGTGGCCGGCGGCTTGCCCGGGCGTCTCCTGTGGCCTGGGAGGGGGAAGATGGAAGGAGAATGGGCCTGGAGGGAGAAAGGAGGGACTACCGGACCGACAGCAGGGCAAGTGCGACACTCCACGTCGCAAAGCGAATAGATGGTCGCCGCCAACGCCGGCACTCGGCCGGCAGGTGACCGCTCATTTCTCCCGGCGGCAGCAGCGCGTGGTGAGGCGATATTCTCCAGGTGACTGGTGAAGATCGTTCGCACACTCAGCAGCGTTCTGGTTCGCGGGTTAATGCTAGGCGGGGACAGGGAAATCTAGCTGTCGGTCTGGTTCTTCTTTTCTGTCCATGCGCACTCTCTCACGTCAGGTACGCATATTCGTGCCTGCGACAGTTGGCGCTGCGACGATTGTCGCGGTGGTGTTCGCCGACGTGATCCCCTGGCACGAGTGGCCCCAGGCTGGGCTCTATCTCGGCCTGCTCGTTGTCGCCTATTCGATCCGAGTTCCAGACCCTCGGGGCGGCTCGGTCAATCCCACCAGCGTTCTTTCCTATCTCGCGACCTATGTCTTCAACCCTGGTACTGCGGTCCTGGTTTTCATCATAGGGAGAACGATCGCCTACATCGGAGCAAGAGGATGGGTTCCGTGGCGTGCTCTCCTCAATGGCGCTCAAATAGGTCTCAGTGTTGGCGTGGGCGCGTTGGTGTTTCGCCTCGTCGGGGGGAACCTTGAGCGTATCGAATGGCCTCAGACCCTGCTCGCCGTGATTGTGGGCCCGCTGGCGTTTCAGGTTGCAAACAACTTCTTCGCTGCTTTTGCGGTGAGTCGGTGGCGGAGCACACCCTTCCTCAGGACGTGGATTGACGGCATCCGCGACCTGTTCTGGCCAAACCTCCTGAGCATCCCAACTGCCACGGTGCTCGCGCTGCTGTATTTCCGGATCCATTACGCGGTAGTCCTGACTTACCTGGCTCTGCTCCCCTTCCAGTGGCGGGCGATCGCCCTCTACATTAAGCAGCGCCGCCTGTATGCCCAAATCGTCGACGGCTTGGTCGTTGCGGCCGATGTGAACTTCCCCCTGGCCAGTGGGCACGCCAGACGGGTGGCCGACCTGGCCGTGGCCATCGCACGGGAGATGCGTCTCAGCGAAGCCGCTGTAGAGTCGGTTCAGTTTGCCGCTTTGTTGCATGACATCGGCTTGATCGGCAAGGATGATCTGCTGGAGCGCCCGGTCATCACAAGCGAAGACACCGAGGAGCTGAGGGACCATGTCCGCGTAGGGGCTGAGATTGCCCGTGAGCTGCCCAGGAAGGAAATCGCCACTCTCATCAGGCACCACCACGAGCGCTACGACGGGACTGGCTATCCCGACGGACTCAAGGGCGAGGCCATCCCTCTTGGATCCCGCATCATCGGCGTCGCCGAGGTAGCCGAAAGCATGGCGTCCGGGGTGTCTCCGTACAGCACGGCAAGCCCGACGGCTTCGATTGTGTCGCACATCGTGGCGGAGCGAGGGCGGGCGTTCGACCCCGACGTAGTCGACGCGTTTGTCAGGATCGTTGAGAGAGATGCATTGGCCGTCGCTGCAGCGGAGACGCTCACGCGCCCGGAGATCCCTGCCCACACAGCGAGACCACAGGGATTCCAGGCATGAATCGCAGCGCCCGGCGAGGGCCAGCCGGTTATGCCCTGGCCCTGCTGGCGGGTCTCTCGCTCGGCGTCGGTCTTTCGGGCCTCGACCGGGGAAACCTCGTTTCTGCCATGCTCCTGCTGATCATGGCGAGCATCGGCGAGTGGCTCGAAGTACGCATGCGGCCCTTTGGCAGCTTCTCGCTCCGGCCCGTGTTCGCGTTCGTGGGGCTGTGGACAGGCGGATTGGCCCTGCTACTGCTCATCGGGGTCCTGCCGGCTCTGTTGGTCGATCTCCTGGTGAGGAGAAGCCCCTTGAGGTCGGCGATTGGCACCGCGGGGCGGGATGCACCAGCCCTCTGGGCCGGCGCCGCGGTCTACGTTGGAATGAGCGCGGTGGGGGGGCCGAGCTCGGGTTCGACCACGGACCTAGTGGCGCGGGCCTGCGGGCTGCTTGTCTACTGGGCCGTCAACGGCGTGCTGCAGGCGCTTGAGCTACAAGACCTGGAAGGCGTGCGGTTCCTACCGGCGCTCGGCCACCTGACCCGGCGCACGGCGGTGCATGTCGCCGTGCTCTCTGCCGCGGCCGTAGGGCTGGGCTATGTGGAATCGCGGTTCGGGCTGCTCGTGGCTGGTCTGGCTGCGATCACACTCGTCGAGATGTACTATCCCTGGAAGCTGTTGGGCGAACAGGCGGGCGTGCTCCTGACGAGCCTGCAGATGACCGCGCAAGCCGTTGACCTCAAAGACCCATATACGTCAAATCACTCCCAGCGTGTTTCCCAGTATGCAGTCCGCTTGGCACGAGCGATGGGTCTGCCCGAGGACGAAGTCGAGCGCATCCGCATCGGAGGGCTGATGCACGACATCGGGAAGATCGGCGTCAGCGGCCGCATCATTCGCAAGCCGGGGAAGTTGACCCCTGAGGAGAACGCGCTGATGAGACAACACTCAACGGTGAGCGCGGACATCATCGAGCCCATTGAGATTCTCAAGGAGTCGGCAGCCATGGTTCGGCACCATCACGAGAACTGGGATGGATCGGGCTACCCCGATGGCCTGAAGAGTGAGGAGATTCCGCTCGGCGCCCGCATCATCTTCGTGGCCGACGCGTTTGACGCGCTGGTCACGGATCGACCGTACCGGAAGGGCGCCACCCGTGCCGAGGCGCTCGATGTCATTCGTCGTCATGCGGGCAATCAGTTCGATCCGACCGTTGTCGCAGTGATGGAGAAGATCGCGCCGATGCTGTAGCGCTCTTCAAGCCCGCTGTCCTATCCAGCATCCTTCCCACATTCAACCTGTCTTATCGCCGGCGTCACATCCGCCCGAAGGACTCTGGTTAGAAGGATAGCCAGCAGGAGGGGCGTTCGAAATGCGATTGAAGATCTCAATGCTGGGACGGTTCTCTCTCAGCTTTGGCGGCCGGAGCATCAGGCTGGGACGGGCGCCGGCTCAGTGCATGGCGTTTCTTGCCCTTCACTACGGCCGGTCAGTGGGCAGAAGCCGTGTGGCCGGAGCCCTCTGGCCAGACCTGAGCGAAGGCCGGGCAAGAGCGGATCTCAGTACGGCGATATGGCGAGTTCGCCAGGCGCTGGGTGAGTCTCCCGAGGCGCGCCGTGTCCTTGTGGCCAGCGGGGATTCGCTGGCTCTGGGCGACGAGCACTGCGATGTCGATGTTGTGCAGTTCCATCGCGGGCTCCCAACACGATTGCTGCGCGAGCCGCTTGCCCTGGAGAGGGCGATCGCGGCCCTTGACCTGTACAGGGGAGACCTGCTCGAAGAGTGGGATGTCGAGTGGTGCCGGCATGAGCGGGAGCGACTCCGCCGAGCCTATGTTGAAGGGCTCATGGCCGTTGCTGAAGTCTTCGATCAGCGGGGTCGGGTCGACCTGGCCGTCAGATACGCACGCACGGCCTGCGAGAAGGAACCACTCGACGAGGACGCGCAGCGCCTGCTCATCGAGTTGCTCCTGAGGAGCGGCAACAGATCATCCGCTTTGACACAGTTCCGCCGATTCTCTGAGCTGACGAAGGCCGAATTCGGAGTCCGTCCTGACGAGCGAACGCTGGCGCTCATTCGCGATGGACAGCTTGATAGAGGACAGGCCACCGCTGCCGCTTTGATCCGGCGATTCCCCGGGCTGGCGGATCCCGATCGGATTCCTTTGATCGGCCGGCGTGACGAACAGCTCCAGGCGCGCGCGTTCATCGAGGCTGCGCTTGCAGGCCGCGGCAGCCTTATCCTCATCGAGGGTGAAGCAGGCGTTGGAAAGTCACGGCTCGCCCGCTGGATCGTTGATGAGTGGATCTCCAGGGGCGGCACCGTCTGTGCAGGTCGCTGCGTCGGGTTGTCCGAGCCGGTGCCCTATCAGTCGCTCATGGACGCTTTGGAGGAGCGCGTGGACTTTCAGAATCTCCTCCAACTTGTCGCTGGAGGTCCCGGTGATCCTGCCTCCAGCGCGGTCCAAGTGCGAGAAAGCCGAAGCGAAGAGGTTCCTCCTGGAAAGGACAACGGGATCGATGCGAGCCGGTTCCAGTTCTTTGGATTGCTAGGCTCAAGGATCGGCCGGCTCGCCCGGGCGAAGCCGCTCCTCATCGCCATCGAAGATGTCCAGTGGGCTGATGCGGGCACGCTGGATTTCGTCACCTACCTGACCGGTCGGGCCGCAGCGCTGCCCCTGGGTATCCTGGTGACACGACAGACGGCTGCCGGGCGGGATCTCGCGCGGTCCGATCAGGTGGGGCTTGCGTCGCTCGCCGCCAGGACGACCACTCTGGGCCCTCTGCCGAAGCGACAGACCGCCGAACTGGTCGCGGTGCTGCTGGGTCATCAGGGAATCACTGAGGAACTCCACGATTGGGTGTTCCGAGAGACTGAGGGCAATCCGCTGTTCATTGTCGAGACTCTGCGCTTGCTCGAGCAGCAGGGGCTGATCGCTGAAGGGACAGGCTCAGCGGTCAGGCCCGGCGGCATTCCGGCAGCGGCCGGCGACCGTGGTCTGATGCCGGGCCGTGTCCGATCCATCCTGCAACAGCGGTTCGCGTTTCTGAGTCCTGACGCACTCACAGTGGCCGAGGCTGCTTCCGCGCTGGGTCGAGGGTTCGATGCCGAACTGCTGAGCACAGTAGTCCGGATGCGCCCCAGCAGGCTCTCGAAGGCTCTTGGGGGCCTGGAGGCCTCGGGGATTCTCGCTCGTGATGGGGATGTCTACCGCTTCTCCCACGAAAAGATCCGAGTGCTCTGCTACGAGGGCATCCCCACGCGTCAGCGCCGCGCGTATCATGCGAGGAGCGCAGCGGCCCTGAGGGACAGGACGGACATACCGATTCAGCAGGTGGCGTGGCACCAGGAGGCTGCGGGCGAGTGGGCCGACGCGGTTGATTCGTGGACGCGGGCGGGAGACCGGGCCTATGAGATGTTCGCGCACCCGGAGGCATGGAGGGCCTATGAACGCGCCCTGGTATGTCTTCGGCGCGATGCGCCGGCCGCCGACGGTGTGCAGCACGACCGGGAGATCGCGCTGTTGGGCAAGTGCGATTTGGCGCTTGCCCGTCTTGGGAGGCCCATTGATCGCAGGCGTGTGCTCGCGCGACTACTCGACCTGTGCGTCCCCGCTGCCGGAGACGAACCCTGGGCCGCCTGTCTTCTGAGGGTGGCCGATCTTGAGGATCACCTTGGAGACTTCGACCAGGCGCGGCGGGCGGCGCTGGCTGCCTGGGGAATTGCGCGGGGGGCCTCCCTGCGCCGCCTGGAAGTCGAGGCGCTGAAGGTCCTCTCCTGGGAACTCAGCCGGGCAGGACGAATGTCCCGGGCGCTGGCGGTCTCCAGACTCGCCCTGAGGAAGTGCCCTGCCACCGAGACCTCGATACGTGGCGAGGTCTTGACCCAGATGGCTTTGGCACGGATAAAGCTGGCAGACTACCCCGGTGCCTCCGACGCCATAGCGCAAGCTAGGACCCTGTTTGTGTCGGCTGGGCGCCTCGATGACCACCCGTACCTCAGCGGTGCGGAGGCATTTGTCCAGAAGTGGACTGGCGACCTCCGAGGGGCCCGCTCTAGCCTTATGAGGATGCGGACCACCTACTACAATCGTGGTGACCAAGTGGGGGTTGCCCGCGCCGATCTCCAGCTTGCGGGGCTTGACGCATTTGAGGGGCTGTTAGCAGATGCTCTGAGAGGATTTCGGCGGGCCCTCATGATTGCCCGGGACGCCAGATTCGTGAGACTGGTAGTCACGTGCCTCAACGAGATGGCGTATGGCGTGGCGCGACAGATAGGGAGTTACGACCTGGCCTGGGGCGCAGCGACGCACGCCCTGGAG
>JBBIOB010000023.1:0-42308 GCA_037443565.1 Armatimonadota bacterium | reverse complement strand
GGATGCTGTTGGACGTGGAGCCGTTGCTGCCAGGGGATGGGGAACGGGAGGCGGCGCGCCGGCTGCTCACCCGAGTGCTGGAGGCCCATGGGCGATGGGTGGATCTGCTGGTGGTGGATGCGGAATAATCCTGACCACCTTCCATTGGAAGGCTCCAGCCCGGCGGCCCCCCAGAAGAGCCCATTCTGCCCCTCCCGAGAACCCCACGACCTCGGCCGGCCTACCGTGCCGGTGCACACGTATCTCCGCCTGATGGACCTGAAGCACCGCTACACTGCGCGTGGATACCACCGTGATTCAGGCCCCGATCGAGCATCCGACCGATCTCGGGCTGCTGGCCGACGGGGTGCGAGTGATGACGCGGCTGGTCCGCCGGCTGCAGGCCGCCGGTGCCGCCACACGCACGACGTTTCGGGACCGCCGCCGCACGATCACACGCGCGCTGCGCGCCGTCGGGCAGGCCTTGCGCACACGCACCGGGGAGGCGAAGGCGGCGATCGAGCGCCACACCGCCCGGGGGCTGCAGGTCACCCGGCACGTGGTCCGACAGGCGCAGCGGGTGCTGGCCAACAGCCGCCGGACCATGCGGCAATGAAACCCGCTCCACATCAGGGTTTTTCAGGGCGAACGAGCTATACGGAAGGAACGTGTCGATCAGGCGCCGAACCAATCTTCACTATTCGGGAACCTTCGGGCATATGTATGCGTAGGGCACGTCAGAAGCCTAAGGAGAGGGGGGTGCTACGGGGAAGCCGCCGGAGCTTCTCTGAGCGCAGCGGAAGGCACGGAGACGATAGACGAGCAACCCCATTCGTCCGCCAAGGGAGGGATACGTGAGGATGAGACATGTCCGTCTGTTGACGGCGTTGGCCGTCGTGCTCGTCATGACTGCTGGCCCGATGTTCATCTCCTCGGCACCCGCCGCGCCCGTGACCATGGGACCGGTCACCGATCCGGTCGGCGTGGTACGGATCGCGAGGGGGCAACCGCTCATCATCGCGTACTGGATGGTCGTCGCCGGGCCTGATGCCAGCCTCGGCACCGATACGAGGCGGGGTGTTGAGATCGCGATTGACGACAAGGGCGGGTCCCTCGTGGGGCACCCCCTGCGGCTGATCGGCGAGGATACGGGCTGCAACGCCGAGGGCGGCGTGACCGCAGCGACCAAGCTGGCCGCGAACCGGCAGATCGTCGTGGCCATCGGCTCGAACTGCTCGAGCGAGGCCGTGCCGGGCGCGCCGATTCTCTGGCGTGCCGGGATCTCGACGATCTCGCCGTCCAATACCGCACCCAGGCTGACAGCGGCGAACCGGGGTTCGGGCTATGACGGGTATCTGCGTACCGCCCACAACGACCTGGTCCAGGGTCGCGTGGCCGCGCAGTTCGCCTACTTCGCGCAGATGGTCCGGCGCGCCGCGACCATCCACGACGGCAGCCCCTACGCTGAGGGCCTGCAGGGGGTCTTCGCGGACGTCTTCAGGCGCCTGGGCGGCACGATCGTGGCGCAGGAGGCCGTCTCGCCCACAGACACCGACATGCGGCCGGTGCTGACCCGAATCGCGACCCGCAATCCTCAACTCATCTACTACCCGATCTTCATCGCCGCCGGCGGGCACATCACCCGGCAGGCCCGCGAGGTCTCCGGGCTCGAGCGCACGTACCTGATGGGCGCCGACGGCATGTTCTCGCCCGACTTCTTGCGGGCGGCCGGGACGGGGGCGCGCGGGATGTTCCTCTCCAGCCCCGACCTGTCGATCGAGGCCCTGGGGCCGCGGTACCAGGAGTTCCTCGACAAGCACCAGAGGAAGTACGGCGAGAAGCCGCTGGCACCGTTCCACGCGCACGCCTACGACGCCGCGATGATGGCCTTCGCGGCCATCGAGAAGGTGGCCAGGAAGGACGCCCAGGGCAACACGTACATTGGCCGGAGGGCCTTGCGCGATGCGCTGTACGCCACACGCGAGTTCAGGGGTCTGACCGGTACGCTGACGTGCAATCAATTCGGCGACTGCGCCGACCCGAAGATCGCCGTCTACGAGATCATGACCGCCGATCCGGCGAAGTGGGACCCGGGGACCGATCCCAAGAAGATCTTTCCCCGGAAGTAGAGGACACGTCAGCCCACGTGGGTGCCGCTGGGGGGGTGACCCCGGTTTGCAGAACCGGGGTGCACCCCCCTGACGGCTTTCGCGTGGTCGTGCGACCGGGAGACGGCGTGTGGAGCGAAGACGGCTGAGCAGGCTGACGTTCGTCGACCTCTTTCTCTGGGCGTTTCGTGCCACGGTGGTCGTGCTCGTGGTGTTCGGGTCCATCAACACGCTGCTGAGCGGGCAGTACAACCGCGAGCAGTGGTTCGACTTCCTGGTGTTCGGTATGGCCCAGGGCGGGATCTACGCGCTGATCGCCCTGGGCTACACCATGGTCTACGGGATCCTGCGCATGATCAACTTCGCCCACGGCGAGGTGTTCATGAGCGGCGCGTACACCGCCTACTTCGTTGCGGCACCGCTCGGAGCGTCCGGGTTCCTGGATCGCAACCCTGTGCCGGGGCTGCTGCTCGTCCTCCTGGTCTCGGTGGCCACCTCGACCACCGTGGCGTTGATGGTCGAGCGCGTCGCCTACCGGCCGCTGCGCGGCGCGCCGCGGCTGGTGCCGCTCATCTCGGCGATCGGCGCCTCGTTCTTCCTGCAGTACGCGTTCCGCGGGCTCTACGGGTCGGGCTTCAAGGCCTATCCCGAGGTGGCGGCGCTGCGGGGCACATGGGAGCTCGGCGGGCTGAGCATCTTGAAGACCCAGGCCGTCGTGCTGGTGGCGGCCATCATCATGATGGTCGCGCTGTACCAGTTTGTCATGCGCACGCGCATCGGCAAGGCCATGCGCGCGGTCTCAGAGGACCGGGAGGCCGCGGCGCTCATGGGCATCAACGTCGACCGCATCATCGTCACGACGTTCGCGCTCGGCGGCGCGATGGCTGGCGTCGCCGGCCTGCTGTACGGGTTGGTGTTCAAGCAGGTGCACTTCTTCATGGGGTTCGTGCCCGGCATCAAGGCGTTCACCTCGGCGGTGCTGGGCGGCATCGGCAACATCCCCGGCGCGATGCTCGGCGGCATGTTCCTGGGCATCTTTGAGTCGATCGGGCCCGCGCTGTTTCTCGATGGGCTCGGCATCGTCGCACCCTACCAGCTCAAGGACGTCATCGCCTTCACGATGCTGGTAATGGTGCTCATCTTCCGGCCGTCCGGGATCCTCGGCGAGCGGCTGGCGGTGAAGAAGGCGTAGGGGCGGGGCCATGGGCGGTCCGGTGGACAGGTCCTGGCGTGCGGCCATCCGCGGGGGCCTCATCTGGGGCGGCGCCGCGGTGTTTGTGTCCGTGGCCGGCATGGTCGAGGCGTTCGCGGGCCGTCAGATCATTGAAGGTGTCGTCTCGCTGGGCATGACGCTGATGCTCCTGCTCGTACTCAGTGCGGGGTATCAGGCGGGCCGGAGGCGGCCGGGCGAGGGCGCGTTCGGCGCGGTCCTGCGCGGCGTGCTGGCGGGAGCGGTCGCGGGGGCGGTCGTGGCGGTCTTCGCCGCCCTGGGCATGCAGGTGAACCTCCGTGGCATGCTGATCAACGCGTCGCCGGTGCTGTTCAACGTACTCACGTTCGGCCGCGGGGCTGGTGGGCTGCCGCTGCTCGTGCTGGTGACCGCAGCGACCGGCGCATTCGGCGCAGGGGGTGCACTGCTGAGCGGCAGGCCCCGGGGTCCTGTCGTAGTGGGTTTCGTGGCCGTGATCGCCGCCGGGCTGTTCCAGGATCTCCTCCAGCTCTTGCTCGCGGAGGGATCGGTCCGACCCGCGCTGCGGGACTATTTGTTCGGAACCAGCGGACTGCTGCCGCGCGGCGCGGTAAGCGTGTTCCTGCTGAGCGCAGGTATCACCGCCATTGCCCCGGTACGTCGGGCGGTGGTGCGCCGGCACATCGAGGCCCTGCCGGAGGGATCGCGCCGGGTTCTCCGGATGGCCCTGGTGGCGCTTGGGGTCCTGGTGCTCTTTCTGATCCCCAAGGCAGCCGGACCGTTCCTCTCCCAGGTGCTCGTGCTCGTGGGCCTCTACACGCTGATGGGCCTGGGGTTGAACCTCGAGGTGGGGTTCGCCGGCCTGCTGGACCTGGGCTTCGTCGCGTTCTTCGCGATCGGAGCCTACACCGTAGGGCTGCTCACGACCGTCGGCGGCGAGCTCGGCTTCCTGCAGGTCTCGTTCTGGCAGGCCGTGCCGGTCGCCGTCGTCGTGTCGCTTGCCGCCGGAGTGGTCCTCGGCCTGCCGGTGCTCGGCATCCGGGGCGACTATCTCGCGATCGCGACGCTCGGGTTTGGCGAGATCGTTCGGCTGCTGGTCCTCTCCGACTTCCTGCGCCCGTGGCTCGGCGGGTCGCAGGGCGTGCTCTCGATTCCAAGCCCCGTATTGCTGGGATTCGAGTTCATCGGGCCTGAGCAGATCTTCTACCTCACGCTGGTCAGCAGCATCTTCGTCGCCTTCGTCGCCGGTCGGCTGCGCGACTCGAGGCTCGGGCGGGCGTGGATGGCGCTGCGCGAGGACGAGGACGTGGCCCAGGCCATGGGCATCAACCTAGTGAACGTCAAGCTCCTTGCCTACGGCCTCGGCGCGGCATTCGCGGGCGTCAGCGGCGCGATCTTCGCCGTCATGGTAGGGTCGGTCTTCCCTCACAGCTTCCAGCTACTGATCTCGATCAACGTGCTGGCCCTGATCATCGTCGGTGGGATGGGCAGCATGCCGGGCGTCGTCGTCGGAGCGCTGTTCCTGGTGGGGATGCCGGAGCTGCTGCGCGAGTTCGCCGACTTCCGCTTCCTGGTCTACGGCGCGGCCCTGGTCATGATGATGCAGCTTCGGCCCGAGGGTCTGTGGCCGGCAGCGTCCATCCGTCGGGAGCTGCGCGCGGCAGAGGAGGCGGTGGGTGCGGCGTCCGCAGAGGTGGCCGCCGTCGAGGAGCCGGCGGGAGGCTAGGCGTGGAGATCCTGCTGGCGCGCCAGCTCACGATGCGCTTTGGCGGCCTCGTCGCGGTGAACCAGCTCGATCTGGAGGTCAGTGAGCGGGCGATCCACAGCGTCATCGGACCGAACGGCGCGGGCAAGACGACCTTCTTCAACTGCGTCACCGGCTTCTACCAGTCCGACGAGGGGCAGATTCTGTTCGACGGGGCTGTGATCAATGGGCTCTCCCCGGACCGGATCACGCAGCTCGGAATCGCCCGGACCTATCAGAACATCCGGCTGTTTGCGAACATGACCGCCCTGGAGAACATCCTTGTCGGCATGCATCCCCATCTCACCTCGAACTGGATCGGCGCCGTCCTCAGGACCCGAGCGACCCGTCAGGAGGAGGAACAGGCGACCGCCGCCGCCACGGAGCTGCTGAATTTCGTCGGGCTTCGTGGCAAGGGCGACTACCTGGCCAAGAACCTCCCGTACGGCGAGCAGCGCCGGCTCGAGATCGCTCGAGCGCTCGCCAGCCGGCCCCGAATCCTGCTGCTGGATGAGCCCACCGCCGGGATGAACCCGCGCGAGACGATCGACATGATGGGGTTCATCAGACGCTTGCGCGATGAGCGCGGCATCACCATCCTGCTCATCGAGCACCAGATGCGGGTGGTGATGGGGATCTCCGAGCGTGTGACGGTCCTCGACTACGGGACGAAGATCGCGGAGGGGACGCCTGAGGAGGTCCGGGAGAACCCTCGCGTGGTCGAGGCGTACCTGGGTACCCGCCGGATCTCGGAGGGGGGCCGATGAGGCCGACGGCTCGGCCTGTTGGTCCCGGAGCCGGCAGGCACAGGAACCGCGGAGAGGCCTGATGGCACTGCTGGATATCGACGGCTTGCACGTCTTCTACGGCCAGATCCACGCGCTCAAGGGTGTGTCCCTACGCGTGGAGTCCCAGGAGATCGTCACCCTGATCGGCGCAAACGGCGCGGGCAAGAGCACGACGCTCAACACCGTGAGCGGACTGCTGCGGCCGCGCGCCGGGCGGGTCGTGCTGGCCGAGGAGGATCTGACCGCGCTGGCGCCCCACGACATTGTCGCGCGGGGCGTCGTGCAGGTGCCCGAGGGGAGGCGGATCTTCGGCCGGCTGTCGGTGCGCGAGAACTTGGAGATGGGCGCGTTCTCCCGCGATGACCAGGCCGGCATCGCGAAGGACATGGACTGGGTCTTCTCGTTGTTTCCCCGGCTCAAGGAACGCGCGGGCCAGGTCGCGGGTACGCTCTCCGGCGGCGAGCAGCAGATGCTGGCGATCGGGCGGGGCTTGATGGCCCGCCCCAAGGTCCTACTGCTCGATGAACCGTCCATGGGCCTGGCTCCCGTGCTCGTCGAGCAGATCTTCGACACGATCAAGGAGATCAACGCCTCGGGCACGACCATCCTGCTCGTCGAGCAGAACGCCTACATGGCCCTGGCGGTCGCCCACCGGGGCTACGTGCTGCAGACCGGCGAGGTGATGCTGGCCGGGTCCGCGGCCGACCTCCAGGAGAACCAGGAGGTCCGGAGGGCGTACCTGGGAGGTTAGGGACACTACCCCACGATCCCATGGGCGTATGGGCTGTGGATCAGGGCACCTTCGGCGAAGCGCGAAAGCCGGAACGGTTCCAGGTCGATCGCCTCAACCCCGCCGGACGTGATCAACTCCGCCAGGGCTTCGCCCACGGCAGGGCTGAGCTTGAACCCGTGACCGCTGAAGCCGGCCGCGACGAACAGCCCGCGCACGCCTGGGATCTCGCCCAGGACCGGTTGCCAGTCCGGGGTCACGTCGTAGAGGCTGGCAAATCCCCGCCGCACCGCCGCCCCGGCAAACGGCGGGATCCGGTGCTCTAGCCTCGCGGCCATGCGCTCGACAAAGGCGAAGTCCAACCCCTCGTTGAAGGCGTCGGGCGAGACCTCCTCCTCAGGGCTCTCCTCCACCGAGCCTACCAGGAACTGCGTGTCCACGTCCGGGCGCGTGTACACGCCCGTGCTGAGATCCACGAAGACCATGCCGAACGGCGGCGCGCCTCCCGGCGCCTCGAGCAGCGCCACCTGGTGGCGGGTAGCGCGGATCGGCACGTCGATCCCCAGCGGCGCGAGCAGATCCCGCGTCCACGGCCCAGCGGCCACCAGCACGGCGCCCGCGTCCACACGGCCGGAGGCTGTCTCCACCCCCGCGACCCGGCCGTTCTCCGTGACCACGCGCACGGCGGCGGTGCCTTCCATGATCTGCCCGCCGTGGCGCCGCGCCGCCGCCGCGAACGCCGTGGCGGTCGCGTGGCCGTCCGCGTACCCTGAGAGGGGCTCGAACGCGGCCGCGCCCACGTCGTCCAGGCGCAGCCTGGGTTCGAGCGCCTTGACGCCATCGTGGTCCAGCAGCGCCGTCTGCACGCCGAGTCGCTGCTGCAGCCGCACGTTGGCCGCCAGCGTCTCCTCCTGCCCGGGCGGGACCAGCATCAGGAATCCCGTACGGCGGAAATCCGCCGTCCCGCCGACGATGTCGTCGAAGTGCTCGAACACCGCCAGCCCCCGGAGCGCCATTCGGATGAGCGGATCGAGGGAGTAGTGCATGCGGACGATCCCGCTCGTGTACGAGGTGGGCCCGCTGCCCACTTGGCGCCGTTCGATCAGGACGACGCGCTGCCGATGACGCGAGGCCAGCCAAAACGCAGCGCTGGCGCCCGTGCACCCTCCGCCCACCACGATTACGTCCGCTCCGGGCATCGAGTCCACTCCCCTTGTGCGCAGGGCCTGTCCGGCTCAGTCCGCGTCGCGGGGCAGCGTGAACGCGAAGGTCGTCCCGGCGCCCGGCGCGCTCGCCACACGGATCCGGCCGCCGTGCGCCTCGACGATATGCTTCGTGATGGCCAGCCCCAGGCCGGTGCCGCCCGGCGTGGCGGCACGCGACCGGTCGGTCTTGTAGAAGCGTTCGAAGACGTGCGGGAGGTCGGCCGCCGAAATCCCCCGGCCGTCGTCGACAACGGTGAGCTCGACCTCTCCATTGAGCGTGCGCCACCCGACGGCGATGCGGCCGTCGTCGCGCGTGAACTTGATCGCGTTGTCCAGCAGGTTGGTCAGGACCTGCGCCAGGCGGTTGCGGTCAGCCAGCACGGTGACGTCCGGCTCGGCCGCCCGAAGCTCCAGTTCTCGACTGCCCGCCAGGGGCCGCATCTTGAGCACGGTGTCCGTGACCACGTCGCGCACCTTCACCTGTCCCAGTTCCAGGCTGAGCCGCTTGCTCTCCAGCTGCGACAGGTCGAGCAGGTCGTCGACGAGATTGACCAGCCGGTTGGTCTCCTGATCGATGATCTCCAGGAACCGGCGGCGCGTGGACTCGTCACGGACGGCCCCGGCCAGGAGCGTCTCGGCGAACCCCTTGATCGACGTAAGCGGCGTACGGAGCTCGTGGGAGACGTTGGCGGTCAGCTCGCGGCGCCCTCGCTCGAGCCGCCGCAACTCGGTGACGTCGCGCAGCACAGCGACCGCGCCGGCAGGTCGGCCGGCGCCGTCGGTCAGCGGCGCGCAGTGGACTTCGATCAGGCGCTGGCCGGTCTCCGACGGTGGCAGCTCCTCGGCGGTCACCCGGCCGTGCTGCGCGGCGTCATCGAGCACCGCGCGCAGGCGCGGCCAGGGAACCCGGTGCATCTCGGACGGCCCCGCGGCCTCCTCGGGCGCGAGGAGTTCGGTCGCCGCCCGGTTGGCCAGAATGACCGCCCCGCTGCGGTCGCAGGCGACCACGCCGTCGGTCATCCCGGCGACCACGGCGGCCAGCTTCGTCTGTTCGGCCGAGAGGGTGGTGATGGTGGCGCGCAGGCGGTCGGCCATCTGGTTGAACATTTCGCCAAGGCGGCCGATCTCATCCGGGCCGCGTGGGCGGACGGTGCGCGTCAGGTCGCCGGCGCTCATCTGGGCCGCGATGTACGTCAGCTCCTCGACCGGCTCCACCAGGCCTCGGGCCAGCCGCGCGCCGATGAACGCGGCCGCCAGGAGGCCGAGGGCCAGCGCGATGCCGAGCTGGGGGAGCATGCGCTGGAGCTGCACCCACACCCATGCCGTGGGCACCGACAGGTACACCACGGCCACCGGTTCGTTGCCCAGCATGACAGGTGCCGCTGCAAATACGCGCTGCTGGCCCGTGGCCGGATCGACCCGCACGGTTTGGGCTGGCTCTCCGGCCACCGCTGCCAGGAGTTCGGAGGGCGTCGCGCCGTCGCGTCCGACCGTCCCGGCATCGAGGACCTGCAGCGTCATATCCTGGCGCCAGCGGAACTCCTGGGCCAGGCGTTCCAGGCGGGCAGGAGAGGTCTCGCCCTCGCGCGCGTACTCCTGCAGCATCCGGCTGATCAGCCGCGACTGCGTCAGGACCACCGACCGGTATGTGGCCATGTACTGGGCCTGTAGTCTCCAGGTCACATAGGTGGCGACCAGCACGAGGCAGACGAGGGCCAGGAGCACGTACGAGATGGTGAGCCGGGCACGGATCGACCGTCCGATCATGTGCGCACCTTCTGGCGCCCCGCCTCGACCCCACGGAGTTTGTAGCCCACCCCGCGCACCGTGACGATGTAGGTCGGGGCGGTGGGATCGTCTTCGATCTTCTCCCGGAGCCGGCTGACGTGCATGTCCACCGTCCGGGTGCTACCGTAGAAGTCGTGTCCCCAGAGGTGCTCGAGGAGGAAGTCGCGGGTGAAGACGCGGTTGGGATGCCGCATCAGGAGCCACAGCAGCTCGAATTCGCGCGCGGTCAGGTCCACGGCGCGGTCGTTGAGGGTGACCTCGCGCGTGGTCGGGTCGAGGCGCAGCCGGCCGATGCGGATGGGTTCCTGCGAAGGCGGGGACACCTCCCGCGCGCGCCGGCGCAGCACCGCCCGCACTCGCGCGATCAGCTCGCGCGGACTGAACGGCTTCGTCACATAGTCGTCGGCGCCCGTCTCCAGACCGACCACCCGCTCGAGCTCGCCGCCCTTCGCGGTCAGCATGATGATCGGCACCGCGGACTCGCGACGCAGCCGCCGGCACACCTCCACGCCGTCGAGGCCCGGGAGCATGATGTCGAGCACGACCAGATCCGGCCGGTCGGTTCGGGCCTTTGCCAGGGCCGACTCGCCGTCACCCGCGGTCGAGACGTCGTAGCCTTCCTGGAGCAGGTTGTACCGCACCAGCTCCACGATGTGCGGCTCGTCGTCGACGACCAGGATCCGGGGCAGCGAGGCCATGCTACATCACCACCCGCAGCTCTCCGCCGAGCCATCCGGTGTAGGCAATGAGGGCGCCGCCGACCACCATGAGGATGAACAGGAGCCCACGCCCCGTCGCAGGCCGACGCCAGCGGAGGAGAAAGCTGGCCGCGTACGCGGCTGTGGCGGCGTACGCTACAAGAGAATGGCCCCGGTGCCGGTCGAGGAACGCCTGCCCGATGCCTTCGCGGACCAGGGGGGCCAGATCGACGAACCCCGTGATGATGGACACGACCGCGCCGAGCAGCCCGAGGCCGATCAGGTACAGAGAGGCCCGGAAGTAAAACCGCTCCCCGCTGCGAAGGTAGAGCGCGTCCGAGAGGACGCTTGTGAGCCACAGCGCAACCGGGAAGTGCACGACCAGCGGATGGTAGAGAAGCGGCATGCTACCCCCTTGTGGCGGTCGAGTGCCAGGCGCCAGGGTGTGTTCTTCACTGCCACGGCCCCGGTCCTGCCGGTCCGGCGTGATGGTGTCACCGGTAGGTCACAGCCGTGTCACACGCGCCTCCAGCCACGGCCGCAGGAGGGACGGCGCGGCGGCGTCGAAAGCACCAGCGTGACCCACGTCACATCGGAAACCATCGCCGGCCGCACAGCCCCTGTGATTCCAGACCGCATGCGCGCGCTCGTCAAGACTGCGCCCGGACCGGGCTTCACCGTTGAAGAGGTGCCGGTGCCGCGGCCGGGCCGGAGCGACGTACTCGTGCAGGTCGCGGCGGGCGGGATCTGCGGCACCGACCTCCACATCTACCGGTGGGACGCGTGGGCCCAATCACGGGTTCGTCCGCCCCGCATCATCGGGCACGAATTCTGCGGCACCGTGGTCGCCGTGGGCGCCGACGTGACCGAGGTGGCGGTTGGCGACCGGGTCGCGGGCGAGAGCCACATTACGTGCGGCTGGTGCGGCCGGTGCCGACACGGCCAGGCACACATCTGCGACCGCCTGGAGATTGTCGGGATCGACCGCGACGGCGCGTTTGCCGAGTACGTCGTCATCCCGGCCAGCAACGCGTGGCGGCTGGACCCCGCGATCCCGCTGGACGTAGGCGCGATCATGGACCCGCTCGGCAACGCCGTGCACACGGCGCTGGCCACAGACCTCACCACCCAGACCGTGGCCATCACCGGATGCGGGCCGATCGGCCTGATGGCGATCCCCATCTGCCGCATGGCCGGGGCGGCCCTCGTGGTGGCCAGCGACGTGCGGCCTGGCCGGCTCGCGCTGGCGCGGCGAATGGGCGCCGATGTCGTGGTCGATGCGCGCGAGCAGTCCCTGGCCGAGCGTGTTCGCGGGTTGACCGACGGTCAGGGTGTCGACGTGGTGCTGGAGATGTCGGGGCAGCCGGCAGGGATCCGCGACGCCCTGCAGGCGGTGCGCAGCGGAGGGTGGGTTGGACTGCTCGGACTCCCAGCGGCGCCGGTGGAGCTCGATCTGGCGAACCAGGTCATCTTCAAGGCGGTCCGGGTCGAGGGGATCTTCGGCCGTCGGCTGTGGCAGACCTGGGAGCAGATGACCACGCTGCTCCGGCGAGGGCTCGACGTTCTGCCGGTCATCACGCACCGGCTGCCGCTGGCCCGATTCGACGAGGCGTTTGCCTCGCTCGAGTCCGGAGATGCGGGGAAGGTGATCCTGACCATTGAGCCGTGAAGGCGCGTCGCCGCTAGGCTTTGTTGATGACGAACTCCAGGACCTCCGCGCGCGGGGGGTGTGGCGGTGGCCGCGTCTGCTCGAGAGCCCCCAGGATCCCATCGCGCGGTACGACGGCCGCGAGGTCATCAACCTGTGCTCCAACAACTACCTGGGGCTGGCCACCCATCCAGCCCTGAAGGCGGCGGCGCTGGAGGCGGTCGCCACGTACGGCGTGGGGTCGGGCGCCGTGCGGACGATCGCGGGCAACATGGCGATCCACCAGGAGCTCGAGGCGGAGCTCGCGGCCTTCAAGCAGACCGAGGCCGTGCTGCTCTACCAGTCGGGCTTCACCGCCAACGCCGGCACCGTCGCCGCGCTGTTGGGCAAGGAGGACGTCGTGGTCAGCGACGAGCTGAACCACGCCAGCATCATCGACGGTGGGCGGCTCTCCGGCGCCGAGCGAAGGATCTTCCCCCACAGGGATGTCGCCGCGGCGCGCCGCCTGCTCGCCGAGGCGAGCGGCGCGCGCCGCGTCCTGCTGATCACCGACGGGGTCTTCAGCATGGACGGCGACATCGCGCCCTTGCCCGACCTGGTCGAGGCTGCGGAGGCGTTCGGCGCGATCATGATGGTGGACGACGCGCACGCCAGCGGCGTGGTCGGGCGGGATGGCCGGGGGACCGTCGATCACTTCAACCTGCACGGCCGCGTCCACATTCAGGTGGGGACGCTGTCGAAGGCGTTCGCGGGGCTGGGGGGCTATGTGGCCGGCAGCCGCGCCCTCATCGACTACCTGATGTACAAGGCCCGGCCGCTGCTGTTCTCGACCTCGCACCCGCCGTCGGTGGCGGCGTCGGCCCTGGCCGCGGTGCGGCTCGTGCAGCAGCAGCCTCAGCTGATCGCCCGGCTGTGGGAGAACACCACGTTCTTCAAAGACGGGCTCCGTCGTCTGGGCTTCGATACCGGGCAGAGCGAGACGCCGATCACGCCGGTCATCGTGGGTGACGAGCAGCGTGCCCTGGCGCTCTCCGACCGGTTGTTCGACGAGGGGGTCTTCGCGCTCGGCATCGTGTTTCCGACCGTGCCGCGAGGGAAGGCCCGCGTACGCACCATCGTCACGGCCGGGCACACACGCGACCACCTCGAGCGCGCGCTTGACGCCTTCGCCCGGGCCGGCCGGGCGGTGGGAGTGACGTAGGCTGACCACCCCGGTCCGGGCGTTTGGGAACCTCCCGTCTCCAGCCGAGGCACTCGCCCGGTATCTGTCGGCGCTCAACCTGGTTCCTGTGGGCGCCGAGCCGGTGGCTGCGCCGGATGCCCTCGGCCGGGTGCTCGCCACCGACATTGCCGCCCCCACCGACCTTCCGCCGTTTACGCGCTCCGCCGTCGACGGGTGGGCCGTACGCGCCGCGGATACGACCGGTGCAGCCGCGGATGCGCCGGTGCGTCTGCGCGTGATCGGCGAGGTGCGGATGGGTGAGGCCGCGGCGCTCGCCGTCTCTCCGGGGTGTGCCGTGCGCATCCCTACCGGGGGCATGATGCCCGAGGGCGCCGACGCGGTGGCGATGCAGGAGCACGTGGCGGTGGATGCTGGCTCCGTGATCGTCCGGCGGTCCTACCGCACCGGGGACAACATCGTGCCCCGTGGCCTCGACATGCGCGCGGGCGAAGTCGTCCTCGCCCGCGGCCGGCGCCTGCGGCCCGCCGATCTCGGAGTGCTCGCCGGGTTGGGCGCCACCCACGTGCAGGTGGCGGTCGCCCCGCGCGTGGCCATTCTGGCGACCGGCGACGAGGTGGTGCTCCCAGGGGCGACCGCAGGGCCCGGGCAGGTGCGCGACATGAACAGCGCCTCGCTGGCCGGCGCGGTGCGCGAGGCCGGTGGCGTGCCGGCGCAGCGTGGGATCGTGCCCGACGATCTGACCGCGGTGACAACGGCTCTTCGCGACGCGCTGCGGGAGCACGAGATGGTGCTGGTGTCGGGGGGTTCGTCGGTAGGCGAACGGGACGTGGTCGTGGACGCGATCGGAGTGCTCGATCCACCCGGCGTCATCGTGCATGGGGTTGCGGTCAGGCCCGGCAAGCCCACATTCCTGGCCGCCGCCGGCCCGGTCCCGGTCATCGGTCTTCCAGGCAATCCCGTCTCTGCGCTGGTGATCTTCCACCTCTTTGCGCGGCCGGTCCTCGACGCCCTGCTCGGGCTCGACCCGTCCACGCTGCCGTGGCGCCGGGTGCGGGCGCGGCTCGCCGGGACCCTGCCCGGTGCCGGAGAGCGGGAGGACCACCGGCGTGTGCGTCTCGAAGCCCGCCCCGACGGCTGGTGGGCGGTGCCGCTGCCGGCCGGATCACAGGTCCTGACCTCGCTGGTCCGGGCCGACGGCATCGTGGTGGTGCCCCCGCGCGGCGCCCTTGGCGAGGGCGAGGAGGTCGAGGTGCGACTGCTCGGATGACGCGACTCACGCACGTCGACCGGCGCGGCCGGGCCCGCATGGTGGACGTGTCGAAGAAGCCTGCCACCGCCAGGACGGCAACCGCCCGCGCCCTGGTGCGCATGCGGCCCGAGACCCTGGCCCTCATCCGCGAAGACAGGGTCGCAAAGGGTCCTGTCCTCCAAGTCGCCGAACTCGCCGGCGTGATGGCCGCAAAGCGCACCGCGGAGTTGATCCCGCTCTGCCACCCCGTCGCGCTGACCGACGTGCAGGTGCGGGCGGCGCCTGATCCCACCGGCCACGGCGTCGCCATCGAGGCCACCGCTCGGACCACAGCGCCCACCGGCGTCGAGATGGAGGCGCTGGTGGCTGCCGGCGTCGCGGCGCTCACGATCTACGACATGTGCAAGGCCGCCGATCGGGGCATGACCGTTGAGGCCATCCGGTTGGTGCACAAGCGGGGAGGCCGCAGCGGCGAGTACCGCCGCCCCGGGGAGCGGCGCTGATCCATGGTATCGCTGGCCGGACGGCGTATGGCGGTGTTGACGCTGAGTGACAGCGTCTACCGCGGCCGGCAGCAGGACGCCAGCGGAGATGTGATCGTCGAAGCCCTCGGCGCCACGGGCGCCGAGATCGTCGCGCGCGACGTGCTGCCGGATGATCGCGTGGCCATCGCGGACCGGCTCCGGGAGTATGCCGACGTGCTCGGGATCGACCTGGTGCTGACGACCGGCGGCAGCGGCGTGGCGGCGCGCGACGTCACGCCGGAGGCCACCCTCGATGTGGTGGACCGGCTGGTGCCGGGCCTGCCGGAGACCGCCCGCCAGGCGACGCGCACAGCCGCGCCCCTGGCGATCCTCTCTCGCGGCGTGGCCGGGATTCGTGGCCGCACGCTGATCGTCAACCTGCCCGGCAGCCCCAAGGGAGCGCGCGAGTGGCTCGAGGCGCTGCTGCCCGTCCTGCCCCACACGGTGGCCCTCCTGGCCGAGGAACCGATGCCGTGGGGGACACCCCACCATCCCTGACGCGGGCATCTCCTTAGATTAGGACGGTCCCCCGAGCAAGATCCGTTCTACGACCGATGTTGCCTCCACGCCGGCTGCGGCTATCGTGGGGGTGGAGTTCCGCCAAATCACCGGGATTCTTCACGGCGCACCGATCCGGAGGTTCAGCGTGCGCACGTACACTCATGACGTGCTGGTTCTGGGCAGCGGCCTGGCCGGGCTGCGCGCGGCGCTCGAGGTCATGCGCGTCTCGAAAGGCGACCTCGACCTGGCCATCCTGTCGAAGGCGCAGTTGATGCGGGCGCACTCGGTGTGCGCCGAGGGTGGCACCGGCGCGGTGATCCACCCGGAGGAGGGGGACAGCCTCGAGCTCCACGCCTGGGACACGGTCAAGGGCAGCGACTTTCTGGCCGATCAGGACGTGGTGTGGCGGTTCGTCGAGCAGGCGCCGCGGGAGATCCTGCACCTGGACCACTGGGGGTTGCCCTGGTCCCGGCGCGACGACGGCCGCCTGAACCAGCGGCCGTTCGGCGGGCACACCTTCCCGAGGGCCACCTTCGCCGCGGACAAGACCGGCTTCTTCGAGATGCAGACGCTCTACGACACGCTCCAGCGCTATCCGCGCCTGACGCGCTACGAGGAGTGGATGGCCACGCGCCTGTTCCTGAAGGACGGCGCATTTGCCGGGCTCGTGGCCTGGAGCCTGACCACAGGCGAGGTGGCGCTCATCCGTGCCAAGGCGCTCGTGATCGCCACGGGCGGCGCGTGCCGGCTGTTTGGGTTCACGACGTACTCGCACTCGGTGACCGGCGACGGCATGGCCATGGCGTACCGCGCGGGCCTGCCGCTCGAAGACATGGAGTTCGTGCAGTTCCATCCCACCGGGCTCGTGCCGTCCGGGATCCTGATTACCGAGGCCGCGCGCGGCGAGGGCGGGTACCTGCGCAACGCGAGCGGGTCCCGGTTCATGGAGGGCTACGCCGCCAAGATGATGGAGCTGGCGCCTCGCGACATCATCGCGCGGGCCGAGATGACCGAGATCGAGTCCGGACGCGCGTTCGCGCATCCCAGCGGGCTCGGGCACGTGAACCTCGACCTGACCCACCTCGGCCGGGAGAAGCTCCTCGAGCGCCTTCCGCTCATCCGCGAGGTGGCCATCAAGTTCAACGGGATCGACCCCATCGAGGGGCCCATCCCGGTGCGGCCCGCGGCGCACTACTCGATGGGCGGCATCGCGTGTGACATCAACGGGAAGGTGACCGAGGGCGTGTGGGCGGCGGGCGAGGTGGCCTGCATGTCGCTGCATGGCGCCAACCGGCTCGGGACGAACTCGACGGCCGAGTGCCTGGTCTGGGGCACCGTGACCGGGAGCGAGGCCGCGCGGTGGGCCGAGGCGCAGCGGGCCATGCCGGACGCGCCGACCGCCGAGGCCGACGCCGAGGAGGCGCGCCTGGCCGGGCTGCTGCAGTCCCGGGGGCCGGAGAACCAGTACGCCATTCGCGCCAGGCTACGGCAGCTCATGGATGAGAAGGTGGGCGTATTCCGCACCGGCACAGACCTGCAGGACGCGCTGGACGAGGTGCGCGCACTGCGCGCGCGGGTGGCCGGCATCCGCCTGGACGACCGGGGCTGGGTCTACAACACCGATCTGGTCTCCGCACTCGAACTCGAGAACCTCCTCGACCTGGCCGAAGTGGTCGTGGCCGGCGCCCTGGCGCGGACCGAGTCGCGCGGCGCGCACGCCCGTCGGGACTTCCCCGACCGTGACGATGCGCGCTGGCTCGCGCACACACGCGCGCACTACACCGAGGCGGGGCCGCGCCTCGAGTACACGCCGGTGACGATCACGACCTGGAAGCCGGTCGAGCGCAAGTACTAGGCCGAGGGGGCAGGGGAGAGGCATGGCGACGCAGACACCCGCGAAAGCGCCGCGTCCCGCTCCGCCGCGTGTAGACGGACGGCTCGGGATCCGGGGCTGGGTCTATGCCGGCCGGTATCCGGCCGAGCGGTATCTCTACATCCTGCACCGCATCTCGGGCATCGGCCTGGTCGTCTATCTGCCCATCCATGTCTGGGTCACCAGCCGGCGCCTGGCCGGGCCCGAGGTCTGGGAGCAGACCATGGCCACGCTCCGGCACCCGCTCCTCGTCGTTGGTGAGTTCCTGGTGCTGGCGGCGTTCGTCTACCACGCGTTCAACGGGATCCGCCTGCTGTTCGGGCATCTGGGGTACACGCTCGGCCGGCCGGCGCCGCCGGTCTACCCATATGCCGTGGCGCTCCATCGTCAACGACCGCTGACCGTCGTGCTCATGATCCTGGCCGGTGTCTTCATCGCGATCGGCGCGTGGGAGTTCCTGATCCGGTAGGCCGCCGGACCGAGGAGGGAGCCGGGGTGAGGGAATCCAGACTGTGGGCCGCGCACCTGTTCGCCGGGGCCGCGCTCGTGGTGCTGCTTGGGATGCACATGACGATCATGCACTACGAGGCGATCCTGGGGCTCTTCACCGGCGCCCACGAACCGGTGCTCGGATTCGCCGCCGTGCTCGCCCGGGACCGGAGCGCCGTCATGCGCGCCCTCTATGTCCTGCTGCTGGGCGCAGCGCTCTACCACGGGCTGTACGGCGTGCGGGGCATCCTACGCGAGGTCTGGCACTCCGCGCGGGCCGGCCGCGTGATCGACGCCGTGGCGGTGATCGTGGGACTCGGGGTCTTCGCCTACGGCGTGGTGGTGATCGTCCTGGCCGGACGACACGCGGCGACGATGTGAGGTTGAGGGGACGATGAGCGCGACGACAGCGACGCAGCAGCGCGTCACGACGATGACCGTGAAGGTGACGCGGTACGACCCCGAGGCCAGCGTGGGACTGCGGCAGCAGACCTGGGAGATCCAGGCGCTGCCCGGCATGACGGTGCTGGATGCCCTGTTCGCGGTCAAGGAGCAGCACGACGGCTCACTCGCGTTCCGCTGCTCCTGCCGGATGGGCGTCTGCGGCTCGTGCGGGATGATGATCAACGGCCTGCCCCGGCTGGCGTGCAACACGCAGGTCAGCAGCCTGGGGCCGGTCGTGGAGGTCGGCCCGCTGCCCAACCACGACGTGATCAAGGACCTGGTCCCAGACCTGGCCCGCACGTTCACCCGGCACCAGACCGTCCGTCCGTACATCATCCGGCCCGACGTGGACGAGGTCGAACAGCCGACGCGGGAGTTTGCGCAGACCCCCGCGGAGCGCATCGCCTACGTGCAGTTCAGCTACTGCCTGAAGTGCAGTTTGTGCCTGGCCGCGTGCCCGACCGAGGCCACCGCCCCTGCCTTCCTGGGCCCCCAGGCGCTGGCGGCCGCGTATCGCTACACCGCTGATAACCGCGACGCCGGGTTTGCCGAACGTGCCGGTGCCGTGGACGGCCTGCACGGGACGTTCGGTTGCCACCTGGCCGGCGCGTGCAGCGAGGCGTGTCCCAAGGGCGTGGATCCGGCGTTCGCCATTCAGCTGCTCAAGCGCGCACTGCTCTTCGGTCCGCCGCACCGGCAGCCCGCGGAGGTCGTTCCGGCCGTGCCGGAGGGCTATCGAAGCCCGAAGGCCGATGACGTGCCAAAGGCGCCACCCCCGACCGTCTGATCAGCCACGACAGGAGAAGGCAACCGGCAGACCGTAGAGGGATGGGAGACCCGCGGCCGGGCCTATTGGTCCGGCCGCAGGCACCGGGGTGGCAGCATGGACATGACGGTCGTTCCCATCGAGAAACCCGAGGCCCTCAACGTGATCCTGGGGCAGTCGCACTTCATCAAGACCGTTGAGGACCTCCATGAGGCGCTGATCACGGCGGTGCCCGGCATCAAGTTCGGCCTGGCGTTTTGTGAGGCAAGCGGCCACCGCCTGGTGCGGAGGACCGGCACCGACGACGGCCTTATCGATCTCGCGGTGAAGAACGCGCTGGCGGTCGCCTGCGGCCACTTCTTCATCATCGTGCTCGGCGAGGGGTTCTATCCCATCAACGTGCTGCACGCGGTGAAGGCGTGTCCCGAAGTGATGGGGATCTTCTGCGCTACGGCCAATCCCGTGAAGGTCGTCGTCGCGCAGGATGGCGAGCAGCGCGGGGTGCTCGGCGTCCTCGACGGATTCACGCCGCTGGGCGTCGAGGACGACGCCGAGATCGCCTGGCGCAAGGACCTGCTCCGGCGTTTCGGCTACAAGCTGTAAGATCGGCTCCAGACGGATTGGCCCGTGACCTCCCCTGTAAGCAGGGCCCTGGCGAGCCGATATCCTTGTCGGGAGCGGCTGGTGGTGCCGGGGCTGCAGTAGACCGCGGATCTGGACAGTACTGCGCCAGGACGGGATGATTGGGACAAGGTCAGGAGGTGCGTTGCCATGCCCGTCCGTCTGCTGACGCGCCGCTTCACGGTGGATGAATACCACCGCATGGCCCAGGCCGGAGTGCTCTCCGAGGACGATCGGGTCGAGCTGATCGAGGGAGCGGTCGTGGAGATGGCCGCAATCGGGAGCCGGCATGCGGGGTGTGTGAACAGGTTGCTGCGGCTGATCCATCCGCGAGCGGTCGAGCGCGCCGTGGTCAGCGTGCAGAACCCCGTCCGTCTCAACCAGTACTCCGAGCCTCAGCCCGACCTGTCGATACTCCGCCCGCGCGCGGATTTCTATACCTCGGGCCATCCTGGTCCCGATGATGCCTTGCTGCTCATCGAGGTGGCGGAGACATCCGCCGAGGCTGACCGTGAGGTGAAGGTCCCCCTCTACGCCCGCGCGGGCATCAAGGAGGTCTGGCTGGTGGACCTGGAGGGCGATGTCATCGAGGTCCACCGGCGGCCATCGGCCGAGGGTTCCCCCGAGGTGCGGCGGGTCTGCCGCGGCGAGGACCTGTCCCCCGAAGCCTTCCCCGACCTGGTACTGGCGGCAGAGGCGATTCTGGGCTGATCCCCGCGTCTGCTCCCAAGTGGGACTTCAAGCGAGACGATCGAGCCAATACGAGGCAGGGGGCGGTGTGAGGCGGGGTGCGGTTGACGCTCGTTTGCGTGCGCACCTATAATCCGACTGATGGGCCAATGGCCCATCCTAGACGGGCGATGATCGGGAGCAGTAGGCGCGGTCCTGCCGCTGAGAGAGTCGGGGACCGGTGAGAACCGACCGGCAGGCCAGCCGAACTCGTCCGGGAGCCGCGGGGATGACCGGCGCGGGGCGCCGTAGTCTCCGCCGTTGATCCACGAGACGGGTCAGAGTGGACAGGCGCATGGGCCCGTAGTTCAACGGGAGAACGCCCGCTTGGCGTGCGGGAGGTTAGGGGTTCGATTCCCCTCGGGTCCACCAATCCAGGCGTCTGTCAACCGGGGTGGTACCGCGGAGGCCGTCTTCGTCCCCAGGACGAGACGGCATCGTCGTTTTCGAGGGGGAGTGGACCGTGCAGGCGTCGAGCCGGATCTGGATGGACGGGGCGTTGGTGCCCTGGGACGATGCGAAGATCCACGTCGCGTCGCACGTCGTGCACTACGGGTCCAGCGTCTTCGAGGGCATCCGGGCCTACGAGACGCTCACCGGCCCGGCGGTGTTCTGCCTGGGGCCGCACGTTCGCCGGCTGGAGGACTCGTGCCGCATCTTCCGCATGGCGCTGCCCTACTCCGGTGAGCAGATGGCCCAGGCGATTCTTGAGACCATCCGGGCCAACGGGCACCGGAACTGCTACATTAGGCCGGTGGTCTTCCGCGGGGTCGAGTCGCTCAGCGTCGACCCGCGCAAGTGCCCGCTGCACGTCGCCATCATCACCATCGAGTGGGGGCGCTATCTGGGCGCCGAGGCGATCGAGCAGGGCGTGGACGTCATGGTGAGTTCATGGCGCCGGATGGCACCCGACACGCATCCGGGCATGGGCAAGATCGGCGGGAACTACGTCAACTCGGCGTTCGTGGTCATGGAGGCCGTGGACAACGGCTATGTCGAGGGCATCGCGCTCGACGTGCAGGGCTACGTCAGCGAGGGCAGCGGGGAGAACCTCTTCCTGGTGCGCGACGGCGTGGTCTACACGCCCCCGCTGGCCGCGTCGATCCTGGGCGGGGTCACGCGCGGCGTGGTGATGACTCTCTGCCGCGACGCGGGCATCGAGATCCGGGAGATGCCGATTCCCCGCGAGATGCTCTACATCGCCGACGAGGCGTTCTTCACCGGCACGGCCGCGGAGATCACGCCGATCCGCTCGGTGGATCGGCAGCCGGTCGGGTCTGGACGGCGGGGCCCGGTCACGCAGCGGCTGCAGGAGGAGTTCTTCGGTATCGTCGAGGGCCGTCTGACCGACCGGCACGGCTGGTTGACGCCGGTGCCCGTGGCGGTGGCCGGAGACTGAGCGGCATGACTGCGAGACCGCGGGGTACGCACAACCGGGACGGCGAGGGGAGAGGGCGATGAAGTACGACGCGTCGGCCGTCGAAGCCAGATGGCAGGCCCGCTGGGAGGCCGACGGCATCAACCACGCGCGCGACGGCGATCCGCGGCCAAAGTTCTTCCTGCTGACCATGTACCCGTATCCGTCGGGCGACCTCCACGTGGGGCACTGGTACGCGATGGCGCCGTCCGACGCCGTGGCGCGGTTCAAGCGCCGGTGCGGCTACAACGTCATGTTTCCCATCGGGTTCGACGCGTTCGGCCTGCCCGCGGAGAACGCGGCGATCGAGCACGGCATCCACCCCTACACGTGGACGATGGAGAACATCGCCCGGATGCGCCGCCAACTCCGGTCGATGGGCGCGATGTGGGACTGGCCGCGCGAGATCGTCACCTGCGATCCCGAATACTACACGTGGAACCAGTGGTTCTTCCTGAAGATGTACGACTGCGGCCTAGCCTACCGCGCGCTGGCGCCGGTGGACTGGTGCCCGAAGGACAACACCACGCTGGCCCGCGAGCAGGTGGTGGGCGACGAGCGGGTATGCGAGCGGTGCGGCACCCCGGTCATCAAGAAGAACCTCGAGCAGTGGTTCCTGAAGATCACAGCCTACGCCGACGAACTGCTGGACTTCTCACAGATCGAGTGGCCCGAGCGGGTGCGCACGCTCCAGACGAACTGGATCGGCCGCAGCCAGGGAGTCGAGTTCGAGGTCCCGGTTCGCGACCGGCCGGGGGCGAGGTTCCGCGTCTTCACCACGCGGCCCGACACCGTCTACGGGATGACCTTCTGCGTGCTGGCCCCGGAGCACCCGCTCGTCGACGAGCTGACCACGGTCGAGCGGCGCGGCGAGGTGGACGCCTACAAGTTCAAGGCCGCGCGCGCCTCCGACATCGAGCGCCTGTCCACCGAGAAGGAGCGCGACGGAGTCTTCATCGGCGCATACGCCATCAACCCGATGAACCAGGCTCCCGTGCCGATCTACATCGCCGACTACGTGCTGCTGACGTACGGCACCGGGGCTATCATGGGCGTCCCCGCGCACGACGCGCGCGACTTCGACTTCGCGCGCAAGTACGCGTTGCCGATCCCCGTGGTCATCGCGCCGCCGGGCTGGGACGGGGCGCCACTGGAGCACGCCTACCTGGACGAGGGCACCATGGTCAACTCGGGGCCGTTCGATGGCCTGCCGTCGCCGGTGGGCTGGCAGCGGATCGCCGACGAGATGGTGCGGCGGGGCATCGGCGAGCGCCGGGTCAACTACCGGCTCCACGACTGGCTGATCAGCCGCCAGCGGTACTGGGGGACGCCGATCCCGATGATCTACTGCGACGCGTGCGGGGTCGTGCCGGTGCCCTATCAAGACCTGCCGGTGCTGCTGCCGCACGACGCCGAGTTCCGGCCGACCGGCGAGTCGCCACTGCGCTATCACGAAGGCTTTCTCAACGTGGCGTGTCCCCGGTGCGGTGCCGCCGCGCGGCGTGAGACCGACACCATGGATACCTTCGTGGACTCGTCGTGGTACCAGTACCGCTACCTGAGCCCGCGGCACACCGACGGGCCTTTCGACCCGGCCGCGGGGCGCCACTGGCTGCCCGTGGACCAGTACACCGGCGGCGTCGAGCATGCGGTGATGCACCTGCTGTACACGCGGTTCTGGACCAAGGTGATGCGCGACCTGGGCCTGGTGGGGTTCGACGAGCCGATGACGCGGCTGTTCAACCAGGGCATCATCCTGGGTCCGGACGGCAACCGCATGAGCAAGTCGCGCGGCAACGTCGTCAGCCCCGACGAGTTCGTCCGGAAGTACGGCGCCGACACCCTGCGCGGCTACCTGATGTTCATCGGCCCGTGGGCCGAAGGCGGGCCCTGGAACAGCCGGGGGATCGAGGGCATCGCCAGGTTCCTGGCCAGGGTGTGGGCACTGGTCACCGAGGCCGCGAAGGCCCGCGCGCCCGAGACCGCGGCCTCGGAGCGCGAGCTGGAGTACTGGGTCCACCACACGATCCGGCGTGTCACCGACGACATGGAAGGGTTTCGGTGGAACACCGCGATCGCCGCCCTGATGGAGTACACCAACGTGCTCCAGCGGGCCCGGGCAACGGCGCCGGCGCCGCTGTGGAACGAGGCCGTCCGCACGCTGGTGCTGCTCCTGGCACCGCTGTGTCCGCACGTCGCCGAGGAGCTGTGGGTCGAGCACTTGGGCCAGCCGTACAGCGTGCATGACCAGCCGTGGCCGCAGTACGACCCGCAGAAGGCCACCGCGGAGCGGATCACGCTGGTCCTGCAGGTGAACGGCCGTGTGCGGGACCGGGTCGAGGTCGAGGCGGGTATCACCGACGCCCTGGCCCGCGAGGTGGCGCTGGCCAACCCAAAGGTGCGCCAGTACCTCAACGGCAGGACCGTCGCCGACGTGATCGTTGTCCCGGGCAGGCTGGTCAACGTCGTGGCGAGGGGGTAGCGACATCTGGTTCCCTCGGGTGAGGATCAGATGGGCGGGCTGTGGTTCCAGTTCGCCGGCGGATCATGGCTGCTGGTCTAAGGGCAACACCATCGAGATCGCCCAGCGACCGGCCGGGACCTAGGACCGCGGCCGGGCCGTTGTAGAGTTGCTTCTCGGGCGGCACCCCCGCAGGGGATCCTTTCCTGTGCCGATGTTCTGGTGGGGAGGGATCGATGCGCACCCTGCGGCCGGACGTACTGGCCCTGCTTGGCCTGGGCGTGGCGGTGGTACTGGCCGGGTTCAGCGTCTTGCGTGCGGGGCGTCCGCCCGATCCCCTGCCGGTCACGGTGCGGCCTGCCGCCGCGCAGATCAGCGTGCACGTGGTGGGTGAGGTCGTGTGGCCGGGGCTGTACGTGCTCAAGGCCGGAAGCCGCCTGCAGGATGCGATCTTCGCAGCGCACGGGCCCACAGTGCTGGCCGACCTCAAGCGCGTCAACCTCGCCGCAGTCCTCCGCGACGGGGACCGCGTGGTGATCCCCCGCATTCAGCAGCCTCCGCCGTCGTTCGCAGAGGCGGAAACCTCGGAGCCTGGACGGGTCATGCGCCCTGACACGGTTTCGGAAGCGCCACCGGGCCCGTCGGCAGGCAGGCGCCCGCGGACGGCCGCACCCCGGCCGACGGCAGGGGAGCCTCCTCTCGCGGTGAACGTGAACACTGCGACCGCCGCGGAGCTCGAGCGTCTCCCTGGGGTCGGACCGGTGCTGGCGCGCCGGATCGTGGAGTTCCGTGCGGCCAGAGGCCTGTTTCGCCGGCTCGAAGACCTCCAGGAGGTCGAGGGGATCGGGCCCAAGCTCTACCGCCGCCTTGAGCCGATGTTGCGGCTCGACGACGGAACTCCAGGGGAGCGGCCACCGTAGCAACAGGGCGAGGAAACCGGCGGCCGCAGGTGCGGGGTGGCAGACAGCCGCAAGCCTGAGCGGCCGGCCTTCACGGAGGACGATCGGGCCCAATTCGAACGGCTGGTTTCCCGGTACAGCCGGCATGTGTACGTGATCGCGTACCGGATGACCGGGAACGAAGCCGACGCCCGGGACCTGGCGCAGGAGGCGTTCGTACGTGTCTGGCGGGCATGGCACCGCATCGATCCCGAAGCGCGCCTCGAAGGATGGCTCTATCGCATTGTCTCGAATCTGTACATCGACCTGCTGCGCCGCCGACGCGGGCCCCGGATGCACTCGCTCGACGAGCCGATGGCCACCGCCTCGGGGGAGCTCGTCCGTGAGCGGCTCGACCCCAACGCCGACGTGGAGCGCACGGTGCTCGATGCGACCGTGGACCGCCGCATCCAGGAGGCGTTGCTGGGCCTCGCTCCAGACCTCCGGATGGTCGTCGCGCTGGCAGACCTCGAAGGGTACGCGTACGAGGAGATCGCCCAGATGATGCGGGTGCCGATTGGGACGGTGAAGTCGCGGCTCCACCGCGCCCGCCGGGCCTTGCGCGATCGGCTCGCACCTATCCGGGCCAGCCTGAGGGAGCAATGACCACTTCCCATCGCATCGAACGCAGCCTAAGCGCCTACCTCGACGGCGAGTTGCCCCCTGAGGAGGTCGCTGAGGTCGAACGCCACCTCGCGGAATGCCCGTCCTGCCGTGCCGAGCTTGACGATCTCAGGGCGACCGTGCGCATCCTCCAGCTCGCGCGCACGCCCGAGGCTCCAGACGACCTGGAGGAGCTCATCCTGGCCCGCGCCGGTCGGCGCCGCTGGCTCACATGGCCGGCCTGGCCAAAGCCGGCCGTGGCGCTGGCGGCCGTCGCGCTGGCAGTCATCCTGGTGGCCACCCCGTTGCTGCGCGGCCATCGCGACAGGCTCCGCGCCGCCGAGGTCAGTCCCGACGTGTTCATCAGGGCCGCGGTGCAGTCCGCGGCGGACGACCCGTTCATGGATCGGGCGTACATCGGTCTGGTCTCCTCGGACACCAACCTGCGGCTGATCGGTGAAGAGCCGCGTGGGTCGGGCCGATGAGCCGCCTGGCGCTGCTTGTCCTAGCCGTCTGGGTGGCCACTGGGATCTCCTCGGGCGTCCGCGCCCAGCCAGTGGCGCCGACCCAGGCCAGGCTGCAGGAGGTCCGGCATCCACAGCTCGGCGGCGCCACAGTGCAGGAGGTCATGCGACACGCCGCGCTGGCCCCGCAGATCGTCGACTACGAAGGGACTAAGATCCTCTCGATCCTGCGCGGCCGGCTGATGGAGACGATCACAGTCAACGAGGCCCACAAGCGGCCGGTGTTGACCAGGCTCGAGTTCCTGTCGCCTGACGGTGTGGCCGGGCGGCTCGTGCTCGACGACGGCGTGCGGACCTGGCACTATGAGCCAAGGCTCAACATGGCGTTTGTCGGGCCGACGATGGCGATCCCGGCCGAAGCGGCTGAGCGGTTGGCGACTGAGCGCTATCGGGTACGGCTCCTGGGCATGGAAGAGGTGATCGGCCGGTCGACCGTGGTGATGAGCCTGTGGCCGCACGCCGGCCGGCGTGAGCGCCGGCTCTGGATCGACCGCATGACCGGGGTGACGCTCCGGTCCGAGGAGCGCGACCCGGACGAAGCGCTCGTCGCCACGGCTTACTTCACCCGCATCAGCTATGGGTTGAACCTGCCCGCGGCGCTCTTCCAGCCCCGGCTTCCGGCCGGAGCCCGGGTAGTCAGTCAGGAGCTCCCCCCGGCCGGGCTGATGCCGCTGCCCGCGGTCGTCGAGCGCATCGGCTTCCGCGTCAGCGTGCCGGCCGCCCTCCCCGGAGGCTTCGCGCTGCTGGGCGGCGCGCCGATCCGCCACGGGCCCGTGCTGGCCGCGCACCTGCACTATAGCGACGGCGTCCGCGCGCTGGCCCTGTTCGTGGCTCCGTCGGCACGGCTGGGCCCGCCCGGGCGCGGGGATCAGGTTCCCGTGCTGGGCGGCGACGCACGCACGATGGTCGCCGGTGCCATGCGCCTGCTGCTGTGGGAGACCGGCGGCGTGCGCATGACCCTGGTTGGCCCCCTGTCGCTGGGCGAGATGGTCACCGTGGCCCGCACCCTCGGAAGGCCCGGGCCTTGACGCTGCGCGAGTTCCAGGAGCGCGTCGACGCCACGTACGGCGCCCGTGATCGCGCCCGGGGCCTCGACCAGACATTCCGGTGGCTCGTGGAAGAGGTCGGGGAGCTGGCGCGCGCCCTGCGCGAGGGCGAGCCCGGGCGGCTCGAGGAAGAGATCGGCGACGTGCTGGCCTGGACGGTCACGGTCGCATCTCTGTGCGGCGTGGATGCGACCCGTGCCGCTTCCCGGTACAGAGACGGGTGTCCCAAGTGTGGCGCCAGCCCGTGTGTCTGCGACGCGCGGGCGCCCTAGCCGCCGTGTGGACCGTCGCGGCGGTGGGCGCCGCGGCGGCAGGTCTCTCGAGCGCGGGGGCTGCCCAGATCAGCCCGTCTGCCCTCGAGGTCCACCGCTCTGCGACCGTCGTCGACCTGCACTGTGACGCAATCCTCGCACTGCACGAGGGTACGCGCCGGCTCGATGAGCGATCTTCCAGAGGGCATGTCGACCTCCCGCGCCTGCGGGAGGGCGGGGTAGGCGTCCAGGTCTTCGCGGTCTTTGTGGCGCCCATGCCGGCGCCCGAGGGCCGGGCGAGGGCCCGTGCCCTCATCCGGACCTTCCACGAGGCTGTCGCCGCCAACGCCGGACAGATCGCCCACGCGACGACCATGGCCGACATCGAGCGGGCGCGGCGCGAGGGCAGGGTGGCCGCCGTGCTCTCGATCGAGAACGGCGACGCGCTCGGCGGCGATCTCAACGCCCTGGACGAGCTCTACCGCCTGGGGGTTCGAATGCTCGGCTTGACCTGGAACCCGAGCAACGCCCTGGGCGACGGGGCGCTCGGTCGGCAGCACGGCGGCCTGACCGACCTCGGCCGCGCGGTCCTGCGCCGCATGGAGCAGATCGGCATAGTGATCGATGTGTCCCATCTCTCCGAGGCCTCGTTCTGGGATACCCTCAGAACCACGCGCACGCCCGTGATCGCTTCTCATTCGAACGCCGCGGCCCTCCACCGGCACCCGCGAAACCTGACCGACGATCAGCTGCGCGCCATCGCCGCACGGGCCGGCGTCGTCGGCGTCAACCTGTATCCGCCGTTCCTCGGCGAACCCACGCTGGCCCGCGTGCTCGATCACATCGACCACATGGTCAAGGTTATGGGGATCGATCACGTGGCGCTCGGCGCGGACTTTGACGGGATCTCCGAGACGCCGGCCGGTCTCGAGGACGTCTCACGCCTGCCGGCCCTGACGGCGGGGCTGCTCGCGCGCGGCTACACCCCTGAGCAGGTCCACAGGATCCTGGGCGGCAACGCGCTGCGGGTGTTCCGTCAGGTCTGGAGGTAGCCGGGTCCGCCGCGGCCGCGGCGGACCTGGCGGGGCCTCAGGAGCGGGCGTCTGCGAAGGCGAGGACCATCTCCCGGACCAGCCAGGCGGCCAGCACTGAGGTACGGCCCGACGGATCGAACCGCGGGCTGACCTCCACGACATCGCACCCCACCACGTGCCCCTCACGGAGCACCGAGGTCAGGGTCACGAAGTCATCGACGCTCAGGCCGAGTGGTTCCGGGTTTCCTGTCCCTGGCGCCACGGCAGGATCGAAGCCGTCGATGTCCACGGAGAGATACAGAGGGCGATCTCCGATCGCCCGCCACACCGGCACCGGCAGCGCGCCCGTCCGGCCACAGTAGCCGAGTCCCTCCGCCCGGGTCCACTCCTCGCGCGTGCCTGCCCGCGTCCCCAGCATGACGATCCGGTCCGGGCCGATCCGGTCGGCGATGCGCCGGATGGTCGTGGCGTGCGACCAGCGCCGGCCCTCATACTCGTCGCGCAGGTCGAGGTGCGCGTCCACGACGACTACCGCGAGGTCTGGGTGCCGGTCGGCCAGCGCGGTGACGGCGCCGACGGTTGTGGTGTGCTCGCCGCCCAGCAGGCACGGGAGGCCGTCGGTCGCAGCGATGGCCTCGCGGACCCTGTTGACCATGGCCTCAGGCGCGAGCCCGGCCAGGTCCAGATCCCCGGCGTCTGCGAGCGCGAGATCCTCCAGACCGCGCCGCTGCGCCGGGCTGTAGGTTTCGATGCTGTCCGACGCATGGCGGATGGCCGCCGGCGCGGCGCGCGCGCCGCGCCGGTGCGTCGCCGTGGCGTCATATGGCACGCCAACGATGACGGCGGCCGGCTTGGCGTGCGGCTGCGCCGCCAGGAAGGGCATTGCTAGGCCGGCGGCCGTCGGCGAGGGGAGACGGTCTTCACGGCAGCGCGAGATCCGCCCGCAGGAACGGCGGAAGGTCGAACAGCCGGGCATGCGCCGCCGACGTGTAGTAGCGGGTCGGAATCCGAGCCAGGCGGTCGGCAATCTCGGCGGGGTCGAGGGCCAGCGGGTCACGCGCCTGCGAGCCGATTGTGAACGTCCAGAGCACACCGGGATATGTCGGCACGGTCCCCAGGTACAGCCGAACATGCTTGAAGTGCGGGCGCATGTTCTCGCGGACCATGGCGATGACGTCCTGCTGATAGAGCGGCGATCCGCTCTGCACCGCCACAGCGCCAGCCGGCCCCAACACCCGCGCCAGGTTCGCGTAGAACTCCGCGGAGAACAGGCCCAGGGACGGCCCATGGGGATCGGTCGAGTCGACCATGGCGACGTCGAACCGCTCTGCCGTCTCCTGCGCGAACCGGATGCCGTCCTCGATCAGCAGCCGCGCGCGCGGGTCGTCGTAGGCGTCGCCGGGGATCGACGGGATGTACCGGCGCGTCACCTCCACGACCTCCCGGTCGAGCTCGACCATGGTGACCTGGTCGAGCGGGTGGCGCAGCGCCTCACGCAGGAGGCCGCCGTCGCCGCCGCCGATGATCAGCGCGCTCCGAGGGGCGGGATGCGTGCACAGCGGCACGTGGGCCAGCAGTTCGTGGTAGATGAAGTCGTCGCGCTCACTGGTCTGCACGGCCTCGTCGAGGATGAGCATGCGGCCGAAGTCGACGTTCTCGATGATGCGGATGCGCTGGTAGGGCGACCGGCTGTCGTGGAGCATCTGCGTGACCTGGTAGGTGTGGGCAAAGCCCGGTCCGCCGGGGTCGGTGATCCACTCGCGGTTCGGCATGGGAGACGCCTCGCTAGTCCGGCCAGAACAGGACCGCGGCGACCGCGCACCCGGTGCGCTGGACCACGTGGTCCTTGCACGCCACCACGATCTCGCGGATGGTGAGGCCGCGCGTGGCCATGGCCTCGGCCACCATGCGGCGGACGATCTCCTCGGCGTTGTCGGAGGTGCCCGTGTGGGAGTGTTCCATGATGACCCCGTAACCCTCGACGCCGATGCCGACCCCGACCGCGGCGGCGATCCGCTCGCCAGGGGTGTGGCCGGTGATCTTCGCGTACACGGCGGGCATCAACAGGCCCGGGGCGAACGGCCGCATGGGTTCAACCCTGGCTCCCGCGGGGAAAATACTGGTGACGCGGATGAAGTTGAGGTTCGCGATGCCCGCATCCATCAGGGCATGGTCGAACGCGTTGAGGTCGGTCAAGCCTTCGCCCGCGCCGGCGACAACCGTGACTGCACGCGGGAGCGTCCACATCCTCAGGGCCTCCTTATGCATGTGCATGGTGACAACAAGGCGCTTCTATTCCACCGGCGGCAAGGCCTTCCTGCTTCGGCCGAGCGCGATGCGGCGCGGTCCCACAGGGCGGCCTCCGGAGGGCTCGATGCGGGCCGCGACGAACCAGCAGGAGTGATCACCCGACGACGCGGGACGGCGTGGCTCGCGGTCGTGGTGTGGATGGCAGCCATCGCCTGGGGGTCGCTGACCCCAGCGGTCAGCGCGCCGTCTGTGCCCGACGTCGCGCTCCACCTGGTCGTCTACCTGGTTCTGGTCTGGCTGCTGCGCATTGCGCTGCCAGGCGACGGCGCCGACCGGCGCCTGATCGCCGGTGCCCTGGCGGTCGGCTTCGGGATGCTCATCGAGGGGTTTCAGGCGATGCTTCCCTATCGGGGGGCCGAGGTGCGGGATCTGATTGCCAACGTGATCGGCGTCGCGGTCGGCATGCTGCTGCCGATTCGCTGGAGCACTCGGCGGAGCCGGAGGTCGCCGCGGTGATGAGATGCGGCACAGGGTGATCCGCCGGCTCCTGGCGGTCGTGATCTGGGCGGCCGTCGGCGTCGCTGGGCTGGGACGGATCGGGTCCGGCCAGCCGGCGGCCGCGCCTCAGCTTGGGCTGACGTTTCAGCCGTCCGCGCCTGTCGCGGATGCCGTTGCCCGCGCGGCCGGCGTACGCGCGGTCAAGGTTCTTGCCGATTGGAGCATCATCGAGCCCCAGCGCGGCCAGGCCGGCTGGGCTGACCTCGACCGGGCGGTAGCCCGTGTCGTGGGGCAGGGGCTCGCGCCGATCGTCGTCCTTGCGCACACCCCGCGCTGGGCCAGCATCGGGTCAGGCGCCGATCTGACGCGGCCAGAGGTCTACTCCAGACAACCGCCTCGCGACGTCCGCGATTGGGAACGGTTCGTCGGCGCCGCGGCAGAACGGTATCGCGGGCGCGTCGCGGCCTGGCAGGTCTGGACGCAGCTCGGCCTTCCGCACTTCAGAGGGACCGGCTCGGAGTATCTCGGGCTGCTGCGGGCCGCTCGGGCCCGGCTGCGCACCGCTGATCCCTCGGCGCGCGTTGCCATGGCGACGCCCGCCGGGATCGACCTCGGATTCATCCTGCGCGTCGCGCAGGATGCCCCGGATGCCTTCGATGCGGTAGCGCTGGCGCCGCACAGGTTCGCGCCGGAAGACCTGCTGCGACCATTGGGGGTGCTGGGCCAGCGGTTGCGCCCGGCCGGCAAGGCAATCTGGCTTGACTGGACGCCCGGCGGGGCGGCCGATGAGACCGGCGGGGGCGTCGGGGGCGCCTGGGCGCGCATGTTCGCCGTCGCCCAGGCCGGTGGGGTGGACCGCATCTTCGTGAGCGATCCTGCGCACCTGGGGGCGGCTCTTCGCCAGGCGGCGGGTGCGGTCTTGACGCGGCCGTTCCTCGGATACCTTCCACGCGGGCCTGATGTGTACGCCGTCATGCTGGGTGGAGGCGCAGAGGCCGCGCTGATCGCCTGGACGACAGCCGAAGGGCGCACGCTCGACCTGCCCGGCGAGCCGGCGCCGCGCGCGGTCGGACTCGATGGACGGACTGTCACCATCGACGCCAAGGAGGGGCGCCGTACCGCCCCACTGGGCATGGCGCCGATTGTGGTGACCGGCGTGCCCGCAGCGCTCGTGGACGAGGCCCGGGCGGCTCCGGCCGCCTGGGGACCGTTGGTGCCGCCAGTCAGCCCCGAGCGCGACTACAGCCGGAACATAGAGGTCTGGACCCATCTGGGTCAGGTGGGGGAGGAGCGCGGGTTGTACAACCTCCCGTTTCGTACCCGGCCCAACGGCGCAGTCGATCCGGTTGAGGTCGACGGCGGCGAGGCGGTGCAGACGAGCGTCGCGCGCAGGGTCTTCTACGTCTATTTCGACATCGACGACACCTTCATGTACTTCGTTGAAGGGCGCATCCCTGTGGAGATCGTCATCGAGGTGTGGGGTGCGACCGCGTCGGGCCAGGTCGGGTTCAACATCCTCTATGATTCAACCAGCGGGTACCGGTTTACGCCGTGGCAGTGGGTGGACGCGCGCGAGGGCTGGGTCACGCACACGATCCGGTTGTCCGACGCGAGCATGGCCAATACCTGGGGGTACGACTTCGCGATCAACACCGCCGGGAACCGGGGAGCGGATCTGATTGTGCGTTCCGTGGTCGTCCGGAAGGGAGGACGTTAGGACACGGCGAACCCCACGGCTTAACCATACACGGTCCGAGGGGGGTTGCCGGTGAGAACACAGACGCTAGGCACCGCGCTTGTTCTAGCCGCCCTGCTGGTCGTTTCGGCCGCCCCGGCGGTCGCGCAGGCGCCGCCGCCGTTGCCCGCGAGCCTCAAGGTGGGTGCGCTGTTCGACCTCACCGGTCCGACCTCTGATGTCGGCGTCGACTACCACAAGGGCGTGCTCGATCACGTCCGGTATATCAACGAGGTCCAGAACGGGATCCGCGGCAGGGTGAAGATCGACCTGGTGTGGGCCGACTACGCCTACCGCATCCCGGAGAGCCTCAACCTCTACCGCAAGTACCGCGACGTCGACCGCGTGCAGGCGATCATCGGCTGGGGGACAAACGACACCGAGGCCCTGAAGGAGCAGATCGCCGCCGACCAGATCCCGTACATCTCGGCGTCCTATTCCTCACACCTCAACGATCCATCCAAGACGCCATACAACTTCTACCCGGTGTCATCCTATTCCGACCAGTTGCGGGCGGTGCTCAAATTCGCCCGCGACGTCGCGGAGAGGGAGCGCATCGCGCGGCCCAAGTTCGTGTTCGTCTATCCCGACCACCCGTACGGCCGCGCGCCGATCCCGGCCGGGAAAGACTACGCGAAGGAGCTCGGCTTCGACGTGGGCGCCGACCAGTTCGTGGCGCTGACCGCGCTCGAGGCCCGGTCGCAGATCTCGGCGATCCGCACCTTCGGCGCCGACTTCGCCTGGTTTGGCGGCACGACCAACTCGGCCTCGGTCACCGTGCGCGACGCCAGCCAGGCCGGCCTCCGGACCCGGTGGTTCGTCAATGTCTGGGGATACGACGAGAACATGATCAAGCTCGTCGGCCGGTCGGCCGAGGGCGTCTACGGCAGCACGCCACACGTCTACGTCGGCGAGAACGTGCCCGGGATGCGGACCATCTACGACGCCTACAGGCGGTTCCAGGGCAGGGACGTGCCCAGGTTCGAGGTGGGCACGCCGCAGACACCGTACATCGCCTCCTATGTCCGCGGCTGGCTCAATGTCTTCCTGCTCAAGCGCGGGCTCGAGCAGATCGTGGACGGGTGGTCCTCCTACGGACGGCTGGGCGGATTCGCCGGCACGAACGTGCGCTCGGCGCTCGAGCTGCTGAAGAGCTGGGATCCGGATGGACTCGCGCCCCCGATCACGCTGTCGCGCGACGACCACCGGCCGTCGACCACCACGCGGATCATGCAGATCAGGAACGGCAAGATCGTCCTCGCGGATACCGTGACGGTCGAGCGCCGGAAAGACTGGTTGGGGTACTGATCGGAGACCGGGCGGTCCTGCCCGCGTGCTGATCCTCAACAACATCGAAGTCGTCTTCTGGGGGACGATCCTGGTGCTCAAGGGCGTCTCCCTGTCTGTGCCGCGAGGCGAGGTCACCGCGCTCATCGGCGCGAACGGCGCGGGCAAGACCACCACGCTGAAGGCGCTGTCGGGACTGATCCGCCTGGAGAGGGGCGAGGTGACGCGCGGCACCATCGACTTCGATGGGCGCCGGATCGAGAATCGCCTGCCCGAGGAGACGGCCCGGATGGGCATCGTGATGGTGCGCGAGGGCCGCCGGCTCTTCGAGGAGTTGACGGCAGAGGAGAACCTGCTGGTCGGCGCTGCCATGCGCCGCGTCGACGGGGTGCGGGACGGGCTTGAGATGGTGTACACGTACTTCCCCCGCCTGCGGGAGCGCCGGCGCGTGCGGGCCGGCTATCTCTCAGGCGGGGAGCAACAGATGCTGGCGATCGGCGGCGCGTTGATGGCCCGGCCGGCGGTGCTGCTGCTGGACGAGCCGAGCCTCGGGCTGGCGCCGCTGATCGCCCACGAGATCTTCGGCCTGGTGCAACGCCTGAACCGCGACCAGAAGCTGACGATCCTGCTAGTGGAGCAGAATGCGAGGATGGCGCTGCAGGTGGCGAGCTACGGCTATGTCATGGAGAACGGGAAGATCGTGCTGGACGGCCCGGCCGAGAAGCTGCGGGAAGACGCGGACGTCAAGGAGTTCTACCTGGGGATGAGCAAGACGGGGCGGAGACGCTTCAGTGAGGTGAAGAGCTACAAGCGGCGCAAGCGCTGGCTGGCGTAGCGCTCTGCTCAGTGGGGGAACGGCCAGAGGTCGAGGTAGCGCTTCAGCTTCCTGAGCAGGGTGGCCAGCCCGCCCGGCTCCCAGATCAGGATCGCAATCAGGAACGCCCCGAACACGATCTCCCTCATCGGCGTGGCCGCCCGGCCGAACGTCGGCAGCACCGCGACGATTGCCGGGAGAGCATACCGCAGCCCCTGGTTCAACAGCGTCACGAACGCCGAGCCGAGGTGGGGCCCCCAGACGCTCGTCAACCCGCCGATCACGACGATGGCGATGTAGTCGATGGACAGCCCGATCCCGAAGTGCTCGGCCCCGATGACCCGATTGTAGTGCGCGAACAGGCTGCCGGCGACGCCCGCGTACGAGGCGCCCAACGCGAACGCGAGCGTCTTGTACTGGAGCAGGTTCACCCCGAGCACCTGCGCCGCGTAGTCGCGGTCGCGCACGGCCATGAGCGCCAGGCCGACCCGGCTGCGTATGAGGTTGGCCGCGAAGACGCCCCCGGCCAGCCAGATCGGGAGCAGGAGATAGTAGAACTGCGGCTCTGTGCGGATCTGATACGCGCCGAGCGAGGCGGCGGGCACGACGGTTCCGCCCATCCCGCCCGCGGTATGGATGATCACGTATTCGGTGATGAACTGAAACGCCAGGGTGGCCATGGCCAGGTAGAGGCCCTTGATCCGAAGCGACGGGAGTCCCACCAGAGCGCCGATCGAGAACGTGGCGCAACCGGCCAGCGCGACACCGAGGGGGAAGGGCAGGCCCAGACGGGCCGTCGCGTACCATGACGTGTAGGCCCCAATCGCCATGAATGCCGCGTGCCCGAGTGAAATCTGCCCGGCGAAACCGGTGAGCAACGAGAGCCCCACCGCGCCGAGCGCGAAGATGCCGATGGTGTTGAGCAGGAACAGGTACCTGCCGAGCAGCCACGGTGCCGCGAGCAACGTCGCGAGCAGCACGAGGAAGCCGATGCGGTTGAACCAGGTGTCCAGGAGGGCCATGTCCTGGACGAAGGTGACCTTGAAGTCGCCGGCCGGCCGGGCACTCACGGCGAGTCCTCAACCCACTGAAGCCGCCTGCACTTTGGTGCAACGGCCGCATGCAGCTTCCGATCCGCTGTGACGACATCCACCTTCTGCTGTTCCGCGAGCGCAAGGTAGACGGCATCATAGGGTGAGCACCCACACCGCCGGGCAACGGTGACCGCCAGTGTTGGAGCGACTGGTAGGAGTTCGATGTTCAGATACTCCAGGTCAGTCAACATCGCATCCACGTCCGCCGGGGCCAGCCGCGACGTTCGGCGCTCGGCTGCGAAAAGGCTGCTGGCCAGCTCGTACGGGAGGATCGTCGGGGCCAGGACCTCGAGATCGCCCGCCGCGTAGCGCTCCAACCACGTCAGCGCCGCCCCATGGACCGGCTCATCGGGGAGCAGCGCGGCGACGATGGTGGAAGCGTCAAGAACGAGCCTTTGGGACACTGCGCTTCTCCAGATCCCTACGGGCTTCGGTGTAGGTCTCGCGCAAGGTCAGGCCCCGCAGGCGGGCCGATCGGGCGAGGAGCCGGGAGACCGCGCTTCGCCGAAGGCCCGCATACGGCCCGAGGACGGCCACGGGACGCCCGCGTGCGGTGATGACCACTTCACCTCCGGCGGCGACCGCCCTGAGGAGACGGCTGAGACCCCTGGCGGCCTCTTTCGTACTTACCGTGAGTACGCCCATTTAGGACACCTCATACGTAAGTACCTCAGATGCGTCTCCTGAGGTCAACGCGCGACCACGGGCATCAGAGCCGCTCGATGTGCTCGGTGCCGAAGAGCCCGTAGGGTCTCACCAGCAGCACGAGCAGGATGACCACGAACGCCGTGATCTCTTTGAAGCCCTGGAGGGGGATGCCGAGAACGCTCACGTGGGTGTCGATGTAGGCCCCCAGGATGTTCTCGAGCAGCCCGATGATGAACCCGCCCGCGATGGCCCCGGGGATGCTGTCCAGGCCGCCCAGGATGACCGCGGCCAGCGCCTTGAGCCCCACATAGGCCAGCGCGAAGTTCACGCCCAGCCACAGGCCGAGCAGAATGCCGCCCACCGACGCGGCGATGGCGGCGAACGACCAGGCGTAGGCGAACACGCGCCGCAGGCTCACGCCCAGCGTGGATGCGGTGAGCTGCTCATTGGCCGCGGCCCGCATCGCGATGCCGATCAGCGAGTAGCGGAAGAACAGCCAGAATCCGCCCAGCAGCGCCAGGGCTGCCGCGGCGCTCCAGATGCCGACCTCGGGAATGACGAGGTCGTCGATCCGGACCACGCCTGCTGGCACCACCGGGGGGAACAGCCGGGTGTCGCCGCCCCACAGGCCGACCATGAGCCCGCGGATGATGTAGCCCATGGCCAGCGTCACGATGATAATCGAGAGCAGCGGCTGTCCGAGCAGCGGTCGCATGATCCCGCGCTCGATGACGAACCCGAGCGCGGCCGCGGCGGCCAGGGTCCCCAGGACCGCGAGAACAAAGGCCCAAGCCGCCGGCACGGGCAGGCTCCGCGCCAGCGCGATCGCCAGGTAGCCGCCGAATAGGACCATCTCGCCGTGGGCCAGGTTCAGGATCTTGGTCGACTTGTACAGCAGCGCGAAGCCCAGCGCGATGAGGGCATAGATCGATCCGACGGCCAGACCGATCGCGGTCCCCTCGAGGATGAAGTGCAGGGTCACCCGGTCATCCCCGGCGGGCGGCTGATGCGCCCGCGGCCCCGCCGGCCCGGCCCGGCGCGCTCACGATCTGCATGACCGGCCGGAGCTGTACGGTTCGCCCGTCTTCGTATCGGACGGTGAACGTCGCCTGGTAGGACGTGTCACCGCTGTAGATGGCGGCGATCAGGCCCTGGTACCGATCGGTGATGTAGCCCCGGCGCAGCTTGCGCGTGCGCGTCAGCTCCTCGTCGTCGGGATGGAACTCCTTGTACAGCGAGACGAAGCGCTCGACACGCCACTCGGGCTGCAGCCGGGCGTTGGTCTCCGCCACCAGCCCGGCGAGCAGGGTCAGCACCTCGGGCCTCTGCGAGAGGTCGGTGTACGAGGTGTAGGCGATCCCGCGATCCTCGGCCCACTTGCCGACGTTGCGCATGTCGATGTTCAGGATCGCCGCAAGGTCCAGCTGGCCGTCGCCGACGACCATGGCCTCGGAGATGTAGGGCGTGAACTTCAGCATATCCTCGATCACGCGGGGCGCGACGCGCGTGCCGTCGGCCTTGACGATCACGTCGCCCATCCGGTCGAACATGATGACGTCGCCGCTCGGATCAAGCGTGCCGTAGTCCCCGGAATACAACCAGCCATCGCGCAACGCCTTGGCGGTGGCCCCGGGGTTCTTGTGATAGCCTAGGAACACCGACGGACTCCGCTCCAGGATCTCGCCCTCAGCGGAGAGGACCACCTCGGTGTTGGCGATGGGCGCGCCCATGGTCCAGAAGCGCACCTGCCCATCGCGGTGCACGCACGAGATGCCGGCGATTTCGGTCTGGCCGTAGATCTGCTTCAGGTTCAGGCCCATCGCCCGGAAGAACTTGAAGTAGTCCGGCCCGAGCGAGGCCCCGCCGTTCCACGCGACCCGCATCCGCGACATGCCGATCTTGTCAAGGATGGGACGATAGACGGTCCAGTATGCCACGCGCCGGGCCAGGCGGATCCACCATGGGACGGGCTTCCCTTCGGCCTCCAGCTCTACGGCACGGATGCCGGCCTGCATCGCCCGCGCATAGATTGCCTGCCGAATCGGTCCGGCATCGAGGATGCGCACGGTCACGCCTGAGTGCAGACCCTCGTAGATGCGCGCGGGGGCGAAGGTGAAGTGCGGGCCGATCTCGCGGAAGTCGCGCTGCGCGGTCTCTGGCTCTTCGGGGATGTTGACCGTGAACCCGGCCATCTGGTGCAAGCTGTACGAGATCATCTGCTCGCCGATCCAGGCGAACGGCAGGTAGCTGACGAACTCGTCGCGGTCTGAGATGTGCGGCTCGACCGCCAGGAAGTTCTCGGACTGGCTCATCAGGTTGCGGTGCGACAACATCGCCAGCTTGGGCATCGCCGTCGTGCCCGACGTCTGGCAGAGGATCGCCACGTCGTCTGCTCGTCCCCGCGCCACTTCTTCCTCGAAGAGTCCAGGAGCCTGGGACACCGTCCGGCGCCCCAGGTCCTCGAGGCCGGCGAACGCCAGCAGCTTGGGATGCCGGTAGCGCCACATGCCCCGCCAGTCCTCGACGATGATGCGCTCCACGTGCGGGAGGCGTGGCTCCATCTCGAGGAGCTTGTCGGTCTGCTCCTGGTCCTCGCAGAAGACGACGCGCGCACCGGCAAAGTCGACGAGTTCCGCGAGTTGCTCCGCCAGGCTGTCCTGGTAGAACGCGCAGGAGACGGCGCCGATCGCCTGAGCACCCATGGCCAGGTAGTAGAGCTCCGGGCGGTTGTCGCCGATGATGGCGACGATATCGCCGCGCCGGACGCCGAGCGCGTGGAGGCCCAGCCCGCAGTTGCGGGCGTGCTCCAGGTACTGCCGCCATGTGATCTGGTGCCAGATGCCGAACTCCTTCTCCCGGAAGGCGATCCGGTCGCCGAAGCGCCCGGCATTGACGAGCAGCCGCTTGGGGAGCGTATCCAGGGCGTCGGTTGGGGGGAGAGCCGGCCTGGGGGCCGGCGGCCGCTCCAGGATCGCCCGGACGCTCATGCTACCGTGGCCTCGCCCAGGTACGCCTGAATGACCTTGGGGTCGCGCTGGATCTGCGCGGGCGGACCCTCGGCGATCTTCTTCCCGTAATCCATTGCGACGATCCGCTCGCAGAGGTCCATGACCACGCCCATGTCGTGCTCGATCAGAATCATCGGAAGCCCGCGCACCTCGCGCAGTTCCAGGACATAGCGGGCCATGTCGGCCTTCTCGTCGGCGGTCATGCCGGCCATGGGCTCGTCGAGCAGCAGCAGACGGGGCTCCATCGCCAGGGCGCGGCCCAGCTCCACCTTCTTCTGCACGCCGTAGGCGAGCTCGGCCACGCGGCGCTCGCGGTGGCTTTCGAGTTCGAGGAAGTCGATGATCTCTTCGACCCGCCGGCGGTGTGCGACCATCTCGCGCTCCGCCGGTCCCCAGTAGAACCCGCACGCGACGTAGTTCGACCGCATGTGCAGCAGCCGGCCCGACATGACGTTGGCCAGCACGGTCATCCCGGGATAGAGCGCGATATTCTGGAACGTCCGAGCGATGCCCAGTCGAGCGCGTTCGTGCGGCGCGGTCTCGGTGATATCACGGCCGCCGAAGGTGATACGGCCGCGGTGGGGGCGGTAGAACCCGCTGATGCAGTTCAGCACGCTGGTCTTGCCGGCGCCGTTCGGCCCGATGATGCCGAGCAGCTCTCCGGGGCGCACAGAGAGGGAGAGGGTATCGACAGCGGTCACACCGGTGAACCTGAGCGACATCCCGTCGATGAGAAGCACAGGGCCTGTCAGGCTGCTGTCGGGATCCATTGGGGGGAGGAATACGGCCTTGCGCGACCCGAAACCTTCAGGGTCGATGGGCCGACCCGCAGGGTCCGGCGGAACCCGAGGCCGGAGGAGGCCGCCGTGGAGGACGTCTGGCATCCAGCCGAGCGGTGGAGCGACGGCGAGCGTTTGAGCTGGCAGGAGCAGCGGCTGCGCGCGGTGTGCTCCAGCGCCGTTCCGCACGCGGCCGCCCTGCGTGACCTGCTCGCCAGTGCGGGGTTGGCCCCTGAGCAGGTGACGCTGGCCGACCTGTCAGGCCTGCCGGTGCTCTCAAAGGACCTGCTGCCTGAAGCCCAGCGTCTGGCGCCGCCGTTCGCCGGCTGGCTCGGCGTCCCCATCCACGAGGTGGCACGGCTGTACCGCTCGCCCGGGCCTATCCTCGACCCCGAGGGCCGCGGTGACGACTACTGGCGGTTTGCCCCGGCGCTGTTCGCGGCGGGGTTCCGACCGGGCGATGTCGTGCTCAACACGCTCTCGTACCACCTGACACCCGCGGGCCACATGTTCGACGGCGCGCTGCAGGCGTTGCGGTGTCCGGTGGTGCCCGCCGGGCCGGGCAACACCGACACCCTGGCGCAGCTGCTCCCCCGCCTGGGCGCGGCGGGATTCATCGGCACGCCGAGCTTCCTCGCGACGCTCCTCGAGACCGTTGAGCGCACGGCCGCCCGGTCGAGCCTGCGGGTGGCGTTCGTCATCGCGGAGATGCTGCCGGAGTCACTTCGGCAGCGGGTGGAGGCGGGGTACGGCCTGCGCATCGGCCAGGGGTACGGCACGGCGGATGTCGGGTCGATCGCGTATGAGTGCGGCAGCCGCACGGGCATGCACGTGGCAGTGGAGACCATCGTCGAGATCGTCGATCCCGGGACCGGGCGTCCGGTCGAGGAGGGACGACCGGGCGAGGTAGTGGTGACGGCCCTCAATCCCGTCTACCCGCTGGTCCGCTTCGGTACGGGCGACCTCGCAATCATGGCCGGCGGATCCTGCTCATGTGGACGGACCGGACCGCGTCTGGCGCGCATCGTGGGACGTATCGGCGATGCGGTGAAGGTGAGGGGGATGTTCGTGCATCCGGCCGAGGTGGACCGGGTGGCGGCGCGGTTTCCCGAGGTGGCCCGCTACCAGGTCGTCGTGACACGCTCGGGTCACACCGATGAGATGCTGGTGCGCGCCGAGCTCCGTCCCGATGGGGATGCGGGCGCCGATCTCCGCGATCGATTTCGGCAGGGACTGGCCGAGGGGCTCCGCCTGCGCGCGGACGTCGAGGTCGTGCAGGCGGGCACACTGCCAGACGATGCGCCGAAGATCGTCGACCACCGGACGTGGACGTAGCGCAGCCCGCGTTGACACCCTTCGGAGCCCATGTTAGATTGGCCGTGACTTCATGACAATTCCGCAGCGCTTCGGCTTCGAGGTTGATCGTCACGGCAGTCTCCTGATCGGCGGCGTTCCTGCTTCGGATCTGGCGGCCCGATTTGGCACACCGCTGCACGTCATCGACGAGGCGCGGATGCGCGCCAACTGCCGTGCCTACACAGATGCGATGCGCCGGTGGGCGCCCGGGCCGTGGCGTGTGATCTACGCGTCGAAGGCCCTCTGTACGATCGCCACGTGCCAGGTGGCGTACGAGGAAGGCCTCGGGATCGACGTCGTCAGCGCCGG
>JBBIOB010000022.1:0-45739 GCA_037443565.1 Armatimonadota bacterium | reverse complement strand
GTTGCGCGCGACCGCGGGGGACTCATGCCATCGCCGCGGCCATCCCCACCGCCCGCCGCGGCACCGCCCGCAGCCCCGGTATCTCCCGACCCCCTGATCCCCGTCGACCTCCCCACGCCGGCCCCCGGCCTCGACCGCCAACTGGCTGGCGACTACCGCGCGGCCTTGGAGGATCGCGGGGTGAGGGTCCGGCTGATCACGATCGTCGACGAGCGGTCCACAGGAGGGGCGAGACGCGTCGAAGTCATCTACGAGACCGCAACCGACGGGACGCCCGCGGCTCTGCATCCGGAGGTCGCGCGCATCGCCGCGCCGGCCGCCAACCCGCGGCTCGCCGCCGACCGAATCGTCGTGCGGCCCTATCGAGCCACCGCCAGCCTCGGCGCCATCGCCATGTCGATCGTGGACCTCGACCGGTGGTTGAAGGTCCAGATCGACGACGACGAGTTCTACCGACGTTGGGTTGTGGAGCCGCCGGGGCGCTAGCGGCTGGGCCCGGTGCCCCAGTCAGAGCCAGACGGTCCGCTCGGCCACGGGCGTCCGCCGCTTCTGCGGGACGTCGGCCGGGTACCCCACGTAGACCACGGCCACGATGCGCCGGTCGTCCTCGAGCCCGAGCAGCGCGCGGAGCTCCACATCCCGCAGGATCTCGCCGGTCCGCATGTAGGTGCCCACGCCCGACTCCACGCCGGCCAGCATGAAGTTCTGCACCGCCATGAAGGTCGCGACCAGATCCTCCTCGCGCCGGACCGGATCCTCGGCCTCGTGCACCGTGACAACGACGAGCAGCGGGGTCGCGACCGTGTCCTGATAGACGCGGTCGAGCGCCTTCTGCGCCTCGGGCGCCTGGGGATCGGGAAAGGCCGCGGCCCGCCATCGCCGGCGGATCTCAGCGAAGCGCCGCTTGGCCTCGCCGTCGAGCACGTAGAACCGCCACGGTTCGGTCATGCGGTGATTCGGCGCCCAGACCGCGGCCTCGAGCATCTGCTCGATCACCTCGCGCGGCACGGGGTCGGGCCGCATCTTCGGGACGCTGCGGCGGGCCTTGATGGCTTCCAGCACGGTCACGGTGATGCCTCCTGGACTCGATCGAGGACGGCAATCGCCTCGACGTGATAGGACTGCGGAAACAGGTCGAACGGTTGGACGTCGACCAGGTTGTAGCCGAATGGGAGCAACTCCTTGAGATCCGGCGCGAGCGTGGTGGGGTTGCAGGACACGTAGACCACGCGCCGTGCGCCGGTGCGGCCGATCTTGCGCATGACCTTGCCGCCGGCGCCTGACCGGGGCGGATCGAGGAGGACGACGTTGGGCGCGCCGTGCTCGGCCACCACCGTGGGCAGGACGACACGCGCGTCGCCGGCCACGAACGTCGCGCCGTCGATACCGTTGAGCGCGGCGTTGACCCGCGCCGCCTCGATCGCGGCGGGCGCCAGCTCGATGCCGACGACGCGTGCCCCGCTCCGGGCAAGCGCCAGGGCAAAGGTGCCAACCCCGCAGTAGAGATCCACGGCCAGCACTCCCGCGGCGGGTCCGATCCGCGCAACGGCGTACTCGACCATGCGCTCGGCCTGGGCGGTGTTGGTCTGGAAGAACGTCTCGAGGCCGATCCGAAACCTCAGCCCGGCGATCTCTTCCTCAAGATATGCCCGCCCGTGCAGCGTCTCGGTACGGACGACCGGCGCTCCATCCGACACGCCGACGACGATGCCCCGGACGATGCCCGTCACGTCGGGCGCGGCGCCGTGCACCGCATCCGCCAGGGCGCCGATACCCGGGACCGCCCCGTCCGACGTGATGAACCCCACCAGGCGGTCTCCGGTCCGGCGGCCTTCGCGGATCACAAGCGACCGCAGCGTCCCGGCATGCGTGCGGGGATCGTACGGAGCGATCCCGTGCCGCCTCGTCGCCTCGCGCACCGCGCGGACAACCTCCGCCGAAGCCGGCGACTGCAGGAAGCACGTCTCAATGGGAACGATGCGGTTCCAGTCGCCGCGCTGGTGGAGGCCGAGTGTGCCGTCAGGGTGAAACGAGAACTCCATCTTGTTGCGGTAGTACCAGAGATCGGCCTGGATGATCGGTAGCGCGGGGGCGTCGGCGAAGCCGCCCAAGCGTGCCAGGCTCTCCCGCACGATCGCCTCCTTGGCGCGGCCCTGCGCCGTGCCGTCGATGTGCTGCCAGGCGCATCCCCCGCAGGAGCCGAAGTGCGGGCACCGCGGCGCCACCCGTGCCGGCGACGGGATGACCACCTCCACGACCTGGGCCTCGGCAAAGGTGCGGCGTACCCTGCCGACGCGCACCCGCACGACATCCCCGGGCACACCGCCGGTCACGAACACGACCAGTCCGTCGAGACGCCCGACCCCGCGGCCGCCGTAGGCCAGGCGGTCGACGGCGATCTGGACCTCACTGCCTGTCCTGAGCATCAGCGTCTCCGGCCGTCATCGTACCATCCCAGCCGCGGGCTTTCACGCGGCAGGCCGGATCGCACCCGAGCGCGAACTCGACGGCTATGGACGCCTACCGCTGCATCGTCACAAAGCGCGACCTGCGGACGTACACCGACCGGCCGCTCGAGGATGAGGCGCTGCAGCACATCCTGGACGCCGGCCGCCGCAGCGGCAGCGCGCGCAACCGACAGCCATGGCAGTTCGTGGTCGTCACCGACCGCGAACAGCTCAAGCGCCTGTCCCGCTGCGGCCGGTTCGCCGCCCACCTGAGCGGCGCCGCGACGGTCATCGTAGTGCTGGTCGAGGCGGCGCGCGACCTGTTCGACGCCGGACGATGCGCGCAGAACCTGATGCTCGCCGCCTGGAGCCTGGGCGTCGCGTCGTGCCCGGTGACCCTGCACCACGAGGAGGAGACCCGCGGGATCCTCGGCCTGCCGGCGGGCCCGGTCGTGGCGATCGCGATCGCGCTGGGCTATCCGCATCCTGCGGGCCGCGGCCGCATCGAGCGCCTGGCGTTGCGCGTCGTGGCCGGGCGGGGCCGGAAGCCGCTTCCCGCGCTGGTGCACTGGAACCGCTATGGCAACCGCGCGCCTACGACGGCAACTGGGTCCAGTGAGGCCGCGCCCACGCGACGTAGCGCTCCGCGAGCACGGTCAGGGGCTTCCGGGCCGCGGTGAACTCATCCGACAGCCGCATCAGGATGCGGGCCAGCGGAGGGTGGGTGGCCGCGAGCCGATCGGCGGCGAGCCGGTAGAACCGGCGCCCCTCGGCCTCGTAGTCCTGCAGGTTGAGCCGCCGGCGCAGGGGTTCGGCGGCGGTGATCGTGCCCAGGGGATGGCGCCGGCCGCGGAGCACGGCGTCCGGAAACAGCCCGGTCGTGAACAGCGCGATGTCGCCGATCCTGCGGAACACCAGGGGGCGCACGTCGGGCTCGACCAGACCGGCCAGCTCCACCATGTCGTCGATGCTGATGGTACTGAGGCGCCGTACCGTCCGCGACGGCGCCGGCTGCCGCACGACCATCGTCTCGACGCGCTCGAACGACACCAGCAGCTCGACCAGGTAGTCGAACATCTCCGGGGCCCGCAGCAGATCCGCCGACAGACCGGCGTCGAAGACGACCACGCGGCCGTCGGCATGCACGCGCTCCACCGTGTACGGGATCTCGCCTAGATCGCGTCGGATGCGCCGCAGCAGGACCGCGAACAGGAACCGCGGCGAGAGCTCAACGGCCAGCCGCTGGTCGGCCATCAGCCGGCGTACGACCCCGTCGTCGTCGAGATGGTCGTCGATGAGCGCGGGGTTGCTGCGCCAGGCGCGGAGCAGCCGCTCAGCCTCGGGGCCGTCCTCTCCGGCGACCGTCCTCGCCAGAAACTGCAGATCCCCCTCAGCGTAGCGCACGCCCGTCCCCCTCCCGGACCTGCGGCCCTTCGCCCATTATACTAACGTTCAGCGGCACCTCCCGGTTGCGGCACGGACGCCGGTCGGCTTCCCTGCGGCGTACGGCAGAGGCTATAATGCTGGCGGCATGACCCCTCCTGCCGGAGTGTTCCGCACGGTCGTCGTGCTCATCGTGGCGGTCCTGGCCTTGCATGGGCCCACAACCGCCCTCGCCCAGACCCCGGCCGTCGATGTTCTGCTCTCGCGCCTGTCCAACGACCCCAACCCGCAGCCGTACACTATGACCGCGGACTTCAAGGCGGACTTCGCGATCACGCTGCCGACCGGCAGGTTCAACGTGCATGCCGAGGGGACCATCCTGGAGGCGCGTGTGTCTCCAGGTGCGCCCCCCCAGCGGAAGGCCACCATCACCCGGCTCGACGTACCCCTCATGCTGCGACCGTTCTCGAACTCGATCCGCAAGACCGTGACCGACTTGATCGAGGTCGAGCAGAAGCCCGCCGAGATCCTACCGACTATGGACGTCTTCATCGCCGAGGAGCAGCCAGCCAACCGGTATCTGCTCGGCGGAGTGCGGACCGACATCGTCAAAGCCACCATGCGGCGGTACGGGCAGGAGGCCACCCTCGAGGACATCACCGCCCGGCGCGCCATCGCGCGGTGGCTGTGGTCACCCAGTCAGCGCGGCTCGATCGTCCGTCCCGGACCAGGACCCTACATGCTGACGGCACTGGTCGACGATACCGGCCTGCTTCACCAGCTCATCCTCTACTACGACTGGGGACAGGTCGGCAACCGGATCATGTTCGTGACGATCGGGGGGCGGCCGTTCTGGCGCGAGGTCACGAGCGATAGTTCATCGGAGGTCGCGGGGCTGGGTCGGGTAGACGGCCGGATGACCCTGCAGGTCTCGAACCACTGCCTGAACTGCCCCCCGCGCTAGTCGCCCGGGACCTGGCCGACCTCATCGATCTGCTCCAGACCCCTCAGCACCGCGGGGGATGGCCGCCAGCCGACCCGAAGCCTGAAGGCGAGCTGCCCGGAGGGACTCTCGTAGAACCGCGGTCGCGCGTCGCATCCAAGCCGGCGAAGCCGGACTCTGAGGCGGTCCTGGATCTGCCACCGCTCGACGTCCGTCCGCGGACGATACGCCGTGGTGACCTCAACCCACAGGAACATCTGCCGTACCGTGGCGATCGTCGGCCTCCATCTAGCGGCTGACGCGCGGCAACCGATCGGCGCCGCCGCCGTTGCTCGTCGTGAAGCACAGGGGAACACGTGCTTCGGTCGAACCGGTTATGATGAATTGAAGGCCCAGCCTCTCGAGCCATGCGTATTGATTTTCTCTACTGGGAAGATTGTCCTTCGCATCCGGAGGCGCTGGCGCGGCTGCGTCAGGTCCTCGCCGACGAAGGCGTCACGGACGAGATCCACATCGCCCGGGTGGACACGATCGATGACGCACAGCGCCACCGGTTCCCGGGATCGCCGACGATTCGGTTCGACGGCGTGGACCTGCAGCCCGAAGGCGCGCAGGCCCTCGCCGCCCTGACATGCCGCATGTACCGCACGGAGTCGGGCCGGCTCTCGCCGCTCCCGACGATTGAGATGATCCGGCGCGCCCTGCGCGCGGCGCGCCAGACCCCCAAGGAGGTACGGCATGACACTGGCACTGCGTGAGCGATTGATCCCGTTCGCCCTCCCCGCGACCGACGGGCGCACCATCTCCGCCGACATGTACGCAGACAAGCCGGTCCTCGGCGTGGTCTTCTGGTGTAACCACTGCCCGTACGTGAAGGCGTGGGAAGACCGGATGATCGCGGTCCAGCGCGAGTACGCCGACCGCGGCGTGCAGTTCGTGCTCATCAGCAGCAACGACCCTGTCCAGTATCCGGACGACTCGTTCGACGCCATGAAGGTCCTGGCGCAGAAGAAGGCCTATCCGTTTCCATACCTGTTCGACGAGTCGCAAGAGGTCGCGCGCGCGTACGGGGCGACGCGGACGCCTGAGATCTTCTTGTTTGACCGCGAGCGGGACTTGCGATACCACGGCGCCCCCGACGACAACTTCGAGAACCCGGGCGCGGTGCAGGCGCCCTACCTGAGGGATGCCCTCGAGGCGCTGCTGACGGGCCGCGATCCGGCCACGGCCGAGACGCCGCCGAAGGGCTGCACCATCAAGTGGAAGTAGCCCGGCCGGCAAGTCGGCCAGGCTGGGTATTATCGCGGCCCCAGAACCAGCACCGCGGCGGCTCTAAGGCGTCGTTGCTTTAGCCGCAGCAGCGCCTCGTTGGCGGCCTCGAGCGGGAAGACCTCGACCTCGACGCGCGCGGGGATCTCCGCCGCCACGCGGAGGAACCCGCGCGCGTCGTCCCGCGTCAGGTTGCTCACGCTCCGCAGCGCCCGCTCCCCGTAGAGGGTCTCGTACGGCATGGCTGGAAGGCCGTCGAGCGTCACCGCGTTGATCGCGACGACGCCGCCGGGCCTGATCCCGCGCAGCGCCTCGACCACGACCTCGCCTGCGGGGGCAAATACAATCGCGCGGTCGAACAACGGCTCGGGCGCCGTCCCGGGCGCGCCCACCCAGGCGGCGCCGAGCGAAGCGGCCAGATCGCGGTGGTCGGCGCCGCGGGTCACGACACCGACCTCGCATCCCCAGTGCCGCGCGACCTGGATCGCCAGGTGGGCGGAGGCGCCGAATCCGTAGAGGCCGAGGCGCTCGCCCGGTCGCACACCGGCCACCTGCAGCGCGCGGAACCCAATCACGCCCGCGCACAGCAGCGGCGCTGCTCGAACGTCGTCGAAGACATCGGGAAGCGGCACGACGAAGCCGCCATCGGCGACTGTCCAGCCGGCGAACCCGCCATCGACATCGTAGCCGGTGAAGCGGGCGCGAGGGCAGAGGTTCTCCTCGCCGCGCCGGCATGCCGGGCACGCCCCGCAGGCCCAGGCCAGCCAGGTCACGCCCACGCGCGCGCCAGCCAGAGCAGGATCAGCACCAGGGCCGAGCTCGTCGACCACGCCGACGATCTGGTGCCCGGGCACGACCGGATGGCGGTGCGGTGGGAGGTCCCCTTCGACCACGTGCAGGTCGGTGTGGCAGACGCCGCAGGCGTGCACGCGCACGCGCACCTCGCCGGGCCCGGGCACCGGGAGCTCGACGTCAACCAGGTGCAGCGGTGCGGATTCGACCGGCGCCGGATCGTCCAGTCGCATGGCGCGGGCGACGGGCATCCTACAGCACGCCCGCCCGCACCACGGCGCCGCCCGCAAACCGCTCGAGGCGGGCCGCAGCGACCTCTGTGTGCGCCTGGAGCCGCGCCGCGTCGTACGTGGAAGGCGCGTAGATGATCATCAGGCATCGCGTGGTGGCCGGGGTGATCATCGTCCGCTGCGAGTCGCTGGTCGGACTGCCGCATGTCCCTTGCGCGTCGGCCGCGGTCAACCGGCCCTCGACGCTGTACCATCCCTTGCCGATCGCCTCATAGCCTTCGCCGGCGCGGCCGCGGCGCAGCGTGATATCGCCTTCCACCCTGTCGAGGTCGTGGAGACCGATCGGGAGCAGGAACTCGAGCGAGCACAGGTTGCTGATGTCCACGAGCGAGTTGATCTTCGGCAGTCCGGCGCCGCGCAGCACGCGCCGGAGCAGCGCCTCAGACGACGGCCGGAGCTTGGTGGGATCCACCCCAATCCGGTGGTACAGCTCGCGCGCCGGCCTGAGGCCATCGATCCGCGCGGGCTCTCTGTCCTGGTAGACCTCCCGGAGGTGCGCGCTCACAGCCTGGACCTCGGCCCACAGCGCCGGATCGTGCTCGACGACCGTCACGCCCGCGGCCTCGACAACCCCGACCGTCAGAGACCCGGCGACCTCGTCGTCGATCCGGACCTCCACCATCAGATGATCCACCTCGCGGCCGGTGCCCGGACCGTGCGCTCGTCGAACCGCCACAGTCCGGCCTCGCGGGCCGCCGCATACGCCTCGCGCATCTCCGCGGTGGTCACCCGCCGGTCGATCTCGGCAAACCGCCGACCGTCCACCTTCCAGGCCGGCGCGTACTGCCCCATGATGTTGACGTACATGTCGCGGGAGAGGCCGGCGAGCCACCGCATGACCCCGGGCGTGCCGGCCGTCCCTCTGGGCATCACCAGGTGGCGCACGAGCACACCGCGCAGCGCCAGCCCGCGCTCATCGAACACCAGGTCGCCGACCTGGCGGTGCATTTCGGCGATGGCCGTCCGCGCCGCTTCAGGATATGACGGCGCCAGCAGCAGGCGCCGTGCGGTCTCGCGGTCCCAGACCTTGAAGTCCGGCATGTAGATGTCGACAATCCCATCGAGCAGCCGCAGGCTGTGCATCGAGTCGAAGGCGCTTGTGTTATACACGATCGGCAGGCTCAGGCCGGCCTCGACCGCCAGCGGCAGCGCCTCGAGCACCTGCGGGACGACGTGCTCGGGCGTCACCAGGTTGATGTTGTGGCAGCCGGCCTCCTGCAGGCCGAGCATCATCGTCGCCAGCTCCCGGGGCGTCACCTCGCTGCCCTGCCCGAGCTGGCTGATCTCGTAATTCTGGCAGAAGACGCACTTCAGGTTGCACATGGAGAAGAAGATGGTCCCGCTGCCCCTCCAGCCGCGCAGGCAGTCCTCTTCGCCGAAGTGCGGGAAGCACGAGCTGACGATGGCCCGCCGGCCGGTCTTGCAGACCGCCCAGCGGTCGTCGAGGCGGTTGACATGGCAGTCCCGCGGGCAGACGCAGCAGTCGCGCAGCATCTCGAGCGCGTCCGCGGCGCGCGCGCGTAGCTCGGCGAGGCCCAACCGGCGGTAGGCCGGCACGAATCCCGCACCCGGACGAACGAACCGCTCGGCTCCGACGACCACGACTCCCTCCTGGTGTCATCATGCCCCGGCGGCCCTCCGAGGGGCAAGCGGCAGGCGACCGGGGACGTTGTGGCGTACAGGGGTATCATGATGGGGCGTGCGCTCGCGGCTGTGCTGGCCCTCACCCTGCTGTCCGGCGTCTCCGGGTGCTCGCGCGACCGGCCACAGCCGCTGTCCTCCTACACGAGCGAAGCGCACGGGTTCACGGTGGCGCGGCCACCGGCATGGGAGCGGGTCGAGACCGACAGCGGCCGCCGGGTGTGGTTCCTCCCTGCTGCGCTGCCGGCAGGAGAGGATCCCGAGGGTTACGCGACCGAGTTCCTCGTGGTCATGACCCTCGACGAGCCGGGCCCCTTGCCCGAAGCCATCGTGCGCCGGCTGGCGCTGACGCTGCTGCCGATGCACGGCGTCTCAGGATTCGTGCGGACGCCGGATAGCACCGAGGACGTGGTCTGGTATCGGTTCGAACTGACCGGCTCCACGCGAGGAATCGAATGGGCGTCGCTCGGCCTGCTGGTGACCGGACCGAGTCGCCTGCACTACGTCGTGTGTGCCAGTCCGCTGGCGACCTTCCGGGAGCGGCAGAGGATCTGCGACGAGGTGCTCAGGTCGTTTCAGCCCGGGGACTTGACGCAGTGACCAAGGGAGACCTCTCATGCCGATGACCAGGAAGCAAAGGATGGACCTGCTGCGGCAGGTGGATCTGTTCTCGGAGGTCTCCGGCCGGGCGCTCGGGCAGATCGCCGACGCGACGGTGGAGATCGAGGCGCCGGCAGGCAGGTACATCGTCCGCCAGGGGCAGGTGGGCACCGGGTTCTACGTCATCACGAGCGGCCGGGCGAAGGTCGTCCGCGGCGGCGAAGTCCTGGCCTTCCTGGGCCCGGGGGAGTTCTTCGGCGAGCTCTCGGTGATCGACCAGTCGCCGCGGCTGGCGCACGTGATGGCCGAGGAGCCCACGACCTGCCTGGGGCTGGCGTCCTGGGACTTCACGAAGCTGATCGAGAAGAACCCCAAGATCGCGCTGAGCGTCCTGCGCCTCATGGCGCGCCGTCTGCGGGCGGTCACCGACCACCCGCGGCACTGAGATCCCTGCCCGACTCTCTGTGTCACCAGGTCCGGGGCACCGCTCGTCCGAGCGTCCACCCCAGATGTCCAAGGTTGGGCCGGGACAGCCGGTCCTTGACAGGAAGACCCGGGACCACCACAATGGTTCCAAACTGCAACCGCAAGGAGTGTCGTCATGCCATCCATTACGGTCAAGAACATCCCGCCCGACTTGTATGAGCTCCTCAGGCAATCTGCCACCGCCAATCGCCGCAGCCTCAACAGCGAGATCATTGCGCGCCTCGAACGGGGCGTGCGTAGCCGGCAGGTGGATCTCGCGGCGCTGCTGGGGCACGCCCGTCAGTTGCGGCGAGCGACCCGGCGCCATCCTATTGCCGACCGAGAGTTCAGGGCAGCCAAGCGTGCCGGCCGCCCATGATCATCGTCGACACCCACCTCATCGGCTACCTGTATCTGAAGAGTGAGTACGCTCAACATGTCGAACGCGCGCTGCGCCAAGATGCCGACTGGGCGGCCCCGTTGCTCTGGCGGAGTGAGTTCTGCAATGTGCTCGCCCTCTATCTGCGCAAGCGCTGGCTGTCGTTGGGACAGATCCAGCAAGTCATGACAGCAGCGCTGGCCTTGATGGATGGTCGCGAGTACGAAGTGGACTCGCATCACGTACTGCGATTGGTGGCAACGAGCAATTGCTCGGCCTATGATTGCGAATTTGTGGCACTCGCCCAGGAGCTGGGGGTGTCCCTGGTCACCATGGACAAGCAGATTCTGAAAGACTTTCCCGAGGTGGCTGTGCCGTTAGCCGCCTACGTTCGCGCTCAAGGGTGAGGCGGCCGACCCCGCTTGCGGCCGCTTAGGCTAGGTCCTCTAGAGAAGCCCCTGCAGAATCGACTCGAGCTGCGCGCGGTGCTCGACCCCCTCGAAGTTCAGGATGGGATCGGGCGGCAGCATGTGCTCGGTGACCTGGTTGTCGCGCCGCAGGTACACGGCCGGATGATGCCGGCCTTCGGGATCCGTGACGACCACCGCCGCGGCCGCGTCCGGCCCCGGCGCGTCCACAAACGCCGCCAGCGGCAGGATGCCCTCGTCCATGATCCCACGCGAGCGATCGAAGCTCACGATCCTCGCCAGATATCCCTTCTGGTTGAGCAGCTCGGGCGCGCGCGTCGCCTCTGAGAGCAGGTACCCCACCACCTCGCCGGCCTGGAGGGGCGGCCGCGGCACGGGGATACCCAGGAGCCCGGCCAAGTGCTCGGCGAGCACGCGGGCGTTGTGCCGGAAGCCCGCGACGCCCGCCGAGTTGCCCGACCCGTGGTGCTTGCGGATGCCAAGGGCGGCCTGCGTGATGGTTCCCGCGAAGAAGACGCCGGGCACCGAGGTGCTCTCCCAGAACGGGCTCACCCGCGGCAGCCGATCCTGATAGAAGGTCGCGACGCCCAGCGCGCGCAGGTCGCCCAGCGGTGTGGTGAAACCCGTCGCGGCGATGATATCGTCCGCCTCCAGGACCCGGCCGCCCCCGTGGGTGGCCGACGTCACCGTACACCAGACGTCGCCCCGCCGCTCGATGCGCTCGATGGCCGCCTCGAGCACGAAGACGCCGCCGCCGATCACGTGATCCTCGTACGGCACCAGGTACTTCGCCCGGACGCCGCCGCCGGCGCTCGTCACCGAGAGCATCGCGGGCCTCGGCGAGGCCAGGATGATCTGCCGGGCCCAGGGCAGCAGGGCATCGGCGATCTCGAAGCCCGAGTTGCGCTTGCCCACGATGAATACCCGCCGCCCGGCATAGGTCCGGGCCGGCTGGACCTCGACATAGTGCGGGACGGCCTCGAGCCCCGGGATGGGCGGCTTCCACGCCTCGGCCATGCCCACCGCGAACACGGCATAGCGACAGTGGTAGGTCCCATCCGAGGTGGTCAGCACGAAGCCGTCGTCCTCGCGCCGCGTGGCGGTCCACCGGCACCCGTAGCGGACCCGCACGGCCGCCCGCTCGGCGAAGGCTGCCAAACCGGCGGCCATCTCGGCCCGCGCCGGGAAGTATGAGGTGCCGTCCATGAATTCGGGGACGCACGATCGGTGCGCCGGATCGTCGGCGATGAGGCTGTTCCAGTCGTACCACTCGTACGGCCGGCTCCCGCGTTCGGCCGGCGCGTACGGCTTCGACCAGGTGTTGAGGCGCTGAAACAGCGGGTACTGGCGGAACATGCCGCCTGGTCCCTCATCCGCGGACAGGGTCGCGTGGTCGACGCCGAGACGCTGGAGGTGGTAGCTGAGCTGCAACCCGCCGGGACCGCTGCCGATGACCACGGCCGGATAGCGGCCGGGGGGAAATGGGCGGTCGCTCAACTCCGCCACCTGTTGGCGTTGCGCAGCCGTCGCGCCTGCGCCTGCAGCATGCGGTACGTCACGCGCGGGTAGGTGGTGAGAAACGACTCGATCTCCGACCCCGCCAGCGCCACGCACCGCAGCGGCCGCAGCGCCACGACGTCGGCCGTGGGCGGCTCGCCCAACAGCACCGACACCTCTCCGAAAAAGTCCCCCCGGCCCAGCGTCGCCCGTGTCTCCCCATCGATGCGCACCGCGGCCTCACCGTCGAGGATCACGTAGAAGTCCGAACTGGCAAACCCCTGGCGCAGGATACGCTGCCCCTCGGTGAACCACTCCTCCTCGAAGGTGTGCGCGACGGCCTGCAACTGGGGCCTCGAAAGGTCGGCGAAGAGCGCAAGCCCCGCCATGATGTCAACGATGTCGTCCCGGTCATTGCTCACTCTCATGCCCTCCCTGCCCGTTTCCGCCGCCTGCGGAGGATTCCTCCCCGCTACCGGGCTTCCTCCATCCCGGCGCTACCCGGTGCCGACCTGCTGCAGCGCTCTCCGCGCATCCTGGCGGTGCCAGGCGGCCCCCAGGCGCTCAAACAGCCCGTGTGCCTCTCGCCACGACGCGGCCGCTTCGCTCACGCGGCCGGCCGCCTGATGCGCCGATCCGAGCACAAGCAGGGACTGGCCGATCTCGAGCGGCTGAAGCAAGGACATGCTCCGCCCCAGCGCCACGGCCTGCTGCGCGGGATCGAGGGCGTCGTCCGGCCTCCCTGTCGCCAATGCCATCAACGCCCGGGCCCGCAGCACGCGGATCTGCGTCGCCACATGTCCGATCTCGCGCGCTGTGTCCTCGGCCTGGCGCGCCAGGGGTTCGGCCTTGTCTACCTCGCCGATCGCGGCATAGAACTCTGCCCCGACGCCATGAGCCTGACACCCACAAATGATGCACCGCAATCGGTCCACCGCGTACAGCGACTGCTCCATCGCGGCCCGGGCCGCGGGGAGATCTCCCAGCATCAACTGGCACTGCGCCATGTCATGGTTGAGCCAGATCGGCTGGTGGTACGCGGGATGGACCAGCGCCTGCTCGAGAATCTGGCGGGCATCGTCGGTCTGTCCCAGCCCCATCGCCAGATTGGCCCTGAAGTGGGGCAGCAGGATGTGGTATGTCCCTTGCAGGCGACCGCCGTGGGCATCGATGAGTTCATGGGCACGCCCAAGATGGCGACCGGCTTCGGCCCACGCGCCGGTCAGGAACTGCGCCCACCCCAGTATCATGCTGAGCGCCGCTTCGTCGCGCGTCCAGCCGTACTCCTCCGTCTTGCGCACCGCCTCTTCGGCCGTGCGGAGGACATCGTGATCGACGACGCTTCGCGTCCACACGTCGCTGAGGAGGAAGTGCCGGGCCTCGATGAGCAGCCGCTCATCCCCGGCCTCGGCCGCTTCCGCCGCGGCCTGCCGCATGATCCTCCGCCCTTCGTCGCCGAGCAGCGGCAGGATGGCCGGATGCGCCAGCGCGAAGTAGGCGCGCGACCGATCCTGCAGTGTACCGACCCGGGTAGCGATGTCCACGGCCTGCCGCGCGGCCTCCAGCGCCGTGCGGTACTCCGACTGAATGACGTAGGCAAAGGACCGGACCCGGTGGTAGTCGCTCCAGAGGGGATGGTCGGCCGGGAGCAGCGCTTCGGCTTCTTTGAGATATTCGAGCGCGCTGGCGACCTGGTTGTCATGGGCGCGGGCGTACGCAGCCCTGATCGTGGCGCGCGCCGCGCGGACCGGATCCTCCTTGGGATCCACGTGCGCGCGTACGAACTCCCACACGTCGAACCAGGCCTTCGGTCCGCGGTCCTGCACGCGAAGGTACAGGTCGCCAAGACGCTCGCACGCAACGATACAGAGGTCGGTCTGCCCTGTCTCGACAGCCAGGCGGCGCGCCCACTCGAGCAACTCGATCGCCTCACGTGTCGCAAAGCGCCGGTTCGCCTGTTCCCCAGCCCGGACGAGATAGGGGACCGCGGCGGCCGCGTGTCCACCTCTCGCGTGATGCGTCCCGACGGTCTTGGCGAGTTCTTCAATCTGTTCGGGATACAGATGCTCCATCGCATCGGCGATGTCTCGGTGCAATGTTACCTGCTGCTTCGCCAGTAGGGTCCCGTATGCCACTTCACGGACGAGGGGATGAACGAACGCATACTCGGGATCCGCTGCCAACGGATCGCGCAGGCGGACGATGCCGGCATCTTCTGCCGCGCGCAGCCCCTCGGATATGTCTACGCCCGACGACAGCGCCCCGAGCAGCGATCGGGGAAACGATGCGCCCACGACGGCGGCTCGTTGCACGATGGCCCGCAGGTCGGCCGGCAGCCGGTCGAGGCGCGCCAGCACGGCCGCCTGCACCGTGTCGGGAAGCGCGTGCTCAATCGAGCCCGTGGCGCGCCAGCGCCCATGATCGTCCTGAACGAGCAGGCCGGACGTGCGCAGCATCGCGACGATCTCGTTGAGGTAGAAGGGATTCCCGCTGGCCTTCTCAACCAGCACCCGCTCGATCGGCTCGGGCAGATGTTCGCCTGTGAGACCGGCGAGGAACTGGCGCGCAGCGTCATCGGTCAGCGGCTCAAGCTGGATCGTCGTCGACGAACTGCGCTTGCCCCATGCGACCGGCTCGGCATCCGGGCGCAGGCTCCCGACGAGCAGCAGCGGCACCTCGAGCAGGCGCTCCATCATAAACGGCAGCAGCTCGCGCGTTCCGGCATCGACCCACTGAAGATCCTCGATCCACACGACGGTGGGCCGGGTGAGCAACCGGCGGATGACCTCGGCCGCGACCAGCAGCGCCGTCTCGTGGCTCACGTCGTCTCCCGGCGGAACCTCGGCGAGGCCGAAGAGACGGCTGACCACACTCGCCGCCTGCGCGGTCCGCTCGCCCAGCGGAATCCGGGCCTCCACCTCCTTGAGCGTCACGGTCCCGGCGAGGCCGGTGAGCTGGCGGAAGAGGTCTGCGAGCGGACCCAGACTATTACCGCCATAGGGTGGGCAGGCCGTCTGCAGCAGCACCACCTCAGGGGGCAGCCGCCGCGTGAACTCCTCGATTAGCCGCGTCTTGCCGACCCCGGGATCGCCAACCACGATGGCTACCTGGGCACGGCCGCGCGACGCGCGCGCGTTGAGATCCTCCAGTTGCTGCAACTCGTCACGGCGGTCCACAAACGGTGGACGGGCGACGGGCTCGGCACGGTCGCGCTCGCCCAGGATCTCGTGCACGGCGATCGGCTCGGCCTTACCCTTCACAACGAGTGGCTCCCAGGTCTTGGAGAGGTACTGGCCGCGGACCTGGCGCCAGACGACCTCCGTGACGAGCACCCCACCTTCGGGCGCCGCGCGCTGGAGCCGCGACGCCAGGTTGACGGCGTCGCCCATGACGGTGGGCCGCGCCTGTCCGGGAGGCCCGACGCTCCCCCAGACGACCAGGCCGCTGTGGAGTCCGATCCGGAGCCGGACCGGCTGCCCGAATAAGCGGCTGGTCAGCTCTTCCCGGTCCCTCATGGCCCGCTGCATCTTGAGCGCTGCGCGCACCGCCCGCAACGCATCGTCCTCGTGAGCGGTGGGCGCGCCGAACAGCGCCATCAGGCTGTCACCGATCACCTTATCCACGTGCCCTCCGACCGCTTCCACCTCTGCGCCGAGCACCGAGAATATGTCGTTCACCCCGTCCGTGACCACTTCCGCATCCAGCCGTTCCGACATGGCGGTAAACCCGGCGATGTCCGCGAACAGCACGGTGACAACCCGCCGCTCACTACCCGCTCCCTGACCGACCTCCGCCATGCCCCTCACCCCTGGCGAAACACAAGGGTGTGGGCCACGGCCTGCAGCTGCGGCCGGGAGAGGTCGGCGAACAGGGCGAGTCCCGCCAGGATATCGACCACATCGTCCGTGCGTTCTGTAGCCATCGGCTCCCCCATCCTGTGCGGTCAGTGATACGCCGGAGGCATTCCACCGCCGGCGGCCTGCTCCTGCGTGTCCCGGCCTTTCCACGATGGCCTCACGTCAGCGCTCCGCCGCGGAACACCGCGCCCCAGGCTTCACCGGGCCGTAGGCTGGAGCACCGTGCCCTGCAACCCGCTTTCAGCTCAGCAGGATCAGCGCCGTCCCGGTCAGCGCCAGCAGCGCGCCGACCACAAGATGGACTGTCAGGCGCTCCTGCTCGTGAAGCAGCAGGGGGCCGGTGATCAGCACCACGAGCACTTGCAGGTTGTACAGCACGGAGACAATCGCGACCGGGGCGTGGCGGAGCCCGACATAGAGCAGGAGAATCGCCAGTGTGTTCAGGAGGGCGCTGCCCACGACGTCGGGCCGCCGCAGCACGGCGGCCGACGGCCACCGGGCGGCCCGGTGGAACACCGACCACATCATGTGCGCGAGCATGGCCACCGTGGCGCCGATCGTGGCGCCCAGGACCGGCGCCGGCGTGAGGTGCAGCGCGGCCCGCCGGGCGGTATCGCCAAGCGCAAAGGCCGCGGAGCCTCCCAGCGCCATCACGACGCCCGCCGGGTCGGGGCGCGTGCCGGCGTGATCCTCGGGTGCGGCGCCCGGCCGCAGGCTGATCCAGAGGCCGGCCGTAACCACCCCCATCCCGACGAGCTGCGCGGGCCTGGGGAGCTCGCGCAGCAGCACCAGGGCGATCACCAGCGCGAAGGCCCCGTTCGCAAGCCGGACGGTCGTGCTCAGCGACGCGCTGATCCGCTTGAGGCTCTGGTAGATGAGGTTGCGGCCCACGAGGGTCGCCATGAGACCGCCGGCGGCAAACAGGACGATCGACATCGGGTGGACCGGCGGGAGCAGCCCCCGGGCCGCCGCCGCGAGCGTGATGGCGGCGAACGCGACCACGTTCGTGACAATGCTCACGAGCACGCCGGCCTCCGGCGCCACGGCCCGCATGAACGACCTGGCCAGGACCGTGCTCAGCCCAAACGACAGGGCGGCCCCGAGCGAGGCGATCTCCCCGATCACAGCACGGTTCCACCGGCCGTCCCCCCGTACCGTGCCGCGCCTTGTGCCGATTGCACCGATAGAGCACATGACGGAGGTGGGGACAGGACATGTATGGCCGGGCGGGCAACGACGATGATGTCGGTCGCGCGTTGGCGCGAGGATTTACCGTGCTGGAGCTCTTGCTCGCGCTGAGCCTTCTGGCAGCCGCAGCCGCGGGCCTGGGAACGTACGGGCAATTCGTGGTCCGGATGGCCTACCTCCATGAGGTCCGCCTCGACACGCAGCAGGCGGCCAGACGCGGAGTGGAACGGATCACCGAGGAACTGCGGTGGGCTGAAGCGGTGGTTCCCGACTTTGGGTGTGGGTCTTCGGGCCTCTGCGCCGACCGGGTGAGCGTGCGGATACCATCGGGCAATCCCTACCGGCAGGACCAGGCCTACGAGGTGACGTTCCAGCACAACCCGCGCCAGCAGGAGGTCGAGCGACGCGTCGGGCGAGGCGTCAACAACCTGGCATCGCTCATCCAGGGCGTCACCTTTACCTGCTTCGGTGCAGACGGCGCGCCCGCGGCGGACGCGTCCGGCGTCGTCCGCGTCCGCGTGGTGCTGGTTGCGGCCGGCCGTGGGACTTCGCCGGTCGCCATCGAGAGCGACGTGGCCCTCAGGAATCGCCGGCCCTAGTGCCACGACGCCGTCATACGGTGTGCTCGTGGTAGTCCGCGCGACACGGCGGGCCGCCGGCGGTAAGTATCTGGCCGGCATGCAGGTCCATCACGACCGACACGACGGTCTCGTACCGCTCAGCCTCGGGCAGAGCCGGGTTGGGGTGGCGGCAGACCGACTCCGGGTGCTCGTCGTGGTCGCGCAGGATCGCCGTGAGGGTCTCGGCCTCGACCCCGCCGTCCGCGGCGGCGTCCCGCAGCAGCCGCTCCATTCTGCTGCAACGGTGGTAGGTCGAGCGGCGCTCCTCGACGATCGGCTGCCAGATGCCGAGCCGTTGGCTGTCGAGAAAGTGGTTGGCGTGGGCCAGGATCCCGTCGGAGGGGGTGATCCGGCACGTCGCCCGCGGCGCGGCCTCCAGGCTGACCGCCTCACCCCTCCCCGGCCCCTCGGCCTGCGCGATCAGGAAGTTGGCAGAGCAGGAGCGTGCCCCATCCCCGGCGGCCTTCACCGCCGCGTCCAGACCGCGGCTGCAGAGCACCTCCCACGTGCGCAGGTGGAACGGCCGGCCGAGCCTCGACCAGTCGTCCTCGTTCGACAGGAGCCCGTTGATGACCAGCCCGAGTCCGGCGCTGTTCATCCCGAGCTTGCCGCCGGCCACGCCGGCCTCGGTGAAGCACAGGATCCGCAGTCCGTCCGGTCGCGTCACGTGGAGCAGCAGGCCGGCGATCTCCGGGATCCAGTCCCAGTTCTGCCCGATGCGCAGGTGGCCGTCGCGCGAGGCGCCGGGGAGCACGGCGAACGCTGTGCACTCGCCGGCCGGCGCCGGCACCCCGCCCAAGTCGCGCTGCCCGATCCGCGAGAACTCCCCGTAGAGAAACTCGAACCGGAGATTCATCGCCGCGATGTCCAGCAGGGGCTGCCTGGCGCCTGCGGCGATGCCTTCGACCATGGCGGCGAACTCCGGGCTCTGGGTCCGCACCGCGGGCCAGTACCGCGCAGCCCGGGCCAGGACTTCTGCCCGTGGCAGCTCGGCCTCGGTGGCGAAACGCCGGAAGTAGGCGTCGAGGTTGAGCCCGATCGCCTCCGAGGCCGCGCGGCCGTGCGCCTCGCCGATCTCGCGTGGAGCGCCTGCCAGGTGAAGCAGCGGCAGGGCCGGCGGCTTCATGCGGGTATCCCGCCGATCCGCTTCTCGTAGGTGATCCACGCGGGCTGGCGCACGAATCCCAGGCGGTCGTTGATGGCCAGCATCCCGGTGTTGTGGACCTCGTTCCACGTCCGGATCTCGGTGTACTCATGGGCCCGCGCATACGCCACGGTGGCCAGCTTCAACGCCATCGCGATGCCGCGTCCCCGGGCCTCGCGGAGCACGCCGGTCACGTTGTGGTACAGATGGGTCCCCTCGGCCGGCCGCTCTAGGTTGGCGACGCCGATGTAGCGATCCCCGAGCACCGCCAGGAAGTAGGCGTCCAGCAGGGCCCGCGGCGACTCAATCCGCGCGCGCAGGTAGTCCTCGAACGACGGCGGGGTGAAGGGAATGGGCGAAGGGATGTCCGCCACGACGGCGTTGTGCAGTTCATAGGCGCGCCGCAGCGCCCCGGCATCGCGCCGCCGCTCATCGGCGAGGGTGGTGATCGCCACACCGGCCTCCCGCACCCGGGCCAGATAGCGGGCGAACGGGGCCGGGTCGAACCGCGCCAGATCCAGCCGCGTCTCCCAGGTACGCATGATTTCGCGAAAGCCGCGGTGCTCGAGGAACGCGATCGAGCGAGGCATGGTCTCGCGGGCGAACGACTCGATCTCGGCGCCGCCCCGCTCGATCAGCTCGGCGAGCGCGCGGTCGTACAGGGCGCGGCCGACACCGCGGCCCTGCCAGTCCGGGTGTGTGAAGACCCCGAGCTGATACCGCGTGGGCCTGAACTGGCCAGGGATGTGGCGGAACCCACAGTGCCCGACGACGAGCCCGTCCGAGACCTCGGCGACCAGATGCACGGTCGCGTAGCCGCCCGCGCGGAGCCGGTCGTTGAAGACCCGAAACTCCTCGATCGTCTCCCGGTACTCCGGGAATACCGCGTTGCCGATCTCGACGATGCGGCTGATATCGGCATCCGTCGCCGGGCGAACCCGAACACCCGCCCGGCGCGGCGCTCCGGTGGCCTGATGCACCGTGACCCCACCCCGATTCAACGGCTCAACGATCGTGTGCCCGGCCCAGGCTGACGAACTCGCCGCCGGAGACCTCGTGCGAGCGCACGGTGAGGTCCGGGGCCAGCACCGCGTGGACGTGCAGCAGCGCGAAGCAACGCGTCCCGAGCAGGTCCTTGTCCAGGACGCGGACCTCCTGGCCGTCCTCCACATCCTGCCGCAACTCGTACTGGGTGTCCACCCTGACGGTGATGTGCTCCCCGCACCGGGCGCACCGCACCTCGAGCCGGAGCCCTTGGTCGTCACCGCCGCCGGCTGTCACCGGACGCGCAAAGAGTCGCTTGACCCATCGCATGATATCATGGGACTCCTTCGCCGGTCCGCACACCGTCCCTTCGCTGCCGTGGCTTCATCTTCGAGCTGCGCGACGGCCGCATCCTGGAACTGCTCAACAGGCTGGGCACGCTCCTCTCAGGAAGCGAGACGTCGTCACCTCAACTCAGAAGGCCAGGCGAACACTCGTCGTGATCACGCCCACCGGGGGCTGTGGGCCGAGCAGCGCGATCAGCGCTAGGCTGTACGTGGTGTCGCCGACGGTCCTGGCGATCTCTACGGCCGTCTGCGCCCGGTAGGGCTCGTCATCTGAGAAGACCCGCGCCGTCGCCGTGAGCGTGAGGTCCTCGCGGAGCCGGCGCATGATCTGTCCAGCCAGCTGCAGGCGGAGCGGTGCCTCGGCAAACCGCAGCCGCGCCAGTGGCCCGGCCAGCTCCTGCCCATAGCTGACCTCGGCCGTCCACAGCCCGTCGGGGATGCTCCCGCTGATCCCGACGGCGTATCGCGTCTCCGCGGGCGCAGTCAGCGCCCAGAATTCCCCGTACGCCACGAGACCGCCGACCAGCCCACTCGTGCCGAGGCCCAGCGCAGTCCGGCCCGACCCGAACCCCAGGGCGTGGGCCTCGACCTCAAACGAGCCCAGCGCGCGGCGCAGGCTCACGGCGGGGTGCAGGCGGCCGTCGTGTTCGAGCACCGCGAGGCGGAGCCTCGTCTGGTGATCCGGATACCAGTCGAGGCGCGCGCCGAGGATGCCCTGCCGCGTGCCGATAGCGTCGATCGGCTCGATCACGAACGGGGCGGCAAGCCGGGCGGTTTCCAATGGGAGGCGCTCCACGCCGGCCCGGATGTCGAGCTGCGGCCGGCGCCACTCAAGATAGGCTTCGGTCAGCCCCCACGTGGACTGGGCAATCGGGCCCGCCAGCACCCCTGGATCGAGCCTGAGGACGAGGGCGGACGAATCGAAGGCGAGCCGCAGGTCAAGGCGGGCCACGCCGATCCCCAGGACGGTCGGGGACGATCCCGGCTGGAAGATGCCGAACGTCGCGAGCTCAAGCTCGGTGCGTATCGTGATCTGTGGCGCCGCCCGTGTTTCCTGCCCCGCCAGGGGCAGGACGGTCAGGACGAGCACAAGCAGGAGCGCGAGGGGACGACTGCCGCCGCTCATGAACTGACGCCCTCCTACGCCACGAAACGCATCGCCTCGACCGGTTCCAGCCGGCTCGCCACCCGGGCCGGCCACAGGGCGGCCAGCACTCCGATGCCGATGACGAACGCCGCGATGATCGCGACGTCGGCCGATCCAACGCTGGCATACATGACGCGCGGCACACCGTATGCCTCGACGACGTCTCCCAGGCTGCCGGGGTAGGAGAACCCGCGGGCCAGGCGGGCCACCGTCGCGAGGCCCGACACCAGCCCTACGGAGGCTCCCGTGGCGCACAACAGGAGGCTCTCTGCCAGCACCATGCCCATGACCCGGCCCCGCCGGGCGCCCAGCGCGATGACCACGCCAAACTCGCGCGTACGCTCGACCACGCTGAGGTAGATGCTGTTCACCACCAGCAGCCCGGCCGCCACGAAGAAGAGGCCGACGAAGAACATGACCAGGGGCCGCAGCGTTCGCTCGAGATCGCTGAGCGCGGGGTACGTTTCCCGCCAGGTCTCGACCTCGACGTCCTCGCCCAACGCCGCCTGGATCCGCCTGCGGAGATGGACGAGTCCCGCCTCATCGGTCGTGCGGCGGAACTCGGGGAAGTGCAGCTCGAAGCGAGAGACTGCACCCGGAGCGGCCAGGTCTTGTGCCGCGGGCAAAGAGAGCAGCGCGCTGCGGGCGTCCTGGGTGGGATCTGGGAAGTGAAGGATGCCGACAACCGTGTACGCCGAGGCCCCGGTGCCGTCCGTGCCCGGCGCGTACGCGTACACCGCATCCCCCAGGGTCACCTGCAACGTCCGGGCCAGGGCGCCGCCGAGCGCGATGCCGTCGAGGTCGTCGGGACCGGGCAACTGCCCGTTGTGAAGGTACTTCGCGGCGAGCCGGTCGCGCAGCGCCCCCGGCTGGTCCAGTCCCGTGAGCAGCACCCCCCGCGCCCGGTCTTCACCGGACAACAGGGCCGGGATCTCGAGCGTGGCCGCAGCCTGGCTGCCCGGCAGGGCGGCCTCGATGCGCCGCCGCATCGTCGCCGCATCGAGGATCACCCGATCCCGGAAGTCGCGGGCGTCACGGTAGCCGCGTACCTGGATCTGCACGTGGCCGACCATGTCGGTGAGGGTCACGTACCAGCCGTCACGGTACGCATAGGTGATCCCGAGGAAGGCCAGGCCGATCCATACGGTGAAACCGACCGCGAACGCAGCCCCGATGCTGCGGGCGCGGTGGCGCCACGCACTCCGCCAGGCCAGGGCCAGCATCACGCCTACTCCATCCGCATGGCCCGGGCAGGCTGCAGCCGGCGCACCCGCTGGGCGGGAATCAGCGCAGCGAGCGCCCCTGCGACGAACACCGTCATGGACGCGTAGAGGGCGTAGATCGGATCCACCGCGGCGTAGATCTCGCCGGTCAAGGGGAGCGCTTCGAACGCGCCCACGTACGAGTGGAACGCGGCGCCCAGCACGTTGACGCGCGCCAGGACGGCCAGCGTGGCATACCCCGCGGCCAGGCCCACCGCCCAGCCGATGAGGCTGGTGATGACGGACTCCAGCATGACGACCCGGGCCAGGCGCGCCGGCGCCAGCCCCAGCGCTGCGATCATGCCGAGCTCCCGTGTCCGCTCGATCACGCTCACCGTGGCCGTGCTGGTCACCGACGCGGCGGCGACCAGAGCGAAGAGGAAGGCGATGGGAATGGACGAGATGCGGTTCGCTTCGAGGTCCCGCCCGATGTCCCCGAGCATCTCCGTCGGCCCGTAGGCCGCCACCCCGGTGGGCAACAGCGGTCGCAGGGCCTCGGCCACGGCATCCTCCGCGCCCCGCGCGACGTCCAGGGCGAGCGCCGTCGCCGTGTGGGTCCCGGTGAGCCGCCTCGCGTCGTCGAGGTGGACGAGCGCGGCCCGATCGTCCACCTGGGGCACCCCGGTCTCCACGAGGCCTACCAGGATCAAGCCTGCCGCCTGCGGGCCGGCCGGCCCGGCCGTGTCGACGACGGCCCGCTCACCCAGGCGCACGTCGATGCGCCCAGCGAGGCCCCGGCCCAGCACCAGCTCTCCCGGCGCGCGCAGCATACGCCCCTCCACGAGGCGCGCCGGGACGGCGCTCGTGGCCCCCTCGTGCTCGGGATCGATCCCGCGGGCCAGCACCGACTCCGCCGCATACGCCGACCGGATGAGCGCGGGGAACTCGAGGCGCGGCGCGACCGCGCGGACGCGCCCATCGCGTCGCAAGGAGAGGACAAACGACAGATCTGGCAGCGCGTGCTCCGGATCGGGATCGTCACGGTACATCTGCGTCATCACCAGCACCGGCGCGCCGACGAACCGTGCCTGCGCGCTCAGGACCGACTCGGCATAGCCGTCGATGAACCCCCAGTAGAAGACGATGGTGAACGCCGCATACGCCACGACCAGGATGAGCAGGATGGTCCGTCGGCGGTGGCGCCACACGTTCCGCCATGCCAGACGGGCGAGCGCCTTCATCGCCGGCCCTCCTTGGTCCGACTGCGGCACGCCCTCATGAAGCCACGATGCGACCGTCCTCCAGACGCACAATCCGGTTCACCCGCTCCAGCATCCGCGGGTCGTGTGAGGCCACGACGAAGGTCACGCCGTGCTCACGGTTGAGCCGCCGCATCTCGTCGATGAGCGCGATGCCGGTGGCACCGTCGAGGTTGGCGGTGGGTTCGTCGGCCAGGATGAGCTGCGGCTCCTCGGCCAGCGCGCGGGCCACGGCCACGCGCTGCTGTTGCCCTCCGGAGAGCTGGTTCGGCCGGCGCGCCTCAAAGCCCGTCATCCCCAGGTCCGCCAGCGCCCGCCGCGCCCGCTGCTCGCGCGCGGCGCGGGGGACGCCCTGGAGCTCGAGCACGAACGCCGCGTTCTCGAGCGCGGTGAGCACGGGGATGAGGTTGAAGGCCTGGAACACATAGCCGATCTTGTGCAGGCGGATCTGTGCCAGCGCGTTGTGATCGAGCCGGTCGATGCGCCTGCCCTCCAGCCAGATCTCCCCGGATGTGGGATGGTCGAGGCCGCCGATGAGGTGAAGCAGCGTGCTCTTTCCGCTGCCCGACGGCCCGGCCAGCGCCGTGAACTCGCCCTGGACGATGTCGAGGTCCACATCGCGGAGCGCCACGACCTCCTGTCCGTCCGTCCGGTAGATCTTCGTCAGCCCCCGCACCTTAATCAAAGATTCCATGGAGAGCCCTCCTACGGCACGAAGCGCATCGCTTCGACGGGTTCCAGCCGGCCCGCCACCCGGGCCGGCCACAGGGCGGCCAGCACCGCGATCCCCAGCGTGAACGCCAGCATGATGCCAATCTCGACCGGATCGATATGGGCGTACAGCACCGCGGGCAGGCCGAGCTCCTGCCAGAACTCCCCCACGCCCGGATAGATGAACCCGCGGGCCAAGCGGGCGAGGGTGGCCAGGCCCAGGGTCAGACCGATCGCCGCCCCGGTCCCGCAGAGCACGAGGCTCTCGGTGAGGACCATGCGCATGATCTGTCCCCGGCGGGCGCCCAGCGCGATCACCACGCCGAACTCCCGTGTGCGCTCGACCACCCCGAGGTAGATGGTGTTCACCACGAGCAGCCCCTATCGGTGGTCCCAGGAGATCGGGTGAAGTGCAGCGCAAAGCGCGAAGCCGCCCCGGGCGCAGCGAGCTCCTGGGCGGCGGCCAGCGACAGCACGCCTGTCCGCGCGTCCTGGGCAGGCTCGGGGTAGCGTAGGAGGCCGACGACCGTGTACGCCGACGCGCCGACCCCTTCTGTTCCGGGCGCGTACGCGTACACCACATCGCCCAATCCCACCTGCAGGGTACGCGCCAGGCCGCTGCCCAGCGCAATCCCGTCGTGGTCATCCGCCGCCGGGAGGCGGCCTTCCACAAGGTGCCGCGCCGCGAATCGGTCGCGGAGCACAGGGGCCTGATCCACCCCCATCAGCAGCACGCCGCGCGAGCGGTGCTCGCCCGCCAGCAGCGCCGGCACCTCGAGCGCCGCGGCCAGATCGGCCTCGGGGAGCGCGGCGGCGATGCGCCGGCCCACACCGGCGGCGTCCGGCATCACCGCGTCGCGGAAGTCGTGCGCCTCGCGGTAGCCGCGCGTGTGGACCTGGACGTCGCCCACCGCCTCCGTCATGGCCGTGATCAGGCCGTCCTGTACCGCGGCGACGACCCCGAAGAACGCGAGCCCCAGCCACACCACGAGCCCGATCGCGAGCATGGCGGCCAGGCTCCGGCTCCGATGCCGCCAGATGTCGCGCCAGCCCAGGACCAGCACGGCTCAGCACCCGTCTTCCAGCGCCCGCTGCGTGAAGCACGCGTCGGGGACCGGGCCAAAGCGCGGCTCGGTGTAGACCACGGTCGTGCGGTGGCCGGCGCGTAGCAGGTCCTCCACGACGGTGCGGGTTGGGAACTGGCGCTGCTCGACGCGCATGTGGGCGGAGAAGGTGATCCGCTTCACGGCCTGGTCGCGCTGGTCGTAGAGGAGCCACTCCAGCGGCACGTACGTCCGCGACTGCGCCCGGACGACGACCTTCCCGTACGGCGTCGGCGCTCCGGGCTTGGGCAGCAGCTCCAGGACGATGGTCGTCCCGTCGTCGCCGGTGACGCGCGGAGTGTAGTCGTGCTCGGCGTCGCGGCCGCTGAGGTCGCTGTAGGAGATGTCGGAGCCGAGGAAGCTCTCGCTGCGGCCGCTGGGGGGCAGCCGCAGGGTGCGCCGGAGCCGCGGGTTGTAGATCCAGAGGTTGTCGCCGTCCCGGAGGAACGCCTGGCCGGCATCCCGGGCGGGCGCCCTCACGTGGACCAGACCGCGGTCCTCCCCGTCCGTCCAGATGGCCATGACGTACTCCGTCCGGCGGTCGGGCCGCTCGACGGTCATGGTGAGGGTCGCCCTCGCCGCGATACCGCGGCGGTTGTCCTCGATCGCACGCAGCACGGCCTGGGGGTCCGCCGCGGACGGGGCCGCGGCGGCCGCCGCAGCCGTCACCAGCAGCAGGAAGCTCAGGATTCTCATCGCGTCATCCTCACTCGATTCGCATGGCCTGCGCCGGCTGCAGACTCCGGATGCGCCGCGCCGGAATGAGCAGCGCGAGCAGCGTCGCGATGGCGACGGTCATCGTCGCGTAGACGGCGTAGGCCGGGCGTACCGCCGTGTAAATCTGATCACCGAACGCGAGGTTGGCGAACGCGCCTACGTAGGAGCTGACCAGCGCGCCGATCGCGTTGACGTTGGCGAGCGTGATCACGACCGCGTAGCCGGCGACGAGCCCTGCCGCCCAGCCGATGGCCGTCGTGAACACCACCTCGATCACCACAAGCCGGGCGACGCGGGCAGGTGCCAGCCCGAGCGCGGCCATGACCCCGAACTCGCGGGTGCGCTCGATGACGTTCACCACCGCCGTGCTCGTGACCGCGGCCGCCGCGATGATCGCGAAGATGAGGGCGATCGGCAGCGAACTGGCCCGCCGCGCCTCCATCGCGCTCTTCATGGCGCCGAGGATCTCGGAGAGGCCGGAGACGTGGAGGCCGCCGGGCAGCAGCGGCTGAACCGCGCGGGCGGCCGCGTCCTCCTGGCCGCGGGGCACATCGAGCGCGATGCTCGTCGCCGTGGAGACGCCGGTCAGCCTGCGGGCATCGTCGAGGTGAAGGAGCACGGCGCGGTCGTCAACAATCGGGACCCCGGTCGCGGCCAGGCCGACCACGACCAGTCCCGCGGCCTGAGGCCCGGAGAGAGACGCGGTGTCGAGGACCGCGCGCTCGCCGACACGGACGACGATGCGCTCGGCGAGCCCCCGGCCCAGGACGAGCTCGCCCGGCGCCCGCAGCATCCGCCCTTCCACAATATGGGTGGGGATGGCATTGACCGCCTGCTCTTCTGCGGGCTGCACGCCCCGGGCTAGCACCGACTGCGCGCGGTAGGCCGACCGGATGAGGGCCGGAAACTCGAGGCGCATCGCCGCGGCCCGGACGTGCTGCGCCCGCTCCAGCACGGCGGCCACCGACAGGTCGGGCAGGGCGTGTTCCGGGTCCGGATCGTCGCGGTACGCAGCCGTCGTGACCAGGACCGGCGCGGCGACCACCCGTGCCTGGGTGGTCTGGACCGAGGCGATGATGCCGTCGTTGACGCCCCAGAAGAAGATGATGCTGAAGACGGCGTACGCCACCACCAGGACCAGGAGGACGGTGCGCCGGCGGTACCGCCAGACGTTGCGCCACGCCAGGCGGACGAGCGCCTTCACCGTCGGCCCTCCCTGCCCCGGCCCCGAGCCGTCCACTGTGCGAGGATGCCGTCAAGCGCTTCGACCGAGATCTTCGCCCACGCCTTCAGCTCCTGCAGCCGCTTTCGGCCCGGATGGCCGGGGGCGAGCGCGCCCATCGTCTCCTCCGCAAGTTCGCGGTACCGGAGCAGCTCGGCCCGACGCACGGCGACCACGCGCTCCCAGGCGCGGGACGAGAATGCGTAGTGCCCGGACCTGACCCCGGGAACGCGCGTTCTCTCGACGACCCCAAGTGTGAGCAGGCCGCGGACGTCGGTGGACACACTGCTGCGACTTACCCCCAGCACACGAGAGATGTCTTCCGCGGTCAGCGGCCGGTCGGCGATCAGCAGGAGCCCGAAGATGCGCCCCGCCCCGGGAGGCAGCCCGTAAGCCTCCCACAGCGCGCCCAGCGTGTTGATGAACCGCATGAGCGACGCGCTCGGCTGAGCGGTACGCGCTCCTCGCGCAGGGAACCCCATGGTGACGGCCACAGCCTATGCTGTCAGATTGGGAGATTTCAGTCAACATCGAAATTTCAGGAATTCAATCACCTGCCCACCACGACACGGATCACCCGGTCGTCGTCCGCCGCGGGCGTCCCGAGGCGCACGGCGCGCCGGGGATCGCTGGTGTCCAGCACGAGCCGAAAGTCAATCCCGTCAACACCACGCTGACGACAGCCGCCATGGCCTCCTCCCGCATCCCGGGGTCGGTTGCCATCGGGTTTTTCCTCCTGATTCTGACGAACGGGGCGGCCCGTGGGTTCGCAGGAGCGGAAGACACGCGTACCTATAATAAGACCGTTGTGTGCGGCTTCCACTGCTCAGACGCCTTCTCGGACCGCAGAAGCCGGGCAGCGCAGCGGCCATGCGCCGGCTGCTCATTGTCAGGTTTCAGGTCGTCCATGCCGCAACGACACCGACGCACGATGCACTCGATGGCTGGAAGCAGTCCTGGAGCACCCGAGACTGGGCCAAGTTCATGCTGGCGATGCAGGCCCGCGCCACGGCGGCCCAGGCGTACCTGCGTGAAGCGGCCTTGTGGGCCCACATGACGAAGACCGAGCGGCGGTTCGTCAGCGTCCTCCCGACGGACGTGACACGCCAAGAGCACATCAACGCCTCGTGGCTCATGGAAGGCGCCGCCTGCCTGATGTGGAGCCTCGGTCTCCTCAGCGCGCTGCCCGCCTAACGTAGCCGAGCTTTGGCATTGGCGAGCTCGCACCCGGCAGCTCCAGGAGCGGGGCGGTTACGAGCACAAGCTGCCTGAGGGGTCCACGTTCGAGAAGATCGTTAGCATGACCGCGGCAGAAGCCCACCGGCGGGGAGATGTGCCACAGCCGATCGGCGACGACTTCCCGGTGTTCGGAAAGCCGTATCGCGAGGCCTCCGTGGAGGAGTATGACACGCTCACGTCGATCGCCACGGAGCGGCATCGCGCCTTGAACTGGCTGTGCGGCCGAGCCCCGGGGAACCGGTGGGATCGGACGCCGACTGACACGTGAGCCTCGCCCTTCACAGACTTCACAGAGCGTTCACACGGCGATCCGCGACACGCCCTTGACGGTATCCTGGACCCGTGCTATTGTCGTCCGCGAATAGACTCCTTTAAGCGCCGTCCTGTGAGACGGACAAGGAGGACCCGATGGCGTATGATCCGCATAGCCACCCGCCACGCCGGCGGGTGTTTTCGTGTGTGCCGCCAGTTCCGTTCTCTCGCCTGATTCCCGACATCCACCACACCGGCCGCATCGGCCACAGAGGAGTGTGACTGCCCCGATGGATGCCTTCATCAATGGCCCCGGCTACAGCACCTGGGACCGCGCGCTCGAGCTTCAAGTCCGCGAGTTCGGTGGCTGGCTGAACGCCCACACGCACCTCGACCGGGCGAACACCTTCGCGCCGGAGTACCTCCACCACGCCAACATCGATCCCGTCGGCGCCGCCGGGCTCTCGCTCCAGGTGAAGCAGATCCTGGTCGGCGAGCTGCACAAGGGCCTGGCCTACCAGGCCGACAACCTCTATACCCGGATGCGCGCCGAGCTCGAGCGCATGGCCGCGCTGGGCACGCGCGAGGTCGTGTCGTTCACCGACGCCACCCCCGACATCGGACTGGTCGCCATCGAGCAGGCCGCGCGGCTGCGCGATGAGTTCCGGGGACGGCTCACTCTGAAACTCGCGGTCTCGCCCATCTTCGGATTCAAGAACCCACGGGTCAATCCCGACCGGTGGGATACGTACCGGCAGGCCGCGGAGATCGCCGATGTCCTCGGCGGGCTCCCATCCAAGGACCGCGGCGAGGGCCGCGTAGGGTTCGATGGGCACGTGCGGATGATCCTCGAGCTGGGCAGGACCCTGCACAAGCCCGTCCACTTCCAGGTGGATCAGGACAATGACCCGCGCGAGGAGGAGACCGAACAGCTCGTCCAGGCCGTCCGCTGGCTGGGCACACCTGAAGTCCCCGGCGAGGATGGCCCCACGGTGTGGGCGGTCCACGCGATCTCGCCGTCGTGCTACGACGAGGAGCGGTTCAGGCGGCTGGTGGACAACCTGCTCGCCTACAACGTCGGGATCCTCAGCTGCCCCACCGCAGCCCTGTCGATGTTCCAGCACCGGCCGATGTTGGCGCCGCTGCACAACTCCATCGCCCGCCTGCTGGAGATGATGGCCGCCGGCGTCCCGGTGCGCATCGGCACCGACAACATCGCCGACATCTTCATCCCCAACGGCGACGGTAGTGTGCGCAGCGAAGTGTGGGTGGCGGCGACGGCTCTGCGCTTCTACCACACGATGATCTGGGCCAAGATCGGCGCCGGGCGGGCGCTCAACGAGGGCGACAAGGAGTGGATCCGCCAGGCGCTGCAGCGCGCCCGCGACACCTGGGCGAGCGTCCGTGCCGACCTCGTGCGCGCGGGGACGAACGGCGCGCGCCTGGCCGCCGACGGCGGCCACGACGGCAGCCACGCACTCGCCATGCGGTGAGAGCCCCGCAGGGAACCGGCCTCTGCGATGGCGAAGTCCTTCTCACGATCGCGTCTCCCGACGCGTCGGCATCTCAGGGAGGACATCTATGCGGCCACGCCTGGACTTCGGCCGGGCTATCGAGACCCTGCGTGCTTCGAAGGGGCTGTCCCGCGAGGAAGCCGCCTCGCTCGCACGGATCTCACACTCGTACCTGTCCGAGATCGAACGAGGGCTGAAGCGGCCGTCGGCGGATATCGTCGCGCGCATTGCCCGCGCGTTCGGCATGCGGGCGAGCGCCTTTGTCCAGTACGTCGAGGACCTGTCGGCGCCGCTGCCGGAGGAACCCCCGGCCCGCGCGGTGCAGCTTCCGCTCCGGCGCGGTCGGCCGCTGCCGCTGTTCTCCGAGGATCAGGAGGCAACCGCCACAGCCCGTCCGCGACGGAAGCGCCGCGGCGCAGAGGAACATGACGAGGCGGGCGATCTGGCGCTGAGCGAGCTGCTCGTAATCGGCCGCCGGCTCCGGCCGGACGACCGGACGGCCCTGTTACAGATCGCCCGTCACCTGCTCCACCGTCAGTAGGCCCGCAATCCGCGCGGCCCGTCGAACGACGGGCCGCGTCTTCATCCCGCGGATCCGCCCGATCCACCGCCCCCGCCGCCGCCTCCGCCGCCGCCGGAGAATCCGCCCCCGCGTCCACTCCCCGAGCTTGCCGACGAGGTCGCCACCGCAAGCGCGGTCGTGAAGCCCGCGAACGCCCCCAGTGGGCTCCCTACGCGGCCGGTACCCGAGGTCGAAGACCACATGCGCAGCCCCGGCGACCGCGCCAGCTGCTCGGCGGGGTAGATCCGGCCGAGCTGCTGGATGACCCGCTCCGCCACACCCAGCGGCACCGCGTACACCAGGTAGTGCTCCCACAGTGCGAGCGCGGGCAACTCGGTGCGCGGCATTTCCGAGAAGTCGAGCAGGAACCGCCTGAACCCCTGCCACTGGCGCAGGTCGTCTGCGCCCCGCTGCGACCGTCGCCGCAGCGCGCCGGCGCCCAGGATCAGGACAAGCGCAGAGACAATCGTCGCGCCGATGCCCACGAAGGTCTCGAGCGCGACGGCCGCCCACCCCCCGACGAACAGCACAACGAACCCGGCCACGAAGCTGCCGGTGCTGATCGTCATGCTCGTGGTGTCGAAGAACCCCTCATCCTCCGCCGCCTGCTTGACGGCCTTCGCCCAGCTCGAAAACCGGTGGCCGACCCGCGTCTTGACGTCCGCGGGCAGCCCACCCCGGCGGCTGACGGTCACCGCCTGGCCGACGGCATCGGGCCGACCGAAGAGCATCGCCAGCGCCCCGGCCTCGAACGGCTGCAGGCCGTTCTGCTTCTCGGTCCGCGAGATCGTGTACAGGGTGTCTGGACGAAGCAGCCAGCCTCCAGGTGCGGTTTCGACTGTCAGATATCCTCGGCGAATGAGATCGAGAGTCGTCGCCACGAAGTCGTCGGGCTTGACCCCCCCGAAGCGCCACAGCACCCCCAATTCGGCCGGTGTATAAGCGCCCGGCAGGTCGCGATAGTACGTCTGCGGATACCCGGGTTCCGGCTCCCGGCCGTGGCGGAGGTACAACCATCCCCACAGCCCCAGCACCATGATCGGCAACCCGAGCAGGCCGAACTGGGCCGTGCGTGCGGCCATGCGCGCGCGGTTGGCCGCAGCCGCCCACCGGCCCTCTTCACTCAGGATCCGCTGCAGCGCGGCTTCAGCACGCCGCTGGCGCGCCTGCGGCACCACGTTGGGCGGGAAGATGACGCGGCCCTCGACCATGGTCGACGCCGGCAACCCCCGGACCGAGAGCACCGCTCCCCCTGCAACCGGCCGCACGTCGCCGTGCAGCGGTCCGTGCCCCCACGCGCGGATCTGCTCGGCCGGGACCCGGCCCGGGAGCCGCACGGTCACCTGCACCGCTTCGGTGGGCCGATCCCAGCCGGTCCCGATGAACTTCCAGTAGAGCTCGGCGACGTCGCGGTAGACGGTCACCACGTCGTCGAGCACATAGGAGATCACGAACGTGCGCGACTCATCGGCGGCACGGAATCCCCACCGGATCAGCACGGCGTCCGTATCGCGGGAGACTACATACCGCCCGGGCGCGGGGTTCTGCCCCGCCGCAACCTGCCCGTCATGAGCGTATGGGCCTCGCTCGTCGGCGATGCGGATCTCCCTGATGCGCGAGGCACCGGTCAGCGGCAGCCGGTAGCTGGCCCAGGAGAACGACCCGTCGAACCGGTAGGTGCGCTCCTCGACGATGCGGAGACTGCCGTCAGGCCCCACCGTCGCGTCGATCTCCACGCGCGCGAACACGAAGGACCGCGCCTCGGCTGTGGGGATGGTGAACCAGGCAGCAAGCAGGACCGTGAGGAGTCCGGCGGCAAGAACCGCGCGACGGAACAGGACCGTCATGGGCATGGCGTCACACGTCCCTCGTTCCCCGAGATCACGCAGGATAGTCCACGGCCGACGCTGCGGCAGTGCGACGGCGTCCCCGCCGCCTCTCCCGATACTCGCCGAAGCGGGTCAAATCCGGCGCACGCACCCATGCGCCTTTGCAGATCCGGCATTCCCAGATCGACACGTCGCTGGGCATCCCGAACGTCGCCGCGCGCTCCAGCTGGACCCGGCAGCGCGGGCACTGCAGCGGGCCGTCTCCCGGCGATCCCCCGCGGCCACGGACCAGGCGCAGATCCTCGGCACCAGTCATGTAGAGTTCGAGATCGTCGAACCAGATCCCGCCGCAGGCCTCGCAGGCATCCACATGGATGGGCGCACCGGCAGCGGCGCCTGGGCCGACGGGAACCCCTCCGGCAGGACCTGCTCGGCGGTGAAGTACCGGAGGTGATACGCGATCGGCATCGGCGGCCCTGCGGTCGGCGCCGCCCGGATGCGCCGCAGCGCCGCGTGCAGCACCTCGGGATGCCGGGTGAACTCAACCGCGCGCAGGTCGGCCAGCAGGTCCTCATCCTGTCCCATGACCGCGTACAGCGCCTGCGCCAGGATGTTCACCACCACGAGAGGGGGGTTGACGACAAGGATCAGACCGTCGACGACCCGGGGCGGGACCACAGTGACGCGCTCGGCGCTGTCGCCGATCGCGAGCCGCAGGGCAACGAGCCCGCACAGCCCGACGAGCGCCGCCATGAGCGGCCCGAGCAGCGAAGGCACGGTGGCGACGTAGAGCCACAGGGCGCCGGTCCCGGTCAGGCGCAGCAGGTCGAGCAGGAACTCGACCCTCTGTGTGTCGTCGACCGCGTCCGACGCAATGTGCCCCACCTCGTGGGCGGCGACGGCCTCCAGTTCGGCTGTGGTCAAAAGGCCCAGCAGCCCGGTTGTCAAGACGACGACCGGACGCGAATCCCGCACGACCGTGAACGCCGTCGGCCGGCTGAATCCGGCCACCTGCACCTCGGGGGCCCGAAGCCCGGCGGCGATCGCCGGACCTTCCACGGCCTGCCGCGCGCGCGCCGGCAGCGCGGACTCGTGGACCTGGGGCCACGCGGGTTGGCCCAGCCCCAAGGCGTGCAGCCGGGCGAGCAGGACCACCAGTCCCAGAAAGCCGAGGACGACCACGACGAGGCCGGCATCGGAAAGTCCAGGGGCAAACTCGGCCCGGGCCAGGGCCAGGAGCGCCACGGCTACTCCCGCCAGCAGAACAACGAGAGTCAGCAACGCGGTGCGGATCGCCGTCCGCCGTCTCGCCACGACGTCGGCCAGATCCCAGAACACCGCCGGTGGCCCCGCCGAGCGAAACCGCGTCGCGATCCACCGGCCGACTTCGAGCGGGTAGAACGCCAGGACCGCGTAGAGCGCCGCCGCGGGCAGGAAGACGAGCAGCACGCCAGGATGATCGATGGTCACATGCCGGTCCCAGACTCGGGCATTGGGCGAGCCAATGCTCCTCTCCCGCTGCTCCAACTTCGGCAGCCGGTGTGAGTGTAGGATGACGCACCTGGGACTGGTGCCACGGTGCGTGCGGGGCGTCTATACTAGCAGGGGGAAGCCGAGGCGTGCCCATGCACACGAACGCACAGCACGTGATCGACGTTCTCGCGCAACACATGAACGTGCTGCGCGAAACCTATCACGTCAAGACGATCGGGATCTTCGGCTCGATCGTTCGCGGCGAGGAGACAGCAGCCAGCGACGTCGACGTGATGGTCGAGTTCTCCGCGCCAGTCGGCTTCTTCACGTTCCTCGACCTTGAGGAGTACCTTGCCCGCATCCTAGGGCGAAGGGTGGACCTCGTCACCAAGAATGGGTTGAAACCCGCGATCAGAGAGACGGTGCTCCGCGACACGATCTATGTCTAAGCGAACGCCCAAGCTCTACCTGAATGACATGCTCGACGCCCTGCGCAGGATCGAGCAGTACACGCGAGGCGTCTCCTTCGATCAATTTCGAGCGGACAGCAAGACAATGGACGCGGTGGTGCGCAACCTTGAGGTTCTCGGCGAGGCCGCACGGCAAATCCCAAGGGACTTCGCTGCTGAGCACCCCAAGGTGCCTTGGGCCAAGATGGTTGGGCTGCGCAACAAGGTAATCCACGAATACTTTGGCGTGGACGCGGAGATTCTCTGGCAAACGATCCAGGACGACCTCCCTCCGCTGCGGGCTCAGATCGAGGACCTCTCCGACCCGCCAACGCCCGACGCCAAATCATAGGCCGGCTTGCGCTTCGCGCCCGCCGCGCTGCGTCTACGCCTGATCACGAGACGAGTCGATGCCAATCCGCGACATCCACGTCACCGTTCAATTCAACCGTCCTGTCGACCGGGCAGCACTCTTACCACAGAGACCTCTGACAGTTCCATCACTGAACGCCACGGACGCTGCTCACCGTACTTATCGAGAGTCCCCTTCACGACTGGGAACTCATCCCGAAGGCATGGCAAGATCAGCCTCCCGGCTCTTCTCACATTCCCAGTCCGTCGGACATTGCAGAGGGATGGCCAGCGCCAGCAAGCTCATCGCCTCCTCCTCTTCTGAGCAAGCTTCTCCTCGTACCGGTCCAGTCTCTCCCTGGAGACCCGCACCGCGAGGAAGTAGGCGCCAATGTGAATTGGGCCAAGGATGGCAGCGCCGATAATGAATCCGAACAAGCCCTTACGAGCATTTGCGGCCATCGCGACTGTGTACCATAGCCACATCACGGATACGGCCACAACCAGCATCGATCTGGCTCTCCACCCGCGGCGTTGGCCGTCCCGTGCGGCGCCTCGGCCATGATGCCACGGCCATGCCGACCCGGTTCTGTGTGCCGCGGCGCGTCTCCAGTCGAAGGTCGATGCGGTCGACAGTGATGGGCACACCGAGGAGGCCGGGCTGGAGCACCCGCACCGCCTCGTCGAGGAGCTCTTGTCCGGTCTCGTCGCCCTCAAGCAGGACGATGCGCATCAACGCGGACTCCCCGCAGGGCGTCCTGCCACTCCTCGAGCCGCGGCCGCACGACCAGCAGCCCAACGATGGCGATACCGCAGAGCACCAGCGACCCCATCCGGCTGCCGGTCATGAGGTAGATCAGGAACGCGAAGACGGTCGGGGTGAACGTGAGCACGACGGCGATCAGCGACTGCGCCGCCATGGGACCGATGGCGTCCTCCGGCCGGTGGACCGTCGGGAGCAGGCGGGGGTCGAGCGCCCGGCGCTTGAACCACCAACCGAGCCCCAGGTCGGTGAGGCCTACGAGGATGAAGACGAGCAAGAGCACCCGGGCGAAGCCGGCGTCCTCTGGCGCGCGCGTCACCAGCCTGGGCGCCGCAAAGAGCACGGCCAGGACCAGCGCCAGACCCACCATCCATATCCGGTGGACCAGAGCGAACTGCCGCTCGAGCGCATCCTGAACCGGTCCGGTGGCCATCCCGGCGCAGACTTCTGCGCGCCCCTCGCCCATCCTGCCGGGCGGTGACGGCGCGTTCGCTACAGGGAGGCGAATCCGTCGAGAATCCGCGCGATGTGGCGGGCCGCGTTGAGGAAGTCGCCCAGCCGCACGTGCTCGTCCGGGGCGTGGGTGCGGTTGCCGGCGTAGCCCACTCCCGCCGTCACCACCGGAATCCCCAGCGGCCTCGAGAAGGCGTAGACCGGGCTGCTGCCGCCGCCGATCGGCCGGATCTGGCTCGGCTGCCCGTAGACCTGCTCCGCGGTCCGGGCGGTCAACCCCACCAGGGGATCGTCGAGCGGGACGCGCTCCGGCCACATCGCGCCCAGCCGGCGGACCACGACGTCGCCGAAGCCCGCGCGGTCCAGGTGCGCGCGCAGCCCGGCCAGGACCTCGTCGGGATCCTGCTCGGGGACCAGCCGGAAGTCGATCTTGCAGGTGGCGCGCGCCGGGATCACGGTCTTCATGCCCGGCCCCTGATAGCCGGTGGTGATTCCCGCGATGTTGCAGGTCGGTTCGAAGACCGCCTGGGCGAGGGCCTCGCCCGACAGATTGCGCACGAACGCCGCCACGCCGTATGCCTCGCGCAGCCACTGCTCCTCGCCGGGCAGAGTAGCCAGCAGGTCGAGATCGCGCGCGCTCGGGGGGACGACCCGGTCGTAGAACCCGCGGATCAAGACGCGCTCGTCCGGCCCCTTGAGCGTGGCCAGTGCCCGGTGCAGGCGCCACGCCGCGTTCGGCAGCATGTGCGCGCCGCCGGAGTGCGCGTCGCGCGTCATCGTCTGGACCTCGAGCTCGACGGCGAGGATGCCGCGCCTGCCCAGCGACACTTCGGGCCGACCCGAGGGCGCCAGTCCCCCCTCCTCCCAGACGGCTCCGTGGCAGCGGAGGCGATCGCGGTGCGCCTGTACGAACCCGGCGATGTGGGGACTGCCGATCTCCTCCTCGCCCTCGACCACGAAGGTCACCCCGCACGGCAACTCTGCGCCGCGGGCCGCGCGGGCGGCGTCGACCGCGGCCACACGCGCCACGAACTCGCCCTTGTCGTCCTTGGCGCCGCGCGCGTAGAGGGCGCCGTCGCGCAGCGTGGGCTCAAACGGGGGCGACGTCCACAACTCGAGCGGCTCGGCCGGCTGCACGTCGTAGTGGTTGTAGAAGAGCAGGGTGCGCGGGGATCGCCCGGGGGCGTGTGCCAGGACGATGGGGTTCCCCGGAGTCTCGACCTGCCGGACGTCGAAGCCGCGCCGCTCGAGCACGCCGGCGACCAGCGCCGCGCACTCACGCATCCCGTCGCCGTGGGCGGACACGCTGGGCTGGGCACACAGCCGCGCGGTCTCGGCGATGTACCCGTCGAGGCCCGCGGTCAGGAACGCGTCGATCTGCGCCGCGTGGTCCGCCATGCCCCTGCCGCCCTACGCCCGGACCGCCGGCCGGTAACGGGCCAGCGCGTCGCGCATCCGCCGCAGCCCCTCGCGGATGTTCTCCTGGCTGTTGGCGTACGAGAAGCGCAGGTAGCCGCGGCCGCCGTCGCCGAACGCGGTCCCGTGCAGGCAGGCCACGCCGCCCTCGTCCAGCAGGAACGTCGACAGGCGCTTCACGTCGGTCTCGATGGCCGACACGTTGGGAAACGCGTAGAACGCGCCTTTGGGCATGCGGCACCGCACGCCCTCGATCCGGTTGAGCTCATCCACGATGACCTGCCGGCGCGCGCGGAACTCCGCGACCATCGCGTCCACGCTGTCCTGCGGGCCCGCAAGCGCGGCGATCGTGGCAATCTGCGAGAAGCCGGCCGCGCACGAGCTCGAGTTGATCATCAGCTGCGACATCTTCTCGACGAGCTCGGGGCGCATGGCACCGAACCCGATGCGCCATCCGGTCATGGCGTAGGTCTTGGAGAGCCCATCCAGGATGATCGTGCGCTCCTGCATCCCCGGCACGGCCGCGATGCTGTAGGGCGTTCCCTCGTAGAGGATCCTGCTGTAGATCTCGTCGCTGATCACGTAGGCATCGGTCCGCATCACGGCCTCGGCGATCGCCTCGATGTCCGACCGCTCGAGCGTGGAGCCGCACGGGTTGTGGGGCGAGTTCAGCACCACCAGGCGTGTGCGCGGGGTCAACAGCGACCGGAACTCATCGAGGTCGAACCGGAAGTCGTGCTCTTCCCGCAGCCGGATCGGCTTGAGCGTCGCGCCGATGAACCGCGCCAGCGACTCATAGATGGGATAGCCGGGATTCGGGTAGACGACCTCGTCGCCGGGATTGACCAGGGCGAGCATCGCGAAGAGCAGGATGTTCTTGGAGCCCGGAACGATGACGACCTGCCCGGCGTCCACGGGGATGCCGCGGGTGCGGGAGAGGTAGTCCGCCACGGCTTGGCGCGCCTCCATGATGCCGGCGGCCGGGGTGTAGTGCGTGTAGCCATCGCGGATCGCCCGGATGCCGGCCTCCTGGATGTGCGCCGGCGTGTCGAAGTCGGGCTCGCCGATCTCCAGGTGGATGATGTGCCGGCCCTGCGCTTCCAGGCGCCTGGCCCGGGCCAGCACCTCGAACGCAGTCTCGGTCCCCAGCGTCACCATGCGGTGTGCGAACTCGACGCCCACGATCTGATCCCCCCGATCCCGACCGCGCTCCCGGCATTCCGGCCGGTGAGGTCACCGAAGGCACCGGCCGGCGCGCGGCCGCAGTCCTGAATGAGTTTCCCAGGCGCACCTGTCACTCCTGCGTGCTCGGAGGACAGACGCCGGCCGCGGCCGGAGCTCCCCACGGCGGGCGTAGGGCACGCACCCGATTGGCCGGCCCGGAGCCGCTCTGCTACACTCCATGAGGATTGACCCCGCCTCACATTTCACCGGCAGGATGGCTGGAGGAGCCCATGACATCCACGAGCCTTGCCATGTACGGCCTCGGCCCGATCGGCATGAACATCGCCCGCTACGCGCTCGACCGGGGGCATAGATTCGTCGCCGCCGTGGACATCGATCCCGAGAAGGCCGGGCGCGACCTCGGCGTGCTGCTGGGGCGCGACCCGCTGGGCGTCACGGTCACGGCGGATGCCGCAGACGCCCTGACCCGGGGTCCTGAAGTGGTGCTGCACTCGACGCAGTCGCACATTCCCCAGGTCCTGTCGCAGGTGGTGGACTGCCTGGACGCCGGCGCCTGCGTCGTCTCGACGTGCGAAGAGATGGCGTTTCCGTGGTACCGGCACCCGGCGGCGGCCCATCGCATCGACCGGGTGGCCAAGGCGCGGCATGTCGCGGCAGTCGGTGTGGGCGTCAACCCCGGATTCGTGATGGACGTGCTGCCGATCATCCTGACCGCGCCGTGCCGCGAGGTGCGCGCCGTGCACGTCACCCGCATCGTCGACGCCGGCAAGCGACGGCTCCCCCTGCAGCGCAAGGTCGGCGCCGGCATGACGAGAGTGGAGTTCGAACAGGGCGTGGCCGCGGGGACACTGGGCCACGTCGGCCTCCAGGAGTCGGTGGCGATGATCGCCGACGCGCTCGGCTGGCAGCTCGACACCATTGCCGAGGAGATCGCGCCCGTCATGGAGGGCGCCGAGGTCAAAGGCCTCCACCAGATCGCACGGGCGGTACAGGATGGCCGACCGGTCATCACGCTGGACCTGACCATGGCGGTCGGCATGGCCAATCCTCGCGATACCGTCGTCATCGAGGGCGATCCGCCGCTCAGCGTCACAGCCGCCGGGGGAGTGCATGGAGACGTGGCGACCTGCGCCATCGCCGTGAACACCATTCCGCGGGTGCTGGAGGCCCCGCCCGGCCTAACGACGATCTATCGCCTTCCGGTGGTTCACTACTAGGCGGGCGCTCACCCTCCCGCGGGCGGCGAGGGCTGCCGCACCGGGCAGTGCTCCTCGCACGCTCCGGGAACCAGGACCGTGCGACGCCGGGCCACGACATCGTACAGGCGTTGACCGACGACGAGACGACCGAGGACGAGCAGCGGAAGCGCGGGCCACAGGATGACCGAGCGGCCGGCAATGGCGATGAGGGCATCCATACCCTCACGCACGGAGCCGTCGCCGGCGACCGCCTGGATCCGGCGGGCCGCGCGCGCCTGATCGAGCCCGTGCAGGGCCGCCACGCCGGGCTCCCGAAACGAGACGAACCGCACCAACGCCGGCAGGTTGACCCGACCCCACCACCGGACGCTCCGCGTGCAGAGCGGACACCATCCGTCGTAGAGCACCACGAGCCCCAGGCGTCGGCGGATCCACATGAACATACGATACTCCCTCATCATCGCATACTGCGACCACCCTCGGGGCCGTCGAGCACGGCCCTGGCCAGCGTCAGGACTGAAACCTCCTCGGCACCGGCGCTGCGCAGCGCCCTGGCGCACTCCGCCGCCGTGGCGCCTGTCGAGAAGACATCATCCACGAGCAGCACGTGGCCGCGCACCTGAGCGCCGCCGGGCACGAAGGCCCCGTGGACGTTCGCGAGGCGGCTTCGCACACCGAGGCCGACCTGCGCGAGCTCCTGCCGCACGCGGCGCAGCGCCAGGGGAAGGCAGGGAACCCCCAGGCGCGCGGCCAGGGGCCGGGCGAGGTGGTCAGCCTGATTGAACCCCCTGGTGGCCAGCCAGCGGGGATAGAGCGGCACCGGCACGACTGCTGAGACCCCGACCACGACCTCGGGCGGCGCCCCCTCTGCCAGGAGCCTACCCAGTGGGCCAGCAACACTGCGCCGGCCACGGTATTTCATCGTGTGAATGGCGTCCCGGAGCGGCCCGCCGTAGACGAACACGGATCGCGCCAGGGCAATATCCGGGGCGATGTCCTGGCACACCCGGCACCGACCGAGGCGAAGACCCCCGCAGGCGGGTCGCTCGGAGTCCGCGTGCCCGAGGTCGCTCAGCGGTGTGCCGCATCGGCGGCAGATGGGCGGCGCGATCCGCTCGAAGGCGGCCAGGCACCCCGCGCATAGGTGCGCTCCCCGCGCCCGGCACCCGGCGCAGACCGGGGGGTACAGGAGATCGGCGAGCCCGGCCCACACATGTCACTATCGGCCGGACGACGACCGCGTTGCGGGAGAGAGGTAATCCCGCGCCCGCAGTCAGGTGGATCCGCGACGCCACCGAGCCTGGATCAGGTCCCTTCCTGCCAGGACTCGAACCGCTCCCGCTGGGCTTCGGTCAGCGCATCGATCCCGATCCCCAAGGCCTCGAGCTTCAAGCGCGCCACCGCCTCGTCTATGGCCTTCGGCACCGGATGGACGGTCCGGTCCATACCGGCGCCCGAGGCGGCCAGGTGCGCCACCGAGAGCGCCTGGTTGGCAAAGGACATATCCATGACCGCCGCGGGGTGTCCTTCGGCCGCGGCCAGGTTCAGCAGCCGCCCCTCGGCCAGCAGGTACAGGCGGCGACCGTCGGCCAACGCGAACTCCTCGACGTGCTCCCGCGCCCGCCGCCTGGCCCGGGCCATGGCCTCCAGGGCCGGGATGTCGATCTCGACGTTGAAGTGACCGCTGTTCGCCAGCACCGCGCCGTCGCGCATCCGCTCGAAGTGCTCCCGCCGCAGCACGCCGGCGTTGCCGGTGACGGTGATGAACACGTCGCCCAGGCGCGCCGCGTCCAGGGCGGGCTGCACTTCATAGCCGTCCATGACGGCCTCCAGCGCGTGCAGCGGCGAGACCTCGGTCACGATGACCCTGGCCCCCATCCCCCGCGCCCGCATCGCCACGCCCCGGCCGCACGAGCCGTAGCCGCAGACCACGAGCGTGCGGCCCGCGAGCAGCAGGTTCGTCGCGCGCAGCAGCCCGTCGATGGTGGACTGCCCGGTCCCATACCGGTTGTCGAACAGGTGCTTGGTCTTCGCGTCGTTCACGGCGATGATGGGATAGCGCAGCGCGCCGTCCCGGGCCATGGCCCGCAGGCGGACCACGCCGGTCGTCGTCTCCTCGGTGCCGCCAACGACGTCTTCGAGCAGCTCGGTGCGCTCGCGGTGAAGGGTCGAGACCAGGTCGGCGCCGTCGTCCAGGGTGACCTGCGGGCGCTGGGCCAGCGCCTGATGGATGTGCCGGTAGTAGGTGTCCCGGTCCTCGCCGCGGATGGCGAAGACCCCGATCCCGTACTCGGCGGCGAGCGCGGCGGCCACGTCGTCCTGCGTCGAGAGCGGATTGCTCGCGCACAGCGTGACCCGTGCGCCGCCCGCGCGCAGCGCCAGGATCAGCACCGCGGTCTCGGTCGTGACGTGGAGGCAGGCGGCGACGCGCCGGTCACGCAGTGGCTGCTCAGCCGCGAAGCGCTCGGTGATGCGCCGCAGCACCGGCATTTCGCGCTCGGCCCAGGCGATGCGGCGCAGGCCCTCTGCGGCCAGCGCCAAATCACGGACATCGTGTGACATGCAGGTCCTCCATGGGTTCTGGTGCGTGGCCGGGATAATCCCGCTGGGGGCTGACCCACCTCCCGTAGTGTATGCCGGATGCGCCGACAAGGCCAGTACCGAAGCGGCTTCGGCCTTCTGCCGATCATTGTTGGGGGAGGGCCGTGTGGTCTGCGAGCCCGGGTCGATGTCTTCCCGGGTTGCTGGGGGACCGCGAAGACACGGGAGGACCCAATGAGATCACGCAGTTCCTCACGTCGCTGGCTGTTCAGGGGAAGGTAGCCGACTCCACGCAGAACCAGGGCTGCGCGTGCTCGAGTGCGCCCGGCTTCGCGTGAATTGTCAACGCCGATCTGAATCTCCCCAGATCGCCGGTTGAAAATTCCCCACCCCGGTAGGTCCTGTCGCCTCTCCCACCTCCTCGCAGTGGTATATCTGGATGCCTCCCCAGTTTCGAGAAATGCCTCCTGGAGGGTCCTACGGGCCTGTGCGCCCTCTGCTGGGGGCACGGGTGGCCTTCGAGCCCTTGAGCGGCTCCTGAATGGTGGGCAAGAGGCCGGCCTTCTTCCGCTCCTTCAGCCGGTAGCTGTCGCCCCGGATGTTGACGGTGGTCGAGTGGTGCAGGAGACGATCCAGGATGGCCGTGGCGATGATCGGATCGCCGAAGATCGTGCCCCAGTCCCCGTAGCTCTTGTTGCTGGTCAGGATGATGCTGCCGCGCTCGTAGCGGGCGCTGACCAACTGGAAGAAGATCATGGCGCCCAGATCATCGAGTGGCAGGTAGCCCATCTCATCGATTATCAGGACTTTGGGCGCCAGGTAGATCCGCAGCCGCCGGTCCAGCCTCCCCTCTCGATACGCGCGGCCGAGATCGGTGACCAAGTCGTGGGCGGTGATGAAATACGCGCCAAAGCCTGCGCGGATGGCCTCCACAGCCAGGGCGACACTCAGATGGGTCTTCCCCACGCCGGGCGGACCCAGAAAGATCACGTTGCTGGCATCATGGACAAACCGCAGGGTCCGCAGCTCCCGGATCTGATGCTCGTCGATACTGGGCTGGAAGCCGAAGTCAAACTGGTCGAGGGTCTTGATGAACGGGAGGTGCGCCAGCCGCATCCGCGTGCGCAGGTACCGGGCACGACGCGCCTCGACCTCTCGGTCCAGCAGCTCGCAGAGGACCTCGGCATAGGCCCGCTCGTCTTTGGCCGCCCGCTCCAGGTGGGCTTCCAGGACGGCGTCGGCCTCCGTGAGACCCAACGTGGTCAGGGCGGTATGGAGGCGCGTGATCACGGTCATACGCCACCTCCGGTCCCGATGGCCTCGTAGGCGGCCAGCGGCCGCACCTCGACCTGGGGGCTGCTCACCCGGAGAGTGATCTTGGCCGGCGAGCGCGGGATCGCCGCGTGGAAGGGAATCCCGTGGTGGTGCGGCGGGTGCGTGAGGACCTGGTGCCGACCGGTGCAGACCGGGTGGACCGCAATGCGCTCATGGGCGCAGTAGATCTCCACCCGGCCCGCCACCTCACGGATCCAGACCTCGCGGCCGGCCGCCGTCCAGGGCACGGAGTAGCGATTGGCCCCATAGGCGACGTATGCATCGCGCCCGACCCGGCGGCGCACCTCGGGCACATACGGGTAGGGCGGGCGGCCGCCCAGCGGCTGCAACTGCGCCCGTTCGGCCTGCCAGGCTTCCTGGACGACCTGATGGGTCGTGCCGTGCACGCGCACATTGGCGACGCCAGCGATCCAGGCGCGCAGCTGGGCGCGCAGGTCCTCCAGCGAGCTGGCCAAGCGGCCCGGGAGAAAGCTCCGCCGGAGGTAGCGAATGCCCGATTCCACTTTGCCTTTGCTCTGCGCCCGGTACGGCCGGCACAGCCGCGGCCGGAAGCCCCAGTAGCGCGCGAAGTCCAGGAAGATCGGGTGCCAGCGGACTTCCCCGCGCTCATCGGTGCCCAGCACGACGGTCTTGATGCGGTCATAGAGGATTTCCTCAGGGACCCCGCCCAGCGCTTCAAACGCCGCCTCGTGCATCCGTAGGAACGTGTCCAGCCGCTGGTCCGTGGCGACGTCGGCATACATGGCCCGGGAGTGGCCCAGGGTGAACACAAAGCCCCACAACGGCTGCCGGCGCCCGCCGTCCTCGAGGACCCCCAGATGCCCCCAGTCGACCTGGGCCTGCTGGCCCGGAGGCGTCTCAAAACGGCGCACCGCCACCTCGCGGGCCGCCTGCCGCTTGGGATGCAGGTAGTCCTTCAGGATCGCGTACCCGCCGGTGTAGCCGCGGTCCCGCAGCTCTCGCAGCAGGACTACCGCATTCCAGACGCCGGCGCTTAGGCGCTGGTCGATGTAGGGCTTGTACGGGTCGAGTTTGCTGGGGCGCGGGGGGCGGGGCCATACCGAGGCGGCCCCGGCTCGAGGAGCCATTTGCGGACCGTCTTGCGGTCAACCCCGGTAAGCTCAGCGATGCCGGTGATCGAGAGGCCTTGCCGGTGCATGGCGCGAATCTCTTCCACGTCTCCACCTCGCAGCAGTTGGGCCACCTCCTCCAAGCCACGGATTTGGTGACCTTGATTCGCGTGAGGTGGGGACTTTTACTTCGGCGTTATGGGGAGTTTAGCACCGGCGCTGACACCGCCGTCTCTCAACGGCGGAAACTTCCCAACAGACTCCGCAGCTCACGCCACAGTCAAAGCTTCAATGGGGCCGCCGTCTCTCAACGGCGGAAACCGGGAAGTGGCTGGCCTACAATGACGACGAAAACCGGCTTCAATGGGGCCGCCGTCTCTCAACGGCGGAAACCATGTACTGGTCGGGGATCGGCTTGCTCGGGTCCCAAGGCTTCAATGGGGCCGCCGTCTCTCAACGGCGGAAACCTTGAG
>JBBIOB010000021.1:0-50023 GCA_037443565.1 Armatimonadota bacterium | reverse complement strand
GGGTTCCCAGCTCGTCGTGGCGCCTGATCCCGGTGCGGACGTGGTACCGGCCGTCGGCCACCCCGCGGACCGCCGTCGCCAGCGACGACAGCGGATCGAGCACGAACCGCCCGAGCAGCAGGTTGAGCATGCCGAGCGCAAACAGGATCGAGAACCCGACGAGTACCGCCAGCCATTGGGCGCTGCGCCGGAGCTCGTTCGTGATCACCGACGTCTGCAGCGAGACGCTGATCGCGCCCAGCACCGCAGGGTCGGCTGCGTGACAGGATTGGCAGGCCGGCTTGTTGAGCACCGGCGTCAGCACTACCAGTTCCCCGGCCCCGCCGTCTTCGACCGTGACCGGACGGCGACGCGCGATGGCGCCGGCGAAGGCATCGGCCTCCCGGTCCGGCACGGTGCCGGTGCGCACCGGCGAGGCCCACACCTCGCCGGTGCGGGAGTAGATCGTGACATCCCGGATCATCTGCTCGCGCTTGATAAGCCCGATGATCTCGCGCATCTCCTCCTGGTTGTTGTGGATCATCGTGATCTCGAGACTGTTGAGGATCGTCTCGGTCAGCGTCTGGGCCATGTGCTCGAACTGCTGGAGGGCGGCGTGGCGCTGGAAGCTGTAGAGCGCGTAGATCGAGATGCTCCCGACGATCAGGAGGGTCGCGATCGTCCACAGCGAGATCCGCAGGTGCAGGCGCATGCGCTGCGTCTACGGCGGTGGATGCGCCGCCCCCCTGTCGCCGGCAGGCTCCTCGCGCCCCCGCACGGGCTCCAGCCGCACGGCGCAGTACTTGTACTCCGGCGTCTTCGCGCCGGCGTCCAGGTTCTCGGCGTGCGTGAGCACGTTGGCCGCGGCCTCGCGAAAGTGGAAGGGCATGTTGACCATCCCGGGCGGCACGATGTCGCTGACCCGCGCCTGAACCCGCACGGCCCCCCGACGGCTGCGCACCAGACACGGCTGGCCGTCCCGCACTCCTGTGTGCGCGGCATCAATGGGATTGACCTCGACGTAGGCGCGCGACTCCCGCCACTCCAGCGGGGCGGCCCGCCGGGTCATGGGACCGCCGTTGTAGTGCCACAGGATCCGCGTGGTGGACAGGGCCAGGGGGTAGTCGTCGTCGGTCGGTTCAAAGGGCGGCGCCGGCGCCGTCACATGAAACCGCCCCCGGCCGCGGACGAACTGCTCCCGGTGCATGATTGGGGTGCCCGGATGTGTTGGCGACGGACACGGCCACTGGAGGCCGCCCGACTCCAGGCGCTCGTGGCTGATGCCCGCAAACGACGGGCACAGGCGGGCGATCTCGCGCATGATCTCGGCGGACGACGCGTACTCCCATCGCAGCGACCGGCGGAGGCGGCGGCCCGTGCGCCTGCCGACCTCGCAGAGGATCTGCCAGTCCGGGCGCGCCTCCCCCGGCGGCGGCAGGACCGGGCGCAAGAGCTGGAACCGCCGCTCGAGGTTGACGAACGTGCCGGACTTCTCCGCGAACGACGCCGCGGGCAGGACGACGTGCGCGAGCTGCGCGGTCTCGGTCGGGAAGATCTCCTGGACCACCAGGAAATCCAGCGCGCGGAGCGCCCGCTCGGACAGGCCGGCGTCGGGGTTCGTCATCACGGTGTTCTGACCCATGATGTACATCGCCCGGATCCGGCCCTCGGCCGCGGCCCGGATCATCTCGACGAACGTCAGGCCAGACCGCGCCGACAGCTCCGGTGCCTTCGCGCGTGTGCGGGCCCAGGCCCGCGCGAACTTCACCCGGAGCTCCGGGTCATCGACCTTCTGGTACCCTGGAAACACGTTCGGGAGCGACCCCATGTCGCAGCCGCCCTGCACGTTACTCTGCCCGCGCAGGGGATCGATGCCCGTCGACGGCCGGCCGATCTGTCCGGTGACCATCGCCAGGTTGGCCAGCGTCTTCACCAGCTCGGTGCCGTTGGACCGCTCGGTGATGCCCATGCCGTAGAGGATGGTGGACGCCCCGCGCGTCTCGGGCAACGTGCCATTCGCCGTCGCGTTACGCCGCAGCCCTAAGGCGTAGCACCGCGCGGCCTCGACGATCTGCTCGACCGGCACCCCGCACGCCGCGCTGGCCACCTCTGGGGTCCACGCGCGCAGCGACTCGGCGAGGGCCTCGAACCCTTCGGTGCGCTCCCTGATGAAGGCCTCGTCGAGCCAGCCGTTAGCCACGATCGCGTGCAGCATCCCCAGGTACAGCGCGTGGTCGGTGCCGGGCGCCGGACGCAGATGCATCGCCGCGTGCCGCACCAGGCTGATCCGGCGCGGGTCGATCACGATGAGCGTGGCGCCGCGCTTGACCGCGCGGACCACCTCGTAGGAGACGACGGGATGCGCTTCACCCGTATTGGATCCGGTGATCAGGATGCAGTCCGCGTCGCGGATCTCGTGAATGCTGTTCGTCGTTGCCCCGCTTCCGAATGAGGCGGCCAGACCGGCCACCGAGGGGGCGTGTCAGAGACGGGCGCAGAGGTCGACGTTGTTGGTCCCGATCGCCCCCCGCATCAGCTTCTGGAAGATGTAGTTGTCCTCGTTGGTCGCCAACGCCGACCCAATCCCTGCGACGGCATCAGGACCGGACTCGCGGATGATCGCCGCGAGCCGGTCGGCGACCAGGTCGAGCGCCACGTCCCAGTCCACCTCGATGTGGCTGTCGGACAGTCCCGGCACCCGGACCAGCGGCGAACGTCCCACGACCGGGGGCGGCGGATCCGGGGTCAGCCCTACTGCGAAGGCCAGGTCGCGCCGGACCATCGGGCGGCGGAGCCGCTGGGGGTGCGACACCCAGCCGAGCCCAAAGCGCCCCTTCGTGCAGAGGAACTCCCCGTTGACCGTGGCGTCCGGATACCCGGAGACCGACACGATCTCGTCGTTGCGGGTGGCCACCTCCATCCCGCAGCCGGTGCCGCAGTAGGGGCAGATGGTCCGCGTGCGCCGTAGCTCCCACTCGCGGCCCTTGCCCAGTCGACCCACGGGCACGAGCGCGGCGGTCGGGCACACCTGTACGCAGTTCCCGCAGAAGGTGCACGGCCCATCCGCCAGCGGGGTGTTGAACGGCGTGGAGACATACGCGCCAAACCCGCGCTGCGCCACCTCGATGGCATTCGCGCCGACGACCTCGTCGCAGACGCGCACGCAGCGAGTGCACAGGATGCAGTACTGGTGGTCTCGGATGAAGAACGCGTTGTCGTCCTGATACAGTGTGCGGGACAGCTCCTTGGCGTGGCTCGCCTCGGCGAGCCCGAACTCGTAGGCGTACCGCTGGAGGTCGCAGGCCCCGGCCTTCTCGCACACCACGCAGCGCAGCGGGTGGTCCGACAGCAGCAGGTCCAGCACCTCCCGGCGATCCGCTTGGAGCCGCGCGCTCTGGGTCGTCACCATCATGCCGTCGTCCGCGGCCAGACCGCAGCTCGGCATCGGCGCTGCGTAGCCATCTACCTCGACCAGGCAGAGCCGACACCCGCCCCACGGCGTCAGTTCGGGGTGATGGCACAGCCGCGGGATCTCGATGCCCGCGGCCAGCGCCGCGTCCAATACCGTCGCGCCATCCGGCGCGATGACCGTCTTGCCGTCGATGGTAAGCGTGATCATGCTTGCCCCCTCGCTAGAGCATCGCAGGCGCCGGCCGGGCAGTGCCGGGTATGGATGTGGGCCTCGAACTCCTCTCGGAAGTACCGGAGCGTGGTCAGCACAGGGTTGGGCGCCGTCCGCCCCAGCCCGCACAACGACGTGGAGCAAACCGCGCGCGCCAGCCGCTCCAAATCATCAGGATCCTCGGGCCGGCCTTCTCCGCGTGTGATGCGCTCGAGCGTGCCCAACATCTTCCGCGTGCCGATGCGGCAGGGGACACACTTCCCGCAGGACTCATCCTGCGTGAAGCTCAGGAAGTACCGGGCAAGGTCCACCATGCAGGTGGCGTCGTCAGCCACCACCAGGCCGCCCGAGCCCATGATCGCCCCTGTCTCCTGAAGGTCCTGGTAGTCCACCGGTGTATCCAGCAGGACGGCGGGCAGGCAGCCACCCGAGGGCCCTCCGATCTGGACCGCCTTGACGTGCCGCCCAGGTCGCGCGCCCCCGCCGATGTTCTCGACGATGTGGCGTAGGGACGTACCCAGCGGGACCTCGACCAGGCCGGTGTTCTGTATCGCGCCGGTCAGCGCAAAAACCTTGGTGCCACCGCTGCTTTGGGTGCCCAGACCGGCGTACCACTCCGCCCCCCGGGTGAAGATGAGCGGGACCGTGGCCAGCGTCTCCACGTTGTTGATACACGTGGGCGCGCCCCACAGACCCCGCTGGCTGGGGTAGGGTGGCCGCATGTACGGCGTCGCGCGCTCTCCCTGGATCGAACGGATGAGGGCGGTCTCCTCGCCGCTCACGAAGGCGCCCGCGCCCTCGCGGATGTGGATCTGAAACGCGAAGCCCGTGCCCAGCACTGAATCGCCGAGCACTCCCCAGGCATTCGCCTCCTGAACCGCCCGTGCGAGCCGATGGACCGCGAGGGGGTACTCGTGCCGAACGTACACGTATCCCTCAGAGGCGCCGATGGCGAACCCGGCGATGATCATGCCCTCGAGCACCGCGTGGGGATCACCTTCCATGATGCTGCGGTCCATAAATGCGCCCGGATCGCCCTCGTCGCCGTTGCAGATGACGAACCGGCGGGCCGCCGCCGGCCGCCGCGTCAGTTCCCATTTCTGGCCGGTCGGGTACCCGGCGCCGCCGCGGCCCCGCAGCCGGGAGGTCATCACCGTGCCGATCACATCATCCGGGGTCAGGTCAAACAGGCAGCGGGCCAGCGCGGCGTACCCGCCCCGCGCGATGTACGTGCGAATGTCCTCGGGGTCGATGACGCCGCAATTGTGCAGCGTGATCCGGATCTGGTGGCGATAGAACGGCACGTCGTGCTCGCGAATGTGCGCCTGTCCCGTCAGCGGATCCCGGTACAGCAGATCGTCCGGCGGTTCCCCGGTGGTCTTGAGGGCTCGGAGCAGGTCCGGCACGTGCTCGGGCCGGACGCCGGTGCACAACATACCGTGCGGCTCCACCCGGACGAGCGGCCCCTTGGCGCAGAACCCATGGCACCCGGTGATCGTAACCGGCGCCGTCAGGCCGGCGGCCGCTTCGTCGGCGTGCGCAACCTGCCCGGCCGTGGCCTGGCGAAGCGCCTCCAACACCTGCAGGCTGCCGTTCGATACGCAGCCGGTGCCGGCGCAAACCATGTAGCGGCGGGGGACCGCTGCCAGCGTCTGCTCGAACTGCTGGCGGGCGTGCAGCACCGCGTGCGCGCCCCGCAGCGGCGTTCCGGACCGCGGCCCCACTGCTTCGGATGAGATCATGCTTCCACCTCGTCGACGCGCTGGCGGTACTCCTCCAGGATGTGCCCGATCCGCTCGGGACTCAGCATCCCGTGGACATCCCGGCCGACCACGATCACCGGCGCCAGGCTGCAGCAGCCCAGGCACGCGACCGTCCGAAGCGAGAACAGCCGGTCGGGCGTGCTCTCGTCCTGCCTGATCCCCAGAGCGGCCTCGGTGGAGGTTAGCAGCTTGGAGGACCCGGCGACGTGGCAGGCTGTTCCCCGGCAGATCTGGATAACGTACCGTCCTGGCGGAGAGAACTGGAACTGGTTGTAGAACGTGGCGACGCCGTAGATCCGCGACAGTGGGATGGCCAGCTCGCGCGCGGCGTACTGCAGCGCCCGTAGCGGCAGGTACCCGTAGCGCCCCTGGATCTCCTGGAGGAGCGCCACCACCGCATCGTGCCGGCCGCGAAACGCATCCAGGATCGCCTGGAGATCCGACGCCGGGGACTCGGCGAGGGGGTCGCTCTGATAGACTGTTTTTGGCAGCCGCGGCGCCGCCCGAGTCGCAACCGCTCCCATGACGCCTCCCTGGCTATGCGGCGGCCGCCTGCGCCGCCCGCACGACGTTCTTCATCAAGAGCACGTTGGTCACCGAGCCCACGCCCCCGGGCACCGGGGTGATCGCCCCGGCGACCTCCCTCACCTCGTCGAAGGCGACATCGCCCACGGTCTTACGCTTCGGCCGGCCGCGGTCGTCGAGAACCGGGTTGCCGGAGGCGTCCAGCACCGGGGCCATGTTGATCCCCACGTCGACGACGGTCGCCCCGGGCTTGACCATGTCAGCCTTGATGAACTCGGCCTTGCCCATGGCCACGATCAGGATGTCGGCCCGCGCGGTGTGCGCCGGGAGCGTGCCGGCGCGCCACGTGAACGAGTGCACTGTGGTCGTGGTGGCGTTGCGCTCCAGCGCCAGGAAGTACGCCGGCTTGCCCACGATGTTGCTCCGGCCGACGATGACGAGCTCCTTGCCCGCGAACGCCGCCGCGGGGTCGAGGCCCTTGCGGGCGTAGTACCGCTCCAGCAGCACGTAGCAGGCCCAGGGGGTCGCGGGGTAGACCGCCGGCTGCCCGAGCGACAGTCGGCCGGCGCTGATGGGGTGCAGGCAGTCGATGTCCTTCTCCGGCGCCATGGTCTCGAGGATGGGGTTCTCCGGCATCCCTTTCGGCAGCGGACGCAGCGGCAGGATCCCGTGCACCGCGGGATCGTCGTTGAGCGACCGCAGACCCGCGAGCACGTCGTCGAGCGCGGCATCGGCCGGTAGCGTCACATCGCGGTATGCAATCCCGATCTCGCCCGCGGTCCGTTCGATCTGCCGCCGGTACATCTTGGCGCCGTAGTCGTCGCCGACCAGGAGCGTGGCGACGCCGGGGGTCAGGCCGCGGCCGACCAGTTCGCGGATCTCGACCTGCAGCTCGGCCTTCAGTTCCTCGGCGATGGCGTTGCCGTCGATGATGTCGGCCATCGCGCTCACGCGATCTTCCCGTACGTTCCGGCCAGCACGTCGTCGCGGACCGACCGGATCTCGTCCATCAGGCGCTGCAGCTCGGCCCACAGGGGATCGGTGAACGCCGGGTCGCCGATCGGCCCGAGGTTGATCTTCACGTTGAGCGCCGCGCTCTGCGCCGCCGCATCGGCCAGCACGGCGGCGATGGCCGCGTCGGTCACGGCCTGCACGTTGCCCTTTTCCATTGTGACCCGGCTCCAGTTCGCTACCTCCAGGCAGAGGCGGACTACCTGGGCGGGGTCGTGGGTGGCGTCACGCAGCGCCTGCTGGATCGCGCGCTTGCGCGCGGCCTTCTGCTCGTCGTCGCCCCGGGGCAGCCGGTAGGTGTCCATCACCTTGCGAAAGGCCTCGGCGTCGCGGTCGATGCCGGCCAGCAGCTCGCGCATCAGCGCCCGGCCCTTCTCCTGCGCCTGCTCCATCTCGGCCTGCACCGCGGCGTACTTCTCCTTGCCCACCGTTAGGCTCGCGACCATGCTGACCAGCGCGGCGCCGGTGGCCGCGACGAGCGCGGCCGCCGCGCCGCCGCCGGGTTCGGCGTCGGACGACGCGAGCCTGTCCATGAATGCGTCAATCGTCATCTCAGGATACATCTCGCCCTCCTGTCCTCGGATCGTCAGCGTTCGATGCGCTGACGGCACGGCGCCCGGACGGCGCGGCGGGCAACAGCCCCCGCATGCGCAAGAGTGGACGCGGGTCTACTAGAAGATGGTTCAGATCTGCGGCCCGCTCGCCGAGGCCGAACGCCAGCGCCGCAAGCTGTGTGAAGAAGAACACCGGCGTAGGGTGCAGCCCTCCGGCCCGCACCGCCTCGTCCTGCCGCGCATCGAGGTTGTGATGGCACAGCGGGCAGGCGACCGCCAGGGCCTCGGCGCCGGCGGCCTGGGCGTTGCGAAGGATGCGAGCCGCAAGGGTCGTCACGAGCTCCGGTTTCACGATTGCGTGACCCGCGCCGCAGCACTCGGTCTTGAACGACCAGGACACAGGCTCACCGCCCAGCGCCTCGATGAGGCGGTCCATCTCGACCGGATGCTCCACGCTCGGCGCCCCGGTCACGCCCTGCGGCCGCGTGAGCAGGCAGCCGTAGTAGCAGGCCACGCGCAGCCCGCGCAGCGGGTGTCTGACCCGGGTGCGGATGGCGTCGAGGCCGCGGTCGAGCAACGTGTGCAGCATGTGCTGCACGCGCAGCGGGCCAAGCGCCTGGTCTCCGGCCTCGACCTGGGCGTGGCGCAGGCGCGAGAAGCACGCCACGCACGGCGCGGTGACCGTCCCGTATCCGCGCCGCGACGCCATCGTGAGGTTGGCCATCGGGAGGTCTGCGGCGAGCTGCGCGCCTCCCGGGTGGGCCGCGGTGGCCCCGCAGCACCGCCATCCCTCGATCTCCCGCAGCCGGACGCCCAGGGCCTCGGCCACGGCGCGGGCCGAGGTGTCGTACTCGCGAGCGCTGGCGTGCAGCGCGCAACCGGGGTAGTAGGCGATCTCGCCGGCCTGTGCCGGCCGGCCCGGCTTCCGTCCGGGGAAGTCGGGGATCACCCGGAGCTTGCCCGCCCGCCACAGGCGCAGGGCGTGCGCGCTCTCGCGCAGCGGCTGGCGCGTGCGGAGGTTGACCTCGAGCCCAACCCCGGCCTCGAACAGGCGGCCGAACAGCTTGATGCTGCGCACCGCCGCCTGCGTGAAGATCAGCGCCTCCGGCACGCGCGACGGAACCCGGCGCCGCGCGGCCACGATGCGCAGCGCGTCCATGACCCGCGCGACGTCGATGCCTTGCGGGCAGCGGGCCGTGCACGCCAGGCACGAGGCGCACAGCCAGAAGGTCGTCGCGCCGAGCACGCGATCCTCGCGTCCGACCTGCAGGGCGCGCATCAGCGCGTGGGGGGCGAGGTCCATCGCGTCGGCAAGGGGACATCCGCTCGTGCAGACCTTACACTGGAAGCACAGCGAGAGGTCCTGGCCGCTCTCCGCGCGGACCTCATCGAACAGACGCGGCCGCGCCGCCACGCTAGGTGTCTGCGGCATGCGCGCGCTCCTTCCCGGCCCGCCGCAGCGGTGACGGCCCCAGGGCCACGATGCGGTCGGTCATCTCCCGGGCGACCTCGGCGAAGCGGGGACCCTGGGCCGACGAGAGGTTGAACATCGCCAGGCGCGCCCCGCCGATCCCGGCCTCGTCGAGGAGCCGCTTCACCTCGGCGACACGGCTCCTGGCATGCAGGTTGCCGACCTGGTAGTGGCACTGCCCTTCCAGGCACCCAGCCACGAACACACCGTCGGCCCCGGCCTCAAACGCCCGGAGGATGTAGAGGGCATCGACCCCGCCAGTGCACGGGAGCAGCACCAGCCGCACGGTCGGCGGGTAGGTCAGCCGCATCACCCCGGCCAGATCGGCCGCTGCGTACGCGCAGTAGAAGCAGCAGAAGGCGACGATCTGCACCGATGCCGGCTCCCGGGCCTCGGGCGGACCTGCCGCGTCCGGACGCACGACGGCTCCGGCCTCAGCCGACACGGACGGCCTCCGCCTCGCCCAAGAGGGCGTCGATCTTGGCGAGCATCTGGTCGCGGGTGTAGTGCTGCAGGCTCAGGGCGGCCCCGGGACAAGCCGCCACGCACAGCCCGCACCCCTGACAGCGCGTGGGTTCCACGACGGCAATCCCATCGGCGTCGAAGGAGATGGCGTTGTACGCGCACAGCCGCAGGCAGGTCAGGCATGTCGTGCAAAGGTCGCGCTCGACCGAGGCCACGACGCCCCCCACCTCGAGGCTGTCACGCCACAGCAGCGTGCCCGCGCGCGCCGAGGCGGCCAGGGCCTGCGCGATCGCCTCGTCGACGGGTTTCGGATAGTGCGCGCCGCCGCAGAGGAAGAGCCCTTCGCTGGCGAAGTCCGCCGGTCGCAGCTTCACGTGGGCCTCGAGGAAGAACCCTTCCTGGGTCGCCGGAACTTTGAAGAGCGTCGAGAGGTCGCCGGCTCCGTCGGACGGGACCTGCGCGGGTGAGACGACCAGGAGATCGGCCTCAAGGACAATCTCCTCGCCCAGCGTCTGATCGCGCACGGCGACGGTGATCGTCTCCGGCCTCCGCTCGACGCGCGGCGCGGCCTCGGACCCATAGCGGAACACCTGGACGCCGGCCTGGCGCGCGCGTGTGTAGAGGTCTTCGGCGAAGCCGTACGTGCGGACCTCACGGACCACCAGGGCGACCTGCGCCTCTGAATGGGCGCGCTTGAACGCCGTCGCCGCGGCCAGCGACTGCGCGCAGCAGGTGCGGCTGCAGTAGAACGGCATCCGGTCCCACGGCCCCGCGCATCCAAGCATGACCACGGCGCGAGGCCCATCCGCGGCCTGGGGCCACGCGCCGTCGGCCAGGCGCTGCTCGAAGGCCGACAGCGTCACCACGCGCGGATCCTCGCCGACGCCGTAGGGCGTCGGCTGCCACTCCTGCAGACCGGTGGCAACGATGGTCACCCCGTGCCGGACGACGCGTTCACCGTCACCGCCCGCCAGCGTTGTCTCGAAGTTGCCCACGGTACCGTGGGACGCCGCCACGCGGTGACCGGTGAGCACGGTGATCTGCGGATGGCAGGTGGCCCGACCGATCAACTCGTCCGCGATCCCCCCGACCACGCCCCCGCCGTCCCAGCCGAGCAGCGTCGACCGCAGGCGCCCACCCAGCGCCGGCGCGCGGTCCACCAGGACGACCGGGAAGCCCTGGTCGGCCAGGTTGAGCGCCGCGGTGAGCCCGGCAACGCCGCCGCCGATGACCAGCGCCTCGTGGCGCATCGGCACCGGCACCTTGTGCAGCGGCTGCAGGCGCGCCGCGCGGGCGACAGCCGCGGCGATCAGCGTCCCGGCCTTCTCGGTGGCCGCCGCAGGGTCGCCGGCGTGGACCCAGGAGCACTGGTCGCGGATGTTGGCCATCTCAAACAGGTACGGGTTGAGCCCGGCCTCGCGCAGCGCCTCGCGGAAGATCGGCTCGTGGGTACGCGGCGTGCAGCTCGCGACCACGACGCGGTTGAGGTGCTCCTCGACGATGGCCTGCCGGATGCGCGCGAGCGTGTCCGCTGAGCAGGTGTACATGGACGTCTCGGCGACCACCACGCCGGGCAGCGCCTTCGCGCGGGCGGCCAGGCCCTTGACGTCGACCACGCCGGCGATGTTGGACCCGCAGTGACAGACGAACACGCCGATGCGCGGCATCGGGTCCAAGGTCAGCTCGGGCGGGTAGACCTTGGGGACGATCTGTGTCCCGCGCGCGGTACCGATGACCGCGAGCGCGGCCGCGGCGGCGCCGCTGCCGTCGGTCACCGAGTCCGGAATGTCCTTGGGACCGCGGAAGCTCCCGGCGGCAAAGACGCCGGGCCGCGAGGTCTGCAGCGGGCCGGATGGCCCGGACCGGGCAAATCCGTACTCGTCCAGGTCAATGCCCGCGGCCGCGGCCAGCGCGGCCGCGCCTTGCGGGGGAGTCAGCCCCACCGACAGGACGACCAGATCCGCCGACTCCTCTCGAACCTCGCCGTTCTCCTCAACCCGGAACGACAGCGAGCGCGTCAGAGGGTCCTCGCGCAGCGCCGCCACCCGGGTGCGCACGTACCGGACGCCGTTCCGCTTCGCCCGCTCGATGTAGGCGTCGAACCCCTTCCCGAAAGCGCGGAGGTCCGCGTAGTAGATCGTGCACTCCGCGCCGGGCACATGCTCCCGCGCGAGGATGGCCTCCTTGGTCGCGTACATGCAGCACACCGAGGAGCAGTAGCGACGGTGCTGGTCGCGCGAGCCGACACACTGGAGGAAGGCGATGCGGCGGGGCTCGGCGCCGTCGGACGGCCGGCGCACGTGGCCCTGCGTGGGTCCCGACGCCGAGAGCAGGCGCTCGAACTGCGGCCCGGTGAGCACGTTCGCGAAGCGCCCCACCCCATACGCTTCGGCCAGCGCCGCGTCGAAGGGCTCGATCCCCGGCGTCAGGATCACGGCGCCGACGCGCAGCGTCTCCCACTGCTCGATCTGCGCGTGGTCGACGGCCTCACGCTTGCAGGCGACCACGCAGGCCAGACACTCGGCGCAGACTCCGCACGCCAGGCACCGGCTGGCTTCGATGCGGGCCTCCTCTTCGGTGAGCCCTTCGTCCACCTCGATGAACGACGCGCGGCGCACCTCCGGCGGCAGCACGTGGACGTCCGCGCGGGCCTGCAGGCGGACCCGGCCCCCGGCCAGGCGCGCCTCGATCTCGGCGGGCTCCAGCTTCGCGACTTCCACGGGCGGCTCGGGCGCGAGCGTCTCGCCCCGCAGGAACGCGTGGATCCCGCAGGCGGCGCGGTGGCCCGCCGCGATCGCGTCCACCACAAAGGCCGTGCCGGTCGCGATGTCGCCACCGGCGAACACGCCCGGACAGCCGGTCGCCTGCGAGAGCGGGGCGACCGCCAGCGATCCCCACGGCGTCGTCTGGATGCCGGGGAGACCGGAGACCACGTCGAGCTGCGGCGCCAGGCCGATGGCAAACACGACCGTGTCGGCCTCGAGCACGTGCTCGCTGTCCTCGATCAGGTCGAGGTGGAGCCGCCGGGCCTCGTCGAACCGCATCGACCGCACCGTCTTGCACTCCAGGCCGGCGGCGCGGCCGTCGCGCTCTACCACCCGCACGAACGCGGTCGAAGGGTGCACGCGCACGCCTTCCTCTTCGGCGGCCGCAATCTCCCACGGATGGGCCGGCATGCGGTCCCGCGCCTCCGGGCAGAGGACGCGGACCTCCACCGCGCCCAGCCGCACACAGGTGCGGGCCACGTCGAACCCCACGTTGCCGCCCCCCAGCACCAGCACGCGCCGGCCAAGCGGCACCGGAAGTCCGAGTCTGGCGTTCCTGAGCACGTCCATGGTGTCGAGCGCGCCCGGCAGGTCGGCGCCCGGAATCGGGAGCCGCCGCGCCCGGTGCGCGCCGGTGGCCACGAACACGGCCTGGAAACCAGTCTCCAGCAGGTCGCGGACGTGCGATACGCGGCTGTTGCAGCGAATCTCGATGCCCAGGTCGGCGAGGTCGGCGATCTCGCGCTCGATGATGGCCGCGGGCAGCCGGTGCTCAGGGATCCCCACCCGCATCATGCCTCCGGGCACCGGGAGCGCCTCGAAGACCGTGACCTGGTAGCCCTGCAGGGCCAGGTCACGGGCGGCCGTCAGTCCGGCCGGACCCGCGCCGATCACGGCGACGCGTTCAGGATGGACGGGCGCCACGCGCGGCCTCGGCTGCCGCGGCCGCGCGTACATCCAGTCGGCGACGAACCGCTTCAGAGCCGCGATATTGACCGCGCCGTCGAGGAGCCCCCGGGAACAGGCGTCCTCGCAGCGGTGGTTGCAGACCCTGCCGCAGATCGCCGGGAAGGGGTTCTCGCGCTGGATGATCTGAAAGGCGTCCTCGTACCGGCCCTGCGCGACCATGGCCACGTAGCCCTGCGCCCGCTGGTGGATCGGGCAGGCGTCGCGGCACGGCGATCGTCCGCGCCGGTCGATCGCGTAGGCTCCAGGCACGGCCTGGGCGTACGACCGGAAGATCGCCGTGCGCAGCGACAGCCCGGCGTCGAACTCGCTCGGGACACGCACCGGGCAGACCGCGGCGCAGTCGCCGCAGGCGGTGCAGCGGAGCGGGTCGACATAGCGCGGCCGGCGGCGCACCGCCGCCGTGAAGTCGCCCGCGCGGCCCTCCAAACGCTCCAGGTCGGTCAGGGTCAGGATCTCCACGTTGGGATGCCGACCCACCCCGGAGAGCTTGGGCGAGAGGATGCACATCGCGCAGTCGTTGGTCGGGAAGGTCTTGTCCAGCGTCGCCATCCGGCCGCCGATCGCCGGACCCCGCTCGACCAGATAGACCTTGATGCCCGCGTCCGCCAGGTCCAGGGCGGCCTGGATGCCGGCGATGCCGCCGCCCACGACCATGGCCGCGCCGACCGGTCCGGGCGAAGCACCCTCGGTCTGGACGCCGTCGCCCTGCGCCGGGGCAGGCGCACCTCCGGTCTGCCCCGGCGGAGGCGTCACGCCGGATGACCCGTCGCCCTCCGGCGTGGGCACGCGCAGGAGTTGGTCGAGGAGGTCGATCTGGCCCTGCAGCCGGTCGCGGCACCGCTGGAGGATGTGGCGCTGATCCTCGGTGAGATCGCCCGCGTGGCCGGCCAGCATCGACTCGAGATACGTGGCGACCCGCATCGCCGGTGTGCGCAGGTCGAAGGCCGCCGTCGCCTGAATCTGCGCCATGCGCGCGCGGACGTGCGCCAGGCGGGATTCGACCAGGTCGACGAGACCGGCCATGATGTAGTAGCCGACCTCCCAGTCCAGGGCGAGCAGCCGCCGCAGCGGCCGGGCATCCAGGGCTACGAGCACTGCAGGCTCAACACACACCGCGGAGACCGTCAGGACAAACGGAGGCACGACGGCGGACCATGCGAGGGGCTCGCCGGGACCCAGCACGGTCACGACCACTGACCGGGGCGCTTCGCCGTCGTCCCGCGGCGGTCGCATCTCGAGGGCCACCCGGCCCTCGTGGATCACGTACAGCTCGTGGGCTTCATCACCTTCGGCGAAGATCCGGTCGCCCGGCTGAAACGCGACCACCCGGCCCAGGGAGGCGACCAGGTCGCGCGCCGACGCCGAGAGCCCGGCGAACAGGCTGCAGCGGTCGATCGCCTCGCGTTGGACCGTCATGCCGCCTCCATGTGCGGTTCGGTCAAAGGACGCGCAGTATCGGTCGGTGAGTGCTTCTTGGGCAAGGTGAAGTGAAAACTGCTTCCCGTCTCGGAGCCGGCCGGCGGGCTCGCCGCCCAAATCTGGCCGCCGTGGGCTCCGACGATCTTCTTGACCAGGCTCAGCCCCAGGCCCAGGCCGTGTGCGCGCGCGTTGCGCCCGCGGTAGAACTCATCGAAGATCCTGGGCAGCTCCTCGGGCGGGATCCCGATCCCGGAGTCGCGGATCTGCACTTCCACATGATCCTCGCGCTCTGTCACGACGGCCGTGACGTGCCCGCCCTGCGGCGTGAACTTCACCGCGTTGTCCAGCAGGTTCGTGATGGCCTCCTGGATGCGCAGGCGTGACATCGGCAGCGGGGCCAGCCCGTGCGGGAGTTCAACCAGAAGCTCGACGCCGCGCTCGCGGGCGGCGGGCGACACGTTCTCCAGCGCGCCCGCAATGACCGTGTCCAGGGGCGCCGGGGCAATCTCCGGCGTGAGGTCGCCGGTCTCAATGCGCGAGACCCGAAGCAGCGTGTCGATGAGCTCGAGCAGTTCGCCGACCCTGACGCTGCACCGGGAGATCATCTCCTGCTGCTGCGCCGCCAGGTCTCCGGCGTACCCGCCGAGCAGCACTTGGAGATAGCTCTCCACGGCGGCCAGCGGCGCTTTGAGCTCATGCGAGATGAGCGCAATGATGGTGCAGAACTTCGCCCTGGCCTCGGTCAGCCGGTTGCTGATCACCTGGTTCAGTCGGTCGAGCAGCAAGACGCCCACCTGGGGTTCGTCCGCGATCAGGGCCTGCAGCGCTGGGCCGTCGATGGCCAGCACTGTCGACTGCTGGACGGCCACCGCGGACATCGTGAAGTGGTGCGGCGGGACCAGCGCTGACCAGCCAAAGCAGTCCGACGGTCCCATCACCGCGATGAACGCCTTCCGTCCGCTGACGTCGGCCCGGCCGATCTGCAGGCTCATCTCCAGGGCCACGCGGCCGTCTCTGAGGACGTAGAGCTCGGTGGATGCCTCGCCCTCCCGGAAGATGTACTGACCCGGGCCATAGGTCCGCTCCTGCCCCATGGCCGCGATGCGGGCCAGCGCCGCCTCGGACAGCCCGAGGAACATCGGCGACCGTCGGAGGGACTCCTGGGCAATCACGGTGACGACACCCCTCCGGGCACGGGCTCGACCGCGTCCACGATCCTGGGGATGAGCTGCTCCCACCCCATGGCCATCAGGTGAATCCCCTGGCAGAGGGGCCTGACGGCGCGAATGATCTCGACGGCGATCTCCACGCTGGTGGCCTTACGGTCCGTGGCGGCCTCCATGCGCTCGATCAGCCGCTCAGGCACCCGGATCCCCGGGATGTTCCGGTTCATGAACCGGGCCATACCAGCCGACTTGAGGAGGATGATGCCGGCCATCACCGGCTTACCGATCGGCCGGACCCCTTCCATGAACCGGGCAAACTGGTCGGGATCGAACACCGCCTGCGTCTGGAAGAACTCCGCGCCGGCGCGGGCTTTCTTCTCCATCTTCATGAGCTGCGGCTCCCACGGGTCGGAGCCCGGACTCACCACCGCGCCGAGGAAGAACGCCGGGCGACCGGCCAGTTCCTTGCCGGCCATGTCGGTGCCCTGCATCAGCCTGGACGCCGTCGCCAGCAGTGTCACGGAGTCGAGGTCGAAGACCGGCTTCGCCTGCGGATGATCGCCCATGGACATGTGGTCGCCGGTCAGGCACAAGACGTTCTCGATCCCCAGCGCGGCCGCGCTCAGCAGGTCGGACTGAAGAGCGATTCGGTTGCGGTCACGGCAGGTCACCTGCAGGACCGGTTCCAATCCCCGCTCAACGAGCAGGTGGCACAGCGCAAGCGATCCCAGCCGCATCACCGAGCTCTGCTGATCGGTGACGTTGAACGCCTGGATCTTCCCGCGGAGCACCTCGGCCTCGGCCAGGGCGTCGGCGACGTTGGTCCCCTTCGGCGGCGCGACCTCCGAGGTGATAAGAAACCGTCCGCTGGTCAGGGCCTCGCGCAGGGTCATACGACTCAACTCCCGGGCTGGTGCTGCTCCAGCAGTCGCGCCACGCGGGCGACGAGCACATCCGGGGGCGCGGGTTTGTCGAGGTAGTCCTCGGCTTCCAGGCGCAATCCGGCGCTGACCGGCACATCGGTCTCGTGGCCACGTTCGGCAAAGGACGTCAGCATGAGCACCGGCACGCGGGCGAGCACCGGATCGCGCTTGAGCTCCTCGCAGACCGCAAACCCGCTCTTGGCCGGCATGATGACGTCGAGGATGATCAGGTCGGGCGTGTCTCTGCGGGCCGCCTCCAGCCCCTGGGTCCCATCCAGGGCGGATGCCACGGCATACCCATGGCGCTCCAGGACCATCCGCGTGGTGGCCACGAAGTCGGGATCGTCATCAATCAGGAGAATCCGCCTCTGCTCGACCATGGCAGCTCCGCCTATCCCGCCTTCTGGATGCGCTTGCCGCGCCGCTCCAGGACCTTGCCGACCCGGTGCAGCAACTCCTGAGGCCGCAGCGGCTTCTCGATGTAGTCGTCCACATCCATGGCGAGCCCGGTCTCAAGCTCAAAGCGCCTGCGGCTGGCTTCCTCGCCGACCGCCGTGAGGATCACCGTGGGGATGGTCGCCCACCGGGGCTTCTCCTTCAGCGCCCGCAGGACGCCGTAGCCGTCGAGCCGCGGCATGAGCATATCCAGGATCAGGAGATCGGGCGGCCCCTGGCGGATCTTCTCCAGACCTTCCTCGCCGTCGACGGCGGTCTCGACGGTGAAGCCCGCCGCCTCAAGCACCATCTGGAGCACGCGGCGGATGTCGGGGTCGTCGTCGACCGCGAGAATTCTTGGCTGCATGGGTTGTGCGCCTCCCTTCAATCTCTCCGCACGCGCAGGCCGGCAGAGCCGACCTGCGCGACCTCAGATCAACGGCCTGGGCAGGAGCCCAGCGCGCTCGGCGATCACGGGCACGATATCCTCCCAGCCAACCGCCATGATGTGCACGCCGCGGACGCCGGGGATCTCGCGGATGGCGTCGATGAGCTCCGCCGCGATCGCTACCCCTTCGACCTTGGGGTCGGCGGCGTTCTCCATCCGCGTCAGGATGGCATCTGGCACGATGACGCCCGACACGTAGTCGCGCATGTAGCGCGCCATACCGACGGACTTGAGGGGCACGATCCCGGCGAGGATGGCCGTGCGCTCGTGCAGTCCCCGCGCGGTCACCTGCGCCATCCAGGCGCTGAAGATCTCCAGGTCGAACACGGCCTGGGTCTGAATGAAGCCGGCGCCCGCCCTGACCTTCTTGGCCAGGCGGACGACCCGGTATCCTTGCGGATCGGCGAACGGATTGGCGGCGGCCCCAACGAAGATGGGCGCCTCCCCACTGAACTCATCACCGCCTTGGAACTTTCGACTATCCCGCATCCCGGCCAGCGTCTGGATGAGCTGGATCGAGTCCAGGTCGAAGACACCCTTGGCCCCGGGGTGATTGCCGAATTGCTGGTGATCTCCGCTGAGGCAGAGGAAGTTGCGCACCCCGGAGGCCACCGCGCCCAGCACGTCGGACTGCAGCGCCAGGCGGTTCCGGTCGCGGCAGGTCATCTGCATGACCGGGTCCAGCCCCAGCGCCGACAGGCGGATGCAGCACGCCAGGCTCGACATGCGCACGATCGCCGTCTGGTTGTCGGTGATGTTGATGGCATCGGTGCACTGCCGGAGCGTCTCGGCCTTGCGCTCGACGACGCCCAGGTTCGTCCCTTTGGGCGGTCCGAGCTCGGCCGTGACCGCGAACCGGCCGTCGGCCAGCACGCGCTCGAGGTTGCTGGAGGAAGGCATCGGGCTACTCCTCCCTGCGCGCGGCCTGCAGATCCGGTCGGGTGACGCGCCGCGGACCGCCGGCGTGGCTCGTCCGCCAGTCCCGGGCCGGGATGATCTCCTCGAGCAGGTCCGCCCGGCCGAGCGCGGTCAGTCGGTCGTGGATGAGCACCCAGGCGCACGGATTGTCGGGCGAGATCTCGCAGTGCCCATCCTGCGACCCCCCGCAGGGACCGTTCAGCAGGCTCTTCGCGCAGCGCGCGATGGGGCAGATGCCACCGGTCAGGTCCAGCACGCAGTCCCCGCAGGCCAGGCAGCGCTCGGCCCAGATCCCCGGCGCCTCGGTCAAGCCAAGAAACGACGTGTTGAGGCCCGGCAGGATGAGCGTGCCGGGATAGCGCTCGGCCACCCCCTGCACCCCCACGCCGCATCCCAGGGAGACCACGGCATCGGCCGCCTCCACGGCCCCGCGGACCTGGTCGAGGAACTCCCACTCGCACTGCCGCTGCACGGTGGCCTCGGCGACCTGGACGTCCTTCCCCAGCACAGCCCGCAGGCTCGTCGCCAGCAGACCGACTTCCTTCTCGCCGCCGGCGAAGCAGACCGTCACGCAGGTTCCGCAGCCGAGCACCAGCACGCGGCGGTGCCCGGCCACCATCTCGCGAATCTCCTCGAGCGGCTTCTGCTGCGCGATGATCACGGCGCGCTCACCTCCCTCCGCCCGGTACCGCTGCGGCTCCGGCGATCCGGCCGGCATCCACGATGTGCCGCTCGAAGCCCAGCCGTCGAGGGTCGGCGCCCAGCGCCAGGGCGGTCAACTGCGTGATGAACACCACTGGGAGCGGCGGCCGGCCCTCCGAAGCATCCTCGGCGGTCTCCTGTTGAAGATCCAGATTCAACTGGCACAGCGGGCACACCGTGGCGATGCAGTCGGCGCGTGCCGCGCGCGCCTCGGCCGTGATCGCCCGGACCAGGCCTTGCACGATCCCCGGCTCGGGCACCGCCAGGCTCGCGCCGCAGCACCACGTCCGGGCCTGCCAGGGAGCCACCTCGGCGCCGCACGCGCGTACCACTCGCTCCATGATCGATGGGTCTTCAGGATCGTCGATCCCGCCGGCCTTTGGAATCCGCACCAGCAGACACCCGTAGTAGCAGGCCACGCGTAGACCGGCGAGCGGTCTTCGGACCTTCCCGGCCAGGCCCGCGTCGTCGAGCAACGAGAGGACGTGACGGACCCGGACCCCTCCGTGGTACGACACACCCAGCGCCCTGGCCCGATCGGCCATGGCCTCCGAGGTCCGAAGTTCGTGATCGGCGACCGCAAGCCGGTGGTGACAGGCCGCGCACGCGGTCAGCAGGTCCACCCCTTGGGCCTCGGCCAGGGCGAGATTGCGCGCAGGCAGCACGATGGCGAGCTCTGGGTCGACGAAGTGCGCCGACGTCGCGCCGCAGCAGTTCCAGTCGTCGAGCTCCCGCGCCGACAGGCCCAGCGCCTGCAGCGTGCTGCGCACCGAGGCGTGGTACATCACGCCGGTGCTCTCGAGCGAGCACCCGGGGTAGAAGGCCAGCGCCCTAGCCACCGGCTCCCCCTCTGGTGCGCGCCCTCCCGACCGTCTGGCGGAACACCCGGCCGATCTCCCGGCGGCGCCGGATCAGGTGGGGCAGGAGGGCCAGACGCCGCCGGCGCAGCAGGACCAGGCCCGTCGGCAGATCACGGCGGAGCCGGCGCTGCTGCAGCCCGTACCCGGCTGAGAGCAGCCCCTCATGCGCGCGGCCGAACATCCGCACGGTCCACAGGAACCACCGGTGGAACGCATCCACGTCCGGACGCGCGCTGACCCGCTTTGCCGCCGCGTCGTGCCGCACCGCGTCCATCACCCGGGCCACATCGATGCCGTTGGGACATCGGACCGCGCAGGTCTCGCACGCGACGCACAGCCACGGGCTCACCGCCCGGCCCACACGGTCGCGCAGGCCGAGCTGCACCGCCTTCATCAGACGGCTGGGCAGCAGGTCCATCATCGACGCGAGCGGGCAGCTCCCGGAGCAGATCCCACACGCGTAGCAGAGGCTGATCGGTTCGCCGGAGGCGCGCTCGATCGCCCTCGCCCATGCACGGTCGGGAGTCACAGCAGCGACTCGCATCTCACTCGGCGCCATAAGCGGCTCCCTGCGCCACGTGGTCGGCGGCCAGCGGCCTCACCCCCTGGCCGCCAGGCGACTCCACCGCGCCGGCCACAGGCAACAAGGCGGCAAGCCTGTGCCAGTCGACCGGCGCCACCGCCGCCACCTCAATGGATGCCGGATCCAGACCGAGGGCCTCGGCCACAGCCGACGCTCGAGCCGCGACGCCTCGGGCCCGCTGAGGCCCCACGACATGCTCACAGCTGCCGTCGAAACAGCCGCAGATCAGGACACGCGCTGCGCCCGCCACCAGCGGGCGCAGCGCGTGGATGGTCTCAACCCTGCCCAGGCACGGCACGGGCACGAGCATGACCCGCTCGTCGTACGACCGGCGCAGCCGCCCGAGCGCCTGCGCGGCGGGCATCGCCGAGTTCGCGCACGCGTACACGATCACGAGCCCGCCGTCCCCGGCTGGGGGCGGCGGATCGAGCAGCGCGTCCACCTCGACCAGGAGCCTGCGGCCTGGAGCATCCACCACCTGGATGGCGCCCGCCGGACACGCGGCGGCGCAGACGCCGCACGCAAGACACGTCGAGACCAGAACCTGCATCGCAGGACCCGGTCCGATCGTCACCGCGTGGTGCGGGCACACTCGCAGGCACGTCAGGCACAGCGCGCACCGCTCGGTGTCCACGACCGCCGGGGCGCGCGCGGATGCCGCTGGGGTCATTGCCAACACCGCGGCCATGGCCGCGGCTTCGCCCTGCCGCACGGCCTGATCTTCCGTGACGGGCGCACGGGCCGCTCCGATCCAGAACACGCCCGCCCGTTCGGTGAACACCGGCTCAAGGAACATCCGCTGCCCGATGGTGCCTGCGCCGGACCCAACCCCGAGCACCTGGCGAAGCCCTACGACATCGGGCGGCCCAGGTGTCGTGCAGCGGACGATCAGATCGGCGGTCTCGGTCATGAGTCCCACGCCGGCGATCTCGACCCGGACGCTCCAGCGGCCGTCGGCCGTGCGTGCCGTCTCAGGCGCACTCGGTCCGAGCCGCACGAACGCTACGCCGGCCGCGCGGGCTTCTCTGTATCGTTCCTCCAGCCCGGCGCCGGCAACGCCGAGATCCCTGAAGAGCACCAGACAGTGGCACTGCCGATCCCTGACCAGCCTCAGCGCAACACCGAGCGTCGACGCCGTGACCGCGGGCCACGGCACATCGTCCATGATGAACACGACGCCCTGCTCACTTGGCAGGGCGTCGTCCGTGCCGTCTGCCAGACCTTGCTCGAGATCACTGAGCGGCACTGCCGTCAGATCTTCAGGCTGGGCCGCCTTTCGCGCGGGGCCGCCCGCGACGATCACGGCGCCCACGGTGAGGTCGGCCGTCCCATCGGGGCCCTCGATCCTGGCCTGGAAGTTCCCCGCGTCGCCATCCAGGGACACGAGCGTGCCGCACACGCGCGCGTGCGCGTTGAGACCCCCATGGCCGGGCTCGGACGAGTCCGGGCCGCCGCTGCCAGGAGGGTCAAGGACGATGACCTTGGATCCGAGTGCCTGCAACCGCGCCGCAGCCGCGGCAGCGGCCGGGCCCCGGCCGATGATCAGCGCGGCATCTGAGAGGGTCCGCTCGATCGGCGCCGGGGCCGCCACCGCTTCCGCCAATCCGGCCGCCGCCGCGCGGACCTGGCGAATCGCCTTGTCGGTGGCCTGGGCCCCGCGGGTGTGCACCCAGGCGCAGCCCTCGCGCACATCGACCAGGACTGTCCTGCTGACGTCCAGCCCGACCCGCGTTGCCACATCAGCGAGCGCCGCGGCCGCCATCGGCGCTCCACACGCCGCGACGACAACGCGCCGGGCCGCGGCTTCGCGCAGCCAGGCCGCGGCCTTTGCCCGCCCTTCAGGGAGGCAGAAGTCCCGCACAACCAGCGCCGGTCCCGTGCCGCCGGCACCTGTCACACGCTCGAAGTCCAGGCAACCGCGCAGCGCATCCCCGCACGTGCAGGCAATGAGGGTCGCGGCGGGCGGCTTCACTGCCGCGCCTCCAATAGCGTGAGAGCGGCGCCCGCCGCACGGAGGCCGTCGGCGACCGCGTCGGCGATGCTGAGCGGGCCCGCGCAGGCCCCGGCCGTCACCACGCCCGGAGGCAGGTCCTTGAGGAACCCATGGCCGTTGTCGGGAAGGCCGCTGATCGCCGCAGGACCGTCCATGCCGACGGCCAGCACCACCACGTCGAAGGCCCGGCGCTCCCGCACGGCCGTCGTCAAGTCCTCGTAGGTGAGGACGAGACCGCCGGGGCCGGACTGCACGTCCGCAGGAATCCCCCGCACCAAATGGACATCCGGCGGCAGGTCCCGGAACAGTCCGGCGATCCCGGGCGCGCACCGCTGCAGGTCCATATGGAACAGTGAGACCTCCAGGCCCGGGATCTCGCGGACCAGGCGCGCGGCCAGGCGGAGGGCCGTGGGGCAGCACACCTGGGAGCACCACCCCCGACCGATGGCGACGTCGCGCGAGCCGACGCAGTGGACGAAGGCGACGCGACGGCACCCGGGGACCAGGTGATTGAGGTAGCGACTGCCGCGCTCCCACAGGCCCTGCTCGAGGTCCATCGAGGTGACGACGCCGTGCAGCCGGCCGTATCCGAACTGGCCTCTCCTGGACGGCGGGAATGGCGAGAATCCGGTGGCCAGGACCACGACCCCGGCCTGCACCGACTCCTCACACTCGCCGGAATCCAACCTGATGGCATCAAATGGGCAGACATCGCGGCACCAGGTGCACGGATCGCCCGAAGCCCGCAGGCACTGTTGGGCGTCGATGGCAAACGCGAGAGGAATCGCCTGCGGGTGGGGCTGCCTGATCGCGCCGGCCGGGCAGGCTTCCACGCACAGCCCGCACGCGGTACAGCGATCCAGGTCGACGCCGCGGTGGCGGCGGAGGAGCCGGACGGTGAAAGCACCGGGCTCCCCCTTGATGTCCGTCACGCTGCTGTCAACTTGAAGGACGATATGGCCGTCAGGGTTCAACCGCCGGGCGCTGGCCGCGGCCAGGCACACCGCGCACAGCGTGCAGTCGGTGCCGGCCTTGCAGCCGTAGCCCGAGGCCCAGCCTCCCACCACAGGGCGCTGCTCCACCAGGAGCACCGGAATCCCCCGGGAGGCCAGGGCCTCGGCGGCGGTCAGACCCGCAATGCCGGCCCCTGCGACCAGCGCGGTGCGCGCACCCGTCAGAACAGTCCCACCACCTTCATCGTCTCGAGATCCAGATCGACCTTGGCGGCGGCCGGCGTCTTGGGCAGCCCGGGCATCGTGCGCATCTCGCCGCACAGCGGGTAGAGGAACCCGGCGCCGACCGAGGCGCGGATGTCGCGGATCGGGAGCCGGAAGTTGCGCGGCCGGTTCTTCAAGTTGGGATCGTGCGAGAGCGACAGGTGCGTCTTGGCCATGTTGATCGGCAGCCGATCGTAGCCGAGCTTCGTATAGAGCCGAACCTTCTGCTCGGCAAGGGACTCATAGTCCACACCGGCGGCCCCGTAGACCTTGGTCGCGATGGTCTCGATCTTCTCCTTGATCGACGCCTCGAGCGGGTAGAGGAACTGCATCTCGCTGGGCGACTCCGCGGCCTTGATGACCGCCTTGGCCAGCTCGATGGCGCCGGCGCCGCCCTGCGCGTGGTGATCGCTCGTCACGGCATCCACGGCGCCTACGGCGAGCGACGCCTCCCGCACCGCCGCGATCTCGCGCTCGGTGTCGGTGGGGAACAGGTTGATCGCCACCACCACCGGCAGCCCGTGCAGCCGCATGTTCTCGATGTGCTTCTGGAGGTTCTCGCAGCCGCGCTGCACCGCCTCGATGTTCTCGCTGATCAGCTCAGGGGGGAGCGGCCGCCCCGGGACCACACGGCCGACGCCGCCGTGCATCTTGAGCGCCCGGATCGTCGCGACGACGACGGCGGCGTTGAGCTTCAACCCCGAGTAGCGGCACTTGATGTTCAGCATCTTCTCTGCGCCGCAGTCGGCGCCGAATCCGCTCTCGGTCACGACGTACTCCGCCAGCTTCAGTCCGATCTTGTCGGCGACGATCGAGTTGTTGCCGTGGGCGATGTTGGCAAATGGACCTGCATGCACGATGACCGGCGTGTTCTCCAGCGTCTGGATCAGGTTAGGCATCAGCGCATCCTTGAGCAGGACCGCCATTGCCCCGGCTGCCTTGAGGGCCTCGGCCGTGACCGGTTGCCCGTCTTCGGTCGTGCCGACTACGATCCGCCCCAGACGCGCCCGCAGGTCAGGCAGGTCGGCCGCCAGCGCCAGGATCGCCATCACCTCGGAAGCGACGCTGATGTCGAACCCGGTCTGGCGCGGCCGGCCATCGTCCCGCGTGCCGAGCCCAATGATGACGTTGCGCAGCGCCCGGTCGCTGATGTCCACGACCCGCGGCCAGGTGATCGAGTAGGGGTCGATCTTCAGTTCGTTCCCGTGCAGAATGTGCGCATCGAGCATCGCGGCGAGCAGATTGTGCGCCGCGCTCACCGCGTGGATGTCGCCGGTGAAGTGGAGGTTGAAATCCTCCATCGGCACGGCCTGCGAGTACCCTCCCCCGGCGGCGCCCCCCTTGATGCCGAAGGTGGGGCCCATGGACGGCTGGCGCAGGGTGTTGATCGTGTGGTGCCCGAGCCGGTTGAGGGCCATCCCCAGCCCGATGGCCGTGGTGGTCTTGCCCTCGCCGAGCGGCGTCGGGGTGATCGCGGTCACCATGATGTACTTGCCGTCGGGCCGGTCCTTGAGACGCTTCATGACGTCCAGGTGGATCTTTGCCTTGTACTTGCCGTAGAAGTCCAGGTCGTCCTCGGTCAGCCCCAGGCGCCTGGCAATCTCGGCGACGGGCAGCAGCACGGCCTCCTGGGCGATTTCGAGGTCGCTCTTCACTGTCACGGTGCTCATGCGGGTACCTCCTCGTGGCTCGGTTTCACATCATCTCGCACGATGCGCCGCGGCCGACCGACCGAGGCGAGGGACCAGTCCTTGGGATCCAGAATCTCACGCATCCGCTCCAGCTCGCCGAGCTCTTGCAGCCGGCGGAAGATCAGCAGCCAACCGCAGTCCACGGTTGGATCCACCTCGCACTTGCCGTCGCGGTAGCCGCCGCAGGGGCCGTTGAGCAGCCCCTTGGAGCACCGCGTGATCGGGCAGATCCCGCCGGTGCGGTCCAGGATGCACTCCCCACACCCGCGGCACCGCTCGGCCCACGAACCCGGCTCGACGGTCACCCCCATGAACTTGGTGTCCAGCAGCGGGAACACCCGCCGGTTTGGGAAGGTCTCCGCCAGCAACTGCACGCCGCACCCGCAGGCCATCGAGAAGACGGCCTCGGCATCTTCGGCCTGGGCGGCCAGCGGCACGAGGAACTCCCGATCGCACTGGCGGTGGACGGTGGCCTCGATCGTCTCCAGGACCGCCTCGCCCCTCGTCTGCCGCGCCATCCGTGTCAGCGAGGCCAGCACGGCGACCTCCCGCTCCCCGCCGGCAAGACAGACCGAGGTACAGGTGGCGCAACCGACGATGAGGATGCGGTGATACGGCGCCATCATGCCGAGGATCGCGTCCAGGGGCTTGCGCTCCGCGACGATCATGGTGCCCTCCTTGGCGGCTCGGCTGCGGCGACGACGAACTGCTCGTCGGCTCCGGCCGCAACCGGAAACAGCGACTCTGTCACCGCAACGGTCTCGCGTCCGGCCCGAGCCGACAGCAGGTGCGCGCGGATCGGCCCGGCCACGTGGAACGAGCCGACCACGCAGATCAGGTCGTCAGGAGTACTGGCCCGCAGCGCGAACTCGATGGCCCCGACCAGGTCGCCGATGACATGGATGTCGGCCGCCGTCGACCGGAAGGCATCCGCCACCTGAGATGCGGGCAGCGCGCGCTCGTCGTGGGCCGTGGTCGCAACCACGACCGCGGCACGCGGGCCGATGGTCCGGGCGATACCGGCCAGGTCCTTGCTCCCAAGCAGCCCGATCACGAGCGTGACCCATTTGCTGGCAAACACGTCGTCAAGCACCGCGCGCAGCGCCCTGAACGACACGACGTTGTGCGCCACATCGACGATGACCGTCGGGCGCTCCCTGATCACCTCGATCCGGGCAGGCCATCGCAGGCCGGCGAGTCCCGAGCGCACGGCCGCCTCGGGGATCGCGAAGCCGGCGCCGGTCAGCGCTCCCGCGACGCCGACCGCGACCGCCGCATTGATGGCCTGGTGCCGGCCCAGCAGCGGTACGGCCAGATCGCGATAGCGCCCGTCCCTCCCCGACACCGTCAGGCGCACACCGTCTCGCGACGAACGGAGCGTGCGGTACCGAACCTCCCGCCCCACCCGGACCAGTACGGCGTGCCGCGCGGCGGCGGCCTGCTCGATCACCTCGCGGGCGGCGGCTGGCTGAGGCGCGGTGACCACCACCCGTCCGGGCCGCATGATACCGGTGTCCTCCGCGGCGATCCGGCGCAGGTTGTAGCCGAACATGTCCGTATGGTCGTAGCCAGCGGTGGTGATGACCGACACACACGGCTCCATGACGTTGGTGGCGTCGAGCCGACCGCCGATGCCGACCTCGACGACGGCCAGGTCCACCTGAGCTCGCGCGAAGTGCATGAACGCGGCCGCGGCCGAAGCCTCGAAGTAGGTCGGAGGCCAGCCCGGCCCGCCGTGCCCGCGCGCCACCACCCAACGCAGCTCGTCGACCAGCGCTGCCAGCGCGTCAGGAGGAATCAGGTCTCCGTTGATCCGGATCCGCTCGCGGAAGTCCACCAGGTGGGGCTTCGTGTACAGGCCGACGCGCCAGCCGGCAGCGCTGGCGATCGCCGCGATCATCGCGGCGGTGGATCCCTTGCCCTTGGTGCCGGCCACCAGGACCGCCGGGAATGCGCGCTCCGGATGTCCCAGCAGCGCGCAGAGGTGCCGCATCCGCTCCAGTTTCAGCGGTGTGTAGGGCTGCGGCGACGGCGGCCTGTTCGCCAGCAGTCCTTCGAGCCAGCCAAGCGCCTCCTGGTAGGTCACCAGGGCTCCCCGGCCCGCTCCGCGCCGGCATGCAGCCCCGGAGGCGGCAGCACGATGACTTCGCCTTCCAGGACGGTCATGCCATCCTGGTTCTTGCACACGGTGCGAAGCCGCGCCCGACCGCGTGAGGGGAGGACCTCGACGACCTCGACGAACGCGGTGAGCGCGTCCCCGGGCCGCACCGGCGCGGTGAATCGAAACTCCTGCTGCTCCAGGATGGTGCCGGGCCCCGGCAGCTTGGTGCTCATCACGGCGATGACCATCCCGGCCGTGAGGATGCCGGGCGCGATCCGGCCCTTGAAGCGCGACTTCGCGCCGTAGGCCTCGTCGACATAGAGCGGATTGAGGTCGCCGGTCATGCCGACATACAGGTGGATGTCCGTCTCGGTGACGATCTTGGTAACGGACGCTCGATCGCCTACCGCCAGCTCATCGACCGTCTTGCCCAACGCCAACCCTGCCACAGGGCCCACCTCCCTCTACGCGGTCTTCGACTGCAGGTAGCCCTCCGCGTAGATCTCCCGGTTCAAGAGAATGTCCGCGGTGCGCAGTGCATCCATCAAATCCTTGTCGTTGGGATCGAGAATCGCCGCATCGCATCCCATCGTCATCGCCATGGTCAGATACGTCCGGTTGACCAGCGGCCGGTTGGCGGCGCCCTGGGAGACGTTACTCAACCCGATGATGATGTGGGGTGGCGGGTCACACAGCGTCCGGAACGTCCCGATGGCGTCCAGCGCCTCCTTGGTCTGATCCTGCGCGGCGTTTACCGGGAGGACGATCGGGTCGAGGTAGAGCTGGTCGGGCGTCACGCCGGCCTCCATGGCCGCGGCGACGATGGTCAGGGCGATCTCCGCGCGCGCCGCGGCATTGCGAGGGATCCCCCGCTCGTCGTTGGTCAGGGCGATGAGCCCGGCCCCATACTGCGCCGCGAGCGGCAGCAGGGCATCGAGCTTCGCCCTGGCGCCGGTCGTGGAGTTGATGATCGCCCGCCCCTTGCACGCGCGGAGCCCAGCCTCGATGACGTGCGGCCTGCCGCTGTCGATCGACAGCGGCACGGGCGTCGCCTCCTGCACCACGTTCACCAGCCAGGCCATCACGTCGGCCGGGTCGTCGGCCGTCGGACCGGTGTTGAGGTCCAGGGCGTGGGCACCGGCGGCTATCTGCCGCTGCGCCAGTTCCACAATCGCCGCGGCGTCACGATCGCGGATGGCCCGTGCCACCGACCGAAACATCCCATTGATGCGCTCTCCGATGATGAACATCTCGTCCTCCTCGTCCCGCGTTCGCTATGCCGGAACCGCCGTCAGCTCCGCGATGGCGCGCTTGACCGCCGCCACTGCATCGGGATGCAGGAGCGCCACGATGTCGGCGCCCGCGTGCAGAAATGCCGACGCGGTGCCCGCTTCCCACGCCGGGCCGCGCATCGCCGGGTCCCCCCATTCCGGGGCCGCCGCGGCGTCGAGCCGTGCCTCCTTGGCCTTCCAGGCCTCTTCGCCGACGATGGCCGCCATCGGCTGGGCCAGCATCTTGTCGCCCTGGAGACCGGCCATGCGGATGCGTTCCATGATCGAGTACTCGTACTCGAGGCCGTAGCCGAGCGACGCGTTGCCCGGATGCTGCACGATGCGCTCGGGCGGCATCCCCATCTCGGTGATGAGGATGCTGAGCTGCTTCTGGATGTTGACATCGATGGGCGCCTCGGCCAGGACCGCGTGCCCGTCGGCCAGGCAGGCCACGACCAGCGTCTTGTAGTTCTCCGGCACCGCGATCCCGACCAGGCAGCGCTCCCCCTTCAGGGCCTCGGTCACGCGCGGCCAGACCTCGTTGTCCTTCTCGGCGTGGCCGCAGCCCAGCACGATCAGCGGAACCGGCACGGCCTCGAGCACCGCGCGGGCGGTGGCCGCCGCGGACTCTGGCGAGGCGTCCTTCCAGTCCGGATGCGGGCTGAACAGGCGCAGGCAGACCAGGTCGGCGCCGTAGACCTCGACGGCCTTGCGAGCCCAATCCACCGGCGAGTCCAATACATCGGCCAGGGGTGCGCGAAGGGCCTCCGGCCAGTCTGCGGGAACGGCGTCCATGACCTCCATGGCCACAACCGGCGGGTGCGGGCTCGGTGCATCGTGCGGCAGGAACGGCAGTGCCGCGTGACCGCCCACCGTCACCGTCCTGGCTCGCGTCCCTCCCTCGGACGCCGTCGCGCCGATTGTCACCGTGAAGACCTTGCCGGGCCAGGTCTCGCGCAGACGTTCAACCGTCACCTGATCATCCCTCCTTGGGCGCGTCGGCCGCGGCGGCCAATCGTCGGGACGTCAACTCCGCCAGCGCCGTCAGGACCTCTGCGTCCAGGTATCCTTCCACGGAAGCGTCGAAGACCACGGACATGCTCGGAGGAAACTCATCGTCGCCGCGCCAGAGGACGTACGCGATCGGGACGCACGGCAGCGCCGGGACGCGCACGGCCACGTCTCCCAGGGAGAGCGGCTCACCGCCCAGGGCCCGAGCCGCCTCCAGCAGCCGGTCGGGACGCGGCCCAAACGCCCGCAGCGCGGGCTGCACCACCCGGCCGCGGAAGGAGGCGAGGTAGCCGGTGCCCCCGGGGAGCTGCTCGAACGAGATCCACCGGCCCTCGTGGGCCCGACCCGTGGCCTCCATCAGGTACAGGAGGAGCAGGATGCAGACGTTGACGTCGGCCGGCGAGCCGTCCGCCTGCAATACCGTGCCGTCAGGATAGAGCACCTCGTAGTCGCGGCCCGCGCAGCGCAGCCCGATCCGGTCGTCGCCAAGGCGTGTCGCACCGCTGCGCTCGACCAGCTCGTCCAGCGGATGCCGGGCCAGTCTCGCGCGCAGGCCTTCGTAGGTCGGCAAGTAGATGCTCATGCGCGCGCCCCGCTCCCCACGAGGGATGCTAGGATCTCGGCGGCCGCCCGCGCCGCCGGCGCGTCGTCGGGCAGGTCGACCACCGGCCGTCCCTCGAGTTCATAAGCCACCACCATCGGGTCGGCTGGAATCGTCCCGGCCACGCGGAGGTCGCCCTCGGTCAGGTTCTCCTTAACCGCGGGCGGTAGCCCGTTCGTCCGGTTGATCACCAGGGCCATCTCCCGGACCGTCAGGTCCAGCGAGCCGACCAGCGCCTGGATGCGCCGGGCCGCCCGCAGTCCGGCCAGCGAGGGGTCGCTCACGATGAACAGGAGGTCCACGTTCTGGGTCGTCCGGCGGCTGATGTGCTCCATGCCGGCCTCGTTGTCCATGACGACATACGGGTAGCTCGCCATCAGCCGGTCCAGGTGCTCCCGCAGCAGGTGGTTGGCCGCGCAGTAGCAGCCTGTGCCTTCGGGCCGACCCATGACCACCAGGTCCACGCCCCGGCCCTCGCAGAGGCAGTCCTCGAGCTGGTACTGAAGGAATGTGGACTTGGGCACGTTGTCGGGGACGTTGCGCATGCCCTTCGTCTCGTCCAGCACGTCCGAGATGCTGCGGGCCGGCTGCAGGCCCAGCGCGGCGTCGAGGTTGGTGCTTGGATCCGCGTCCACGGCCAGGATCGGCGTCCGGCCCGCCTGCCGCAGCGAGCGGACGATCAACCCGGCCAGGGTCGTCTTGCCCGTCCCACCCTTGCCGGCCACGGCGATCACGAAAGGCATATCATTCCCCCCCTCCTATCCCTCCATCCCCAGGGCCGCGCAAGCCCTGGGGAAGCGCGAGCAGTCCGTGTGGGGCAGGAACGTGGCGGACACGTACTCCTCCATGAACGCCGCGTCGGTGGACAGCTCGCGATAGGTCATCTTCTGGGCGACCTCGGCCGCGCGGCGCCACACCTCGTACGAGAACAGCGCCATCTTCGCGCCGGTGACCGATCCGTTGCCGATGAAGGTCACGCGCTCCGGCGGGACGTCGGGCAGCAGGCCGATGAGGATGGCCTTCCGGATATCCAGGTAGGTGCCGAAGCCGCCCGCCACGTAGATGCGCTGCAGGTCCCCGATCTCCAGGCCCACCCGCCTGGCCAGCAGCGACGCGCCGGCGTAAACGGCGGCTTTGGCCCGCAGCAGGTTCTCGATGTCCGCGGCCGTGACCACCAGGTCGGCGCCTGTCGCCGTCTCGGCGGCGGGTGCCACCAGGACCTCGAGCCCGTCTGCGCCTTCTCGGACGATCGGCGCCTCGGGCAGCAACCGGCCGGCGCGGTCCATGTAGCCAGTGCGCAGCAACTCGGCGAGCAGGTCTACCAGACCCGATCCGCAGATGCCCCGGGGACGAACCCCGCCGATCGTCTTCCAGGCGATGGCTGCGTCCGGGGCGATCTCCACGCGCTGGATCGCGCCGCGCGCAGCCCGCATCCCCCACGTGATCCCTCCGCCCTCGAAGGCGGGGCCGGCCGAGCACGCGCAGCAGATCAGGAACTCGCGGTTGCCGATCACGGTCTCACCGTTCGTCCCCACGTCGATCAGCATCGTGAGCTCGTCGGTGCTGTCCATCCCGGCGGCCAGCACATCGGCGGTGATGTCGCCGCCCACGTAGCTGCTGACTCCCGGCATGGCCGCAACCAGCGCGTGCGGGTGCACGCGCAGCCCGACGTCACCGGCTTCGAAGCCCAGCGGCGTCGTGGCGACCGGGATGTACGGCTCGCGCCGGATCTCCCCCGGCGGCAACCCCAGCAGCAGGTGGAGCATCGTGGTATTGCCGGCGCAGACCACGCCGACGATCTCGTCGCGGGCCACATCGTGCTCCCGGGCGAGGCCGCCGATCAGTAGGTTGATGGTGTCCAGCGCCGCCGTCCGGAGCTGCGCCAGTCCGCCCGGCTCGCCCGCGTGGATGATGCGCGAGATGACGTCGTCGCCGTACGCCACCTGCCGGTTGAGCGCCGCGGCCGCGCCCAGGGTGATTCCCCGCTGCAGGTCGACCAGGTGGACCACGATGGTCGTCGTGCCAACGTCGACCGCCGCGCCGAACGCGCGCGGGGCGTCAGATGGCGGCAGCAGGTCTATGAGGCGGTACCCCCCCTCGGTGCGGGCCAGCAGGGCGGTGACGGTCCAGTCGCCCTCGCGCAGCACGCCCGACAGGCGCCGCAGGAGGTCCAGGGAGATGCTCACCCCGCGGATATTGCGACGCCGCCGCAGCTCACGGGTGAGGCGCTGCCGGTCGCTCACGCAGTCGTGCAGGGTCGGCGGCGGCAGGTCGAGCGGCAGCGCAAAGGCCAACGGGCTGGGGACGAACATGCCGGCCGCCCGCGGCACGAGCTCTGCGACGTCCTGGGGAATGGACAGAAACGGCATCCCGCGCTCGGCCCCGGTGAGGATCTGCTCGCCCTCGATGCGCGAGGCCTCCGGGACCTCCACCGTCACGTCGCCGGTCACGTGGGTTAGGCAGGCCAGGACCTCGCCGGTGGCCCCCACAAGCCCCACGTCCGCGACGTCCACCTCACCGCTGGCCACCCGCACCCGGCAGCGCTGGCAGATGCCGCGCCCCCCGCAGATGCTGTTCAGGGGAATGCCGGCGGCGATCGCAGCATCCAGCAGCGACTGGCCCACCCCAACGGCGATCGCGCGCGCGTCGGGGAGGAAGGTGACGGTGGGCTCGGGCACGTACCCTCCTCAGGAACCGGCGGCCGCCGCGAGTTGCTTCCACTGCGTCCGCATGAAAGCCGGAATGCCGGCGGATTCGCGTGGGCCGACCAGGATCTGCCAGCCGCTCAGCTCCTCAAGCTTACCGCTCAGCGCGGCGATGCCGCCCGGGATCACGGCTCGGCGATGCTCGACCTTCGCACCGATGCCGCTCTCCCCGATCGCCTTGGCAATCGTCTCAGCGTTGAACTTGTCGGCCGCCCAGGCGGTCATGACCGACTGCCCGTCCGTGTTCACCACGACCATCCAGGCCGGGACACGGCTGGCCTCGGTGTCGGCCTCGACCGTGAAGTACGTGAGCGAGAAATTGGTCGTGACCAACACCGGGGAGGTCTCGTCCGGGGTCCCCACGGCGTGCAGCCCGGCCTCCACCTGGATCGGCTTCTGCGGGTCGGTGTAGATGTTCTGCCGGGCGGTGAGCATGGCCAGCGCCTGCCAGGGCTCCAGGTCGTGGGGCGCCACCACAAGCGCGGCGTACTTGCAGATGTAGGCCGTCCCTTCGACGACACGGTCGATCGGGGCGTTCGCGGTGACGAACGCCATCGCCGGATAGCCGAGCGGCCGAAACGTCCGCCGCAGCGCCAGCCGGCGTATCTGGGTCAGGTCGTTCAGCGTGGCGGCCTGACCGCGGGCGCCGCTGTCGATGACCAGGTCGGTCACGCCGGCCTGCGCGATGCGCGCGGTGAGGTCCGCCAGCTCATCGAGGTTCTGGCCGCGCACCGCCAGCGGGCACTTGTGCGTCTTGGCCAGTTGTGCCATGGTCTGCCAGTTCTCGGCGGTGGCCGCGTAGAGCAACGGCCGGTCCTTCGCCACGGCCGCCGCCGCCGCACCCAGGGCCTCGGGATTGGTGCTCATGAGGACCAGCGCCAGCCCCGTCTCAGAAGCGATCTTCGCGGCCGCGGCAAACTGCTGGGCGTCTCCTGTGGTGTCCTCGAGAGCCGCCAGCTCCACCCGCAGGTCCTGGCCGACGCGCTCGAACCGCAGCCCGCCCACCTTCTCAAAGGCCGCCCGCAGCTGATCAGGCGGCAGGTTCGCGGCCACCCGGACCGCGATGGCCGTCGGATGGTAGAAGGTCTCCTCGTGGCGGAACAGCACCGTCTCTTTGCCCATCACGATGCACTGCGCCTCGGGTCCCACCGACACCAACCGGATCGGCGGTGCCGCCGCGCCCGCCAGCGTCGCCTTGGCGTCGTCACTGGCATAGGGGCAGGCGTCGATGCTGACCTTCTTCGTGGCGAGCTGCATCGCGAAGGCCAGGCACGTGGGGAACTGGCACTCCCCGCAGTTCGTCTTAGGCAGGATCTTGTAGATGTCCAGTGCGGTCAGAGGCATGACTCTCCCCCTACAGGAGCGCCGGCATGGTCAGGGCCGGATGGCCGACGCGTTCCAGATACGCCATCAACTCCTCAATCGTCGTCGCCACGGTCTCGTCGGCGATCTTGTCCACGAACGTCTCGTCGTCGAGCTCGGCCGCGCGGGCCTTGAGCCGGTCGTAGAGCGCATCCTTCAGCTCCTTGGGCATCCAGACCAGCCGGTGCAGCCCCCCGTCGGCCGGGATGAACTTCCGGCTGGTCAGGTAGAGGCGCCCCACGCCCAGGAACCCCGGGGTCTGAATCCCGCCGCCGACCAGGCCGGCCAGGGTGCTAAACGTCATGCCGACCGGCGTCATCCCCGCGTACTCGCGGTTGACCACGACGACCCCGTTGACCTCAGGGGCCAGGCCCATGATGCACTCGAAGCAGCCGCACGAGGTCATCGGTGCCTGGATCATCGAGTAGAGGCTCACCTGCTCGACGGTCTTGTTCGACTTGCTGTAGACGAACTCGTTGATGCCCTGGTACATCCCGATGGTGCCGTCCAGCAGCGCGCCCTTCTCGATCGGCTGGTTGGGGCCCGCCGGGTTGATCTCATACGACGCCTTCCCGTCCAGCCAGTTGTAGGCGCCGCACAGCCCGAGCCGCTCCGGGGTGATGACGCACACGTGATTGGGCGCGTACGACTGGCAGAGCGTGCACGAGTAGAACACGTCGACGGTCTCGTCGGTCATGCCGGCGACGCGCGCGTCGCGATCTTCCCACACTTTGCGGGCGCCTTCGAGGATCTGCGTGATCTGCTCGGCGTCGGAGTAGACAGTGACCTGGACCTTGTCGACGAGCGCCGGGTACTCCTCGTGATACTTGGCGTGGAGGATGTCGCCGAAGTGCCGCAGCCGGAACCCGGCCCGGACCGCGTCCTGGCTGACGCGGATCCACGGCATGTCGCGCTGGCCAATGTGCATCACGCCCATGGCGCCGTTGATGAACCGGTGGATCTGGCGTTCCAGGATCGGCTCGAAGTCCTTCTGGAGCTTACGGCCAGCGACGTCGATCAGGATGCCCAGCGGCATATGCCCGCCGACCTCGACCGTGTCGAGGTCGGGCCCGACCACCTCGACCTTCCCGTCCTCGATCTCGTGGAGCTCGCGGCCGCGCAGGAACTCGAACGCCGGCGCCAGCTGCCGGCCAAACTCGACCTGGAGCTGCTCCTTGCGGACCCGCTCGCCCTCAAAGGCCGCGCTGTAAGATACCGGGATCGGGATCTTGGTGATCTTGAGCCGCAGGCCCCGCACCTCGATCGCCTTGGGGACGAGCTGGTCGTGCGGGATCTGGCTCACGACGTGCTCGTACGTGCAGATGCCCGTCGGCAGGATCTGCGGGATGTCGGTATCGGCGATGACCGGGAAGCCGAAGTTGATGGCGCCCGCGGCGGTGGCGTACTTCTCGTCGTCGACCTCGCCCAGCGCCAGGACGAATGCGAACACCCGCTCCTTGTTATAAAGGAGGATCTGCCTGGCCTTCGCCAGATCGCCGGGGCTCAGCCCGCCGAACGTCATCGCCGACCGGGCCGCGAAGTTGAGGGCCAGCACCGCGGCGCTGGTGTCCTTGCCGTAGGGCACCAGGTAGGTGTCCCAGCTCATCTCGACGCCTTCCTCGGCGAGCTGTTCGGCCATGCTGCGGCCGCCCGTGTGGCTCGCCAGGAACACGAGGATGTTGCGCTCCTGCAGCTCCCGCGCCAGGCGCACCGCGGCCTCGTTGGTGGGCATGGCGCCGACGCAGGCCGCGAAGCCCGGCATCCGGCCGTCGACCAGCTTGATCCCCTGCGTGCGCAGGATGGCGTCGTCGGTGAAGCCCAGCCAGATGCCGTTGGGCGGGCCCCCGTTCGTGTACTTGAGCGCCTCGATGACCTCCTGCGCCATCAGCGTGGCCACGCCGGCATCCAGCGCGTCGCCGAGGTACGGCAGCCACATCCGGTCCGTGGGGACCGGCGGCAGCATGCTGCGCGCGATCCGCAGCGGCTCGCGCGCGTCGTCCAGCGTCTTCACCTTGATGCCGGTGAGCGCCAGGATCAACGGAAGGTAGAACGCGGTGTTGGGAAACTCCAGCTTCGTCGCGGCGCCCTTGGCCTCCATCGCTGCTGTGAGCTTGGCCTCCGCCTCCTCGACGTACTTGTGGGCTCCCCGGATCGCGGCGGTCGCGATGATCCGTGACATCTCTGTCGCCTCCTGTCCCGGTTAGTTCTCCCCGGCGCCTGGGGCACCGACGGCCACCAGACCGCCGGCCGGCACGGGTTCGTACATCATCGGCCGCAGCTTGAGCGCCTCACGCTTCTTGTCGAGGTGGGCGACGATGATCTGCGCGGCCTTCGCGGGGTCCGATTCGAACGCGAACCGGCCCCCGGCAATGCCTTCGAGCTCCTCGGTCACGAACCGCGTCACGGCCTCGCTGCCCAGGATGTTGAGCGGCGAGCCGAGCACCGTGAGGATGCCCGAGGCGACGGCATAGAAGCCGATGGCGATGGCCTTCTCCGACCACCACCCCGGCGCTGCGGCGGCGACCGGGAGCTCGTCGAACGACCGGCCGATCCCGCCTTCCTTGACGATCTCCATGCAGGCGGTCAGGATGCGGCTGTTGTCCACGCATGAGCCGGTGTGTAGCACCGGCGGGATACCCACCGCCTCGCAGATCTCCTGCAGACCGCGCCCGGCATGCCGGAAGGCGGCCTCCGGCTGGAGCAGGCCGGCCTTGCCGCAGGCGATGGCCGAGCAGCCGGTCTGCACGACCAGGACATCGTGGCGTAGCAGCTCGTAGACGAGATCCAGGTGGCCCTGGTCCTGGATCTGCTTGGGACTGTCGCAGCCGACCACGCCGACCACGCCGCGGAGCCGTCCGGCAATGACACCGTCGTTGAGCGGCCGCCAGCCTCCGCGCCAGGTCCCGCCCAGCATATGGGTGATCGATTCGGTCGTGAAGCCGGCCACAACATCCATGCGGTGGTCGGGAATGGTCACACGCGCGCGCTCGCGCCGGGCAAAGTTCTCCACGGCCCGACCGACAATCGCCCGGGCTGACTCAGGCGCACGGTCTTCCGCGAACTCCATGGGCACGGTCCCGGGGATGCGCGCCTGCTTCGACGTCGCGATGATCTCGGAGTGGAAGCAGGACGCCACCTCGACCAGACCGGGCATGATGCACTGGACGTCCACGAGGAAGGCATCCACCGCACCCGTAATCATCGCCAGTTCCTGCTGCAGGAAGTTGCCCGCGATGGGGATGCCCCGGCGCATGAGCACTTCGTTCGCGGTGCAGCAGATGCCGGCCACGTTGATGCCGGCAGCACCGAGCTCTCTCGCCCGGGCCAGCAGCCCGGGGTCCGCCGCGGCGTCCACGATCGCCTCGGCCAGCATGGGCTCGTGCCCGTGGACCAGGATGTTCACCTGGTCGTGCTGGAGCACGCCCAGGTTCATCTGAGCCCGGATCGGCTTGGGGGTGCCGAACAGGACGTCTTGCAGGTCGGTGGCGACCATCGACCCGCCCCAGCCGTCGGCCAGCGAGCTACGGATCCCGGCGAGGATGAGACTCTGGTAATCGTTGTCGACGCCCATGTTGGTCCGGTGCATCACGTCGACGATCTCGCGGTCGATGCCCCGCGGCGTGATGCCCAGCTTCCGCCAGGTCTCCTGCTGCCTGGCCGGCGCACGCCGGACAAACGGCAGCTCACCTTCCTGCTGGCTGAACTGATCCAGGCAGGCCCGCGCGACGTCCACGGCGATCTCCGCGGCCGGCCGGCCGTCCTGGGCGATCCCGAGCTCAGCCGCCAGCGCCCGCAGCTTGCGCTCGTCCTTGATCCCGTAGCCCGGCGCCTTGCCCTGCGCCGCCATCAGGAGCAGGTGGGCCACCGAGCGGCCGTGGTCGGAGTGGGCCGCAGACCCGGCGGCCATGTCGCGGGCCAGTCGCCGAGCGGCCACCGTGTCGATGGTCGCGCCGCAGATGCCGATCTGCGACCGCTTGCTCCCGGGTAGGCCGAGGTTGCACGGCCCTAGGTGACAGATCGTGCAGCAGATGCCCAACTCGCCCACGCGGCACTGAGAGCCCAGGGCCGCCAATCGGTCCCAGACGGTTCCGATCCCCTGGGCGCGGGCACGCTCCCGCATCTCCAGGCTGGCCGGATCGGTCCGCACCTCTGGTCGCGCCGAATCGCTCATGATGTCACCCTCCGTCCACATCGGGATTCCAGTTCGTCGGTGATGTGCGCCACCGCCCGGGCCACCACAGGGTCGTGACCGGCGGCCTCTGCCCCGTGCCGTTCCGCATCGGCAATCGCGGTACTGAAGGGAATCGAGCCGACCAGCGGGATGCCGTCGAGCTGCGAGGCGATGTACGCCTCGTCGGATGCCTCCCGAATCCGGTTGGCGACGGCCAGCACCCGGGAGATGCCGATCTCGGCGGCCAGACGCCGGATCCGGCCCGCGGTCTCCAGGCTCCCGCGGCTGGGATCGACAACGACCAGGAGCGCGTCCGCCGCCTGCGCGCTGCGCCGGCCCAGATGTTCCAGCCCGGCTTCGAGGTCGACGATGATCGCCTCGTCGCGCTCGAGCACGAGGTGGTCGAGCAGCCGCCGCAGCAGGACGCTCTGCGGGCACGCGCAGCCCGCGCCGCCGCGGCTGATGGCGCCGGCGACGATGACCTGCACGCCTCGATGCGCGATCGCCAGCCGGTCGACCAGGTCGTCCACTCGAGGGTTGAGCCGAATGTAGCCGTCTGTACCTCCGACCCGGGCCTCGATCTCGTCGCGCATGTCCAGCAGCGACGGGACAGTGCCTGGGGCCATGCCGAGCGCGGCGGCGAGCGTGGGATTCGGATCGGCGTCGATCGCGGTAACGCGGTACCCCCGGCTGACCAGCTCTCCAGCCAGGAGGCTCGACAGGGTGGTCTTTCCTACCCCGCCCTTTCCCGAGATCGCGAGTTTCATCGCCTTGCCACCCCCTGGCAAAGCCCCATGCCTCAGGGTATGGCCCTCGGGATACAGATCGCAACTGCGCCGCACCAGGCGCGCGCGCCGAGGTCCTTAGGTTCATTATCACCAGCCTCTCTGCCGTCCAAAATCGGGCGGACACCGGATTCCCGGAGTGGCGTGAAATCCGCCCTGGGCCTGACTCGCAGCCGCCATCGGGCGGAGACCGTACCCGTGTGGGGGGCACGGTCGGATCGGGTGCGACAGCCGTCCTGCGCGAGGCGCCTTCCGGAGAGCGAGGGGGAGAGCCGGCCGATTGGGGCGCAGGAGATCAGGCGCGCGGCACCCGATCCCGACTCCGACCGTCCGGCTTCGCCGGCATCGGATGAAGACCTGATTGTCCGGTAGGACATTGCCCTAATAGACTGGTCGCAAATCACCCGAGGAGGGAAGACAGTGGGCAAGTTCAGGCACCTGCTGTGGCCGGCCGCCGTCGTGCTGATCATGGCCGTGACTGCAAGCTGGGCTCTCGGCAAGGCGACCGACACCGCCGTCTTTCGACAGGCGTACGGCACGTACATCAAGGAGGGAACCGACCTCGCCAAGGCGATGCCGTGTCTCGTCTGCCACGACAAGATGCCGGCGACGAAGACGGGCCTCAACCCCTACGGCCAGGACCTGGCGAAGGCCGCGGCGGGCAAGCCCATCACGGCGGCGATTCTGCAATCCATCGAGAAGCTCGATTCGAGCAAGGACGGGATGAGCAACATCGACAAGATCAAGGCCGGGCTTCATCCGGGCGATCCAAACTCCAAGCCCAAGCGGTAGCAGGTGCATGGCGATGCGCGTCCTGTGCGTTCTGCGGACACCGTTCCTGATAACCACCGCCGCACTCGCGGTCGCCGGCCTGGCGACGTCGGCCGCGGCGACCCCGCCGATGAGCGGGACCCTACGTACCCTCTACGCCCCCAAGGAAGGCTCTGATCTGGCTAAAGCCATGCCGTGCATGGCCTGCCACACCGCGGTGCCCGGCACCAAGACGAACCTCAACCCCTACGGGACGGATCTGCAGAAGGCGGCCAAGGGCACGTTCACTGAGGCGGCGTTTCGAGCGATCGAGAAGATGGACTCTGACAAGGACGGGGTCAGCAACCTCGATGAGTTGAAGGCGGGCACGTTGCCGGGCGATCCGAAGTCGAAGCCGAGCTAGACATTCCCAACACGGAGCGCCAGGAGAACGCGGGCCGACGGCGTATTGTGGCAGGCAACGGGAAGAAGACGCACTGACAGATCGGCATCCGGGGAGTGATGGCTCATGCGGCCGGCACGCGCGTTGACCTCATTCTGGATCCTCCTGCTGGCGGTGGTGCTGCTCCTCGGCGTGGGCGCGGCCGCGGTGCGCGCCCAGGCTGACTACCGCGCGCAGTGGGCGAAGTCCAAGCACGCCAACCGGCTGCGCCCCGCCCTCGAGGCCACCGCCGACGGACGTCGCGGCCTGACCGCGGCGCACTGCGGGCGGTGTCACGCCGAGCAGGGGTTCCTGACCTGGCTCCCGCAGTTGCAGGCGGGGAACCCCGGGCTGATCGCCAGGCCAGACGGATCAGCCGCCAACATCCCGTTCCTGGTGGGCCTCGGCCTGAGCCGCACCACGGTCCAGCCGATCACCTGCACGACGTGCCACCAGGCCGATTTCAGCCTGCGCCAGGCCGGCTCGACGCCGCTGCTTCCGGCCGGATTCAGAACGATCGGGGTGGGACTCGGCGCGCAGTGCATGCTCTGCCACAACTCCCGTAACGGCGCCATCGTCTGGAATCAGGAGGACCCGCGGCGCTACACCGCGCCGCACACCTCCTCGCAGGCCGACGTGCTGTTGGGCAAGAACGTCTTCTTTGTCGACTACGGCAACAACTTCATCTCGCCGCACGCGAGCTTCATCGGCGACTCGTGCGTGACGTGCCACGCGCGCATGAGCCGGGAGCCGCACACGTTTAGGGCCGACGTCACCTCGTGCGCGCGCTGCCACGGCCGCGACATGAACGCGGCGCGGGTGCAGGAAGGTGCCAAGACCCTGATCCACGAGTTGGAGGCCGCGATCGAGGCGAAGATCATGGCCAACAAGGCCCGGATCCAGGTCGTCCGGTCGTGGGATGCGCGGGTCTACGCCTTCACCGAGACGCTTACAATCGACCCCGCCACCATCACCAAGGTCGAGCTCGCCCAGATCGCCGGCCAGCAAGGCGTCACGCTCACCCTGTCCACCGGCCGCAGGATTCAGTCCCAGCTTGGCCAGATGAGGGACGCCCAGGGCCAGCCCGCGTTCCCGACCAGCGATCCCATCGTGCGGGCCGGCTGGAACTTCTGGCTGCTGGAGGGCGATGGGTCGTGGGGCGTGCACAACCCGCGGTTCGTGCGGCAGGTCGTGCTGAACTCGCTGGAGGCGTTGAGGTAGTCGCGGCGCCGGTCGCGGCGCGGCAGCGGCACGGCGGTCAAGGCGGCGCCACCCAGCGCGGCGATGATCACGACGAACCATGAGGGCGCGCGCCAGACGACCAGCAGGCCGAACGCCAGGAGCGCAAGCGCGAAGTCCCCCGGCGCGTGCACCGCGCTGGTCCAGACCGGATGGTAGAGCGCCGCCAGCAGCAGCCCTACGACGGCGGCGTTGATCCCCCGGAGCGCCGCCTGGAAGCTGCCCCGGGCTCGCAGATCGCTCCAGAACGGCAGGGCCCCGACGATCAAGAAGAACGACGGCAGGAAGATCGCCGCCAGCGCCAGGGCGGCCCCCGTGATCCCGCTGGGACCGGGCTGCATCACGGCACCGAGATAGGCCGCGAAGGTGAACAGCGGGCCGGGGACGGCCTGCGCCGCGCCGTATCCGGCGACGAACTGGTCGCTCGTCACCCATCCCGGCGGCACGACCTCCGCCTGCAGGAGCGGTAGGACGACGTGCCCGCCGCCGAAGATGAGCGACCCCGCGCGGAAGAAGCTGTCGAACACGGCGACCGCGTGGTTGGCCGTCACCTGCCGCAGCAGCGGGAGCCCAGCCAGCAGCGCCACGAAGATCGCCCATGCCGCGGCCGCGAGCCCGCGACCGATGGGGACGGCCGCCTGCAGGCTCAGAGGGCCACTCAGCGAGGGGAACCGCCGCCATCCGATCAGGCCGGCCGCGATGATGATGCCGACCTGCGTCAGCGCGGTCGGCCACAGCAGCGCGATGAGGCAGGCAAGCGCACCGATGGTCGCCCTCGGGCGATCAGGGGTGAGCGTGCGGGCCATCCCCGCCACGGCCTGGGCGACGACGGCGACCGCGGCGATCTTGAGGCCGTGCAGCCATCCGGCGTCGGAGATCCCCAGTGCCCGGAGGCCGTAGGCGAAGGCCACCAGCGCGGCCGCCGACGGCAGCGTGAAGCCGAGCCACGCGGCGAGTCCACCGGGGAGCCCGGCACGCGTCATGCCGATGGCGATGCCGACCTGGCTGCTGGCCGGTCCCGGGAGGAACTGGCAGAGCGCGACGAGGTCGGCGTAGCTGGCATCGTCGAGCCACTTCCGGCGGACCACGTACTCCTCCCGGAAGTAGCCCAGGTGCGCGATGGGGCCCCCGAACGAGGTCAACCCCAGCCGGGTGGCGGCCGCGAGCACCTCGCCCACGGCGGCGGGCGTCGCCCGAGACCCCTGGGACCGGGGGGCGTCCCTCACGAGGGCCTCGACCGCCCGCGGGGCGCCAGAGGCAGTACTTCGGCGACCAGCTCCGCGATCCGCGGCTTCGCGCGCCGCAGCGCGGCCCGCCCGCGGCGCGTGATCGTGTAGTACTTGCGGACCCTGCCGCCGACGACGCGGTCGTGCCGAATGAGATACCCGGTCTGCGCCAGGTCGCGCAAGAGCGGGTAGAGCGTGCCGGGGCTGAGGTGGTATCCGTGGCGCCCGAGCTCGTCGATCAGGGCCTGCCCGTAGATCGGACCCTCCGCCGCGTGGTGGAGGACGTGAATGCGGATGAAGCCCAGGAAGAAGTCTCGTATCATCGTGACTCGATATCGGTATTCGATTCCAATGCCGTCCGTCCCTGCGCATGAGGTGTCGGACACCCGGCAGGACATACGGCCCTCAGGGCCTGATCCGCACCGCCCGGACGTCCGCGATCGTGCCTTCCCCAAGCCCCAGCGTGTGCTCGAACGACACGTGGTGATACCGGTTCGATACCTTGTCGTCGAACAGCGCCAGGCCGAAGCGAACGACGCGACCGGGCCGGAGTGGCTTGTCGTCGGGATTGGCGGTCACGAGCCGCCGACGCAGCTCCACGACCCACCGGCCGTTCCCCCAGGCGCCGTTGGCCATGATGTCCGCGCCGCTCCCCTGGGGAATGCGCAGCACATTCTGCGGGAGGATGTCGCCTGCGGCAAACCGCGCCGTGGGGTCGAGGCGCACCGCGGTTTGCTCCTCGATCAGGGGCAACTGCACCAGCAGCTCATTGAAGCGCGCTTCCGGAACCGCCCGGAACCCGGTGCGGGCCTGGTTGTACATGAACGACGGGGTGCCCGGCGTGCTGAAGGGCGATCGGCCCGCGTCCGAGTTCCGGAACTCCAGGACGAAGTCGTCGCCCGCGTATCCCACGGGGCTGGACTGATAGGCCCGCCACTGCCAGAGGTCGAGGAACGAGCCCTCGGCCTTCAACTGCTCGAGCTCCGCGGGCGTCTTCACCCGGTCCCATCCGCCGGTCTCGTCGGTCACGGTTCGGCTGATCAGCAGGTAGTGCCGCATGTCGGATACCCGGAGGCCCGCCGTGCCGAAGTACGGATGCCGCGTGACCCGCTCGCCCGCGACGTCGTTCGGCATGTTGCGCAGGCTGTTGTGGCAGGCGATCCAGCAGCCGGCCTGGTTGAAGCCGGTCCGCGCGTCGTCGAACGCCGGCACGTCGCGCTCAGTCAGCATGAGCGCCAGACGGTCCTCGTAACTCGGCGGCCTGCCGGCCCTGGTGGCGGCCGGTTTGGGCCCTCCCCACGCCACCCACCGGGTCCCATCAAACCGCCAGAGGGTGTGGCTGGCGCCGGGCTGGGGCGCGGCCCATTCAAGCCGCAGATAGAGGTGCACGTCGTCGAACGCGGCCCGCACCGACACCTCCACCCAGCCGCGCTTTCCGTCGACCGGATCAGGCTCGATCCGGGACGGCCTGACGAGCCGGTCGCCCAACGTCTTCTCCGTGCCGGTGTGGCAGGTCCGGCAGGTCATCCCGGCCAGGACCTCATTCCCGCCCGGATGCGCCTGACTGGTGATGTGCTGCCAGGAGGCTTGCGCCGGGTAGAACACGGTGATCGTGGTCGGCCGGATGCGGGACCAGTCTCCCGGGAAGGTAAAGAGTCCGGCCGGCCGGATGGCCGGAAACGCCTGGGCCCCAACCTGGCTGAGGGCGCCAATCGGCGGCCCCGCCGCGAACACCAGCGCCACCGTGAGGACAACAGCTATGCCGAGTCCCGACCTGTGAAGAGCGTGTCCCATGCTTGCACCTCCCCGCGTACCGCGGAGTCCGCGCGAGCTATCCACCAGAAACCGGTCCCGGCAAGCTCCGGATCTTGAGGTAGAGGCCCACCGCCACCACGGCCAGGGCCAGCAGCGCGACGACCAGCCCGCGCCGACGGAACTCGATCTCGGCCAGCCCGGCCTGGCCCAATGTCGCCGCCCGCCCTGCCAGGCCCAACCCCTGCGTGGCCGCGGTTTGCACCTCGCGTACCGACAGGCTGTGCACCAGGTTGCGCGCCAGGATGAGCTGTGTCTGCGCGTCGATGAGCGGCAACCGCGCCTCGCTCATGTCGACGCCAGCGGTCTCGGCGCGACCGACGATGCCCGCGGTCTCCTCCAGCCCCTGCGAGAGCTCCTCCAGCGCCGCGCGCATCGCGCGGGCGGCTTCGCCACCGCGGCTGTCGGGCGCATGGCACTGCGCGCACACCGCGGGCGCCTCCGCGCCGACCATGGCGTCGGTCGGCTGCATGACCCGATGGTCGCCGTGGCAGGCGATGCACTGCGCCAGACCCATGCCTTCGAACGCCGTCCGATGCGGGCTACGCACGAACAGGTCGCGCTGCGAGGCGTGGCACTGCGCGCACACGTTGGCGACCGAGTCCACCCCGGGCGGCACCGCGCCGTGGTTCCCGTGGCAGTCGGAGGCCGAGGCTTCGGGAGCGGAGGTCAGGGTCGAGCGGCTGTGCCGCCAGACTGCTGCGAAACTTGGGAGACGCTGCTCTAGGACTCAGGGCTGGAGGAGACCGCGGAAGCCATGGACTTCGGACTCACCGAAGAGGAGCGGGTGTTCCAGCAGAGCGTCCGGGCGTTTGCCGAGGCCGAGGTGGCGCCGCGCGCCCAGGAGTGGGACCAGTCAGGGGAATACCCGGTGGACCTGCTGGCGCGCATGGGCGACCTCGGGTTCCTGGGGATCCACCTGCCCGCCGCCTACGGCGGGGCCGGATGGAGCCTGCTGGCGCAGATGCTGCTGTTCGAGGAGCTGGCCCGCGCGTCCGCGGGGCTTGCGCTGGGAGCCTACTGCCACGCTGTCCTCGCGATGACCCCGATCGCCATGTTCGGGACCGAGGAGCAGAGGCAGCGCTACCTGGTACCTGGCATCGCCGGCAGGCGCATCGGCGCATTCGGGATGACGGAGGCGAGCGCCGGCTCCGATCTGACGGCGATCAAGACCAGGGCCATCCGCGACGGCGGCGGCTACGTCATCGAAGGCTCGAAGCTCTTCACCACCAACGCGCCGGTAGCCGACTTCGTGATCATCTCGGCGTACACGGCCCCGGATCTGGGCGGCCGGGGGATCAGCCTCTTCATCGTCGACCGCGGCACACCGGGCTTCGCGGTCAGCCGGCGCATCCCGATGCTGGGCATGAAGCCGGCCCAGACCGCCGAGATAGTGTTCGATGGCTGCCGCCTACCCGCGGAGCAGCGACTCGGCGAGGAGCACCAGGGGCTGGCCAGCGCCCTGCGCAGCCTCACCGAGGGCCGCGCGGTCGCGGCCGCGTTCGCGGTAGGGCTGGCGCGCGCGGCGCTGGAGGCCTCGCTGCGGTACGCCCGGGAGCGCGTGCAGTTCGGCCGCCCCATCGGCGAGTTCCAGGCGATCCAGTTCATGCTTGCCGACATGGACACCGCGCTCGAGGCCGCCCGCCTGCTGGCCTACCGGGCGGCCTGGCTGGCCGGCCGCGGCCTTCCGTATGTGAAGGAGGCGTCCCAGGCCAAGCTGTACGCCACAGAGGTGTGCACCCGCCTGACGCGCCAGGCGCTGCACCTGCACGGAGCCTACGGCTATACCTTGGAGTCGCCGCTGCAGCGCTACTACAGGGACACCATGGTGCTGGAGATAGGCGAGGGCACGTCGGAGATCCACCGGGGGATCATCGCCAAGCAGCTCGGGCTCTGAGGCCGGGCGAGGAGCCGGATCTGTGGCCGTTCAGCAGCGACGCGCGCGCGAGAAGCAGCAGCGCCGCCAGCAGATCCTCGGCGCGGCCAAGGCGGTCTTCTCGACCAGGGGCTACCTGGGAGCCACCATGGATGAGATCGCCGAGGCCGCCGAGCTGGGCATAGGGACGCTGTACCTGTACTTCCGCAGCAAGGAAGAGCTGTACGTCTCGCTGCTCCTGGAGGCGATGGATCTCTTCTCCGCCGAGCTGGAAGCGATCAGGGTCTCCTCCCGCGCACCGGAGAAGAAGGTGCGGGCGGTCTGGGAGTTCTTTTACCGCTACTACCAGGCCTACCCCGACTACTACCGGATGCTGATGTTCCTGCACCGCGAGGGCGTCCCCGCGTCGCTGTCCAGGGAGGTGATCGACGAGGTCAACCGGCGTGCCGCCCGCAATTTCCGCCTGGCCGCAGCAATCGTGCGCGAAGGCATGGACGCAGGCGTCTACCGCCACCTCCGGCCGCGCCAGGTCGTCGACCTGCTCTGGTCGCTGATGATGGGGCTGGTGCAGCTGGCGGAGACGCGCAGGAACCTGGGCGTGGAGGTGGGGACTCTGGAGGAGCTTCACCGCGACGCCCTGGCGCTGGTGGAACAGGGGCTGCGCGCGCCGGGCGCCGATCCCCCTGTACCGCGTTGAACGGGCGGAATCCGCGAGAGACAAAAGGGAACGACTGCCTGCCTAGACTCCCTGACCGGCGGCCAGTCCCTGGCCTACAACTGTCGAACCCCGGTGCCGGTCCGACCATGGGCGCCAACGACGCCACCGCCGGAGAAGACGCTAATGTCTCGCTGTAGTACCAATGAAAGAAACAGAAACGTCGCCTACAGCTTGTGCGGCGGTGGCTCCAATGCGTTCCTAGGCGACAACTCTAGAAAATGCGGTACCATAGAAGGTTCGCGAGTAGCCCAAGAAATAGGAGCCAGAGAGCGCCCATCACCCACCTGAACGCCCGGTCGTAATACCGAAATCCGCGTGACGCGGCAATAGCGGGTAGTCGCCGACCAAGGGCCCATAACGCCAAGCCTCCAATGCCGAGGCTGGCGGCTGTAACCACCAGGACGCTCCAGAGTACGGGGAACCCTATCTGCGCACCTAGCCTCGGCGGGAGATAGAAGACGCTGACCATAACGAGCAGAACAAGGGAACCGCCAACTGCGAGGAAGCGTCGGGTCTCCCCGTTGGCACGTATCGCGGCAGACAAATCCTGCACTCTGGTGGCCAGCTCCTCGCGAGCTGCGCGTTCATCCTCCAGCTCCTTCTTGAGCTGCGCCACTTCAGAGTTTCGCTCGGAGCGCTCTCTGCGAAGCTCTCCTTCCAAAGAAACCCGAGCTGAACGCTCCCCTTCTAGAGTTGACTCGAGTTCAGCGGCTCTGGCCTTCTGCTCGTGCAACGCCTTTTCCCTTTCAGCGTACTGGGAAAGGAGTGCATCCCGAATCAGCGCGATCTGCTCAACCCTGTCGGATGTACCGCCAATCCGATTACGGAGGGCTTGGCTAAGGAGAATCGCAGCTATGGTCTCCTCCGAAAGATCGTCAACATTCTCAAACCGTGACAGGGCCGTCAAGATCCTTATCGCCACCTGCTCTGCATGGGGATCGAAAACTTGGGGTAGGAAGGCGCGAACGGTGTGGATGAGCGCGATATCGAGATCCGGGCTTCGCGGCTCCCATAGCTGAAGCGCCTGGAGTAGCACTGTGGGGTGAATGCATAGCGGGACGCTTAGTCCGAGGCGCCGCTGCTTGAATGCGTCAAAACCGAGAAGGCGGTAGTCAACCGTTACGACCCAGTACACTGCGTCGAGAGGCGACTGCAGCCCAGCCGGGCGTCGCTGAGCCACCAGATGCCACAAAGCCACATCATGCCGCAGGGCTTCGTACGGCTTGGCACGGTCGGGATAGGTGCGTTGCTCGAATTCCTGTTGTCCGAGTATGTCGTCAATGACAGGCTGAGAGACAGTAAGTTGGTTGATGTTGGCGTTGTAGAGTTCAATGCCCCGAGAGCGGAGGACGGCGAGGAGATCGGATAAGTAAGGCGCAAAGTACTCCCGGGCACTCAGGCGTCCGCCGCTTTCGCTGGCCGCTCGGAGGTAGCGCAACACGACCCCACTGACCGCACCTTCTACCCCAAATGCTACCCGGCCAATCTTAGGGGTGAGTGTCACCTCTGCTAGGCTCGCTTCGTATGCGGCCAAAGTACGCCGGGCCTCATCAATCGTGAGCGGATACACGAATAGCTGGGAGTCCACGCGTCCGCGTAGTTTCCGCAACAACTGAACCAGCTCGGTCGTAGCCTCGTTGGCAGGGTTCTCGTGAAGCTCCAGCAGCGAGAATAGGAAGTTGGTGTCCAAGAACAGCTTAAAGTGGACGGGCCTGCGGAGGCGGTTCGCAAGAGCCGTAAGTGCTTGGTCCGAGAGGTTCGCTGCTAGGCCGAGGAAGTGAGCATTCAACCGCTGCAGGACAAAGTTGCGAACATCTATAATAAGTTCGTAGGGTCTAGGAATCTATCGATGAGCACGGATACCGCTAAGCGTTCATCCTGCGAGAACTCCTCCAGAAATGCACTCATGCTCCTCAATGCAGTGAGGTCAGCTGGAGCGCCAGATACCAGTTCGTAGGTCCGGGCACCAAGTTCTGCCATCAAGGGTTCAAGGCACTTCTTTAGGAATGCCCCCCAAAGGCTCTCCGCGTCCAAAGCTGGACAGCAGTCGGCTGCGGCCGCAAGGAAGACAGCCCGCACTCTGCCCTCAAGCTGTCGAGAATCAGCAAGCCGACGCTGCAGCTCGTCCTGCGCACCCTGCGAGAGGTGCAGGAGGCCTCCAGGCTCCTCAACCAAGGAGCCTCGAGTTAGCAGGCGAGCGACGGATTGGCCCAGAGTTGTCGGGTCGAGTGCAGCGCCGAGCGCCGAGAGGCTCGCAGGGAGCGTGGCACGGCCAGCTGAGCCTCCCGCTGAATGAAGAGCAGCAATCACTAACGAGGCTCCGCCTCAGACCGACGAGGCATGAACTGGCTTAGATGATTCGAGTTTCGAGAGACTGTCATGATAGTTCCTGTAGCCTCCGCTCGGCCTCCTGCCGTCAAGGGTCTGTGGCCGCTGCGCGGCTCGCGGCGCGAGCCCTTGACGGCGGCCTCGCT
>JBBIOB010000020.1:0-50177 GCA_037443565.1 Armatimonadota bacterium | reverse complement strand
CCTTACGATACCCGCCCACATGCGGGGTGTCAACACAGCCGCCGCGTCTTGTCTTATGGCGTCGCGGCCGGGCCACACGCCTCCGGCGCCTGAGGGAGTCCTGCCCTCGCCGGAGAAATACCCTCACGCAGCACACTCTGAGTCATGGAGCGTGAACACGGATGAGCCAGAATGTTCCGATTACCGTCGCCCACGGTGACGGGATCGGCCCTGAGATCATGGCCGCCACGCTGCACATCCTCAAAGAAGCCGGCGCCCGGATCGCCATCGAAACGATCGAGGTCGGCGAGAGGGTCTACCTGGCTGGCAACAGCGCCGGCATCGATCGGAGCGCATGGGACTCGCTGCGCCGGACAAAGGTCTTCCTCAAGGCGCCGATCACCACCCCACAGGGCGGCGGGTACAAGAGCCTCAATGTCACCACCCGCAAGACGCTGGGCCTCTACGCCAACGTCCGGCCCTGCGTCTCGTACCATCCCTTCGTGGCCACCAAGCACCCCACGATGGATGTGGTCATCGTCCGGGAGAACGAGGAAGACCTCTACGCGGGCATCGAGTACCGGCAGTCGGCGGACGTGACGCAGGCGCTCAAGATCATCACGCGGCCGGGCACCGAGAAGATCGTGCGCTACGCGTTCGAATACGCCGTCCGGAACAAGCGCAAGAAGGTCACCTGCTTCACCAAGGACAACATCCTCAAGATGACGGACGGCCTCTTCCACAAGGTGTTCGACGAGATCGGCGCACAGTACCCGGGGGTCGAGAAGGAGCACTGGATCGTCGACATCGGCGCGGCCAAGATGGCCGACACCCCCGAGGCGTTTGACGTCATCGTTATGCCGAACCTGTACGGCGACGTCCTCTCGGATGTCGCCGCGCAGATCGCGGGGTCGGTCGGCCTCGCCGGGTCGGCCAACATCGGCGACCACGCGGCCATGTTCGAGGCCATCCACGGGTCCGCGCCGCGGCGCGCAGGGCAGAACCTGGCCAACCCCTCCGGCCTGCTGCTCGGCGCCGTCATGATGCTGGTCCACATCGGGCAGCCGGACGTGGCGGAGCGCGTCCACAACGCCTGGTTGCGCACGATCGAAGACGGCATCCACACCTACGATATCTACAAGGATGGCACGAGCAGGCAGAAGGTGGGAACCAGGGAGTTCGCCGAGGCGGTGGTCGCGCGGTTGGGACAGCGCCCGGAGAGACTCAGGGCGGCGAGCTACGCCGAGGCGCCCAAGCAGACCGTGGCGGCGGCGCAGACTGTCCGGCAGGAGGTCCGAAAGGACCTGGTCGGTGTCGACGTCTTCATCCACTGGAGCGGGGGCACCCCCGATGATCTGGGACGCCGGCTCGAGGACCTGGCCGGCGACCTCGCGCTCAGCATGATCAGCAACCGCGGGGTCAAGGTCTATCCTCAAGGATTCCCCGAGACGTTCACGGTCGACCACTGGCGGTGCCGATTCCTGGCTCGCCCCGAGGGGGCCATGACCAGTCCCGCCAGGATCGTGGCGCTGCTCCAGCGGATCGCAGGCGCCGGGCTCGATTTCATCAAGACCGAGCACCTGTACCTGTTTGATGGCGAGCGCGGCTACTCGCTCGGCCAGGGCGAGTGAGACCGGAGGAGGCTGAGAGGAGGATGCCCATGGGCCGGAACCACTGCTTTCCCCAGGATCGGGTGCACTTCACGTGGGACGTCACGCACGAGCCCGTGTTGACCATCGACAGCGGTGACACCGTGGTCGTCCAGACCCGCGACGTCAGCGACAACCAGATCACGCCTTCGTCCGACGCCAACGTGATCACCACGCTCAACTGGGAACGGGTGTACCCCTTGGCCGGCCCAATCGCCGTGCGGGGCGCGACGCCGGGCGACACCTTGGCGATCGAGATCCTCGACATCCACACACAGGGCTGGGGCTGGACCGCGATCATCCCGGGATTTGGCCTGCTGCCCGACGACTTCAAGAACCCCTATCTCCGCATCTTCGACCTCACGGACGGCGAGGTAACCCATCTGCGCGAGGACATCGCGATCCCGATCGAGCCGTTCTTTGGGACTATGGGCGTCTGCCCGGCGGGTGCCTCGAAGCAGGCGGTGATGCCGCCCGGCACCTTCGGCGGCAACATGGACACGCGCCAGCTGACCCGGGGGACGACCCTCTTCCTCCCAGTGCAGGTCGATGGCGCGCTGTTCAGCTGCGGGGACGCCCACGCGGCCCAGGGCGACGGCGAGGTGTGCGTGACCGGCATCGAGGCGCCGATGTACGCGGCGCTGCGCTTCACCCTCCAGAAGGGCCGGAGGATCCCTGCGCCGCAGTTCGTGACCGCGGGTGGGCTGTTGCCCAGGGTCAACCACACGGGGTTCTACGCGACGACAGGCGTGGGCCCGGACCTCTACCGGGGCGCGCAGGACGCGCTGCGCGCGATGATCGCGCACCTGGGCGAAACGTACCACCTCTCGGCCGAAGACGCGTATGTGCTCGCCAGCCTTGTCGTGGATCTCAAGATCTCGGAGGTCGTGGATGCGGGCGTGTACGTGGTAAGCGCGTTTCTGCCGCTGGCGGTATTCACAAAGACGCCGTAGGCAGCGCCGTTCGCGCAGGCGGCGGCCTCGGGCGGTGTCCGGTCAGGCCTTCGTCAGTTCGGTTCTGACCCGGGCGATCACCGCCCAGCCGTCCGCCGAATCGCTAACCAGCTCAATGGCCTCGGCGGACGCCACGCCGAGGCCGAGCTCTACTGCGCGGTGGATCTGCTCCAGATCGGCAATCCGCCCCGAGGCCGTGGGCCCGCTCACGCCGTGCATGCGCAGCAGCGCCACGCCCACGGCGTCGATGGCCACCCGGTCGGTGCCGGCGACGACCACGCCGGGACGCGCGAGCCTGCCCCTGGCCGGGCCGCCGTCGGTGAAAGCCTCAATCCCGTCCATCACGACCATCGCCGGCCGGTAGAGCGTGTTCAGCTCGGCGATCATCACGCGTTGCTGAGGCGAGCCGTGGAGCTCGCGCATGTAGTCGTGCCCGTCGGGTCCGCGGCGCGCCACCATGCCCACCGAGTTCTTCAGCGCCATGGTAAAGTGTCCGCCGAAGTGGTGGGTCTTCAGGCAGCAGGTGGAGATGATCAAGTCGGCCTGCTCGAACAGCCTGGGGTAGCGCACCCCGCGCTGCCAGGCGCCGCCGAGAATCGAGCGCTCCACCCACGCGTCCTCGGGCAGCGCATCCAGCGCGACGAGCCGGGCGCCGGCCGGGCCTGCGATGGCGTCAAGCCGCTTGTCGCGCATGACCCGCGCCGTATCACCCATGCCGCTGCGGTCCGCGATGGTAATCTCCCGCGCGCCGCCGGTCTTGCACATCTCGGCCAGGGTCCGCAGCGTCTCCTCGTGAGTGGAGGCCGGGAAGGGATCGGCGCTGTTCAGGTTGGGCTTGATGACCGCAGACTTGCCCTCGTACGAGACAGGAGGCAGCAGCCGCAGCGCGCGCAGCACACCGTCACGGTGGTCCTCGGTGCGCACGAGCGCGACCCGCGCGGCGGGTGACGCAAACGCCCACGCCGGCCACCGGTGCAGCGCCAGCGCGCCGCCGGTCGCGGCCGCGATCCTCAGGAACTGCCGTCGGCTTGGTCGCATGGCCATGCGTTCACGCTACCACACCACCGCCTCCCCGAGTATCGGTTCCACAACCGGGGTGCCCGGCGCCACTGTTCGCCACAGAGCCGGCGTCGTCGTGTGCACGGGCACCAGGACCTCCGGCCGCAGCACCTCCACCATCCGTGCCAGATCGGGCTGCGAAGCGTGACCTGAGGCGTGGCTGTGCAGCCGGTGCCGGACGCCAAGCAGGTCGAGCCAGTTGTCCAGCCGGCGGGCGTCGAGCGCCTGCTCTTCGGTGTAGGCCTCGCTTGTCGAGCGGATGTACAGCGTGTCTTCGCCCACGCCGAGGTCGACCAGGTTCTGGATGTCCCAGAAGCTGAGCGCGAGAATGAGCCGGTCACGCTCCGGACGCAGGTCGTCCGCGGTCCGCGCGTTGCGCCAGATGATGATGGGACGTTCCCAGCGCATGTAGTCGCGGGCGCTGTAGGTGCCGCTGACCTTGCGCTCTTTCAGGACCAGGATCGGCTCAGCCGCCGGATCCGGCACCAGCGGATGCATACCGCGCAGGCGGTCCAGCAGGAACGCGTCCTGCGAGAGGATGACCAGCCACCGGCCTGTCTCGCGCGCGACCTGGAGGAACGTGTTCAGGCGATACAGATCCCGAGGCGCGAAGTCGGCGATCACAGGCCCACGGGCCTGCTGGACCGCAGCCAGGCACTCGCCATACACTTCGGCCTCGGTCCGCCGGTCCGTGACATCGAGCCGGGTGCCTTCGGCGAGCAGCAGCCACACCCCCGCCGCGTGGGCCTGCTCGAGCAGCGCCTCACTCAACGCGCCCTCTGGCCCGTGGAAGCGCAGGTCGCCGGTGTAGAGCACGTTCCCGCGCGACGTCCGGATCAGAAACGCGGCCGCCCCGAGGATGGAATGATCCACCGGGAGCACCCGGCAGGCCAGCCGCGAGGCCTCGAATTCTCCCTCGACCATCACGAACCGCCGCGGGATGGTCACGTCGCGCGTGTCGGGGAATGCCGGTCTCGGCCGGAAGTTGATGAGCTCCATCTCGAAGTCGCGGCCCCGCGACTGCGTCATCGCGAGCAGGATGGCGTGCGTGACCGGCGTGCAGTACGTCGGGATGCGCTCGTCGAGAAACCCTAGGTGTCCGGCGTGGTCGAGGTGCGCGTGCGAGAGGAGCAGCGCCTCCACCGCGGGCTCGGCGTGACCAGGCGGCATGCGCGGACCACCCAGCGCGAGCAGGTCCCGGCGGTAGATCCCCGCGACCTCCGGCAACACCCCGGTCACGAGCAGGTCGGTGAGACCGGCTGCGGTCCGCGGCTTGAGATACTCCTCGAAGAACTGACCGCGGCGCGCGTAGCTGATCCCGAAATCCAGCAGCAGACGCCTGCCGTCATCCTCCAACAGGATCTTGTTCCCGCCGATCTCGCCGGCGCCGCCGTAGACGGTCAGCCTGACCACGGCATCACCTCAAGAAGCAGCACAGCCCCTCAGCCTGTTGCTTGGCCGGAGGGGCTGTAACTCCTGGCGGTGGGCCTAGTCCGCCCCGACGGTCGAGGAGGCCTCCTCTGGGCGAACATCGGCGCCGGGGCCGGCGATGGTGATGTCGCCGCGCAACGTCGAGAGTTCCAGATTGGCCTCGGCTGAACCGTAGACGCCCTGGAGCGACCGTCGCCCCGGCTGCGTACCCGACATCGGGGCCCCGGCGTGGATCTCGCCTGATGTCGCCCGGGCTGTGATGTGGCAGCGCGCCTGCGGGGCGAGCCGAATCGAGAGATCACCACTCATCGCCGTCATCCGGGAGGTCGTACCGGCGACGAACCGCTCGACCTCGGCGCTGATGTCGCCCCGCGCGGTCTCGAGCTCGAGCCGCACCGGCCCGGCCGGCTGGCGGAGGACGATATCGCCGTGTTTGGACTCCGCGCGGATCTTTCCGACGCCGGCGCTCACCGTGATGTCGCCGTGCATCGTGTGGATGTCCAGATCCCCGCTCACTTCTGCGGTCGTCACGTCGCCGTGCATGACGTGGGCCGAGGCCGCGCCGCTTACCACCGACAGAAGCACGTCGCCGTGGCTCGTCTTCACGCGGATATCGCCCCGTGCGCCGGAGATCGAGACATCGCCCCTGGCCGCTTCCACGATCACCGGCCCCCGCGCATCGCGGACGTCGACGTCGCCGCTGGCCACGCGCACGGTCGCGCCCCCGCCGTGCCCGGCAATCGCCACATCCCCCCTGGCCTGGGTCACCTCGACAGCGACACCGGAAGGGATATGAAGATCGAAGTCCACCCGAAACCGGCGTGGCCCCGCCTCCGGCGGCGCCTCCACCTTGATCCTGAACACCGTCCCTTCATCCACGGTACGGATGCGCACCGCGTCGCGCAGCGCCGCCGCCTCGGCTTCGTCGCGCCCCCAGGCCCGTATCACTGCGGCCGCGCGCAGCCGGCCGTCGTCACTCGCCTTGATCCTGACGTCACCCCAGATGTTGTGCACCGCGAGGCTCTGGCCGGGCGCAAGATCGGCCTCGTGCGACCATGAACCCGCCGCGGGCACCAGCCCCCAGAGGCCGTCGATCGCCCTGGAGATTCGGCCCCCCCACGCCTGCCTGCGGTACTCCTGGGCGACCCGGCGGGTCTCGTCGCGCACGACGTCGGTGGCGCGGCGGACCTCCTGCTTCACGCGCTTCATGTCGACCCCGGACCGGCGCAGCGATTCGCGCACTGAGGTGACAAGGCCCTCGACATCCACGGCCCGCATGATGTCGTCGATCAGCAGGTCGAACCCGCGCCGCTCCTCAGCGCCCGCCTCGGTCTCCGGCGCGGGACGGCTGCCCAAGCCGGCCGCGGTCTCACCGACGGTCGCAGTGGCGGCGTGACCCGCGACGCTTCCCGGCGGCCCGCCGGGAACCTCGGCGCCCTCGGCTTCGCCCAGCGCCTCGAGCAGGGCCTCGGCCTCCTCGATGCTGACCTTGCCGTCCTTCAGCATGCGCAACACTCGCTGTCGCTCTTCGCTCATGGCCGGTTCCTCCGATGGAATCACTACCGATTGATCTGCCGCAGCAGCCTGGCGGCTTCCTCCGGGCGCAGCGCGCCGGACTCCAACTGGTCGAGGATCTCCCGACGCCGTCGTCGCATCGCTTCGTCATCTTCCTCGGGACCGGCGGAGATGCCGAGCGCGACGAGCAGGGCGCTGAGCCGGCTGCGGACCGTGGGATACGAGATCCCGAGCTCGCGCTCCACCCGGCGGATGTTGCCGCGGGCTCTTAGGAAGGCCTCGAGAAACCCAAGTTGCTCGGACGTCAGGCGGGCGAAGCGCGACGCCCGGTAGCGGCCGACCACCGCCGTCCCGCAGTGACCGCACTCCAGACGAACGACGGCCAGCTCATTTCCGCACACCGGGCAGCCGCCGGGCATGGTGTACACCCCAGGAGGGGTCTGGCTTTCAGCTCCGGGCTGGACTCGGGATACCGTGCGTTCCATGTCACCGTCCCCAGTGAGCTCGGTCAAGTCTACGCTTCCTCATGAGTTTCATTCACAATCAGGTACATTCTGGCTATAAAGTACGCTCTAATATTGAGAATGTCAATATTCAAGGTTAACTTATTGAATCATGCCTCAAGCTGCTAGCCCCGCTCTCTCACCCCAAGGATGGTGCGTCGTGGTGAGGCTGGCGCCCCGGTTGGACCGGCTGTGGTATACCTATGCCATGGCGGGCCGCCTCTACGCAGGCACCTCCGGCTTCAGCTACCCTGAGTGGCGCGGCTCCTTCTACCCTGCCGACCTTCCGACCGACCGGATGCTCCAGCACTACAGCCGGGTGTTCCCGTCGGTCGAGTTGAACAACACGTTCTATCGCTTTCCCGGTGGCTCGCAGGTGGAGCAGTGGCGCAAGGCCACGCCCAAGGGGTTCAGGTTCAGCATCAAGGCCCACCGGCTCATCACGCACATCAAGCGCCTGCGCGACGTCGCGGACGCGGTCCGGGCGCAGCTCGAGCGCACCGAGCCGCTCAAGGACCGCCGTGGCCCGCTGCTCTTCCAGTTGCCACCGTCGCTGCGGCGCGACGAGCCGCTGTTGCGCGACTTCCTCTACGGGCTCCCCCCGCTCCCCGTCGCGGTTGAGTTCCGGCACCGGTCGTGGTACAGCGACGAGATCTTTGCGCTCCTGGCCGAGCATCGCGCGGCGCTGGCCATCATGGAGTCGGACGAGGACGAACCGGTCATAGAGTTCGTCGGTCCGCTGGCCTATCTCCGCCTGCACCGCTCGGCGTATTCCTCCGCACAGTTGAAAGCGTGGGGCCGGCACATCCAAGCGCAGCTCGGCGCGGGCAAGGACGTGTACGCCTACTTCACGCACGAGGACGGCGCGCCCGCTCCGGCGTATGCCGAGAACCTGAAGGCCATTGTCGATGGGCGGTAGCCGGCTCGCGCAGCGTCTGCTCGTCGGTACGTTGGCGGTCTGGCTCGCGGTCGGCTGGACCCCCGACGCCGGTGCCGCGGGGCACCCCCTCGACCTGCGCGTATCGGCGACCACGGTGCCCCAGGGCGGAACGGTCGAGGTCCACGTTCGGTCGGCCTCGACCGCCCAGCAGGTCAGGGTGCGCTTCTCCAACCGCGCGTGGCCGGTGTACCCCGCAGGGACCCGGATTTGGCGTACCATTGTGGGCACAGATCCCCTGACCACGCCGGGGCGGCACCTCATCGTCGCAGAGGCCACCGGATCCGGCGGCACACCGCTGTCCGCCCGGGCGGAGATCACTGTGACGCGCGTGGCCTTTGCCACCCGGCGCCTGACGTTTGATCCCGACCGGCGCCTGCTGCTCTCGCCCGAGGCCGCCGCCGAGGAACGCCGGCGGGTCGCAGCCGCCCTGCGCGTGCTGCACCCCGAGCAGCTCTGGACCGGGCCTCTGGCGGTTCCCGTGGAGGGCCCGGTGTCGTCACCGTACGGCGTGCTGAGCGTGTACCACGACCAAGTCCGCGGGTTCCATGGAGGCGTCGACATCGCTGCCGCCGAAGGTACTCCGGTACGGGCGGCCGCCACCGGGATCGTGCGGCTCGCCGAGGCGCTGCCGCTCAGCGGCAACGCGGTGCTCGTCGACCACGGCCTGGGTGTCATCACGTCATACCTTCACATGTCGGCGATCAACGTGCGCGCAGGACAGCATGTCAGCAGAGGTGACATCGTGGGGCGCGTGGGCAGCACCGGCCTTGCCACCGGACCACATCTGCACTGGGGGCTTCGCGCCAACGGCGTACGCGTCGATCCCATGCACTGGACGGCGCAGTAATGCCAGCGCCCGGGCCTGGCCAGGACCGCCGGTTCCCGCCAGCCACGTCGTGGCCCCGGCGCTTTCTCCTCGTGGTCAGCACCGTGCTCATCGCCACCGCGCTGTTCTCACCCCACGCAGCCGCGCAGTCCCCCTCTGTGGCACTGGGCGTCGACGTGGCCCTCGGCGATCCCAACGCGCTGGCCGGACAGCGGCTCGGTGTCGTCACGCATCACGCGGGGATCACGGCCGAGGGAACCCTGTCGGCCTCGGCGCTCGCCAACGCGCCGGGCCTGCGCGTCACCGCCCTGTTCGCGCCCGAGCACGGTATCGACGGCACGTACGACGCAGGACAGCGGGTGCCGACGATCCCGGGCCGCACGCCGGTTTACAGCCTCTACGGCGGCACGTTCAGGCCGACACGTCAGATGCTGGCGCGCGTCGACGCCCTGGTGGTGGATCTTCAAGATGTAGGCGTGCGTCCCTACACATACACCTCGACGATGGCGCACGTGATGCTCGCGGCGCGCGAGGCCGGCAAGGCCGTGGTGATCCTCGACCGGCCGAACCCGATGGGCGGTCTGGTCACCGACGGCCCGGTGCTGGAACCCGAGTTTCGGTCATTCATCGGCATGTACTCCATCCCCTACGTCTTCGGCATGACCATCGGAGAGCTGGCCCGGCTCTACAACGATGCCTTCGGGATCGGCGCGAAGCTCACGGTGGTCCCGATGCGCGGCTGGCACCGAACGATGACCTGGACCGACACCGGTCTGCCGTGGCGGAACCCCTCGCCCGGGATCACCGGACCCGAAGAGCCCTTCTACTATGCCGCCACCGGACCCGTCGACGGCACGAACCTCTGGAACGGCGTGGCGACCGAGTCGCGATTCCGCGCGATCCTGGCGCCCTGGATCGACGGGCCGCGGCTGGCCGAGCGGCTCAACGGCCACGGCCTCCCCGGTGTGCGGTTCACGCCGTCGGCCATCCCCCATCCCAGAACCGGGCGCGTGTGGCACGGCGTCCGACTGCACGTCACCGACCCGGCGCGGTTTGCGCCGTCGACGACAATCGTGTACATCCTGGCGGAGATTCGCCAACTGCACGGAGACCGGTTCGCCTTCACGCAGCCGAGGCGGGGCCCGTACGTGTTCGACCTGGTCTGGGGAACGAAGAGCCTGCGCCTGGCGCTGCAGCGCGGCGATCCGGCCTCGCGCATCGTCGCGGGGTGGCAGCCCGGCCTCGAGCGCTTCCGCGCCCTCCGCCAACGGCATCTGCTGTACCCGTAATCCAAGGGGGCGCGACCGGCGTACACCCCACGCCTCACGAGGGCGGTGTCTCGATGGCATCGGTTGAGGACAGGGCTGTCCGAGCCCATCTGATGTGGCTGCTGGGTGGCGGCAACGCGCACGCGCCGTTCGACCGGGCCGTGGCACGGTTGCCCGCGAGGCTGCGGGGCGTCCGGCCCAAGGGCCTTCCCTACTCTCCCTGGGAGCTGGTCGAGCACATGCGCATTGCCCAGTGGGACATCCTCGAGTTCAGCCGTAACCCCATGCACGTGTCTCCCCAGTGGCCTGCAGGCTACTGGCCCGGGAGCCCGAGTCCGCCTCGCCCCGGGGCGTGGACCCGCACGCTCGCGGCGTTCCGCCGCGACCACCAAGCGATGATGCGGCTGGTGCAGAGTCCCACGACCAACCTCTACGCCAGGATCCTGCACGGCGACGGCCAGACGATCCTGCGGGAGGCCCTGCTGGTCGCCGACCACAACGCCTACCACATCGGCCAGCTCATCGTCGTCCGGCGGCAGCTGGGGGCGTGGAAGGATTGACATCGAACTCAGATGCACGCAAGACGGACCATGGCTTGACAGCCCCGCTGTCCCACACCCTCCTGACACTCCAGAAACGCGCCGCCGGTAAACCTGCCTCCTACATCCTCGTGATCTTCCTCGCATGCCTCGTCATGATCCCCTTATGCGGACGCATCGAGCCCGACTCGGCGCGGTTCGCAGGATGGGATCTGCATCTGTACCGGAGAATGGCCGATGCCGCGCCGGGGCTCGCGCTTGACGTGCCGCCCCCCTTTGTCTATCGGGTCCTGGGCCCGTACTTGTCGGGCGTTCTCCCCCTGAACAGGGACTCCGCGTTCCTGCTCCTGACACTGGGTGCGGCTCTGCTCGTACCCTTGATGTTGTATCTGGTACTCCGCAGGTTGGGAGTGAGCCCCCAAAGTGCGACCCTCGCCGCGGTCCTGCTGATCTTCAACAAGGGATTGTTCGGGTTCATGATCTGGGACTACTACCAGATAAACGACCTCCTCTCGCTGCTCTGGGTCGTGCTCCTGCTGGGGTCAGTCTACGCGGGGAGTTGGCCAGCATTCGGCCTGGTCCTTGCCCTCGGCGTTCTCACACGGGAGATCATCGTCCTCATGCCCCTCGTCGCTCTCGTGCACCTGCTCGAGTCTGGCCGTTGGCAGGCTGAGCGAAGGGCGCTCTTGCTCTCGCTGGTGCCGGCCACTCTGGTCCTGCTGACGCTTGCCCTGGCGGTCAACGCGCACGGCGCATCGCCGCTCTACTATGCAAGCGCGGCTTCGACATACGGACACAAGGCACTGCAGCCTCAGGCGTGGCTCAGACTACTGGTGCTGGCGTTCGCCCCTGTCTCGCTTCTGCCCCTACTCCGTTTCGACAGAACCTGGAAAATCCTGAGGAGGGCAAATCACCTGCTCCTGCTATACGCGCTGACAGTGGGGTCCACGTTCTTCGGGCTTGATCTGGAAAGACTCATGGCACCGGCATTTGTCACGTTCTACTTCGTTCTGGGAAGACTTCTCGATGAGACTCCGCTCAGTCCAAGGCAGGTATCCGGTGTGCTGATCGCGGCCTTTCTGGCGAGCCTTCACCACCTCTACGCACGGTACCCTCTCCCAACGCGTGAGATGACGATCCTATCGTCCATAGTGGCGACTGCCATGGCGACCGGTGTCTTCTGGTGGCGACTTCGGTGCGCGACAAGCGAGCATCGAGCGTGGGCTGCCGAGTGATCGCACACTGAGACGCTCTCGGGGAGCCCGTGAATCGCGATGAGCGTACGGAGGCATCCTGGTGTCGCCTTCCTGGGGCCAGCACGTGCGTCCACGCGGGGACTGGGGACAGGGCGCGAGTCGCCCCCTCGTCGCCTGGCCAGCGAACGCCAGGGGGGCCCACTCTCGCGTATCCTCGAAGGCGCTGCTGGCGGCCGACCATAATGCCCACCAGACCGGGCAGCTCATCTGCTGGCCGCCGCGTCGTGCATCGAGAGGAAATCACACCGGACTGCCGACGGAGCCTCCCAGTTTAGGCCCCGGGAGGTGTGCGGTGCGCAGGTTCTATACGATCGCGACGGTGCTCGCCCTGGTATTCTCCATTCTCACATTGGCAATCGACACAGCTGAAGCTCAGTCGCTGCGGCTGAGGCTGTGGGCCACGCCGCAGGGCACGTCCATGATCGGAGAGTACCCGAATAATATCGAGTTAGAGCGTGCCGGCAGGCAAGGGTACCTCGACAGCTTGGCCCCGGGCAACATCGTCTGGGATTCGGTGCTCTACGGCTTCGAGTACCGGACTCGCCCCAGGGGCAGATTTCTGTTCAGCGCGGCGTTTGACACCGGCTCGATGGCCAACCTGATTGATGGAGAGGGTGGGTTCGGCATGTCGCCGGGTACGAACCGGTTCTTCTCGGCGAACGTTCACTACATCCTGCCGCTGTCGGGACTGCAGGCGACGTTCCCCGGCGCACAGGCGACGGTGTTCGCGGGCTACGGCTACGGCGGCCTTGAGGTGGACCTGGGCGGCGGGACACGGAAGCTCGACGCGCGGGGCCTGCGGTTCGGGCTGGATCTCAACCTGCCCTTCGGCAGCGAGGGGCAGTGGTACCTGTTTGGCTCGGCAGCGTTCGGAAACTGGTCGGTCTCGCACTCAGCGTTTGGCATCCAAGATCCGCCGGACGGCACGGCGGCGGTGAGCGACTTCACCGTGGCGCTGGGCCGCTGGTTCACCCCGATGGTCGCTGGAGAGATCGGCTGGCGGTCGATCAACTGGAGCACCACCGCCGTCGGATCAACTCCCTGTCCGTGCACGATGTACTGGGGTGGGTGGACGGCCACGGTGCACTTCAAGCTGCCGTAGCCGAGAACGTACCGAGCCACGGCCCCAGGCCTGAGGGCTACAACAGGAGCAGGGAGCGGAATTCCGCTCCCTGTCTGCGTTTGCGGCTGGTCGGGCCGGCCGGACTTGAACCGGCGACCTCCTGAACCCCATTCAGGCGCGCTACCAAGCTGCGCTACGGCCCGACGTCTGATGAGGAGTATAGCACAGGTACGCGCTCACTCACGAGGGGTGTTCTGCCCCCTCTGCGCCGAGCACCGCTCGCACTCGCACAGTTCGTTCCGCAGCGACGCAAACGTGTACAACCCGGTGTTGTGCCCGTCCGACCACTCGAACCGCAGCGCGTAGGCGCCGACGCGCGAGACCCCCATCGCGCGGATATCCGCCGGCAGGCCCTCGACCCGGAGCCGTGGCGGGCGGTACCGCCACTCGCCGACGCAGGCCGCACAGGGGCAGCAGGCCCGCAGCCTGGCCCACGAGTACGTCGACCGGTGGCCGTCCGACCAGGTGATGTGCAGCGTCCGGTCGGTGATGCTCCCCATCTCCACCGGTGTCGGCATCTTGGGACTCATGGGCTATCCTCTCCACCCGCCGTCATCTCTGGCACCTCGGGCAGTAGAACGCAGGCCGGCCGCCCACGCGTCCGGTGGCGACCTTCGTCCCACAGGCGCGGCACGGCCGGCCGCCGCGGCCGTAGACCGCCAGAGCGAACCGGCCCCGGCGGCCGGTGGCATCGAGGAACTCGGGCTCCCCGCCGGAGCGCACCGCGCGGCGCAGGACCGAGCGCGTGGCGCGATGGAGGCGCCGCCAGGCGTCGGCGGACAGCGTCCGTGCACGGCGCGAGGGCCGCAGCCCCGCGGCGAAGAGGATCTCCTGCGCCCAGAGGTTCCCGATGCCCGCCAGCCGTGATTGATCCGTCAGCTGGCCGGCGAGCGCCCCGCGGCCGTCCAGCAGCTCGCGAAACCGGCTGAACGTCAGGCCGCTGTCGAGCGGGTCGATGCCGAGCGCCGCGAAGTAGGGCACGCGCTCGAGGTCTGCTTCTGGGTAGAGATTCAGGCCACTCAGCTGCAACTCGCGGAACTCGATGACGCGGCCGCTGTCGAGGTGGGCGAGGACGGCCGTTCCCGCGTCGGGCTCCGCGCCTTCCTTCACCAGGACCACGCCCCATAGCGCATAGTGGAACGTCAGCACCCAGCCGCCGCCGAGATGGAACAGCAGCGCCTTCCCACGGCGTCCCATGCCGGTGATCGCCCGGCCTGCGAGGAGCCGGTGGGCCTCGGACGGCGTGTGCGAGCGCAGCGCCTGCGGCCGCAGGACCTCCAGGCGCTCGATGCGCCGGCCAACCACCAGCGGTTCCAGGGTCCGCCGCGCCGTCTCGACTTCGGGGAGCTCAGGCATGACGTCTGGAGGCGCAGACGGTCGCGGGCGCGCTCACGACGCCGCATCCCCCTCGCGCCGCCTCCGGAGCACGAACCGGAGAGGGACGCCGACGAGCCCGAACTCGTCGCGGATGGCGCGCTCGAGATACCGTCGGTAGGTTTCCGGCATGCGGCCCGGCTCGTTCACGAACAGGACGACCGTCGGCGGCTTCGTCTCCGGCTGCGTCGCGTAGTACAGGCGCAGGCGCCGACCGGACGCGTCGGCCGGCGGCTGATGGGCCTCGACGGCCCGGCCGATCGTCCGGTTCAGCGGACCGGTCCCGATCCGCAACCGGTGGGCCGCCGCCACCGTGTCGATTGCCTGAAACAGCTCATCGATGCCCCAGTGCCTGACGGCGGACGTCATCACGAGCGGCGCGTAGTCGAGGAATCGGAGCGCCTGGCGCACGGCCTGCTCGCGCCGGCGATCGGGCTGCAGTGCCGCAGCGACACGATCCCACTTGTTTATCGCCACGACGACCCCGCACCCGGCGCGCGCAATCTCCCGCGCAACGCGCTGGTCCTGATCGGCCGGGGGCTCGGTCGCATCGAGCACCAGCACCGCGACGTCGGCCCGGCCGATGGCCCGCCTCGCGCGCACCGCGCTGTAGACTTCCACCGCGGCGCCGACCCTCGACCGGCGCCGCAGCCCCGCGGTGTCGATCATGAGATAGCGCCGCCCTCCGCGCTCGCACAGCGAGTCGACCGCGTCACGCGTGGTGCCGGGCGCATCGTCGACGATCACCCGCTGCTCGCCGAGCATCGCGTTCACCAAAGAGGACTTGCCGACGTTGGGACGCCCGACGACCGCCACGGCGGTTGGTTCGTCCGCCTCGGTCACGGGGAGGACCTCAGGCAGCAGCGCCACGGCAGCATCCAGTAGGTCGCCGATCCCCCGGCCGTGGTGGGCCGAGACGGCGAACGGCTCACCGAGACCCAGCCGGAAGAACTCATGGGCCGCAGGGTCGTGCGCGGGATCGTCCACCTTGTTGACGGCCAGGAGCACGGGCACGCGCGCCTCGCGGAGGAGCTGCGCGATCGCCTCGTCCTCGGGCACGACCCCATCGCGGGCATCGGTCAGGAACAGCACGACATCGGCATCGGCCAGGGCCGCCTGCGCCTGCGCCCGGACCTGGGCCTGCAGGCCGTCGGCGCGCCCCGAGAGCAGCCCGCCGGTGTCCACGACTGCGAACCGGCGGCCCACCCACTCTGCCTCAGCGGAGAGCCGGTCGCGTGTGACGCCGGGCACGTCCTCCACGATGGCGAGCCGCTTGCGGACGATCCGGTTGAAGAGGGCGGACTTGCCGACGTTGGGCCGGCCGATGATCGCCACGACCGGCAGGCCCCTCCGCCCGTTCACGGGGCGACGGGTGCGGCGGGTACCTCCGCGGCGGCGCCGATCTCCTGGAGCCGGCGGACTACCTCGGCAATGGTCCAGTCGGGCGTAGACGCCCCCGACATCACACCGGCGCGCCGGACGCCGACAAACCAGGTCGGGTCGAGCTCGCTGGCCACCTCGATGTGATAGGTCGGCAGGCCGCGCGAGCGGCCGATCTCAGCCAGCCGTGTCGTATTGCTGCTGTGGTGCCCGCCCACGACGACGAGCGCGTCGACCTGCTCGATCAGCACCTCGGCCTCTTCCTGGCGGACGGTGATGGCCGGGCACAGGGTGTTGACAACCTTCATCTCCTTGGTCCGCAGCGCGATGTCGCCGACGATCTGCCGGAAGTTCTCCATGGACTGGGTGGTCTGCGACACCACGCCGATCCTGCCCCGCAGCTTGACCCCTGCCGCCTCCTCGCGGGTGTGGACGACCGTCACCTTGTCGCCGAGCGCTTCCTTCAAGGTGACCATCTCGGGATGGCCGTGGTCGCCGACGGCGATGATCTGATATCCCTCTTCGACGAGCTTGAAGGCCAGAGAGTGCGCGCGCGTGACCACGGGGCAGGTCGCGTCGACGATCTTCATCCCTCGCGCCCCGGCCGCCTCCAGCACCGCGTGCTCGACTCCGTAGGCGGACACGACGAACGCCTCGCCGCCGAGGTGATCCATCTCCTCGGCCACCGCCACGCCCTGCTCCTCGAGGCGGCCGACAACTTGCGGGTTGTGGATGAGCGGGCCCCACGTCTGCACGCCGCCGGCGTGTTCGCGGGCCGCAGACTCGGACATCTCTACCGCACGCCGCACGCCCCCGCAGAACCCCTGATGCCTGGCCAATATGACGTCCACGCGCCACCTCGTCGGGCCGGCCGCTCGATGCTCCGAGGATAGCAGAGGGCCCCGGCGTATCGCAACCGCTTGCCAGGGAGCAGGCGGTGCGCTATGCTAGGGCTGGAAGGTCCCGAAAGCGCTTGCATGAAGCCCTTTCAGAATGCGGGATGCCAAAGCGACGACGACCTTCCTCGATGGCTGAAGTCGCCCGCCTGGCCGGGGTCTCCCCTGCCACGGTCTCCCGCGTGCTGGCCGGCCATCGCCGTCACATCGCCCCGGACACGCGGCGGAAGGTCCTGGATGTGGCGTCGCGGCTGGACTACAGCCCGAATGCCCTCGCCCGCAGCCTGGCCACGCGCAAGACGCCGATCCTGGCCGCCCTGGTCCACGACATCTCCGATCCCTACTTCGGCGAGATTACCCGCGGGATCGAAGCGGTCGCCGGCGAGCGCGAGCATCTGGTGATGGTGTGCAACTGGCTACGCAGCCCGGACCGCCTGCTCCGCTACCTGCGCCAGCTTCGGTCGATGCGGGTTGCCGGAATCGTCTTTTGTGGCAGCGGGATCACTGAGGACCACCCCCTCAACACGGAGATCTGCCTCGAGGTCCGTCGCCTGCATCGGTACGGCATCCGGATGGTGGCGCTGGCGCCGCAATCGCAGGAGATGCCCTCGATCATGGTGGACAACCGCGCCGCGGCGGCGCTTGCCGTCAGGCACCTGCTCGACCACGGGCACAGCCGCATCGGCCACTTGAGTGGGCCGCCGATGCTGCTCACCGCCCATCACCGCCTCGAAGGGTACCGCCAGGCGATGCGCGACGCCGGCATTGCCCCACCCGATGGCTGGATCGAGCCCGCGGGTTTCTCCATGGCCGAGGGGTTCGAGGGCGGCATGCGTCTGCTCGCCCGTGCGCCGGAGATCACAGGGCTGTTCGCGGCCAACGACCAGCTTGCCATCGGGGCGATGGCTGCGGCAGATCAGATGGGTCGGTCTGTCCCTGCGTCTCTGTCGGTCGTGGGCATCGGCAACGTCCCCGTGCTCCCCTTCCTCCGACCCGCGCTGGATTCGGTGGCGGTACCCAATCACGAAATCGGCCAGGAAGCCGCCCGTCTCATCCTGGAGCGCCGTGCGGCGAGATCGACCGCCGCGGCGGTTCGCTTCCTCCCGTTCGAGCTCGTGGTCCGGCAATCTGTCATCCCGGCGCCGGACACCACCCTGCACCCTGCCGTGGCGAGGTGATCTGAATGGATCGAAGTGCGCTGGAAGGCCTGATCCCGGCGGTCGTCACGCCGATGACCGATGAGTACGCCGTCGATGAGGCGGCGCTGCGCCGGTATCTGGGATGGATCGCCGAGCAGGGCCCATCGGCGATCGCGATCAACACCGACGCAGGCGAAGGGCCGCACATGGCGTCCGACGAGAAGCGGCGCAACCTGGTGCTGGCGCGCGAGATCCTGGGCCACCGGATCCCGATTGTCGCCGGGCTTGGCGCGCCCAACACCCGGCTGGCCCTGGACGCTGCGAAGGAGGCGCACGACGCCGGCGCCTCGGCCCTGCTCGTCTTCCCCCTCACGGCGTTTCGCGGCGCCCGCGGCGCCGACCCGGTGATCATCGGGTACCACGAGGCCGTCGCCCGCGTCGGGCTGCCGATCATCCTCTTCCAGCTCCAGCCGGCATTGGGCGGGACCGAGTACCCTCCCGAGACCCTCGAGCGCCTGGTCGAGATCGACCAGGTGGTGGCCATCAAAGAGGCCACGTTCGACGCGGTGAGGTACGTGGAGACCGTGGCGCTCCTGCGGAGTCTGCCGAAGCGAATTGCCATCCTGACTGGCAACGACAACTTCATCCTCGAATCCTTCGTGCTCGGCGGAGACGGCGCGCTGATCGGGTTCGGTGCCGTCGCCACCCGTGAGCAGGCGGAATTGATTGCCGCGGCCAAGCGGGGCGACTGGCCGGCAGCCTTCAAGATCTACGATCGGCTGCAGCCCCTGATCCGGACCTGCTTCGCGCAGCCGGTGCGCGACTATCGGGCACGCATCAAGGAAGCGTTGGTGGTCCAGGGGATCTTGCCGTCCGCAGTGGTCCGTCCTCCCCTGCTCCCGCTCGACGACGCGACGCGCCGGCAGGTCCGCGAGGCCGTCGACGCCGCGCGATTGGTCCCGGTGGCCCGATGAGCACGGCGGCTCCGCTGTTCATCAGCATGCTGGGTACCGGCCGGATGGCCGCCCTTCACCTGCGTGCGCTCCAGGCGCTGGCCGAGAGCGGCGTGCAGGCCGGCGGCCGCACGCTGACTCCGCGCGTGCTCCTGTACGGAAGAAACACGGCGAGGCTCGCAGAGCTCTCCGCAGCGCATTCCGTCGTGCGGGGGACCACGGGGAGCCTCGACGAGGCCGTCACTCGACCCGACGTGCAGGCCGTGGACAACTGCCTGACCAACGCCCTCCACTACGAACCGCTGATGACCGCGGTCCGGGCCGGCAAGCACGCGTTCACCGACAAGCCGCTCGGCATGACGCTCGAAGAGGGCGAGTCGCTGCTCACGGCAGCCGAGCTCGCCGGGATCACGCATGGGATCATCCAGAACATGCGGTTCCAGCCCGGCCCGTCGGCGGCGCGCCGTTTGCTGCACGAGGGACACCTCGGAGACATCTATCACGCGCGGGTCACGTTCGGGTACTTCGTGCCATCCGAGACCACCAACCGACCGTCCTGGTTCTACCGGAAGGCCGAGGCCGGCGGCGGCATCGTGCACGACATGATGGCCCACTTCTTCGATCTCTGGGAGTCGCTGCTGGGCCCGGTGGAGGCGGTCCAGTGTTTCCAGCGCACGTGCATCCCCGAGCGCCGGGACGAGTCCGGGCAGCCCTTCACGGTCGACGTCGAGGACGCCGCGTCGGTGAACCTGCTCTTCCGCTCAGGCGTGCTCGCGCAGTGCTTCATCAGCTGGGTGCGGCGCCCCTACCAGCCGGTGCCCCAATTTGAGATCGACGGCTCCGCCGGCAGCGTGGTCTTCGACCTCCAGGCGGCGCGCTTCCTGGGCGGGGAGCGGGCGCTCTTTCGATACGACCCAACCCGCAAGCAGGACCCGTCGCTGGACGACTGGACGGCGGTGACCGTGGCGCCTGCGGATCCGTTCGAGGTGCAGCTGCGGGAGTTCATCGAGGCCATCGCCGAAGGCCGGCAGCCTGTGCCGAACTGGCGGCACGCGGTCCGGACGATGCGCCTGATCGAGGCTGCCTACGCGTCGGCGGCGGACGGCCGGGTCGTGACGGTCGACGCGGTGCCCGTATGATCCACCGGCTGCGGATTCCGGAAGTCACACCCCGCCAGTTCCCCGCGGGGCGCAGCACCCGCGTGCTGGCCGGCGTGGCCGGCCTGCCCGCGCAGCGGTTTGCGATGGGCCACAGCACGGTGTACCCGGGAGGCCGGGTCCCTCTCCACCAGCACGCGAACGAGGAAGTCTACGTGATTCTGCGCGGGGACGGCGAGATGACCGTAGGCGGCGAGCACATCACCGTTACCGAAGGCAGCGCGGTCTACCTGCCGCCCGGCGTCCCGCACGAACTCCGCAATACCGGAGGTGACGACCTGATGCTGATGTGGGTGTACGCTCCGGCCACGGTGGTCGACCACTGGGCCGAGGAAGAACGCGAAGGGAGGAATCAGCAGTGACGCACACGGCATATCGATGGCTGCTTGGCGCCACGCTCGTGGTCTTGATCGCGGGCGTCGTCAGCGCGCCGGGACTCGCCGCCCCCGCGGCGTGGAGGCCTGCGCGCCCGATCAACCTGATCGTTCCCTGGCCGGCAGGCGGGTCGACCGACATGACCGCCCGCGTCCTCGCCAGCCAGATGGAGAAGCCCTTCGGGCAGCGGATCGTCATCATCAATACCCCCGGCGGGGGCGGCTCGATCGGCATGAAGGAAGTGTGGGATCGGCCGCGTGACGGCTACACCTGGACGGCCAATTCCAGCACGGCCGCCATCAGCTACTCTGTGCTGGGTCAGCTCGACCTTACGCATCGTGACTGGCTGTACTTCTATGTGCTCTACGCGCCTAACGTCATCGCGGTCAAGGCTGACTCGCCGATCCGCGATGTCAAGGGCCTCATCGACGCGATGAAGGCCCGGCCTGGCGCGTTCCCGGTGTCCTCTGCGGGCGCCGGCAGCTCTGGGCACCTGGGCGCCGAGGTCTTCCGGCTTGCCGCGGGAACCACGTACCGTCATATCGCCTACGCGGGCGGGGCGCCGGCCATCGTCGCGGCCGTCGCGGGCGAGGTCGAGGCCGTCATGCAGCTCTCCATGGAAGCGGCGGAGATGCTGCGCGCCAAACGGCTGCGGGCGCTGGCGGTCATGTCCAGCAATCCGCTTGAGCTCGAGGGCTACGGGACCATCCCGGCGATCACGAGCGCCATCCCGAACTTCCCGGAGACCGGCTCGTACTTCGGGCTGATGCTTCCCCGCGACATGCCCGCGCCGATCGTGGCGGCCATTGACGAAGCCTTCAAGCAGGGCGGAGACACCTTCACCGTGAAGAGCTTCGCCAAGCAGGTGGGCGTGGCGCACGTGGTCCTGTCCGGCAAGTCGGCGACGGACGTCACCGAAGCCAAGGCGCGCCGGGTCGCGTGGACGCTCTTCGACGCGGGCCTGGCAAAGCGCTCCCCAGCCGACCTCAACATTCCGAAGCCGTGACGACGCGGATGGCTCGCGGGCTGATGCAGCAGGGGGAGAGCGTCGTACCTCCCCCTGCCCGGCCCGACGGACGGGGCGGGCTGGGGGACGTGGCAGCCGGTGGGGGCATGGCGCTATTGTCGCTGTTCTTCCTCATCAACGCCCTCAGGATGCCCGCCTCCAGCGCGCTGTGGACGTGGCAGAACGCCCCCGGGCTGGTCCCGGCGGCCATCGGCGCTGTGCTGCTCAGCCTGTCGACAGTCCTGACGGCACGGGGACTGAGGAGCCACCGCCAATCGCCGACGCCCGTCGGGAGTCTCCCGGCCTGGTGGTCGGTCGCGATGAACTGGGGCGCTGGCCGGGTGGTCGTGGCCCTCGCGTTTGCCCTTGTGTTCACCCTCATGATGGGTCGCGTCCCCTTCGGGCCGCTCACCGCGGTGTTCGTGTTCGCCATGACGCTCACGTTCCGCGGAACCACAGCAGCAAAGGCGGCGCTCATCGGCATCGCGACCGGCATCACGGTGACCCTCGTGTTCACCCGGCTCTTCCTCGTTCCGCTGCCGTAGCACCATGACACCCCTGAGCCTGCTCGTCGAGTTCTTGAAGATCCTCGGGAATCCCGTGATGGTGATCGCCGTGCTCGTGGGTGCGCAGGTCGGGATTCTCTTCGGCATGCTGCCGGGCCTGACGGCAACCATGGCGCTCTCGCTGCTCACCGGCCTGACCTTCGGCCTCTCGGTGGACGTGGCAATCGCAGTACTCATCGCCACCTACGTCGGGGCGATCACCGGAGGGAGCCGGTCAGCGGTGTTGATCAACATCCCTGGCACCCCGGCCCAGGCGGCCGTCTGCCTGGACGGCTATCCGCTGGCCATGCATGGGCGGGCCGCGGAAGCCATCGGGCTGTCGGTCACCGCCTCGACCCTGGGCACGCTGTTCGGCGTCACCATGCTGGCGGTCTTCGCGCCGCTGCTCGGGCAGGTGGCCCTGAAGTTCGGGAGCTGGGAGTTCTTCTGGCTGGCCATCTTCGGCATCGTCATCGCGGGCAGCCTGACCGCGCCCACCGATCCCCTCAAGGGCTGGATGGCTGGATTTCTGGGGCTGCTGCTGGCCACGGTTGGGCTCGACGGGATCCACGCCTACCCGCGGTTCACGTTCGGCCGCGTGGAGCTCCAGGGGGGATTCGCGCTCATCCCGGTGCTTGTGGGCGCGTACGGGATGGGCGAGATCCTCAGCGTCCTGCGCCGAAACGAGCGCCTCGTGGTCCAGACCCGCCTGGATCGGGTGCTGCCACGCATCCGTGAGGTGGTGCGCCACTGGCGGCACATCATCCGCTCGGGGTTGATCGGAACCGTCATCGGCACGGTCCCCGGCGTGGGTGAGGACATCGCGGCGTGGGTGTCGTACGACACGGCCAAGCGCACCAGCCGTTCTCCCGAGGAGTTCGGGCGCGGATCCATCGAAGGGTTGATCGCGGCCGAGACCGGCGACAACGCTTGCATCGGCGGCGCGACGATTCCCGTGTTGACGCTGGGCGTGCCGGGCAGCGCGCCGGCCGCGGTGCTGCTGGCGGCCCTTACCATCCACGGGCTGCAGCCGGGCCCCCTGCTGGCCATCAAGCATCCCCATGTCATCTCCGAGATCGTGGCGATCTTCGTCATGGCGACGCTCGCGGTGTTCGTCTTGAGCGTGACGCTTGTCCGACCGATGGTGCGCGTCCTGCTCATCCCCCGACAGGCCCTGATGCCCATTGTCTACGTCCTGGCGGTGGTTGGGAGCTATGCCATCGCCGCCCGGCAGTTCGATGTGTACGTCATGCTGGCCTTTGGCGTGCTGGGCTTCCTGCTGCAGGCCGCGGGCTTCCCCATCGCGCCGCTCGTCTTGGGGTTCATCCTGGGTCCGATGGCCGACGACAACCTCCGGCGGGCCCTGACACTGACCGCCGGGGATCCAACGCCCTTCTTCACCCGGCCCATTTCAGCCATTCTCTTCGCGATCTCGGCGCTGACGGTCCTCAGTCGCACAGCGTTGCCCGGCTGGATCGTGGGCCGGGTCGCCGCAGTCCGATCGGGGCGAACAGCCTCCTGAGCACGGGAACGACGTCAAGAACAGGAAGGTCCCTACGCATGGTGCGCATCGGCCTCGTCGGAGCAGGGTTTGTCGCCGACATCCACGCCCACGCCCTGCGGCCGCTCGCCGGCCGCGCGAGCATCACGGCCGTCGCGGCCAGGTCGCCTGAGCGGGCGCGCGCGTTCGCGGACCGGCATGGAATCCCCGCCGTAGCACCAGACTTCGCCGCGCTGCTTGCTCGCGACGACGTGGATGCCGTTAACCTCTGCGTGCCGAACGACCGGCACGCCGAGATGACCATCGCAGCCGCCCGGGCCGGCAAGCACGTCATCTGCGAGAAGCCGCTCACGGGCTATTTCGGCCTCGCCGGCGATGTGGAACCTATCGGCGAGACCGTCTCCAGGCGGCGCATGTGGGCTGAGGTCCGGCGCAGCGCCCGCGAAATGCTCGACGTGGTGTCGTCGGCCGGCGTCACCCTGTGCTACGCGGAGAACTTCGTCTACGCGCCGCCGGTGACCAAGATCCGACGGTTCGTCGAGCGCAGCGGGGGCGCGATTCTGGACATCCGCGCCGAGGAGAGCCATTCGGGATCGCACGCGGTGTATGCCCGTCGCTGGCGCACGTCCGGCGGGGGGTCGCTGCTGCGCCTGGGCGCCCATCCCATCGGCGCCGCCCTGCATCTCAAGCACCACGAAGGACGGCTCCGCACCGGCCGGCCGGTCCGGCCCGTGTGGGTGACCGCGGAGGCCACGCGGGTGACGGCCTCGGCCGCCTTCCGGACGCAGCCGGACCGGTTCGTCGTCGATGCCTGGGAAGACGTCGAGGACTGGTCGGTGGCCATCATCGGGTTCGACGACGGCTCGCGCGCGACCGTCTTCGCCACCGACGTCTCGCTGGGCGGCGTGAAGAACCTGGTCCAGGTCTACCTGTCGAACGCGGTGCTCCAGGCCAATATCAACCCGAACGCCTCGGTGATGACGTACTCGCCCGAAGGTCGGATCCTCGAAGGCGAGTACATCGCAGAGAAGGTGGAAACCAGCGCGGGCTGGCAGTTCGTGAGCCCCGACGAGGATTGGATGCGCGGCTATCCCCAGGAGATGGAGGATTTCGTCGGCGCGATCGCGGACGGCCGGGAACCCCTGTCGGGCGCGCAGCTGGCCTTTGACACGCTGGACGTCGTCTACGCGGGATACGTGTCGGCCGACGAAGGCCGTCGGGTGATGCTTCCAGAGGATCCGCCGTGAGGCGGTCGGCGCCGTGTCCCCCGCAACCGGCATGAGGCTCGCCTACACCGTCGCCGCGCCTGATGGCGGCGGCCCTCCGCTCGCACTCCACGGAGATTTCGCCCGCAACCTCGAGCTGGTGCGGAGCGCCGGGTTCGATGGGGCGGAGCTATACGTCAAGAACCCCACACACCTCGACCCCGCGCTGGTGGCGCGGCAGATCGAGGACCTCGGTCTGGCCATGCCGGCGGTGTGTACCGGAGAGGTCTACGGGACCGATGGCCTCTCGCTCGGTGACGAAGACCTTGCCGCGCGGCAGGCCGCGCTCGACCGGACGAAGCGCATCATCGAGTTCGCCGCGCATTGGAAGGCGCCGGTGAACATCGGCCGCCTGCGAGGACCGCTGCCCGATGGATCGGCGGCGGCGAGTACAGCGGCCCGAGTCGAAGAAGCGTTTCGCGCCGCCGCCGAATTCGCCGACGGGTGCGGCGTGACCATGGCCCTCGAACCGATCAACAAGCACGAGATCAACTTCATCAACACGACCGCCGAAGGCATTGCATGGGTGCGCCGGGTGGAGCATCCGGCGTTCCGCCTGATGCTCGACCTGTATCATGTCCACCTCGAAGACCCAGGCGTCGCGGCGGCGTTCACCGCCGCGCGCCACGTCCTGCGGCATGTTCACGTCTGTGACAGCAACCGCCTGGCGCCGGGCTGGGGACACCTGAATCTCAAGGAGGTGATCGCCACGTTGACGTACCTGGACTATGAGGGCTGGGTGTCCGTGGAGGCCCTCCAGGTACCAACGCCAGAGGCCGCGGTCGCGCAGAGTGGCCGGCACCTGCGCGAGATCTTGACCACGCTCGACGGCTGGCCGGACAGGTTCAGACGATGATCGCAATCTCCAGGGACGCCCAGCTCGAGGCGCTGCTCCGGGGCGTCGACGTATTGGTCATCGGTGGCGGTATCACCGGGGCAGGCGTGGCGCTGGACGCGGCCACCCGGGGATACCGGGTCGGTCTCCTAGACCAGGCCGACTTCGCCAACGGCACGAGCAGCCGGTCGACGAAGCTCGTGCACGGCGGTATCCGATACCTGCCCCAGGGCCACATCGCGCTCGTGCGCGAGGGCCTGCGGGAGCGCACGCGGCTGCTGCGATTGGCGCCGCACGTGGTCCGACCGCAGCCGTTTGTGATCCCGCTGTACGCCGGCGCGCGCCGTCCGCTGGGTGTCCGCATCCCATCACTCGTCCGCCCGCTGGCGCCTCTGGGCATCCGCGCGGGGTTGTTCGCCTACGACATCTTCGCGGGCCGTCCCGATCTTCGGCACCGCGCGCTGCCGACGGCCGCGGTAGAGCGAGAGATCCCCGATCTGAAGACCGACGGCCTGCGGGCCGCGCTGGTGTACTACGACGGTCGCACGGACGACGTGCGGCTGACGCACACGGTGCTGAGGACGGCCCGGGTCCACGACGCCGTCACCGTCAACCACGCCCCGGTGACGGGACTTCTGCGTACGGGCGAGAGGGTTGTGGGCGTCCGGATCGAGAATCGGCTGACCGGCAGAATGCACGACGTCCGCGCGCGATTTGTCGTGAATGCGGCCGGCATCTGGGGCGAGCATGTCGCGGCGCTCGATCGCAGTCCGTCGTTCCACATCCGCCACAGCAAAGGAACCCATCTCGTGCTCAAGGCGGGCACGGTCAAGACTGACGTTGCCATCGTGATCCCCGAGACCGACGATGGCCGCCTGGCCTTCATCGTGCCGTGGGCGGGCCGGCCCGTGCTCGGCACGACCGATGATCCCTATGACGGAGACCTGTCTACCCCCCGGGCGACCCCGGAGGACGTGACGTATCTGCTCGAGCACGCCAACCGCTACCTCCGCCGTCCCCTGCGCCGCGAGGACGTGACCGCGGCCTGGACCGGCATCCGGCCGCTGGTCTCCGCCACCTCCGGCGGCTCGACCTCGGCGATCTCGCGCGACCACCTCGTGGTGGAGTCGCCCGGCGGGATGATCAGCATCATCGGCGGCAAGCTGACGAGCTACCGCAAGATGGCCGAGGATGCGGTAGACGCCGTTGTGAAACGCGACGGGGCAGCCCGACCTTGCCGCACGCACGACCTGATGCTGACGGGCTCGGATGCCCTTGCCGAGACACGGCAGGCGCTTGAGGCTTCCCCCCTGTCGCCGGAACGCCAGACCCACCTGCTCGAAGCCTACGGATCTGCGGCCAAAGACATCCTGGGACTTGTGGCCGCCGATCCGGCGCTCGGGATGCCTCTGCATCCCGCCACGTTGTCCGTCGCCGCCGAGGTGGTCTACACGTGCCGCGCGGAGCTGGCGGTCTCGCTCGTGGACATGATGTTCCTGCGCACACGCACTGCCGCGGTGGACCTGGACGCCGCCGACCAGGCCGTCGAGCGCGTCGTCGCGCTCATGGCGCGGGAGTGCGGCTGGGACGAGGCGGAGGCGCGCCGCCAGCGGACCGCCTACGACGCGGCCCGCGCGGCCGAAGCCGCCTGGCGGGTGCCGGCCTAGTCTGACCGCGTCGCGGCGGTCGGGAGCGGCAGCAACCCTCGCTCGGCGAGCGCCGCCCGGAGCCGATCCGGATGGTTGGTGATGATCCCGTCCACCCCCAGGCCGATGACGTGCGCCAGGTGGGCGGGCTCGTCCACCACCCAGGTCTCCACCCTCAGCGCCGCCGCGCGGGCGGCGGCCACCGCCTCCGGGGTGAGATACGTCCAGTGCGGCTGGAGGATGTTTGCGCCCACGTCGCGGGCCAGGCGTATCGGGTCGAAGGGGCGCGCGAAGTAGAGGACCGCCGTCTCGACGTCAGGGGCGTGGGCCTTCACATCCAGCAGCACGGGATGGTCGAACGAAGAGACCGTGACGGCCCGGTGGCCCGCCGCCCGCACGACGTCCGCGACCCGCGCGGCGATCCTGGGATAGAAGATCGGGCCGTTCTTGATCTCGACGATGACCCGCACCTCCCCGAGGAGCTCCAGGGCCTCGGCCAGCGTCGGGATCCGCTCCCCGGCAAAGCGCTCATCGAACCACCGACCGGCGTCCAGGCGTCGGATCGCCTCCAGCGGGAGGTCCTTCACGAGTCCGGCGCCGTCGTTTGTGCGGCCCAGCAGTGAGTCGTGGGTGACGACCGGCTCCTCGTCGGCCGACAGATGCACGTCGAGCTCTACGGCGTCGACGCCGATCTCCAGCGCCCGGCGGAAGGCGACCAGCGTGTTCTCCGGCGCCTCACCCGACGCCCCCCTGTGCGCGATGATCAGCGGTCGGTGTCCGGCCATCTCAGTCCGGGAGGATCTGGTCGAGCCGCTCTACGACGTAGTCCGGCGGAGGCTCGGCGGCCAGGGCCGCCTCGCGCGTCGTGACGCCGGTGAGCACCACTGCCGTCGCCATCCCCGCGGCGTGGCCCATCGCAATATCAGTATCGAGACGATCGCCCACCATCAGCGCATCCTCTGGCGCCACGCCGAGCCGCTCGACCAGCGCCCGCCCCATGATCGCCGACGGCTTGCCGACCACCTCCTCCACCGGATGGCCGGTACACGCCTCGACCGCGGCGATCACCGCGGCACAGTCGGGCAGGCCCCCGTCCGGCGTGGGGCAGTAGGCGTCGCGGTTCGTCGCGACGAAGCGCGCGCCAGCGCGGATGGCGTCGAAGGCGATCTTGAGCTTGCGGTAGTCGAACGTCCGGTCGAAGCAGGCCACGACGATGTCGATCTCGTCAGAGGCTTCGGACAGACTGAAGCCGGCCCGGGACAGCTCCGTCTTGACCGAAGCCTCGCCGATCACGAACAACCGCGCCGAAGGCGCGGTTGAGACTAGGCGGCGGACCAGGACCCACGAGGAGTTCACGACGTCCTCGGGGGGGGTCGGCACGCCCAGACGCGTGAGCTTCGCCGCGTAGTCCTCCCGCGTCAGCAGCGGGTTGTTGGAGACGAAGACGACCGGCCGATCCGCCGCCCGCAGCGTCGTAAGCGCGCGCCCGGCACCCGGCAGCAGCGCGTCCCCGAGGTAGACCGTCCCGTCGAGGTCGAGCGCGTAGCCCGCGTAGAGCCGGGAAGGCCGGCGGACGCTGCGGCGCGCCGCGAGACCGGCGGCGCCGCTGGCCGGCTCCGCGTGGCCGCTACCCACCGCCACCGGTGCCGAAGAGCCCGCCCATCCGCGCGCCCGTCAGCCGGTACACCGCAAAGAGCGTACCCGCGCAGATCAGGATGAGGACGAAGCCCAACGCCGCGGCCTGCCCGATCGTCCCCGAGGTGTAGTAGGTGAAGATCCCGACGGTCATGGTCTCCCATCCCGGCAGGAAGAGCAGGATGGTCGCCGCCGCCTCTTGGAGGGCAAACATCAGCGAGAACAGCGCGCCGGCCAGGACCCCGCGCCAGATCAAGGGGAGGGTGATGTCCTTGAAGGTCCGCAGCCCCGAGGCCCCGACGCTCGCCGCCGACTCCTCCATAGACCGGTGGAGACCCAGCAGCGAGGCATACGTCGCGCGCACCGTGTAGGGCATGCGACGGATCGCCAGGACGAGCGGCATGATGATCCAGATCCGTGTCAGCATGACCTCGAGGAACGGCAGCGGCTGGTGAAACGCGCGGATGTAGGCGATCCCGATCGCCGTACCCGGGAGGGCGAGCACCAGGGTCGTGATCGCGTCGAGCATCCCCCGTCCGGGCAGCGTCGAGCGGGCCAGGATCCAGCCGAGGGGCACCCCGACGATCAGGATGATCACCACGGCCAGGCCGCTCCACCGCAGCGTGTTGATGACGAAGACCGGCGTCAGGTGCAGCACCGCGTCGAGGGCCTCAAGCGAGAACCGCGTGGGGAAGGGCGTCAGCGACCACGCCCGCCCGAACGCCGCCAGCGTCACGCCCAGGTAGGGCAGGAACGCCAGGGTGAGGACGACGACGAAGAACGTCGGGGCGAGCACGCGCGCGATGCCGGTCAGCGGCCGGCGCTCCACGCTCCGGTACGAGACCACGGCGTACTCGCGCATCGAGATGAGGCGACGGGCCACCACGAGGAAGACGATGGCCATGCCAGCCATGAGCGCGCCGATGACGATTCCCATCTGGAACAGCCGGCGATCCACGAACTGCACGATGTTCAGGTAGGCCTGTGAGGCGATCAGGTTCTGCAGCCCGACCACGAGCGGCGTGGCGAAATCGGCGAATGCCAGGATGAACACCAGCGTCGCGCCTGAGACAAACCCCGGCGTCACCAGCGGGATCGTGATGTCCCGCAGCCGGCGCAGGCCGCGGGAGCCCACGGCCTCGGCGGCCTCCTCGAGCGAGGCGTCGAGCTTGCTCAACCCGTCGACAACGTTTAGCGTGATGAGCGGAAAGTAGTGCAGGATCATGGCCAGCAGCACGCCGTGCCAGCCGTAGATGAAGTTAATCGGGCGCGCCAGCCCAAAGTAGTCCATCAGGATGATGTTCACGGTGCCGGCGCGTCCGAGGATGAACACCAGCCCCATGATGCCCACGAGCGGCGGCATGATGATCGGCAGCATGGTCAGATAGCCGAACGCCCCGCGGCCCGGAAAGTCGTACCGCACAAGCAGAAACGCCGCCAGGAATCCGATGATCACGCAACCGACGACGGTACCGCCGGCGACGATGAGCGAGTTGCCCAGGGCCCGGCGGTAGAACGAGTCGGTGGCGAAGTCGGCGAGGAACTTGAAGGTGAGCTGGCCCTCGTCGGTCGTGACCGCGTCGAGAAACAACCGGTAGAGCGGATAGAGGATGAAGATCGCCAGAAACAGGTAGATCGGCAGTGCCCAGACCAGCGCGGGCGCGCGAACCCGGCGCGCGATCGCCGGTCGGGCCGCGGCGGCAACCGCCGGCGGCGTCATGACGCCCCGTCCTCAGGGAAGACCTGCGCGGCCGACGACGCGAATCTCACCGCGACCTCGTGGCCCGGGGCGAGGAGCCGGTGGCTCTTCGGATCGCTCACGTCAATGCGCAGGGCCACGCCCGCTCCGGCTTCGATCTCATACCGAATGAGGCTGCCCAGGTATTGCGAGAGGACGATGCGGCCTTTCATGGTGACGTCCGTGTCGCCGCCCCCGTCGAGGACCAAGTTCTCTGGCCGAATCGCGACGACGGCCCGCCGCCCGGCCGCGAGCTGTCCGGAGACCTTCCCGCGCAACCGCCCGGCCGGTGTCTCCAGTACTGCCATACCGTCACCCACGGTCGCCACGGTGCCTGGGACCAGGTTATTCGTCCCGATGAAATCGGCCACGAACAGGCTCGCGGGCTGCTCGTAGAGCTCGATCGGGGTACCAATCTGGAGCACCCGGCCGTGATCCATCACGGCGATCCGGTCGGAGAGGACCAGCGCCTCTTCCTGGTCGTGCGTCACGTAGATGGTGGTGATGTGCAGGTCTTGCTGGAGCCGCCTGATCTCGCTGCGCAGCCGCGATCGCACCTTCGCGTCGAGGTTGGACAACGGCTCGTCGAGGAGCAGCACGCGGGGGTTGAGCACCAGGGCGCGCGCGACCGCGACGCGCTGCTGCTGCCCGCCGCTGAGCTGGCCCGGCGTGCGGTGCTCCAGGCCCTCCAGGCCGACCTGATGGAGGACGCGCTGCACCCGGGACTCGATCTCCCCCGTTGAAACCCGCTGGATGCGCAGGCCGTAGGCGATGTTGTCGGCGACGGTCATATGCGGCCACAGCGCGTAGTTCTGAAACACGATGCCGATGCCGCGCTCTGCCGGCGGCACACCGTTCATCGGCGTGTCGCCGAACAGCACGGCCCCTTCGTCGGGATCATAGAACCCGGCGATGACGCGGAGCGTGGTGGTCTTGCCGCAGCCCGATGGCCCAAGCAGCGTGAAGAACTCGCCCTCGGTGATGGTCAGCGAGACCCCGGCCATGGCGTGCACGTTCTTGAAGCGCTTGACGACCCCGTCCAGCCGGACTTCCATGCGTGCCACTCCCCTACGGGGAGCAGCACAGGCCGCTCCCCGTCCGACTTCCCCCTGATTCGATACCAACCACAGCGGCCGGGCCCCGGCGCCCGGCCGGCTGCCTACGGGCAGTGCAGCCGCTTCAGCTCGTTGTGGCGCTCGACGACGAGCTTGCGAAACGTGTCGTTCACAAGGCTGTAACGCTCCCGAGCTACGTTGTCGTCGTAGATATTCTGCAGCGGTCGCTCGAAGAACGAGCGGACCCCGGCGAACTGCGCCATGCGCTCCAGCGGCGACCCCGCCGGACCCTCCATGCGGAACTTCGGCGCGATCCCGAACTGGCCCCGCGCCATCATCACGCGCTGCCCCTCATCGCTCAGGGCATACTGCACAAAGGCCCGCGCGGTCCGCTGGTTGCGGGCGCCGGCCAGGATTCCGAACGGCTCCGGCGTGACGAAGACCGCCGTGGGGTTCACGTACCGGAGGTCAAATCCCGAGAGTACGTCTTCGAACGCCATGTAGGCCGGCACCGCATACCCCACCGCGAACTCGCCCTTCGCCACGACCGTCGGCACGTCGCGGCTTCTGGCGACGAAGATGCCGGTGTTCGCGCCCAGGCGCTGGATCCACTCCCAGCCCTTCTGCCAGCCGTGCATCTGGAGGATGACCTCATAGAGGGCGTGGTTCGAGCTCGAGCGGTCGGGCGTGGCCTGCGCGATCTGTCCCTTCAGCCGGCAGTCGAGCAGGTCATCCCAGTCCCTGATCGCCGGCAGGCCCAGGCGCTGCAGCAGGCGGGGATGCCAGACGAACCCGTAGGGGGTCAGGCAGCAGCCCACCCAGAAGCCCTTCGGGTCCTTGAGCGCGAGCGTCTTGGGTGCGCCGAGGGTCGCCGGGATGTCGCGCGTCACGGCCTCGGGGATCTCATGCGGCACCAGCAGCTTGCGCTCGGCCAGGTCGTCAAATAACGCCGACTCGCCGCCCCAGAAGAGATCGGCTTCAGGCCGGCCGGCCCACTCACGGATCCGGCCGTAGGCGGTTGGTGTTCCCGCGGACACGATGGTCACGGTGACCGTGACGTTGAACTGCCGTCGGGCAAACTCCCGGAACGCTGCCGCCATCGGGTCGGCCACGGTGCGCGCGACCGGCGTCAGGATGACCAGACGATCTTCGATGGCCGCCTGGGCGCTGATCTGCGCCCTCGGGAACATGAGCAGCACCAGGCAGACCGCCAGGGCAAGTACGATAGACCGGTGAATCCGCATCCTCTCCCTCCTCCAGATGCAATCCTCGTGCCGATTGGCAGAGCGCCTCGCGTGAACCAATAGCCCCGCCGCAGCCCGTACCCAGGCACCGCGGCGGGGCCTCTCCGCTTCACACCCCACCGTGCTTGTCTGACTGTTCCAGTGCAGGCCCGATACCCCCACGAGGCCTCCACTCCGTGATTACCTATAGTCATTCGCGACGACCACACCGGGTTCCCTTCCCGCCTGGCACCCCGCTCCATCGCAGGTCAACGGCTGGCTGGCCGCCCGAGGCCGGGACGCGCCAACCCCCAGAGGTCGCGGGCGCTGACCGACACCCCCACCGCCTCGGCCTCCAGGATACGTCTGACAAGATCAGGTGTTCTGATGAGCCCCGCGCCGATGATCGGCAGCCCCAGATCGTGGCCCGACCGGAGTCAAGACGAAGTGCTCCGTGGCCCATCGAGCAGCCGCGACACCTGGCCCTCCACGGCGGACTCCTCGAGACCGGTCACCGCGACCCGCCCACCGATCAGGAAGAGCGGAAACACCCTGGGCCGGTAGCGGAGCACGCGCACCAGCCAGGCCCAGGAGTAGGGCTCAATCAGGTGCACGACGACCCGGCCGCCGAAGCGCTGTTGCAGCATGTCGAGGAACCGCAGCAGGCGGAAGGCCTCTCCGCTCCCGACGTCGCCAGGGCGGGGCTCCCGTCGACCGCCGCCTCCAAGGCGGTGAAGAGAGCCCAGGCCAACGAGGCTCGGTGCCAGGACCTCCACGACGATCGGCGTGGCCTCCGCACGAACCGCCATAGAAGATGAGTCCGTCCTTCCGGCCGCGAACTCCTCCTGGGAGCCCGGCGCGGGGGATCCCGCCGACCCAAGAGGACGGAAGAGACATGCGCGTGCACGCCATTGTGAATCCCACATCGGACGGCCGGTGGGCCTCTCGCCACTGGGACCGAATCCGGCCGATCCTGGAAGAAGCCGGCTGGCGGATCCGGACGGAGCTCACCGAGCGGAGGGGCCACGCTCGCGACCTCGCGGCGGCGTCCTCCGAGCCGCTGATCCTGGTCGTCGGCGGCGACGGCACGGCGCACGAAGTCGCCAACGGCCTGCTGACCGCACGCCGGGGCGCCACCATGGCGGTGCTGCCGGCCGGCACCGGCAACGACTTCGCGCGGGCGCTCGGCCTGCCACGCGATCCGCTGGCCGCGGCCGCGGCGCTGGTCCGCGGCCGACCTCGGGCGATCGACGTGGGCGAGGTCAACGGCTGCTACTTCCTGACGATCGCCGGAGCCGGGTTCGACGGCGAGGTGGCGCGGCGCGTCAACGCGTGGCCCAAGGTCCTCGGTGGAGCGGCGATGTACGCGATCGGCATCCTCACCACGCTGGTGACGTATCGCCCGGTGAATGTCACGATCACGATCGACGGCGCGGTACAACAGGAGCGTATCTTTCTCATCGCCGTTGGCAACACCAGCCACAACGCGGGCGGCATGTGGCTGGTCCCGCCGGCGCGTCCCGACGACGGGCTCCTCCATGCGGTCATCGCGGGCCCGCTGACACGGTTCGAGACGCTCGTCGTCCTGCCGCAGGTATTCTCGGGTGGGCATCTCGGGCATCCCAAGGTGCGCCAGGCGCAGGCGACCGAGATCTACGTCGAGAGCACGACGCCGGTGGCCGTGCAGGCCGACGGCGAAGCGGTGGGCCTGCTGCCCGCGCGCTTCCGCGTCCACCGCGGCGCGTTGACCGTCCTCGCTCCCGCTCGATAACCCCCGTCTGTGCCCTGCTCGGACCGCTGCTCCGCGGGCGGCTTCGGGCTCTGCTGAACGTGCTGTCTCAAGTCAACCCGTGTTCGACAAGTCTACGCAAGTCGCTTGTTGGGAAGGACCATAATCGAGCGATCGGGCGAGGAACCTCGGAGGCCGGGGCATGGAACGGCGACCGACGATCTTGACTGTGGATGAAGTAGCGAGGTACCTGCGCGTGCACAGCATGACGGTCTACCGGCTCATCCAGCGCGGGGAGCTGCCCGCGTTGCGCGTGGGCCGGTCGTGGCGGTTCAAGAAGGACCAGCTCAGCCAGTGGCTGCAGGAGCGGGAGATCAACGCCCATCGCGACGGCGCGAGGCCCACCAGCGCACGGCCCTCGAGGAGGCTCAAACCGCGTGGCCGTCGTTGACACCGACACGCCAGGATCCGTGAGCGGCTCCCTCCGACGCCGCATTCAGGCCTACGTGCAGGCCCGCGCCCGGGAGCGGCCCACGGCCGCGACGATCGCCCAGGACCTCAGCGCCCTCCGCGATGACGTCGACGCGGCATTGGCGAGCTTGCTGGCCGACGGGCTGGTGGTGCAACGGTCGGATGGGACCGGCGAGCCGTCGTACGGTCCGAGTGTCTCCCAGCAGCGCCTCGGCCAGATGCTGCTCGCAGCGGAGCTGCTAACCCCGGAACAGCTCGAAGAGGCGCTGGCCGAGCAGGCGAAGACCGGCGAGCGTCTCGGTCAGGTGCTGGTCAAGCGCGGGTTCATCACCAAGCAGGCCCTGGGCGACGCCCTGGGAGCGCAGAAGGGCACGCCCTACGTCAACCTGGTGACGGCCCAACTTAGTGACGACGTACTCCACAGCATCCCGGTGAGCACGATCCTCGAGCACCGCGCCGTGCCATTCGAGCGGGTCGGGCGCGAGGTTCACGTCGCCATGGTGGATCCGACCGATGTGGTGACGATCGACTTCCTGTCGGCCCTGCTGCGGACCCGCGTGCGTCCGTTTCAGACGACCGAGCGGGACTTCGAGTGGCTCCTCTCGACAAGGTTCGACATCACCCGCGCGGTCAGCAAGGGTATCGAGGCCTCGGGCGTGGTCGAGGATGTCGAGCCCGACCTCGCCTCGGTCGCCGCCAGCGACTCGCCGCATGATCCGCCGGTGGTGCGCCTGGTCGACTCGCTGATCCAGGGTGCGGTCCGGGACGGCGCCACCGACATCCACATCGAGCCGATGACCGACGGCACCGCGGTCCGCTACCGCGTCGACGGGCTGCTCCACGACAAGGCGCGCCTCGTGCGGGGCGTGGCCGCGGCCGTGACCTCAAGAGTCAAGGCCCTGGCCGGTCTGGACATCGCCGAGCGCGTGCGGCCGCAGGACGGCCGGCTGCGCTACGAGCTGGGTGGGCGCGAGCACGACCTGCGGATCGCTACGGTGGGCGCGACCTTCGGCGAGCGGATCACCATCCGCGTGCTGGACAAGACCCGGGTGCTGCTCGGCCTGAACCGCCTGGGCCTGCTGCCCGATCAGCAGGAGCTGTTGAACCGCCTGCTGGCGAGACCGCACGGGATGATTCTCGTGACGGGCCCCACCGGATGCGGCAAGACCACCACCCTGTACGGGTGCGTCAGCCGGCTCAACGAGCGCTCCAGGAACATCATGACGATCGAGGATCCGGTCGAGTACCACCTGCCGGGGATCACGCAGATCGCGGTGAGGTCGAAGATGGCCGTCTCCTTTGCCACGGGGTTGCGCGCGATCATCCGCCAGGACCCCGACGTGATCATGGTCGGCGAGATCCGCGACCCCGAGACGGCGCAGATCGCCGTCCAGGCCGCGCTGACCGGGCACCTGGTCCTCAGCACGCTGCACACCAACAACGCCGCGGGCGCGGTGGTGCGCCTGATCAACATGGGCGTGGAGCCCTACCTGATCACCTCCACCCTGCTGGCGGCGGTCGGTCAGCGCCTGGTGCGCACGCTCTGCAGATCGTGCTGCGAACGGCGCACCGCCACGCCCGAAGAGCGGCAGGAGCTGGGCCTGCCCCAGGACGCCGCGGCCGACGTGTGGACCCCGGGCCGGTGCGCGGAATGCGGCGCCCTGGGCTACCGGGGCCGCACCGGCGTCTTCGAGATCCTCCACATTACGGACGAGATTCGGGAGTTGACCATTGAGCGCCGACCTGTCAGCGCCATCCGGGAGGCAGCCGAGCGCCACGGGATGCGTACCATGCGCCAGGCCGGCGTGGCCAAGGTGCTGGAGGCCGCGACGAGCCTGGACGAGCTGCGTCGCGTGGTGCTGTCGGAGACGGAGTAGCGGAGCAGACCATGCCGGCATTCGAATACACCGGCCGGGACAGCATCGGCAACACCCTGAGAGGCGTGCTCGATGCGGAGGACGATGCGCAGGCGCGCCGGCATCTCCGCGATCAGGGGCTGTTTATCACGTCGCTCCGACTCCGCGCGCGCCGCGGCTTGAGCAGCCTGCTGCCGCGCCGGCCTGACCCGGAGGAGATCTCTGCCCTCACCTTCCACCTCGCGGGATTGGTCGAGTCCGGCGTACCGATCATGCGCAGCCTGGCGCTGCTGCGGGAGCAGGCCGAGCATCCCGCGCTGCGTCAGGCCATCGCCGACATGGAGGAGAGCATCGAGTCCGGGAGCAGTCTCTCCACCACGCTCAGGCGGCATCCCGCACTGTTCTCGCCCCTGTACGTCGGGGTCGTCCGCACGGGGGAGACCGCCGGCGCGCTCGCGCCCTCGCTGGTCAGGTTGACCGACTATCTGGACCGCGAGGCGGCGTTGCGGCAGAAGGTGCGCTCGATGTTTGTCTACCCGACGTTTGTCCTCGCTATGGCCGTCGTGGTCACCGGTGTGTTCCTCACGGTCGTCGTCCCGATCTTCGAACGGGTGTACGCCGCCTCCGGAGCCTCGCTGCCCCTGCTGACGCAGGCGCTGCTCTCCGCGAGCCGTGCGACGCGGCCGGGCTGGCCCGCGCTGCTGACGACGGCCGCGTGTGCCGCACTCGGTTTCTGGGTGCTGACCCGACCCCGTGTCCAGTCATGGCTGCGCCAAGCGGGCCTGTGGCTGCTCCTGAGGACTCCCCGGCTCGGCAACGTGGCCCGGATGATTCAGGCCAGCCGGTTCGTCCGGTCCTTCGGGCTGATGCAGGCCAGCGGGGTGCCGGTCCTGACCGCCCTCGACATCACGATGGAGAGCACGTCTGATCCCCGGATGCTGGCGGCCATCGGCCACCTCAAGGAGAGGGTGTCGCGAGGCGCACGGCTCAGCGAAGCCATGCGCTCCGCTGAGGCTTTTCCCCCCATGGTGCACCGCATGGTCGCCATGGGCGAAGAGTCCGGACGCCTCGACGCGATGCTCCAGCGCGCGTCCGACCTGCTCGAGCGCGAGACCGACTATGCCATCCGGAAGCTCGTCACGCTGGCCGAGCCGATGCTCACGATCGCCCTGGGCGGCGTCGTAGCACTCGTCCTGCTGGCGCTGTATCTCCCGATCTTCGGGCTGCCCAAGGCGCTGCTGCGGTGAGGCGCAGCAAGCACAACGAACACGGAGGTGCTGGGATGAAAGGCATGGCACGTGGTCAGCAGGGATTCACGTTCGTCGAGGTGCTGGCGGTGATCTTGGTGCTCGGTGTCCTCATCGCCATCGCGCTGCCCAACTACTTCGGCGCCGAGGCGGATGCGCGCACCGCGGTGCGCGCCGCCAACGTGCGGTCGATCAACTCGGCCCTGGCACTCTACCAATATCGGAACACGGCCTGCCCGGCGGATGCCACGGCCTTCACGGCGTTCCTCAACGATACGACCTACTTCCCGGATGGAGCGCCGACAGACCCGGTCGGCGGCGGGCAGGGGTTCTTCACGACCAACTATGACGCGAGCCGGTGCCGCGTCCTCATGCCGTGATGCGATGCGCACGGGTGAGTCCGGCTTCAGCCTGATCGAGGCGCTGGCGGTCGCCGCGGTGGTCGTCGTGCTGGTGGTCGTGGCCGTGCCGCGCCTGGTCGTCCCCGAGACGCTCCAGGCCAGGGCCCAGGCCCGGCAACTGGCGGCCGATCTGCGGCTCGCTCAGCGCCTCGCGATCACGCGCCGCGCCGATGTGGTGCTGGAGTTCTCGCCCCTGGGCGGGCCGTACGTGACCTACACCATCCGCCAGGCGGGCGGGCCCGATGAGCCGGACTACCCGAAGTCGCTGCCCACCGGGGTGACCGCCACCGGTCCCCAGCAGTTCACGTTCCAGCCCACCGGGGGCGCCGCCTCCGGCGGCACCGTCACGCTCACGGCGGGTAGCACGGCGGTCACCGTGCAGGTGACTGCGGCCACCGGCCGGGTGACGGTGGTCGGGCCATGAGTCCCCCGCATGCTTGGCCGCGTGGTCCACGCGCAGGCGAAGCCGGTGTAACCCTGATCGAGTTGCTGATCGCGGCGGCCATCATCGGGGTCGCGCTGATCCCGCTGCTCCAGATGATGCCTGCCACGCTGGGACCGGCCCAGGTCTCCGACATCCACCTGCGCCTGGAGGCCGCGGCTATCCGAAAGGCCGAGGAGATCACGAACAGGCTCCGGGCCGACATCTCAGGCGTCGCCTCCGGGACGGAACCCTGCGCGGACCTCTCCGGGTGCCGCCTCGTGTGGACCATCTCCGTCGAGGCCTCGAGCGCACTGCCCGGCGTCGGCATGCTCGTGGCGGTCTCGACGACCGCCTGTCGGGACGGCGACGCCAGCGGAACCTGCGATGCGGGTGAAGAGCAGGTCCGGCTGGATACCAAGGTCACGTCGCGCCCATAGGGATCGCCGATGACACAGTGTGAACGCGGGGCCACGCTGACCGAGCTGCTGGCGACCGCCGCCCTGCTGACCGTTGCGCTCGCGGCTCTGGTGCCGGTCCTCTCTCTAGCGAAGGCGTCATGGGACCGCGTCGACCGGCACACGGAGGGGCTCCAGAACGCCCGCCGCGCCATGGACAAGGTGGTGCGCGAGATTCGGACGGCCCGGTCGTTCGCGGTGCTGAACTCGACTGAGCTGCGGTTCACAACCGCGCTGGGGGACGGGACCGGCGCGGCGCCCACCGTGGAGTACAGGCTGAACGGCGCGAGCGGTGAGCTCGAGTACCGGGTCGGGGCTGACTACGTGTTCCGGCGCCGGATCACCGTGACGGCCGGGACCGCCGTGCCGGCAGGCTACTCGGTCTCGATTGTCTTCGACCACGCGGCGCTGGTGACCGCGGGTAAGAGCCTGGCGAGCGGGGACGACGTGCGCATTGTCTACTGGACCGGCTCCCGGTGGCAGGAGCTCGACCGCTTCAGTTTCAACTTCACCGCAACGCCCACGGCCTGGAACACGGCCGCCGTGCGCCTGTGGTTCCGGCTGCAGGCACCGATTGCGGCCGGTGCGTCAGACAACAACTACTACCTCCACTACGGGGACCTCTCGGCATCCTCCGCTCCGGCAAATGGAGACTACGTGTTCCTCGACTACGAGGACGGCACGACCCTGGCTGGGTGGACGCGCCGCGACAACCTCGCCGGGACGAAGTCGGCATCAAGCGACGGGTTCGTGTTCAACGCGGCGTCGGCGAGCGGGTACCGGCAGTTCAGCAAGAACGTGCCCCACGGCAACGCTGAGATCATCTGGGGGTTCCGGAGCGATGGCCCCGCGGCGCAGAACAGCACTCGACATGTGGTCGGCGTGAGTGCCCGGCGGAGTGAGACCGGGACGGGGTACAGGCTGGAGCCTGGCGAGAGCAGGAACACCGCGCTTCGGCTGCGGCGGGTGAGGACCTGGACCGCCGCGGGCACCAGTCTGGCCACTGCCCCGGTCGTCATCACGCGCGGCGCCGACTACTACGGGCGATTCGCGCTGGTGGGCTCTCAACTGCGGGGCAAGGTCTGGCTGGCGACGGTCGCCGAACCCGGATGGATGATCACCGCTACAAACGCGACCTACTCTTCCGGCCTGCACTACGGGCAGGTGGACGGCAACGGTGCCACGGCCGCCTCCCCCCAGAACCATCGGCACCGCCACCTGATCGTCCGGCTTCGCGTCGCCGACCCCGAACCGTCGGCAACGCTGGCTGCCGAGGAGACAGGGCCGTCTCCCGGCGCCTGGCAGCCCCTGGCCGGCCCGCTCCGCGCCATGGGTGTGCAGTGCTTCAACAGCGCCGGCAGCACGGTCCCCTGCCCCGCGGCTCCCGGTCCGGCGGCCGCCGCGGTCAGATCGGTGCAGATCACGCTGACGGTCATGGACCCCACCGGGGAGGTGGCGGACATTGTCCTCACCTCGCGCGCCTATCGCCAGGCCCCGTAGCCGCGCAGCCGGGGCGCGACACCGCTCGGGTGAAGAGGGCGTCGCCCTGATCATGGCGATCGTTGTGACGCTGATCCTGGCGTTGATCGCCGGGGGCATCGCCCAGGTGATGGTCGCCGATCTCGAGATGGGTCGCCTGACCCGCTGGGACGCCGCCGCGCTCTACCTGGCACAGGCGGGTCTCGAGCATCAGATCTACCTGCTCAAGGGAAACAAGGATGCCGCGGCGGTTCCCTACACGCAGTACCCGGCGAGCGCGGATCAGCGGGGCTGGTACATCACCTCTCTGACCTGTCTGCTGAACTGCTCGGGCACCCCACCCCCCTCGGCCCGCCGCTGGTGCGTGCTGGCCACCGGAGAGATCCGCCGCTACAACCCGGACGCCACCTTCACGGTCCTGCACACCCGGACGGTCCGCGCCGACGTGGACATCACCTACGAGGGCGCGTCCCCGCTCTACGGCACACCGCGTCGGGTCACGGTACTGCGCTGGGAGGAAGATCTCCAAGCTGCTCCTTCCTGCCTCTGATTCGACTCCTACGGTCCAGGACCGCCAACGCCCACAGAGGCGACCTTGACGAGGTCCCCAAGACGATCCCCGGCGTGTGCTGGACGCCCTCCGTGAGTTCCGCAGGGGAATCACGCTGAAGCCTCTTGCGCTACGTGACCTGATCGAGGAGGGTCGTCCCTGAAGGCGGAGTTCGTGCTCGATGCCTCAGTGACGATGTCCTGGTGCTTCGAGGACGAGACGACACCCTACACCGAAGCCGCCCTCGACCGGTTGGTGGGCGCCACCGCTGTCGTTCCCGCGATCTGGCCGCTGGAAGTGGCCAATGTCCTTCTGTTGGCCGAGCGGCGGGGACGGCTGACCGAGGCCCAGAGCGCGCGCTTCGTCGAACTCCTGGGCGCACTCCCCATTGTCATTGACCAGCGCGCCATGGGCAGCACCTTTGGCTCGGTTCTCCCCCTCGGCAGACAGCACGGCTTTCCGCCTACGACGCGGCCTATCTGGAACTGGCCGCCCGGCTGGGGCTGCAGCTGGCCACGCAAGACGACAGGGTCGTCGCGGCGGCTGCCGCCATCGGCGTTGCAGTTCTGCACCTCGCCTGAGCGTTCAGGGTCTCGGCTGCTGATCCGGCGGGAGCAGCGCCGCGATCGCCGCGGCGAACCGCTGGCCCCACGCTTCTAGGGTCTCGTGGCCGATGTGGCCGTCGTGACGCGGCACCATGATGGGCGGCCCCAGGCGGACCCTGATGCGGGCCCGACGTGGGAAGCGGGCGCCTTTCGGCATGACATGGTGCGTGCCGATCACCGCCATCGGGAGCACGACGGCGCCCGCCCTCAGGGCGAGCAGGGCCGCCCCGGGCTCCACCGGCAGCAGCCGGCCGTCTGAGCTCCGCGTGCCTTCAGGAAACATCACCAGCACCTGGCCGCGGTCGAGCACGCGCAGCGCGGTGCGGATGGACTGCCGGTCGGCCGTCCCGCGCCGGACGGGAAACGTGCCGACCGAGCGCAGCAGGAAGCCCAGCACCGGGGTCTTGAGCAGCTCGATCTTGGCCATGTACCAGGCCCGGCGCCGCAGGGCGACGCCCGCAATCGGCGGGTCGAGCGCGCTGGCGTGGTTGCAGATCGCCAGGACCGGGCCCGAGGGCGGTTCGTGCTCGCGGCCCTCGACGCGCAGCCCGAACTGGATCCAGAAGTACACCGCCAGCAGGCCCTTCCAGAGGCTGTACCACGCGTTCATACGCGTCCCCTCCGGTCGTGGAGCAGAGACACGACCCGCTCGACGACCTGCTCCGGACCCATCGAGGTCGTGTCGATGATTACGGCGTCGGGCGCGGGGCGCAGCGGCGAATGCGCGCGGGTCTCGTCGCGGCGGTCACGCGCGTCCACCTGGCGACGGACCTCGTCAAGCGAGATGTCCACGCCGCGGCGCCGCAGCTCATCGTAGCGCCGCTGCGCGCGGGCGTCGAGCGACGCGTCGAGGAAGACCTTGAGGTCGGCGTCGGGCAGCACCACCGTGCCGATGTCCCGGCCCTCCATCACGACGCCTCCCCGGGCTGCCCGCGCGCGCTGCTGCGCGACGAGCCCCTCGCGTACATCGGGCACCACGCTGACCACCGATGCCGCGGCGCTCACCTGGGGGCTGCGGATCGCTTCGGTCACATCCGCCCCGTCCACCAGCAGTTGATCGCTCTCCTCACTGTCCGGCTGCTCGATCACGAGCGAAGCCGCCAGGCGACCGAGCCCTGCCTCGTCCGCGAGATCGATCCCCCGCTGCGCGGCAGCCCAGGCCACCGCGCGGTACATGGCGCCGGTATCGACGTAGTCCACGCCCAGCCGCCGAGCCACCTCACGCGCGACAGTGGACTTGCCCGAGGCCGACGGCCCATCGATGGCCACCACAGGTCGTCGCGACCGGGGCGGACTGGAGCGATCTTCGGGTGCGGACATGCGCGCGCTCAGACCGGCACGGTGCGCCGGAGGAGATCGAGGGCACCGGAGACGTCTGGGACCAGCCAGGCACCCTGCGCCGTCATGGCCGCCACCTGAGCGGTTGCCGCACCTCCGGTGTAGTCGCGTCCCGCGACGCCGTCGAGGATGATCACCGGCACGCCGGCTGTCAGGGCTGCGGCCGCCACCTCGAGGTTGCGCATGTTGCCCGGACCGATGGGCACCGCCGCCACGACGACCGCGTCGGCACTGCGTGCCAGGTCCGCGGCGGCCCGGGCGGTCTCGGGGCTGATCGGGGAGAACGGCGCTTCCTGCACGACCTCGGCGTGGAGGTCGCGGGCCACCTCGTCGTCGCTGTCCATGACGTGCACCACCCCGGTGCTCACGCCGTACCCGGCTTCGACGCACCGGGTCATGACCTCGGCGCCGGTCCCCCCACCGCCGACCACATGGACCCGTCGCACGGGCTCGGCCCGGTGCGCTGCGGCAGGGCCGGTCACTACGAGATACGGCCGGCCCGTCCCCGGATTCACCCGGACTGTCGCCGCCGACCCGTACGCCTGGCGGATGAGGTCGGCACGGACTACCTGAGCGGGCGAGCCGACGTCGAGGAGTCGGCCCGAGGCCAGCAGTGCCATGAGGTCACAATAGGCCGACGCCAGGTTGAGATCGTGGAGCGCGGCCACGATGGTGAGGCCGCCGGCGGCCAGCCGCCGCAGCAATTGCATGATCTCGACCTGGTGCGTGATGTCCAGGTGCACCGTGGGCTCGTCGAGCAGCAGGATCCGTGGAGTCTGGGCCAGCGCGCGGGCGATGAGGGCACGATGGCGTTCGCCGCCGCTGAGCTGATCCACCGGGCGGTCGGCCAGAGCCAGCATCCCGGTGTGCCGGAGCGCCTCATCCACCGCCCGCAGGTCGTCGGGGCCCGGCCGGCCGAGCCGTCTCAGGTGGGGATCGCGCCCCCACGCCACGGCCTCGCGCACGGTGATACCGATGGGCGCGACCGGGTGTTGGGGAAGGACGGCCATGACCCGCGCAAGCTCTGCCGGAGGCGTGGCGTGCGGATCGCGTCCGCCGACGAGGACCGCGCCGGCGCTGGCGCCGACCGTGCCGGCCAGCGCCCGCAGCAGCGTGGTCTTTCCGGCACCGTTTGGCCCCACAACCCCGCAGACGGATTGAGCGGGAATCTGCAACGATACGCCGGAGAGGGCCGCGGTTGTCCCCAAGCGGCAATGGAGCCCCGCGATCTCGACCTGGATGTCGTGTGGGCCGACGCTAACGTCCATCGCGCAGCAGCCGCAGGACCAGAGCGAGCCCATCGACGACGCGCGGGCCCGGCCTCGTCACCAAATCCGGTGGAAGCTCATGCACCCGACCGGCGCGGCCCGCCTCGATCGCCCGCCAGCCGGGCCGGGCTATCAACGCGGCCCGCCCGGGGTAGAGGAGAAAGACTACCTGGGGATTGCGCACAAGGACGGATTCCATCGACACCTGCACGTACCCTCGCCGGTCTTGGAAGATGTTCTGACCGCCTGCCCGGCGCGTCAGGTCGTCGACCAGCGTTCCGTCGGCCGCGGCGAGGACCGGCTCGTGCCAGACCTCGATGTAGACCCGGACAACCGACGTGGGGCGGGCTCCCTGCGCCTGCTGCTCGATCGAGCGGGCCAGCGTCTCGCCCTCCTTCACCCGACCGGTCACCCTGCCCAGGAGCCGGACCTGCTCGACGGTCTCGGCGACGGACTCAGCGTCCACGGCGAGCACGCGGAGCCGCACGGCCCGAAGGCGCGCGATCTGGTCGGCCTGCAGGCTCGCCATCCCGACAACGAGATCGGGACGCAGCGCCACGGCGCGCTCGAGGTTGATCACCACACCCCCAACCCTGGGTTTTCCCCGCACACGGTCCGGTGGGTAGTCATCGGCGTCGCTCAACCCGACGATCTCTCGGTCGAGCCCCAGGGCGAAGAGGATCTCGGTCACGCTCGGCGCCAACGAGATGATACGCCTGGGTGGCTCGGGGATTGCGACGACCGCGCCCGTCGCGTCGCGGACAGAGAGAGGGAATCCGCCGACGGCGGAGTGCGCCGAGGCGACTAGCGCCGCGACTGCTGCGGCGAAGATCGCCGCCGGTGTCCATCTCATGTCCGGCGCAGTCCTCCCGATCCCGTGCGCCGGGCGGCTGGACGCCTGGCGACCACCCGGCCGAGTGCCATGGGCCGGCCGCCTTCGCTGAACAGCCCTTCTTCCATCTCCAAGATCTCCCACCCGCGAAACCACTGCTGGAGCTCGCCCGGGCGCAGCCGGCGTCCTCGGCTCCGCAGCCGGCAGGCATCGTCACCCTCCAGGTGGGTCTCGATGACGATAACGCCGCCCCGACGCACCGCACGCTGCATCGCCGGGATCAGGCGCCGCTTGAGGAAAAACGTGTTGACGATGAGATCGTACCGATCGGCCGGGAGCGGATAGTCGTCGAGATCGGCCTCGATCCACCGGACCCGCACACCGGCTCTCCGCGCCCGCCGCGCGGCCTCCGCCAGCCCTGTCGGCGAGATGTCGACGGCGTCCACCCGATACCCGCATGAGGCCAGGAAGATGGCGTTGCGGCCCAGGCCCGTCGCCACGTCGAGGGCTCGCCCCTTGGGCAGCGCCTCGACCCACCGGCGCAGCAGCCGTGAGGGCGGGCCGTCGTGGACCGCATCGCCGGCCCGGTAACGTGCCTCCCACTTGATGCGATCGCGCTTCACGGCAGCCGCACACCCTACGGTCCAACGCGGGACCGGGCCACCAGCGGCGAGCGGGCCACTTCGCTCGATCCCTCGAGGAACACCACGTCGCCCACCCGTTCTCCAGCGGCGAGGGGCAGGCGGAGGTCGGTGCGCCAGATGACCCTGCGCTCGATGGCCGCACCACGGCGGACCACCGCGTGCACGTCGTCCGGCACGATGCCGTCCACGCGGCGGGCCGGATGGCCCACGGTGACCATCGCCACCACGGTACCCCTGGTCGCCACCGTCACCGGTGCGAACGACCCGAAGCCGTAGTCGAGCAGGCGGGCGGCGTCGGCATAGATGTCCGGACTGCGGAGGACCACCGCGATGAGCTGCCATCCCTCACGGGTCGCCGAGGCCACGAGCGTGTAGCCGGCCCGCGCGGTCATCCCGGTCTTGATGCCATCGGCTCCTGGATATCGTCCGAGCAGTCTGTTGCGGTTCACGAGCTCCTCAGCAGGACGGTCGGACCGGGAAATCGTCCACCTTTGCGCGCGTGCCACGGTGGCAAAGCGCGCATGCGAGAGCGCATGCCGACCCACCACCGCCAGGTCGTAAGCTGTAGAATAGTGGTCCGATTCGTCGAGCCCGTGTGGGTTGGCAAACTTTGACCCCCGCGCGCCCACACGTCGCGCCCGGTCGGTCATCTGCGCGGCGAATGCCCGCACGCTCCCCGCCGACGCCTCGGCAATCGCGACCGCGGCGTCATTGGCCGATCCAAGGATCAGCGCGTACAGAAGATCCTCGACCCTCCACCGCTCCCCGGCCCCGAGCCCGACCCGCGATCCGGTCTCGAAGGCGGCGGCGTTCCGGCTGACCTCGATCGTCGCGTGGGGCGCGAACCGCTCAATCGCCATAACCGCGGTGAGGATCTTGGTGGTCGACGCGGGGGCCAGACGCCGGTGCGCGTCGCGTTCGTAGAGCACACGGCCGGTGCGCGTGTCGATGAGCGCTGCCGCGGCAGGACCGGCTGGGGGCGGGTCGAGCGGTGCCGCGGGGCTCGTGGCAGGCGACGCCGCAAAGCTCTGGGCCGCCCCCGGTACGGGCATCCTGCCCACCGCGACCGCTGCCACCAGCCAAAAGGCCGCGACGATCGCTGCCGGGCGTGCGGTCATCCGAGATCCTACCGCACAACGTCCAGGAGCGCCTGGACGCCGCGCTCCCCCATGGCCGGGAGTTCAGAGAGATCGTTCAGGCCGAAGTAGCGTAGGAAGAGTTCGGTCGTCCCAAAGAGCACCGGCCGGCCCGGGGATGACCGCCGGCCGACCTCGCGGATGAGCTGCCGCTCGAGCAGACGCTCGATGTGCCAGTCGCTGCGCGTGCCGCGGACGGCTTCGATGTCGCCACGCGTCGCCGGCTGCCGGTAGGCAATGACCGCGAGCGTTTCCAGGGCCCCTCTGGTCAACGATTCCCCGTGCTCGCGCTGCAGGAACCGGCGCACCAGGTCGGCGTGCTCGGGCCGGGTACCGAGCTGGTAGCCTCCGGCCACCGCCTGGAGCAGGAAGCCGCTCCCGTCCAGGCGCTGCTGCAGGAAACCAAGCGCCTCCTGAACGGCTGCGGGAGGCGCCCCCGTCGCATCGGCGAGGCGCTCCAGGCGCACGGGGCGGTCGGCCACGAAGAGCAGACACTCCAGCGCCGCTGCCAGTGCGGCCACCTCGTCGCCCGGTGGCGGCCGGTCGGCGTTGGGAGAGAGTGTGGACATCATGGTGCGACCAGCATGACCAGAATCGGGGCCAGCGGCGACGCCTGCTGCACGCGCACCAACCGCTCGTTGATGAGCTCGAGTAAGGCCAGGAACGTCACCACGATGAACACCGTCGTCGCCCCGGAGGGGAACAGCGCCGAGAACTCGGTGCCGCCGGGCCGGCGGCGCAGGGCGTCAACGATCGCCGCCCTACGGTCGGAGACACGCACCGGCTCGTCGAGGACTTCGGCGGCCGGTTCCTCCCGCGCCCGCGTGAGCACGGCCTGAAAGGCTTTGAACAGGTCATCGACGGTGAGGCCCTCGAGCAGCAGGTCCGCGGGCTCTGTCTGAGAGGTCCGGACAAACACCTGCCGCTGGAACTCCTCCAGGGCCCGCAGTGCTTCTGCGGCCTCTTTGAAGGCGCGGTACTCGCCTAACTGCTCTTCGAGCCTCTCCGGAAGGTCGCTGGCACCGGTCTCGGGCAGCGGTTCGGCCGGCGGGGGCTTGGGCAGGAGGAGCTTGGCCTTCATCTCGACGAGCGCCGCCAGCATCCACAGCGCCTCCGTGGCCTCGTTGAGATCCGGCTCGTGCTTTGTCCGTTCGAGAAACTCCTGGGCGAGGTCGGCCAGAGGCACCGCCGCGAGATCGACCTTTCCCTGGTGGGCGAGCGTGACGAGCAGGTCCAGCGGCCCTTCGAACCCCGGGACCTTCACGGTGTATCCAACGGCGGGCCGGACGGGCGGCCCGGCGCCCTGCTGGTCGTCCGTCATCCAAAGCCTCGATAGGCCAGCGCGACGAGCCACCGGATGGCCGGAAACATCACGCGGCCCAGCAGGTTGAGCTCGGGGGAGATCCAGGGGAGCATGATCAATACGAGCAGCACGAGGGGACCGTAGTGCGCCAGCCGCTCGTACGCGGCGGCCTGCTCCGGCGGCAGCAGCCCGCCCAGGATGCGCGACCCATCCAGCGGCGGGATCGGCAGCATGTTGAATGCGGCCAGCACGGCGTTGTAGAGCAGCACGTAGAACGCGAAGCGCCCCAGGATCGAGGCCGCGCTCATGCCCTGGACTTGGAGGATCGCCCCCACCAGAAACAGGAGGAGGATATTGGAGAGCGGCCCGGCGGCTGCGACCACCATCATGCCCTGCCGCCAGTTGGGGAAGTACCCCGGATTGACCTGGACCGGCTTGGCCCATCCGAATCCCGCGACCAGCAGGAGCAGCGACCCCATCGGGTCGAGGTGCACCAGCGGGTTGAGCGACAGGCGTCCCTGCGCGCGTGGGGTCGGATCGCCGAGTCGGTCGGCGGTCCACGCGTGCGCGAACTCGTGCACCGTGATCGCGATCAGAATAGCCACCACGCGATAGGGCAGGGACTGGACGTCGCCGAGGATCATCGGCTCCGACTGGGAACGGCGGGCAGCAGCGGCCGGTCGTGGCGCACCAGGTCGGCCGAGGTCTCACGCTCCACGGCAATCTGCGCCGCGCCGTCGCGCGCAAAGACGAGCGCCGGCCGGGGATACCGGTTGTAGTTGCTGGCCATCGAGTAGGTGTACGCGCCGGTCGCGAAGATCGCCAGCAGATCGCCCTCGCGCACGTCAGGGAGTTCGGCGTCCCAGATCAGCACATCTCCCGACTCGCAACAGCGGCCCGCGACCGCCACGCGCTGTACAGGCGGCGCCGCCGCGTTCGTCGCCAGGACCGCGGTGTACCTGGCATCGTACAGCGCCGGACGCGGGTTCTCGTACATGCCGCCGTCCACCGAGACATACGTCCGCACGCCGGGGATGGCCTTGATGGCGCCGACGGTGTAGAGCGTGACGCCGGCGCCGCCGACGATCGTCCGGCCGGGCTCAACGCTGACCGTGGGGACCGGCAACCCGTGCCGCGCCAGCAGGTCGCGGACCTGCTCCATCAACGCGCGGACGTAGGCGTCGGGCGCCGGGGGGTCATGGTCGACGGTGTAGCGGATACCCAACCCGCCGCCGAGATTGAACTCTTCGAGCACCAGTCCCGCCCCGCGCATCTCGGCGGCAAACGCCACGAGCGCGCGGGCCGCGAGCAGAAACGGTTCGAGCTCGAGGATCTGCGAGCCGATGTGACAGTGCAGCCCGCGCAGGCGGATGCCGGGTGCGGCGAGTGCCGTCTGCACGGCGCGCTCGGCCGATGGCCCCAGCAGTCCGAACCCGAACTTGGAGTCCACCCCTCCGGTCTGAATCGCCTTGTGGGTGTGGGGCTCGATGCCCGGGGTCACCCGGAGCAGCACGTCGGCGCGGCGGCCACGCTCGGAGGCCAGGCGGTCGAGCAGCGCGAGCTCGTACTCGTTGTCCACAACGAACCGGCCCACGCCGACCTCGAGCCCGTACGCGATCTCATCAGGGGTCTTGTTGCTGCCGTGGAAGACGAGCGCCTCGGCCGGGACCCTGGC
>JBBIOB010000019.1:0-52102 GCA_037443565.1 Armatimonadota bacterium | reverse complement strand
CTCCCCGGTGTCTCGGACAGGCGACGGGTTGCGCTTTCGTCAGTTCGATTCGCCGTGCGGACCGGGAATCCCTGTCATTTCGCCAACAACATGAGCCCGAAACCCCGAATTGACGCGGGTCTCCGCCGTCGTATTTCATGGGAAACTAGCTAGGGTGTGAGTCGATGTTCGTCCATATTGCCAACTCAGGTATGACAATGTAGGATAACCGTACAGGGGGAGGCCAGTGAAGAAGACCGTGTACATACCTGACCGCCTTGGCAAACGAATCGACGCCTACTTGAGGCGCCACCCGAGCATGACATTCTCTCGGCTGGCCCAGCAAGCATTAGAGCGACGATTGGGCGCGCAGGGTCCCCGCCGCTTGCTGCGGCTCGCCGGCATAGTGAAGTCAGCGCCGGTACCGGCCCGGGAACGCGCAGAGGACCGTCTCATTGCACACGAACGTTGAGATTGTACCGAGCCGTGTCGTCCTCGATGCTGGGCCCCTCATCGCACTGTTCCATCAGCAGGACCCCGATCATAGCGAGACGGTGCGGGGGCTTGAGGCCCTCACGGACCATCACGCCGAGCTGATCGTTCCCTCGCCAGTTGTCTTTGAGGTCTACAAGTGGCTGTTGTACCATGCCGAGCCGCGAGTGGCTCGGCATGGCCTGCAGGAGATGCGTGCGGCGCTGGCGATCGGTCAGGTTGATCCTGAGCAGTTCGATCTTGCGTGTGAAGTCGTGCGGGCGCTTCCAGGCTGGATGGGAACGCTCGAGGATGCGGTTGTGGCGCTTACAGCCATAGGCCTGCGTGTGCCTGTGTGGACCCTCAACTATCGCGACCTGTCGGCCTTTCCCCGCCTGATGTTCTGGAACCCATAGGATGCGGCTCTGGTTCTTCAGGGCCGCTGAGCGCAGCCCGGGGCACCACCGCGCCGTAGGTGATGTCAGTAGACCTCTTTCCGGTGCCGGACGACGTGCAGGTAGATGGTCGCACCCTCGATGTCGTACCGGACTCGATAGTCGCCGACGCGGTAGCGCCACGCGCCCACATCCACGCCGCGAAGTTTCCGACCCCGATGCGGATCCAACCGGATGCGCTCGAGCGCCTTGAGGACCTGCCCCTGCGCGTTCTTGGGAAGCCTTCGGAAGTCGTCTTCGAACCGCTTCGAGGGGATGAGCGTGAACTTCGACATCACTCGGCGCGGTAGATCGCGCGCAGCGCGGCAAGACTGCTGACCTCGCCGCGCTTGATCTGTGCTGCGGACTCCCGCAACGCTCGCCGGAACTCCTTGTCCTGCTGCTCTGCCAGGATTTCCAGAAGCTCCTGGTACTCTTCGACTCCCACCACTACAGCCTTGGGCCTGCCCTTCTTGGTGAGGACGTAGACTTCGCCTTCCTCCGACACGCCCCTGAGCACCCGGCCGAGGTGCGTCCTGGCCGCGAAGGCGTTGATCGTCTTTGGGGGCTTCGGCTTCTTGGTACCCATAGCACCACGCTTCACGTGAGGTCTGTTAACTAGTTAAAATGTAAGCTGGCAAGGAATCACGGTCAAGGGCTGATGCACGGCCTCAGGGGGCGGGCAGCGCGGGAGGGCCTCCCGCGCACCATCGGGAAATAGGAGCCTCAAGGACCCGCAGATTCTACCGTCGCAGGAGTGCCGCTGTGGAGCTGATCAAGGACGTCGTCGCCAGACCCCTCAAGCTCGTGCCCGACGACCGGGGGTTCCTGATGGAGATGCTGCGCAGCGACTGGGCCGAGTTCCGCGAGTTCGGCCAGGCGTACGTCACAGCCTGCTATCCCGGCGTCGTCAAGGCCTGGCACTATCACAAAGAGCAGTGGGATCACTTCATCTGCGTGCACGGGATGGCGAAGGTGGTTCTCTACGATCCGCGCGAGGGGAGCCCGACCAGGGGGACCGGCGCCAGGCTCCACATCGGGATGCTGAACCCGCGGCTCGTGGTCATTCCGCCCCTGGTGTACCACGGCTTTGCGGCCGAAGGTCAGGAGCCCGCGATGATCGTGAACATCCCGACGAAGCTCTACAACTACGAGCACCCTGACGAGCACCGGCTCCCGTACGACGATCCTTCCATCCCCTACGCCTGGGCCGTCAAACATCGATGAGGGTGCTGATCACCGGCGCCGGGGGCCAGCTCGGCCGCGCGCTGGCGCGGCACCTGGCCGGCCACGACGTGGCCGCGCTGGGCCGCCGGGACCTCGACATCACCGACGAGGCCGCGGTGCGGGCGGTTGTGGGGGACCGGCGTCCTGAGGTCGTGATCAACTGCGCGGCGTACACCGACGTCGACGGCGCCGAGCGCGATCCGGAGACGGCCGTGCGCACAAACGGCGAGGCGGTGCGGCATCTGGCGCATGCGTGCCGGGAGGCGGGCGCCGCGCTCGCGCAGATCAGCACCGACTATGTCTTCGACGGCCTCAAGGCGTCCCCGTACCGCGTCGACGATCGGCCCAACCCACTCAGCGTCTACGGCCGCAGCAAGCTCCTGGGCGAGCGGTGTGCGCTCGAGACGCTGTCCCAGGTCTACGTCGTGCGCACGAGCTGGCTCTACGGCATCGGCGGGCGCAACTTCGTCGAGACGATGCTGCGCCTGGCCGGGGAACGCCGGGAGGTGCGCGTCGTCACCAACCAGCGCGGCGCCCCGACGTTTGCCGAGGATGCGGCGCGGGCGATCGCCGATCTGGTGGTCACGAGGCGGTTTGGGATCTACCACGTGACGAACCTCGGGACGACCACCTGGTTCGAGTTTGCGCGGCGCATCTTCGCGCTCGAGGGGCTGGAGGTCGATCCGCAGCCGATCACCGATGCCGAGCTCGGCCGGCCGGCGCGGCGTCCGGCGAACTCGGCCCTCGATCCCGCCCCGCTGGCGGAGACCATCGGCTACCTGCTGCCGCCCTGGGAAGACGGGCTCGGGCGCTATCTGGCGCAACGAAAGGTGCGAACACCATGAGGATCCTGGTCACCGGGGGCGCCGGATTCATCGGCAGCCACTTCGTGCGCTATCTCCTGCGGGAGTGGCCGGACTGCCGGGTGGTCACCCTCGACAAGCTCACCTACGCCGGCAACCTGGACAACCTGCGCGACGTCAGCGATGACCCGCGCCACGAGTTCGTCCGCGGCGACATCGCGGACCCCCGGACGGTCGGCGACGTGTTCTCGCGCGGCCTCGACGCGGTGGTGAACTTCGCGGCCGAGTCCCATGTCGACCGCAGCATCCTCGACGGCCGGCCGTTCGTGGAGACCAACGTCACCGGGACCCTGACCCTGCTGGACGCCGCCCGGCGCCACAACGTCCCGCGGTTTCTGCACATAAGCACCGATGAGGTGTACGGCCCGGCGCCGCCGGGCGCCGAGTTCGCCGAGGACAGCCCACTGCACCCCTCGAGCCCCTACGCCGCGAGCAAGGCCGGCGCGGACCTGCTGTGCCTGGCCTATCGGAAGACCCACGGCACGCCGGTGGTGATCACACGCTGCACGAACAACTACGGCCCCTTCCAGTTCCCCGAGAAGTTCATCCCGCTGACGATCACCAACGCGCTGGAAGGGAAGCCGGTCCCGATCTACGGGGACGGGCTGCAGGAGCGCGACTGGCTGTTCGTCGAGGACCACTGCGCGGCGCTGCGGGCGGTGCTCCGCCACGATGATCCCGGGGGGATTCTGAATCTGGGATCCGGGCGGACGGTGACGAATCTCTGGCTCGCCCAGACCCTGCTCGGGATGGTCGGGGCGCCCTCGAGCCTGCTGGAGTTCGTCCGAGACCGTCCCGCGCACGACCGGCGCTACAGCCTGGACGTGCGGGCCGCGTCCGCGCGCTTGAGTTGGACGCCGCAGGTAGACCTCGAGGAAGGGCTCGCACGCACGGTTGCCTGGTACCGCGAGCACCGGCGCTGGTGGGAAGCGGTGAAGTCCGGGGAGTACCGGCAGTACTACGAAGCCTGGTACGGGCCGCGGATCACGCGGCCGGACGGACAAGCAGACGATACAGAGGGTGGGCACAAGGCGTAGTCGGTAGTCGCAGCGACTACGATCTACGCGCGATGGGGAGTTCCCCCGATGGCCAGCAGATCGGCCAGTAGCGCCGGATCCAGGTTTCCGCCACTGACGACCGCCAGCGCCGGCCGGTCGGTCACCAACCCCGAGAGCACCGCCCCCGAGAGCACCGCCGCCACGCCGATCGCGCCGGACGGCTCCACCACCAGGTGGGCGTCGAGCAGCAGGCGGCGCACGGCGTCCATCACCGCGTCGTCGGGGACCGAGACAAACCCATCGACGTGCTGTGACGCCACGGCCCAGGTGAGGTCGCCAGGCCGCTGGGCCTTCAGGCCGTCGCAGAGGGTGTCCTCGAACGGCACCGTGACCTGGTGGCCGGCCGCCCGTGACGCCGCAAACCGGGGCAGGGTCTTCGGCTCGGCGCCGACCACCCGGATCTCGGGGCGCAGCGCCTTGATGGCGAGCGAGACCCCGGAGATCAGCCCTCCGCCGCTCGTGGGCACCACGACGGTCCGTACGTCGGGGACCTGCTCGGCGATCTCCATCCCGCACGTGCCCTGGCCGGCGATGACCAGGGCATCGTCAAAGGAGGGAATCATGTGCAGCCCGCGCGAGGCGGCAAGCTCGCGGGCCCGGAGGTAGCGCTCGTCCATTGTGGTCCCGCACCGGACCACCTCGGCGCCGTAGCCGACGATGGCCCGGGCCTTCACCGGGTTGACGGTCTCGGGGACGACGACCACCGCGGGAATCCCCAGGCGCCGGGCCACGTAGGCCACGGCCTGGCCGTGGTTGCCCGACGAGGCGGTGATGACGCCGGGCACGGTGCCGGCCACGGCGCGCAGGTGGTTGGCGGCGCCGCGCACCTTGAAGGCGCCGGTGGGCTGCAGGCTCTCGAGCTTGAGCAGCAGCCCGCCGTCTACGTCCCAGGGGACGACCGGCGTGCGGCGCGCGATGCCGGCGATGCGGTCGGCCGCCGCACGCACGTCATCGAGCGTGGGAAGGGCCATGGGGCCGCTCGTGGCGCGCTGGCCCGCGCTCGCGTCGCTCACGCCGGGCTCCCGACTTCGGCCTTCGGACGCCAGCGCAGGTTGGGTTTGCGGGCCGCGGTGATCTCGTCCAGCCGCGTGACCACGGTGGTGTGCGGCGCGGCCTTCACCATCTCAGGATCGGTCCGGCACTCCTGGGCGACCGCGATCAGCGCGTCGGCGAACGCGTCGAGCGTCTGCCGGCTCTCGGTCTCGGTCGGCTCGATCATGATCGCCTCGTCCACGATCAGCGGGAAGTAGATCGTCGGCGCGTGGAAGCCGTAGTCGAGCAGGCGCTTGGCGACATCGAGGGTGCGGACGCCGTGCGCCTGCTTCTGCCGCCGGCCCGACAGCACGAACTCGTGCATGCACGGGCGGTCGTAGGGCAGGTCGAAGTGCGGCCGCAGCTTCGCGAGCACGTAGTTGGCGTTGAGCACCGCGGCCTCGGAGACCTGCCGCAGCAGCGGGCCATACGCGCGCAGGTACGCGTAGGTGCGCACGAAGATCCCGAAGTTGCCGTTGAACGCGCGGATCCGGCCGATCGACTTCGGCCGGTCGTGGTCGAGGACGAACCGGTCGCCGTCGCGCTCGACCGTGGGCACGGGCAGGTAGGGCTCGAGCAGGCGCTTGACCGCCACGGGGCCGGCGCCGGGCCCGCCGCCGCCGTGGGGCGTGGAGAACGTCTTGTGCACGTTCATGTGCATCACGTCGAACCCCTGGTCGCCCGGCCGCGTGATGCCGAGCACCGCGTTGAAGTTGGCGCCGTCGAGGTACATCAGGCCCCCGCAGCCGTGGATGATCTCCGCGACCTCGGTGACGTGCTCCTCGAACAGCCCCAGCGTGTTGGGGTTGGTCAGCATCAGGGCGGCGACGGCGCTGTCGGCGACGCGGCGCAGCGCCTCGCGGTCGATGTTGCCGCGGCTGTCGCTGGGCACGGTGACGACCTCGAAGCCGCACATCGCGGCCGAGGCCGGGTTGGTCCCATGGGCCGAATCCGGGACGATGACCCGCGTGCGGCGCTCGCCGCGGTCCTCGAGGTACGCGCGGATCATCATCAGGCTCGCCAGCTCGCCGTGCGCGCCGGCCGACGGCTGGAAGGTCACCCGGTCCATGCCCGAGATCTCGCACAGCATGGCCTCCAGGCGCCAGAGCAGCTCGAGTGCGCCCTGCGCCAGATCGGGCGGGGTGTTGGGGTGCAGCCGGGAAAACCCGGGCAGGCGCGCGGCATCCTCGTTGACCTTTGGGTTGTACTTCATGGTGCACGAGCCCAGCGGGTAGAACCCGACGTCGATGGCGTAGTTGCGCTGCGAGAGGCGCGTGTAGTGCCGCACCAGGTCGAGCTCGCTGACCTCGGGGAGCCGTGCGGGCTCGCGCCGCAGGTGGTCGGCGCCGACGATCTCCTCGAGCGGCACCTCGGGGACGCCGGCGTCGGGCAGCGACGCCGCCACGCGGCCGGGGACGCTGTGCTCGAAGATCAGGGGGAAGCTCCTGGGCTCCCTCATCGCCCGACCACCTCCTCCACCGCCTCGACGAGCCGGTCGATCTCCGCGCGGCTGCGGGCCTCGGTGACGCAGACCAGCCAGCCGTCGTCGATCTCGGGGTACCACGCGCGCAGGGCCAGCCCGCCGAGGATGCCGCGCTCGCGCAGGCGCGCGTTGAGCTCGTCGGGTGGGATCGGGACTCTCAGCGTGAATTCGTTGAAGGTCCGGGCAGCGAACGCCGCCCGAACACCTGGAATCCCGCAGAGCCGTGCTCGCGCGTAGTGCGCGCGGCGCGCGTTGACCTCGGCGATGCGCCGCAGCCCTGTCTTGCCGAGCGCCGCCATGTACACCGCCGCGGCCAGCGCGTTCAGCGCCTCGTTGGTGCAGATGTTGCTCGTGGCCTTCTCGCGCCGGATGTGCTGCTCGCGCGTCTGCAGGGTGAGCACGAAGCCGCGCCGGCCCTTCGTGTCGGTGGTGACGCCGACCAGGCGGCCCGGCATGCGCCGCACGAACGCCTCGCGGGTCGCGAGCATCCCCAGGTAGGGCCCGCCGAAGTTCAGGTGGTTGCCCAGCGGCTGCCCCTCGCCGGCCACGATGTCGGCGCCGTAGGCGCCCGGCGGCTGCAGCAGCCCCAGGCTGATCGGTTCGGCCACCGCGACCACGAGCAGCGCGCCGGCCTCGTGCGCGGCCCGGGCCAGCGCCGCGCCGTCCTCGATACAGCCGAAGGCGTTGGGCGACTGGACGATGACGGCGGCGGTGCGCCCGCTGGCCGCCTCGCGGATCTGGCCGGCCACCGTGACCCCATCGGCGTGCGGCGCAACCCGCACGTCGATGCCCAGATGCCGCACATAGGTCCGCAGCGTCTCGCGGTAGTGCGGGTGGACCGCGGCCGAGACGACCACCTCGTCGCGGCGGGTCAGGTCGCGCGCCATGACCGCGGCCTCGCCCAGCGCGCTCGCGCCGTCGTACATCGAGGCGTTGGCCACATCCATGCCCGTCAGCTCGCACAGCATCGACTGGTACTCGTACCCGGCCTGCAGCTCGCCCTGCATCACCTCGGCCTGATAGGGCGTGTACGCGGTGTAGAACTCGGCCCGGCCCGCCAGGTGCCAGACCACGCTGGGGATCTCGTGGTCGTAGGCACCGCCGCCGAGGAAGCAGACCAGCCGGTCGGCGTGCCCGTTGCGGTCGGCCAGGTCGCGCAGGTGGGCGAGCAGCTCGCCGTCTGGCAGGGCGTGCGGCAGCGCCAGGGGCCGGCGCAGCCGCACGCCGGGCGGGATCTCCGCGAAGAGGTCCTCCATCGTGTCGGCGCCGGCCGCGCGGAGCATCTCCGCGCGCTCCTCGGCGGTCATCGGCAGGTACTTGTGCGGATGCCAGTCCACGGCGCGCGCCATCAGTGCTCTCCGCTGACCAGGTCGGCGTACGCCGCGGCGTCGAGCAGCTGGTCCCACTCCGCGTCCGATGCGGCCTCGAGCACGATCATCCAGGCCGCGCCGTGCGGGTCCTGGTTGATCATCTCCGGGCTGTCGACGAGCTGTTGGTTCACCTCGACGACCCGGCCGGAGACAGGCGCGTAGAGGTCGCTGGCCGCCTTCACCGACTCGATGACCCCGAAGGGCTGGGTCGCCTTGAGGTCGGCGCCGACCTTCGGCAGCTCCACGAACACGATATCGCTCAGGCGCTCGGCGGCGAACTGCGTGATGCCGACGCGCACGCGTCCGTCCTCGCGCCTGGCCCACTCGTGTTCGCGCGTGTACCGTCGATCATCTGGAAACATGTTTCACCTCGCAGTGACTCAGGTCTTTGGACGGCGGTAGAACGGGAGCCGCACGACGGTCGCCGCCACGGATCGGCCCCGGATGTCAATCTCGAGCGCGGCCCCGGGCGTCGCCAGCGCCGTGGGCACGTAGCCCAGCCCGACTGGCCGCCGCAGCGTGGGCGCGAACGTGCCGCTGGTCACCTCGCCCACGGGCCGTCCGTCGGAGCGGATCGCGCAGTGCTGGCGCGGGATCGCGCGCTCCGCGGTCTCGAAGCCGGCGATCCGGCGCGCGATACCCCGAGCCTTCTGGCGGAGCAGCGCGTCGCGGCCGATGAACGCCTCCTTTTCGAGCTTCACCGTCCATCCCAGGCGCGCCTCCAGCGGCGTCGTCTGCTCGTCGATGTCGTTGCCATAGAGCATGTAGCCCGCTTCCAGGCGCAGGGTATCCCTGGCGCCCAGGCCGGCCGGGATGAGCCCGTGCGCGCGGCCGGCCTCCAGCAGCGCCGCCCACACGGCGGGCGCCGCGTCCCAGGGGCAGGCGATCTCGAACCCGTCCTCACCGGTGTAGCCGGTGCGCGAGACCGCGCAACGCACGCCGGCGATCGTCTGGCCGCCCGCGCAGTGGTAGGCCGGCAGGCCGGTGGCGGCTCCGCCGCCGGCGGCGTCCAGAATCGCCGCCGCGCGCGGGCCCTGCAGCGCGAGCAGCGCCGTCTCATCGGAGAGGTCGCGCACCGTCGCGCCCGCGGCGTGCTCCTGGATCCACGCCAGGTCCACCGCATGCCGGGCCGCGTTGACGACGATCAGGTAGGCCGCCTCGTCCGTCCGAAAGACCGTGAGGTCGTCGACGATGCCGCCCGACGGCAGACACATCGGCGAGTACAGCCCCTGCCCCACCGCCAGGCGGGAGGCGTCGTTGGTGATCAGGCGCTGCACCGCGTCGAGCGCGCGCGGTCCTTCGAGGCGGATCTCCCCCATGTGTGACACGTCGAACAGCCCGGCGTGCGTCCGCACCGCCTGATGCTCGTCGCCGATCCCGGCGTACTGCACCGGCATCTCCCAGCCCGCAAACGGCACCATGCGGCCCCCGGCGGCCAGGTGCGCCTCGTAGAGCGGCGTGGGGCGGAGCGGCGGCCCGGTCATCGCGCCTCCCTGGGCGTGTCCCGACCCGATGCGAGCAGCGCGATCACCTCGTCGTCTTCGATCTGGCGGAAGTCGTCGTAGAACTGCCCGACGGCGTGAAACAGGACCGGAGCCGAGAGGCAGACGACCTCGTCGGCCTCCCGGGCCAGCCTGGCAATCCCCTCCGGCGGCGCCACCGGCACGGCGGCCACGAGATGCTCGGGGTGCCGATCCCTGACCGCGCGCAGCGCGGCCACGAGCGTCGCGCCGGTGGCGATGCCGTCGTCCACGACGATGGCGGTCCGCCCGGCCATGTCCGGCAGCGGCCGTCCGGCGCGATAGGCCTCGACCCGCCGCGCCACCTCGCGGCGCTGGATCGCGATCTCGCCATCTAGATACGCCTGTCCCACGCCAAACCCGGTCTCCTCCTCGACGAAGACCGCGCCGTCCTCCGCCACCGCGCCGATCGCCAGCTCAGGGTTGAACGGGGCGCGCAGCTTGCGGGGCACCACGACATCGAGGGAGGCTTCCAACAGGTCCGCCACCTGCCGGCCGACCACCACGCCACCCCGGGGCACCGCGAGGACGATGGGCCGGCGCTCGCGCAGGTGGCCCAGGGCCGCAGCCAGGCGGCGGCCCGCATCACGCCGGTCCGCAAAGACCATCGCCGCGCCGCCTACGCCCCAGAAATGGCGCGTTCCTCTTCCTCCGACAGCACAAACGTCGAGCGACCATCCGCGACGGGCTTGGCGTAGACCCGGGCGCCGTCGCGATCGTTGAGCACGCTCACCACCACGCCGTCGCGCCGGGCGTCCAGCAGGGCCACGCTGAAGCTCAGGTGCCCGCCCATGTCCTTGAACGCGTCGTACCGGACCACGCCCACATGCTGCAGGCAGTGCGCCGCCTGATCGTCGAGACGGTCCACGCGACCGCCGAGCTGCTCCAGTCGCCGCGCCGCCGTGCCGATCTCGCGCTCCGCCGCGCTCAAGCGGTCGAGAACCCGCGGATCCCCGCCCGAGGCGGCGACCCGGCGCGCGAGCGCCCGCACGCGGAGCGCCAGGACGCCGACGGCGGCGCAGACGACTCCGAGCACGATGAGCGCTCCGATGGCCAGGAGATCAGTGGCCGGGGGCATCGCCGATCCTCGCTCTCACGTCCGGACTATCTCTCTTCCACGATGCGCGGAGCATCTCCTGGCGGGCGATGGCGCGGCGCATGCAACGCACGCTGGCCGCCGTGGGGCGCTACAGTCCCAGCGCGCGCACAGCCGCACGCAGCCACGGCAGCCCTGCGGTCAGCGCAAGGGAGACCAGCAGCGCAGGAAGCAGGCTGCCGACGCGAATGCGACGGATCTGGAGGATGCCGAGTCCCAGCGCAACGATCAGCATCCCGCCGGTGGCCGTGAGCTCGCGGGTCATCTCCGGGGTCATGAGCGTCTGGACCGAGCCGGCGGCCAGCGTGATCGCCCCCTGATAGAGCAGCACGGTTCCCGCCGACAGCAGCACGCCGGCGCCCAGCGCGGCGCCGATCGCCACGGCGGAGATCCCATCGAGCAGCGACTTGGTGTACAGCAGGATCGGGGTTTGTCCCAGTCCGTCCTGGATCGCGCCCAGGATGGTCATCGGCCCCACGCAGAACAGCAGGCTGCCGGTGATGAACGCCGTGGCGACGCTGCCGGCGCCGCCCGCGGGCGCGACGCGGCGTTCCGCCCAGCGGCCGAGCGTCTCGAGCCCTTCCTCGATGTGCAGGCTCTCGCCGATCACCGCGCCGACGGCCAGGCTGACGATCACGCCGAGGACGTTCTGCGTCCGCAGCGCCATCTCGAACCCGATCAGCAGGGTCGCCAGCCCGATGCCGGCCATCACCGTCTCGCGCATCCGCTCGGGGAAGCGCCGGCGCAGCAGCACGCCCAGGCTGCCTCCCGCGAGGACCGCGACCGTGTTGGCGATGGTGCCCTGCACGCCGGCCTCGTCGCCTCCGGCTCAGGACGGGCGCGGCGGCCCGGCGAGTCCCAGGTCGTCTGCGACGCCGCGCATCGCCTCGATGACGATTCCGACGTGCTCGTCGAACGGGACGCCGAGCGCATCCGCGGCGCGCAGCATCTCCTCGCGGTTGACCTGGCGGGCGAACGCCTTGTCCTTCATCTTCTTGCGGACCGCGGCGACGTCGACGTCGTGCACGCTCTTCGTCGGCCGCACGAGCGCCACGGCCACGATGAACCCGGTGAGCTCGTCGCACGCGTGGAGCGCGTACTCCATCTTCGACTCGCGGGCCACGCCGGAGTAGTCGGCGTGCGAGAGGACGGCGCGGCAGACCACCTCGGGATAGCCCAGCGACCTCAAGTGCTCCACGCCCTTGACGGGGTGCCCGGCCTCCTGCGAGGGGTGCCGCTCGTAGTCGAGGTCGTGGAGCAGGCCCACCAGCCCCCACAGCTCCTCGTCCTCGCCGAACCTGCGCGCGTAGCTGCGCATGGCCGCCTCGACCGCGAGCATGTGGCCGCGGAGGTTCGGGCTGGGCGTCCACTCGCAGAGGAGCACCCAGGCCCGGCTTCTCGGGGGCAGCGCCTGGGTCATCGCGGGCGCCCTCCGGCGAGCACCTCGACCAGGCGCTCGAACTCCTCGGCGGAAAAGAACGCGATGCGGATCTCGCCGGCCTTGCCGTCCTTCGCCATGAGGACTCTGACCGGCGTCCCGAGTGATTCCGAGAGTGATTGTTTAATAATATCTAAGTCCCGTGTAGTTGACTCCCTCGGGCGGAGTATTTCACGTGAAATACTCCGCTGCCTTGCCGCGGCCTCCGTGGCCCGAACCGAGAGGCCCCGGGCCTCGACCTGCTTCCACAGCGCCAGCATCCTCCGCTGGTCCCCGACGGTGAGCAGGGCACGGGCGTGGCCCTCTGAGATCCGCCCGGCCTCGATTGCCGACTGAATCTCTCCGGGGAGGGCCAGGATCCGCATCGTATTGGCCACCGACGACTGGCTCCGGCCGACCCTGGCGGCGACCTGTTCCTGGGTCATGCCGAACTCGTCCTGGAGCCTCCGGTAAGCTCTGGCCCGTTCAACCGGGTTGAGGTCCTCGCGCTGGAGGTTCTCGACGAGCGCCGCCTCGAGCGCCTCCCTGTCGCCCATCTGCCTGACGATGGCCGGCACCGCTGCCAGTCCGGCAGCCGATGCCGCCCTCCACCGCCGCTCGCCGGCGATCAGCTCGTAGTCCCCCGGCCGGTCGGCCGCGGGCCGGACCAGGATCGGCTGGAGCACCCCGTGCTCTCGGATAGACGCCTCGAGTTCGGCCAGGGGCTCGGTCCCGACGGCCGACCGTGGCTGCAGGCTGCTCGGGCGGATCCGGCCAACCGGGATGTCGACCGCGCCGCTGCCGGCCCCGGCCCCCGCGCCAGGGATCAGCGCGCCCAGCCCCCGTCCGAGCGCCCGGCGGTGCACACCGCCTGTCCCGGAAGGCCGCCACGGCAGCGCCGGGTCAGTGGGATGGAGCGGGTTGTCGTCCACGGGCGATGACCTCCTGAGCAAGCGACTGGTACGCCTGGGCGCCACGGGAGTGCGGGTCGTAGGCGGTGATGGGTTTGCCGTAGCTCGGTGCCTCGGCCAGGCGGACGCTCCTGGGAATGACCGTGTCGAAGACGCGGTCCCCAAAGAACCGCCGCACCTCCGCGGCGACCTGGTCCGACAGGTTGGTCCGGGAGTCGTACATGGTCAGCAGCACCCCGCCGATCTCAAGCCCGGGATTCAGGTGGCGCCGGACCAGGTCGATGGAGTGGAGCAGTTGCTTTAGCCCTTCCAGCGCATAGTACTCGCACTGCAGGGGAATCAACACTTCGGTCGCCGCGGTGAGGGCGTTGACCGTCAGCAGGCCGAGCGACGGCGGGCAGTCGAGCAGCACGACGGGATGGCTCACGGTGCGCAGCGCACCCTCGAGCCTTCGCTCGGCCCCCTCGAGGCCCGCCAGCTCAACCTCGGCCCCCGCAAGGCCGACAGCACTTGGAGCGACATCGAGCCCTGGGACTCCGGACGCCAGGATCACGGACGCCACATCCACGCCGTCTATCATGACTTCATACATCGACGCGCTGGGCCTGTCCCGCTCGATCCCAACCCCGCTGGAGGCGTTGGACTGCGGATCGAGGTCCACGAGCAGCGTGTGCACCCCGGCCGCCGCCAGACAGGCCGCCAGGTTGACCGCGGTGGTCGACTTCCCGACCCCGCCCTTCTGGTTGGCGATGGCGATGATGCGGCTCACTCGCTGGACATTCGCCGGTTCGGCGCCCGGTTCCCTTCAGGGCCGTGCCGGACGATCTCCCCCAGCCTGGCCTCCCGCCTGGGGAATGACGGCGGCGTGGGCCGCTCCTTGACGATCACCACGGGGACCGTGGTACGGCCTCCGGGCATCGACCAGGCCGATGCGGAGCGCAGTCTTCCGCCGAGCGCGGTGATCAGCGGGCCAACCCCGGGGAGGTCTTGCGCAACGCCAGGGCCCTTGATCAGCACCGCCGCCCCTCCGGGCGCGACGAACGGGAGGCAGAGCTCGACCGCCTTGGCAATCCTCGCGACGGCCCGCTCGACCGCGCAGCCGAAGCGGTCGCGGTACTCCTGCTCGTGCGCCAGGGTGCTGGCGCGAGCCCATACGACGGTGAGCGTATCGAGCGAGAGGACTCCCCGAACGTGCTCGAGGAACGCGACGCGCCGGCGAGACGACTCGATGAGTGTCACGGCGAGGTCGCCCCGCGCGATGGCGATCGGGATGCCAGGGAATCCCGCGCCGGATCCGACGTCGATCATGTGGATCCCGTGCGGGATAGGCCACGCAGCCATCGGCAGGAGGGAATCAAGCACGTGCCGGGCGGTGATCTGCTCGGGCGTGGCGGCGGTTAGATTCAGCCTGGGGGCCCACCGGACGACTTCGGCGGCGTACTGCTCGAGGCGCGCGCAGGCGTGGTCAGAGAGATCGAGGCCGATTGTTGCCGCGAGAGCCCCGAGCCCGGGGGTCGAGCGGCTCACTCCCGGTATGGCACCACCACGACATGCCGGTGCTCCCCTTCGCCCTCGCTGGCGGTGCGCACCCGCAGGTCGTCCTTGAGGGTCAGGTGCACGATCCGTCGGTCGCGCGGGTGCATGGGGTCGAGGGCCACAGGAGTCCCTTTCTCGGAGGCCCTGGTCGCAGCCTCGCGTGCCAGATCGCCCACGGCCTTCTCCCGCTTGGCCCGGTATCCTGCGGCATCAAGTGTTACTGGAATTCTCTTGTCAAATTTCCTCACCAGATGGAGCGCCAGCAGTACCTCCAGGGCATCGAGTGTCCGACCGTGCCTGCCGATGAGCCCTGAGACACCGTGTCCTTCGAGCGTCACGGCCAATCCCTCATCGGACTCGGCAATGCTCGAGGTGACCGCGTAGCCCATGAGCTGGAGCGCTTCGGTCACGAACGCCCGCGCGGCGTCGGCCGCCGTGGGCCGGCGGGTGACCCTGACCCGGGCCTCCCGGCCGCCCAACCCGAGCAACGCCTGCCGGGGCTCCTGCACGATCTCGACGTCGACGTCGTCGCGGGATGCCCCCATGTGCGCCAGGGCCTGCTCAATCGCTTCCTCGACGGTGCGGCCCGATCCCTCGGCGACGCTCGCCCCGGTTCCACCCGCCTCCAGCATGCTCACCGCGGGGGTTCCTTCCCCTTTGCCTCAGTTCCCCGCCGGGACTTCGCCGCGCGCTGCTCCTTGGGGGGCGCGACGCCGATGCGCTTCGGCGGGCCGACGACGATGTAGTACTCCACGATGTATGCCGCGGTGGAAACGATCCAGTAGAGGGACAGCCCAAGCGGGAACCATCCCGCGATGGACGTCCATGCAATGAAAAATGGCATAAAAACGAACATCTTGGCCTGATTGGGGTCTGTGATCGACATCCGCTGCTGATAGTATGTGGTCAGCCCGACCAGCAACGGCACGAACACCAGCAGCGGGTGCTCGGGGATCATCTGGAATGTGGGCATGGCTTCCAGGGCCACCCCGAAGAGCGTCTCCCCGCCGAAGATCTGCGGCTGGCGGAGCAGCGTGAACAGCGCCCACAGGACGGGCAGCTGCAGGAGGAGCGGCAGGCATCCCCCGAACGGGTTGACCTTGTTGGCGCGGTACAGGTTCATGACCTCGGCGTTGAGCTGGCGCGGGTCATCCTTGTGCTTGCGCCTCAGGACCTCCATCTGCGGGGCGAGGGCCTGCATCGCCTTCATGGAGTTCAACTGCTTGCGCGTCAACGGGTGGAGCAGGGCCTTGATGCCGATGGTCAGCAGGACGAGGGCGACCACGTAGCTCCCGGTCACCCCATGGAGGACCCCGAGGGCCCCTCCCAGCACGGCGACGATGACGTCAAACGCCTGTCTCACACGATGTCCCCCTCACGGCACCGGGTCGTACCCGCCGGGATGAAACGGATGACACCGCAGGATGCGGCGGACGGCCATCCCCAGGCCGCGGAGCGGCCCGTGGCGCTCGATCGCCTCGGCGGCGTACGCGGAGCAGGACGGATAGAACCGGCAGGAGCGCGGCAAAAACGGCGAGATGCCCCGCCGGTACCCGGCGATGGCCAGGAGCATGATCCGGCTCACCACGCGCCCTGCCCTCCGCGCGTGGGCGTCAGCACGGCCCCAAGCGCGTCGCCTGCCGCGGCCCGCAGCGCTGCGAACGGCGCGCCAACCGCGGCCGTGCGTGGTACGACCACGAGGTCGGCACCGGCCGCGCTGCGCGCGACGTGCGCCCGCACAGCTTCACGCAGCCGTCGCCGCAGGCGATTCCGGACGGCCGCTCGACCGAACCGGCGTCCAACGACCACGCCGAGCCGCACGGTGTTGAGATGGTTGGGCAACGCGTGGATCACCAGGAGCGCGGTGGTATGCCGGATTCCCTCACGATAGACACGGCGGAAGTCCTCGTCCCGCACAAGCCGCCCGATGGGACGGTGTTTGGCCATCCGGCATCATCCGGAGACGGTGAGCCGATGCCTCCCCTTGGCCCGGCGGCGCTTGAGCGTGCGCCGGCCGCCGGGTGTCTGCACGCGGGCGCGGAACCCGTGGACACGCTTGCGCGGGCGGTTCTTGGGCTGATAGGTCCGCTTCACCTGATCCCTCCGAACGCAGGGCCTACTATAACACACACCGGGAGCCACAGGCAACGACCGCACTGTGCACAGCCTGGGGAAATCGGCCGGGCTTATGCACATCTTCTACCGCCGGCGCGCCCCCTGCGATCCCCGCAACGCACGCCATCCGCCCCGGAGGCCGGCCATTTCTGTGATTCGCCACCGGGATATCCACAGGGTTCTCCACATCTGTGGATAACGGCTCGAGCGCCTGCCCGGCGTGGGTTTCCGTTTTCGGCGCTGGTGGAGGAAACGGTCCGCGTCGGCGCGAACGCCTTATCTGATCGCCCCGGGTTATCCACATTGCTGCTACCCGCCTGACCATTCCGGGGCCGCCGTGAAAAGCGCCCCTGTGAGATGGTCCAGGTAGGAATCTCTCTCGGGGTGGCCAACGCTTCGTCTGCACACCAGGGAGCAATGTCTATTCGCGAGATGATCGGGCGCCTGGTCGAGGAGCGGCGGACCACACCGTTGCCCTCCTCAGGCGAAGAGGAGACCGAAGTCCGGCTGGCCGTGTATGACTCCCCGCTCGCCGCACCGCGGGTGATTGCGCTGCGCGGGGACGACTTCCACGTGCTGGTGGGCGAGTTGGCCGCGCGCACCCATCAGGTGTCGCGCGAGCGCGGGGGCCGGGTGCCGTTCGTCGTCATCCGCGAGATCATGGAGAACCTGATTCACGCGTACTTCCGCAACGCGACGATCACGGTGCTCGACGACGGCAACACCATCCGCGTTGCCGACCAGGGCCCGGGCATCTCCGACAAGGAGCGGGCGGTCCTCCCGGGATTCTCGACGGCGACCGCCGAGATGCGCCGCTACATCCGCGGCGTCGGCAGCGGTCTGCCGGTGGCCAGCGAGCAGATGCAGTTCCTCGGCGGGACGCTCACCATCGAGAACAACCTGGACTGCGGGACCGTCGTCACGCTGCGCGTGCGTCGTGAGGCGGCGCCCGCCGCGCCGGTCGGGCACCCCGACCCCACTCCCCGGCGGCGTCTGGAGGTCACGGGGCGGCAGAAGAAGGTGCTCCTGCTCATCGCCGAGCTGGGCGCGGCCGGGCCGACGACGATCGCCAAGGAGCTCGACATGAGCCACAGCACGGCCTATCGCGAGCTGCAGGCCCTGCTGGGCCTCGGCCTGATCACCGGCAGGGGCCGCGGTAAGCGCACGCTGTCCGAAGAAGGGATCGCCTACCTTGACGAGGTCTTCAAGCCCTAGCCCGGGGCCGAGCATGCCCGGGCCCCAGGACCGCTGAGAGAGGAGCCGCGCGTGTCGATCGATGTCTCTCCGGCTGCGCTGTGGACGGACGCGCTGCAGCGCATCGAAGGCCAGCTCAACAAGCCCACGATGGAGTCGTTTCTCAAGGTCATGCGGCCGGTCGGGCTGCAGGACGACACGTTCGTCTTCGCCGTGCCCAACCGGTTCGCCAAGGACTGGGTCGAGCAGCGCCTGCTCGGCGTCGTGCGCGGCGCGCTGCGCGCCGCGGTCGGCCGGGCCGTCGACGTCCGGATCACCGTCACCGAGGGGCCCGCGCCGACGCCGGCACCCCGGCCGGTGGCCATGCCCGCGCCGATCCGCATCCCCGAAGGGCTGCAGCTCTCCCCCAAGTACACCTTCGAGACGTTCGTGGTGGGCGCGGGAAACCGATTCGCGCACGCGGCGGCGCTTGCGGTCGCGGAGGCCCCGGCCCGCGCCTACAACCCGCTGTTCATCTACGGGGGCGTCGGGCTGGGCAAGACGCACCTCCTGCAGGCGATCGGCCACCGGGTGCTTTCGGCCGGCGTGGCGCGCGTCGCCTACGTGAGCAGCGAGAAGTTCACCAACGAGCTCATCAACTCGATCCGCGACGACAAGACGCTCGAGTTCCGCCAGCGCTACCGCAACGTGGACGTCCTCCTCATCGACGACATCCAGTTCCTGGCCGGCAAGGAGCGCACCCAGGAAGAGTTCTTCCACACGTTCAACACGCTGCACGAGGCGAGCCACCAGATCATCATCTCCTCGGACCGGCCGCCGAAGGAGATCCCCACGCTGGAGGACCGGCTGCGCAGCCGATTCGAATGGGGGCTGATCGCGGACATCCAGCCCCCCGACCTGGAAACACGTATCGCCATTCTCCGCAAGAAAGCCGAGAGCGAGGGCATCGCGGTCCCCGACGAGGTCGCCGAGTTCATCGCCCAGCGCATTGCGACGAACATCCGCGAGTTGGAGGGCGCGCTGGTTCGGGTGGTGGCGTACGCGTCGCTGACCCGATTGCCGGTCAGTGTCGAGTTGGCCGCCGACGTCCTGCGCGACCTGCTCCCATCGACGCGGGCGCGGGTGGTGACGATTTCGGCGATCCAGCAGGCCCTGGCGGAGTTCTTCGGCATCCGGGTCGAGGAGATGCGGGCGAAGCGCCGGACGAAGGGCGTCGCCTTTCCCCGGCAGGTCGCCATGTACGTGGCGCGCGAGATCACGGACGCCTCCCTGCCGCGCATCGGCGAGGAGTTCGGCGGACGCGACCACACGACGGTCATGCACGCCTGCCAGCGGGTGCGGGAGACGCTCCGCCGCGACGCGCACCTGGCGGCCAGCCTCAAACGTCTGATGGACGACCTCCAGCGACAGGGCGGATAACCTGTGCAGGGCTGTGGAGGGTGGAGTCGTCCGCGCACCCCGCGTCGGTGAATCGCTCGAGGCACCCCCATGCCACGCACACGCTGTCCACACCCGTCTAGTCGCGGAAACGCCTTCCCCGAAGGCGTTTCCGTGACTGCTCCACACCATGCACATACCCTACTACGACGACTATTCTTTGATTACAATACGGTAGGATAACAGAAGGAGCCCCTCGATGCAGTTCACCTGCCCGCATGACCAGCTCAACAAGGCCGTCACCCTCGTGGGCCGCGCGGTCTCCACGCGCGTGACCATGCCGATTCTCGCCAACATCCTGTTGGAGACGCGCAAGGACGCCGTCAAGCTCGCCGCCACCGACCTCGACCACGGCATGCAGACCGAGATCCCGGCCCGGGTGAAGGCGGGAGGCGCGATCACGCTGCCCGCGCGGTTGTTTGCGGAGATCGTCGCGAACCTGCCGAGCGCCGACGTGCAGCTCAGCGTCGCCGACGGCACCACCGAGGTGGAAGTGCTGTGCGAGAGCGTCACCTATGATCTGATGGGGCTGCCGGCGGCGGACTTCCCGTTGATGCCCGAGCCCGAGGCCGCCCCACTGGCGAGCATCGACGCCGGGCTGTTGCGCACGATGGTGCGCCAGACGGCGTTCGCCGTCTCGACCGACGAGACCCGGGTCTTCCTGACGGGACTGTACCTGGTCTTCGACGGCAAGGACGTGCGCCTGGTCGCCACCGACGGCGGTCGGCTGGCGCTGCGAATCGGCGCCATCGGGAAGGCGGCCACGCAGAAGGCGGGCGTGATCGTACCGGCCAAGACCATGCACGAGCTGACGCGCGCGCTGGCGGGGGTCGACGGCGAGGTGGCGGTCTCGCTGGCGGAGAACCAGATCCTGTTCACGATGCCCGGCGCGCGGCTCGTCAGCCGGCTCATCCCCGGTCCATTCCCAAACTACCAGCAGGTCATCCCCCAGGGCCACAAGCAGCGCATCACCGTGGGGACCGAGCGGCTGCTCGCGGCGGTGCGGCGCGTCGCCATCACGGCGCGCGATTCGGCCAACGTCGTGCGGCTCCAGGCATCGGGCGAGACCATGACCCTGGCCTCGAACACGCCGGAGTACGGGCGATCCGAGGAGAAGATCCCGGTCGATGCTCAGGGGGAGACCGTGGCCACGGCGTTCAACGCCCGCTACCTGATCGACTGCCTCTCCGTCCTCGAGGCCGACCGGCTCACGCTGGAGCTGACCGGGCCCCTGAGCCCGGGCGCCCTGCGGCCGGTCGGGCAGGAAGACTACACGTACGTGCTGGCGCCGGTGCGGGTTGCCGCGTAGACAGAGCGTCGAGATCCACACCGAGCGTATCGAACTCGGTGCGCTGCTGAAGTGGGCGGGCGTCGTCGGTACCGGGGGTGAGGCCAAGGCGCTGATTGCCGCCAGGCGGGTCCTCGTCAACGGGCAGGTCGAGGCGCGGAGGGGTCGCCGCCTGGCCGCCGGCGACGTGGTGGCGATCCAGGGCGGCCCCACCCTCTGCGTGACCAGGGCAAACGATGTCCCGCCTTCGCCGGCTCTCCCTTCGAGCGTTCCGTAACTACGCGCGCGTCGACCTCGAGGTCGGCGACGGTACCACGGTCCTCCTCGGCCGTAACGGTCAGGGGAAATCCAACCTGATCGAAGCCATCTACCTGGTGGCGACCGGGCGATCGCACCGAACGGCGCACGAGGGCGAGGCGATCCAGCACGGTGAGGCGGCCGCGCGCGTGCGCGCGCAGATCGCCCGGCGGGGCCGCGACGAAGAGCTGGAGGTCACGCTGGCCGTTGAAGGGGGCAGGGGCGTTGCGCGCATGCGCGTCAACGGCGCGGTGACGCCGCGGGGCAGCGTGCTGGGCCGCCTGCCCGTGGTCCTGGCGGCGCCGTGGGATCTGGAGCTGGTGCGCGGCGGCGGCGGCGGGCGCCGCCGGCTGCTCGATGCGGCGCTCGCGCAGGTCTCGCCGGCGTATTTCTTTTCGCTCCACCGCTATCACCGGGTGGTCACGCAGCGCAACGCCGAGCTCCGGAGAAGCGCGCCGGGCGGTCTCGAGCCGTGGGACGCGCAGCTCGTCGCCCTGGGGGTGCGGATCACCGCGCACCGCGACAGTCTGGTCGCGCGCCTCCGGCCGCACGCACAGGCCTGGTTCACCCGGCTCGGCGGTGTGGGGGCACTCACCGTGATCTACCGGGCGTCGTGGCCCGGCGAGACCGATGAGGCGCGCGCGCAGGCGGCACGGGCGAAACTAGCGCAGTTTCGTGCCGATGAATGCCGGCGGGGGGTCACGCTCTCGGGTCCGCACCGCGACGACGTGGACTTCGCCCTGGACGGCGTGCCGCTGCGCGCCGGCGGGTCACAGGGCCAGTGGCGGACGGCGATGCTGGCGGTGCGGACAGCCGAGCGGGACGTCATGGCGGCCGACCTGGGCACGCCGCCGCTGCTCTTGCTGGACGACGCGCTGGCAGAGCTGGACCAGGAGCGCCAGGGACGGGTGCTGGACGCGGGCGGCGAGGGCCAGGTCATCGCGACCGCCACCGTGGCTCCGCCGGCGGGCCGGGCGGCGACGTGGCTCCGGGTCGAGGCAGGCACAGTGACTGAGGTACCATGGTTACCCCACTCAGGGACATCCTGAAGGGCGCCGTCAAGGCGTGGGGGCTCGAGCCGGCCGCGCGCCTGGCAGCCGTCCGCAGCGCGTGGCCCAGGATCGTGGGGGCGGCCCTGGCCGCGACGAGCGCGCCGCTGGTGATCCGCGGCCCAAGGCTCGACGTGGGCGTGACGCACCCGGCGGCGGGGCAGGAGATCCGGCTCCGGACCCTGGCAATCACCAGGGCGGTCAATCAGGCGCTGGGGGAGGAGGCGGTGAGCGAAGTCAGGGTGGTGACCCGACGACGCCTGCCGCGCCCGACGCCCCCGGCCCCGCGGCGGCCGGGCGGCGCCCGGCGGGGCCGGGCAGGTACTGGAGGCTGAGCCCGGGTGTTCGCGTATCTTGGAGGAGGGGTCGTCGTCGATGCCCGTGAGGTGGTGGTCATCCTCGACGCCCGGCACCTGCACCGCAGTGCCGAGGGCAGGGGGCTGGTGGCCAGGGCCGCCCGGGGCCTCGGGCCGGGGGTCCACCCGAGGGCGGTCGTGGTGACGATGCGAGGGGTCTATGCGACCTCGACGGCCCCGGCAACCGTGGCTCGCCGGGTCGCCACATCCGCGTCGCGACGGATGTCGAAAACGGCGGAGAGATAGACAGGACGCAGGTTCTAGACGTTGACACCCCTGAGCATCGGTGATACGCTAAGGGGTGGGCATGCGCTCGCCGCGTGTGCCCATTTTGTTCATCCACACGGCACTGGAGCGTACCGCAATGGCTGAATCCCCGGGGTACACTGCCCAGCAGATCCAGGTCCTGGAGGGCCTGGAAGGCGTCCGGCGGCGCCCCGCCATGTATATCGGCAGCACCGGCCCCGACGGCCTGCACCACCTGCTCTACGAGGTCGTCGACAACTCGGTCGACGAGGCCCTGGCCGGCGCCGCCACGCGCATCGACGTCACCCTGCACGACGACGGCAGCGCGACCGTGCTCGATGACGGCCGCGGCATCCCGGTGGACAACGTCCCCAAGGTCGGCAAGCCCGCGGTCGAGGTGGTGCTGACCACCCTGCACGCTGGCGGCAAGTTCGGCGGCGGCGGCTACAAGATCTCGGGCGGCCTGCACGGTGTGGGCGTGTCGGTGGTCAACGCGCTCTCCGAGTGGCTCGAGGTCGAGGTCTACCGCGACGGCAAGACCTACCGCCAGCGATTCGTTCGCGGCAAGCCGCAGGGCGCGCTGCGCGCCGAGCGCGGCGGCCCACAGCCCAGCGGCACCAAGGTCACCTTCAAGCCCGATCCCGAGGTGATGACCGCGGCGGAGTTCGCGTTCGACGTGGTCACCAAGCGCCTGGAAGACATCGCCTACCTGAACGCCGGGCTCGAGATCCGCCTCAGCGACGAGCGGAGCGGACGCAAGGCGACGATCCGGCACGACGGCGGCATCAAGGAGCTGGTCGCTGCGCTCAACCGCGCGCGGACTAAGCTCTCGGACAGCATCTACCGGAAGGGCGAGCGCGACGGCGTCGACGTCGAGGTCGCGATCCAGTACACCGACGGCTACGTCGAGCACATGCTCACCTACGTCAACACCATCCCCACGACCGAGGGGGGCACCCACCTGGTGGGCTTCCGCTCGGCGCTGACGCGCGCGATCAACGACTACGCGAAGCGGGCAGGACTGGTGAAGGACAGCGACCCCGCGCTGACCGGCGAGGACATGCGCGAGGGGCTCACCGCGGTGCTGTCGATCAAGCTGGCCGAGCCCCAGTTCGAAGGCCAGACGAAGACCAAGCTGGGCAACACCGAGGTCAAGGGGATCGTCGAGTCGATCGTCGCCGACGCGATCGCCGAGTTCCTCATCACCCGGCCACCGGACGCCAAACGCATCGTGACGAAGGTCCTCACCGCGGCGCGCGCCCGCGAGGCGGCGCGGCAGGCGCGCGAGCTGGTCCGGCGCAAGAGCGCGCTCGAGGTGGGGACGCTGCCCGGCAAGCTCGCCGACTGCGTGGAGCGCGACCCGGAGCTGTGCGAGCTGTTCATCGTCGAGGGCGAGTCCGCGGGCGGCTCTGCCAAGCAGGGCCGCGACCGGCAGTACCAGGCGATCCTGCCGATCCAGGGCAAGATCCTCAACGTCGAGAAGGCGCGGGAGGACAAGATGATCGCGCACGAGGAGATCCGCGCGCTCATCACCGCGCTGGGGACCGGCGTCGGCGAGGAGTTCTCGCTCGAGAAGCGGCGGTACGATCGGATCATCATCATGTGCGACGCCGACGTCGACGGCAACCACATCCGCACGCTCCTGCTGACGTTCTTCTACCGGTACATGCGCCGGCTCATCGACCACGGCAAGGTCTATATCGCCCGGCCGCCGCTCTATCTCATCAAGAACGGCAAGGAGCGCCGCTACGCGGTCACCGACGAGGAGCGGCAGGTGATCCTCAAGGAGTTGGGCAGCAAGAGTGCCAACGTGGAAGTGCAGCGGTTCAAGGGCCTCTCGGAGATGAACCCCGAGCAGCTCTGGGAGACGACCATGAACCCGGCGACGCGCACGCTGCTGCGGGTCGACCTCGAGGATGCCGAGGCGGCGGACGAGATCTTCAAGAAGCTGATGGGCGAAGAGGTCGAGCCGCGCCGGCAGTTCATCATCCAGTACGCGCGCGACGTCCGAAACCTGGACGTCTAGCCCCTCATGGCCACCGAAGAGCTGCGAATCGTCCCCCGCCCGATCGAGGAGGAGATGAAGACCTCCTACCTCGACTACGCGATGTCGGTCATCGTGAGCCGGGCGCTGCCGGATGCGCGCGATGGGCTCAAGCCGGTCCAGCGGCGCATCCTCTACGGGATGCTCGAACTGGGCGTGCGGCCCGACGGTCCCTACCGCAAGAGCGCGCGCATCGTCGGCGAGGTGATGGGCAAGCTGCACCCGCACGGCGATGTGCCGATCTACGACGCGCTGGTGCGCATGGCGCAGGAGTGGTCGTTCCGCTACCCGCTGGTGGACGGACAGGGCAACTTCGGGAGCATCGATGGCGACCCGGCGGGGGCGATGCGCTACTGCGTGACCGGCGACACCCTGGTGGTAACCGACCGGGGCCTAGTCCGCATCGACCAGATCTCCCCAGGCGGCGTCGAGGCCATCGAGACCCGCGTGCTGTCGATGCACGGGGCGACGCAGTTCGCCAGCAAGTGGTTCGACTGCGGCCCACATCTGACGCGGCGGATCCGGACCCGACGGGGCTACGAGGTGACGGGCACGCTGAACCACCCTCTGCTTGCCTGCGTCCCGGGTGCCGATGGACGAACGACCCTGGTCTGGAAGACGATCGGGCAATTGTCGGTCGGGGACTGGGTCGTGCTCGACCGCAGCGAGCGGCTGTGGCCAGCGCACGAGGTCGAGGTTCTGGCCTACCATCCGGGGGTCCCGGAAGGGTCGCGGACGGTCCGGCACGAGCTTCCGGGGTGCGTGGACGAGCCCCTGGCCTTCATCCTTGGGGCGCTGGTGGCGGAGGGCACGTTCCGCGAGCACGTCGTGGAGTTCACGAATGTCCCCGGTGAATTCACCGAGGCGTATGTGGCCGCGTGGGAACGCGTGTTCCCGACATGCCGGCTGCACGTCTTCCCCCGGGCCGCATCCGGATACGGCAGGAAGCCATTCTGGCAGATCCAGGTGGTCAGCAGGCACGTCATCGGATTCCTGCGGAGCCTGGGCCTGCGGGGCAGGTCTGCGGCCCGAGAAGTGCCTGAGGTCATCCTGCGGTCACCGCAGGCCGTGGCCGCGGCCTTCCTCCGTGGGCTGTACGAGGGCGACGGGGCCGTAGAGCGCTCCGCACGCAGCCTGCTCCGCATCGGTCTCTGCTCCAAGAGCCGCACGCTGCTGCGACAGGTGCAGACGGTCCTGCTGCGGTTCGGCATCGCGTCCTCGCTGAGCGCGGAGGCTTCCCGAGCCACGTTCCGCCTCGGGATCGTCGGGCTGAACAACCTTCGGGCGTTCGAAGAGAAGATCGGGTTCGTCTCGTCAGAGAAGCGCGGGGCGCTCGCGTGCGCGCTGGCGATGCACTCGGGGCGGGGTCGCTCCAGGACGGACTATGTGCCGTTCCTGGCCGAGTTTGTCAGGCGGCACGCGTCCCGCGGACACCGCGATTGGCTATCCGGGCACAACTTCGACCGGGGAGACCGGCTGGTTGCCACCCTCCCGCGCCTCAAGCAGGCCCTGCCCGAGGACGACAGTGGGTACCTCGAGCGCCTCGTCCGCGACAACTACCTGTTTGAGCAGATCACGGGCATCGAAGACGCGGGCGAGCAGCGGGTGTACTCGATCAGGGTGGACAGCCCCTGCCATTCGTTCGTCGCCAACGGGTTCGTCAACCACAACACCGAAGCCCGCCTGGCGCCGATCGCCGCGGAACTGCTCGCCGACCTGGGCAAAGAGACCGTCGCCTTCACACCCAACTTCGACGAGAGCCTGAAAGAGCCGGTCGTCCTGCCCGCGCGCCTGCCGAACCTCCTGATGAACGGCGCGTCGGGCATCGCGGTGGGGATGGCGACCAACATCCCGCCGCACAACCTGGGCGAGATCGTCGACGCCCTGGTGCAGCTCATCGACGAGCCGAAGACGCCGCTCGACGACCTGCTGAAGCTCGTCAAGGGCCCGGACTTCCCCACCGGCGGCATCATCCTGGGGCGCGACGGGATCCGCCAGGCGTATACCACCGGCCGCGGCAGCATCACCGTCCAGGCGAAGACCGCCTTCGAAGAGCTGCGCGGCGGGCGCGTCGCGATCGTCGTCACCGAGATCCCCTACATGGTGAGCAAGGCGGCGATGATCCAGCGCATCGCCGAGCTCGTGCGCAACAAGAAGCTGCAGGGGATCTCCGACCTGCGCGACGAGTCCGACCGCCGCGGGCTGCGGGTGGTCATCGAGCTGCGGCGCGACGCCAACCCCCAGATCGTCCGCAACCTGCTCTACAAGCACACGCAGATGCAGACCACCTTCGGCGCGATTCTGCTCGCGCTGGCCGACGGCGCGCCGAAGCAGCTCACCCTGAAGGACCTACTGGAGCACTACCTGGCGCACCGCCGCGACGTCGTGGTCCGGCGCACGCGCTACGAGCTGGCCCGGGCCGAGGAGCGGGCGCACATCCTCGAGGGCCTGAAGATCGCCCTGGCGCGCCTCGACGACGTCATCGCGCTGATCCGCAAGTCGAAGGACGTGCCCGCCGCGCGCGCCGGCCTGATCAAGACCTTCAAGCTCAGCGAGGCGCAGGCCGAGGCGATCCTCGAGATGCGGCTGCAGCGGCTGACCGCGCTCGAGCGGGAGAAGGTCGAGGCCGAGTACAAGGACCTGCTCAAGCAGATCGCGCGCTTCAAGGAGATGCTGGCGGACGCCACATCCCCGCGGCCGCGCCTGATCATGGCCACCATCCGCGAAGACCTGCTGGCGCTCAAGGCGAAGTACGGCGACGACCGCCGCACGAGGATCACCAGCCGCGAGGCCGAGGAGTTCGGGGCCGAGGACCTCATCCCCGACACCGATGTCGTCATCACGCTCACGCGCAACACCTACATCAAGCGCCAGCCCCTGGAGACCTACCGGCTGCAGCGCCGGGGCGGCCGGGGCGTGGCCGGGATGGCCACCCGCGAGGAAGACGTCGTCGAGCACATCGCGGTCACGACGAACCACGCCTTCCTGCTCTTCTTCACCAACCGCGGCAAGGTGTACCGGATCAAGGCGCACGAGGTGCCCGAGGCCGGACGCACCGCGCGGGGCCTGCCGGTGGTGAACCTCATCACCGTCTCACAGGGCGAGCGCATCACCGCCATCATCCACCTGCGGTCGTTCGAGGAGGCCGGCTGGCTGTTCATGGCCACGCGCCGCGGCATGGTGAAGAAGACCGGGCTGATGGAGTTCGTCAACGCCAAGCGCGCCGGCATCTTCGCCATCACGCTGGAGGGGGACGACGAGCTGATCGGCGTCCGGCACATCCAGAAGGATACCGAGATCGCGCTCGCCACCCGGTTGGGCCGCGCGATCCGCTTCAGGGCCGGCCAGGTGCGCGAGATGGGCCGCACGGCCCGGGGCGTCATCGGCATCCGGCTGCGCGGCGAGGACCGTGTGGTGGGGATCGCCGATTCCGGCGAGGGCCGCGACCTGCTCACCATCACTGAGCTGGGGTACGGCAAGCGCACCGCGTTCGCCCAGTACCCGGTGAAGCACCGGGGCGGGATGGGCGTCATCAACATCAAGATCACCAAGCGCAATGGGCCGGTCGCCGCGGTGCGCGCCGTGGACGAGGACGACGAGGTCCTGCTGATCTCGGCCAACGGGATCGTCAACCGGTTTACGGTTCGGGAGATCGCCGCGCACGGGCGCGGCGCGCAGGGCGTGGCGGTCAAGCGGCTGGAGGAGGGCGACCGCGTGACCGCGGTGGCGCGGATCCGGGCGAAGGACGAGAAGGAGTGATCCCGGGGTGAGGCGGCGAATGAGCTTCGCGAGGTGGACGCAGGCGATCGGCGTGCTGGCCGGCACGGTGCTGGTGCACGAGATCGCACATGCGGTGGCCGCGCGGCGCGTCGGCGGCGAGGTGCGCGAGGTAGGCGTGGGATTCGGGCCGGTCCTGGCCCGCCGGCGCATCGGCGGGGTGGACGTGTCGCTCCGGCCCCTGCCGCTGGGCGGGTTCGCGGCCATCGACGTCGAGAAGCTTCCGCCGGTGAAGCGCCTGCCCGTGCTGCTGGCCGGCCCGCTGGCCAACATCGCTGTCGGGCTCCTGCTGCGGATGGTGGCCAGGCCGGCGGCTCCGGTGACGCTGCCCGGGCAGACCCGCCCGGTCGAGGTCGGAGGCGTGCTGGCCGCGCTGGCGATGCTGCGGCAGGCGTCGGCCGCGGGGCCGCTGACCCTGGCGCGCACCGCCGGGGACGTGAATCTCAGCGTAGGGATCGCCAACCTGCTGCCGGTGCTGCCGCTGGACGGTGGGCACATCGCCGCCGCGCAGCTCGAAGCCGCGGGCGCCAGCCGCGCCACCGTGACGATGTTCCGGCAGGTGACGGCGAGCCTGTTCCTCTCGTTCGCCCTGCGCGTGCTGCTCTCGGATCTGGCGCGGCTGCGGGCGTCCTCTTCCAGCCGAAACACGTGAGGACGGTCGTCGCGCCCATCGAGGTGGCACCGCCGGATTCGGCGGCGCTGCCGCCGGAGTGGGCCGCCTGGGCCGAAGAGCCGGGCCGGGCAGTCCGCATCGAAGAGGACGGCGCGGTGCTCGGTGTCGTGCACGCGGTCGTCGTCGGGCGCGAGGAAGCCTGGTTCGAGGGCCTATGGGTGCGGCCGTCGGCCCGCGGCCGCGGGATCGGCCGGCGCCTGGTCGGCGAGGCCGAGGCGCTCGTGCGCGGCCACGGCGCCGCGGTGGCGCGGACCGCGGTGCCGGCGCGGGACTACGGGGCGCTGGCGGTGGCGGAGCGCGCCGGGTACGTCCGCCATAGCGAGGCCGCGGTGCTGGTCGGGCCGTCGGTGGCGGGGCCGGTGGAGGCGTCCTACGAAGCGCCGGTGCGCGCGGCTCGCGTGGAGGAGACCGCGGTCACCGCGCGACTGCTCTCCGAGTCCTCGCCGCTCGCCGGCTGGCGGGGTCTGCTGCCGTTGGGATGGCGCTTTCGGCGGCTCGTGCCCGAGCTGGTGCGGGGCCTGATCCAGGACCGGCGGGTGCTTCTCTCGGGCCGCGAAGCCGAGGGCGTGGTCCTGTTCGCGGTGCGGGGAGGCGACGTGGTCCTCTCAACCCTGGCGGGCCCGGCCGCCCACCGCGCGGCCCTGCTCGGGAGCGTCGTCGAGCGCGCCCGGGCCGAGGGCGCCTCGCGCATCGCGCTCTTCTCGCCTGACGCCCGCGGCGGCGAGGATCTGCGCGCGGACCTCGTCCCACACCCCTGGTGCCCCGACGGGCTGGTGATCGTCGAAAAGGCCCTTTAGGGAGGTGACCGATGGATCCGCACGTGGCACCGTACGCCCGTATGATCGACGACCTGCGGCGGCAGGTGGTCGAGACGGTCACGCCGCTCTCGGACGAGATGGTCAACCGCGCCGTCCCAGGCCTGCGGAATACCGTCGGCATTCTGCTCAAACACCTGGCCGGCTCGGAGCGGTACTGGATCGGCGAGGTCGCCGGTGGCCGGCCCGCCCACCGCAAGCGCGACGCCGAGTTCGAGGCGGCGCCGGTCCGCAGGGACGAGCTGCTCGCGGACCTGGAGCGCGTGGCCGCGACGACGCGGGAGGTCCTCGAAGGGCTATCCGCCGCGGATCTGCTGCACGAGGTCGAGGTCCAGCGGGCGCGCGGCGCCGTGCGGGAGACGAAGGCCGGGGCGCTGCTGCACGCGGTCCAGCACCTGGCGTACCACCTGGGTCAGCTCCGCACCCTGGCGCGGCTGCTGCAGCACGGCTCGCCGTAACCCCGGCCTTCGCCCATCGTTTCAGCGAGGCTGGACCCAGGTCCGCCGCAGGGTCAGGTACGACTGGTTCATCTGGTGCTCGAAGCCCTGCACGTGCCGCCGCGCGGCCTCGAACGTCGTTGAGTGGAACAGCATGACCATCGGCACAAGCTCCAGCGCGCGAAGCTGCGCCTGATCATAGATCCGCTTGCGCTGCGCCTCGTTGACAACGGTCTGCCCCTCCTCGACCAGCCGGTCGAACGTCGCGTCGGAGAAGTTGACGAAGTTCCGGCGGTCGTCCGTCTTGAAGTTGTTGTAGAGGTAGTCGTCCGGATCGACCTGTCCCGAGGTACCCAGGATCGTGAGCGCGTAGCGCTTCGCTGCCACGGTCGGCAGGTACACGCTCCAGTCCGCGGCGACGATCCGCAGCCGGATGCCCGCGCGGGCGAGCTGCGCCTGGAGGATCTCGGCGGGCGTCCGCAGGAAGTCGTAGGTGCTCGTCACGTAGAGGTCGGCTTCGAAACCGTTGGGATGCCCCGCCTCCGAGAGGAGCCGCTTGGCCCGGTCCAGGTCCACCTTGTCGTAGACCACGCGGCTGACCGCGTAGAAGTTACCGGGGGGGATGACGAACCCCGTGGCGTCGATGCCGCCCACGCCGAACAGCGCGGTGTCGATGATCTCCTTGCGGTGGATCGCCCAGGCCATGGCCTGGCGGACCTTGGGGTTGTTGAAAGGCGCCATGGCGTTGTTGATGTAGATCGACCGGAAGTTCGCCGACGGCCCGCCGATCACGCTGACGTTGGGATCGGCGCGCAGCGTCCGCACCTCGGAGGACGGCACGTACTCGATGAGGTCGACCGCGCCGGTGCGGATCGCGGTCGCGCGCGCGATCGCGTCCGGGAAGAACACGAACTCGATCCGGTCGAGATAGGGCAGGCGGCGGCCCGTGGCGTCGGTTTCCCAGTAGTCGCCGCTGCGCACCAGGGTCATCCGCTGCTGGGGCGTGTAGCCGATGAAGCGGAACGGCCCGGTGCCGACCGGGGTCGTCTGCATCTCGTCGCGCTCCGCGACCTCACGGGCGACGATCGCTCCCTGGAGCACCGAGGACCCGAGCTTCGCCAGGAGCGGGGCGAACGGCTTCTTCAGCCGGAACACGACCGTGTGGGGATCAGGCGCGGTGATGGTGTCGACCTCGGCGTAGTTGCCGGCCCACGGCGAGCGCGTCCGGGGGTCGCGGATCCGGTTGATGGAGTACACGACGTCCTCGGCGACCATCGGCCGCCCGTTGTGGAACTTCACATTGCGCCGCAGCGAGAAGGTCCACGTGAGGCCGTCGGCGGAGGTCCCCCACGACTCGGCAAGCCCCGGGATGAACCGCCCATCGGGGCTGACGAACACCAGCGTGTCGTAGATGTGCTCGAGCATGTTCTTGCTCGCCGTGGCCGTGGACAGGTGGGGATCGAGGCCGACTGGATCGGTCTGCATGCCGATCCGCAGCGTGCCGCCGTACCGGGGCCCCGGGGCTTGCGCCGCGGCCGGCGTCAACGAGTCGGGAATGACGCCCGCGGCCTGGAACGCCGGTATGAGCATCACCGCCACGATGAGGACGACCAAGACGTTACGCATCTTCTCCACCCCCTGCGTGATGTCTGTGCCGTTCGCTATCCTGCATGCGTGTGCGGGTCGAGCGCATCGCGAATGCCATCCCCGCACAGGTTGAACCCGAGCACCGTCAGCGTGATCGCCAGGCCGGGGCCCACCGCCGGCCACAGCGTGTACGACATCACCGTGCGGCCCTCGGCGATCATCTGCCCCCAGGTGGGCGCCGGCGGCTGCGTCCCCAGGCCCAGGAACGACAGCGCGGCCTCAGCCAGGATCGCGAGCGCCAGGCGCAGGGTGCTCTCCACGACCACCGGCGCGACGGCATTGGGGAGGATGTGCCGGAGCAAGATCCGGCCGTCGCCCGAGCCCAGCGCCGTCGCCGCGTCCACGTACTCTTCGTGGCGCACGGCCAGGACGGCGGCGCGAGCCACCCGGGCCATGGGCGCGGCATAGATGATCGCGATCGCGAGCACGACGTTCCAGAAGCCGCCGCCGAGGAACGCGAGCAGGCCGATCGCCAGCAGGATCGCCGGGAACGCGAGCAGGACGTCGGAGATCCGCATGGTGATCGCGTCAAACCAGCCGCCCCAGAAGCCTGAGAGCGCGCCCGTCGTCCCGCCGGTGGCGAGCGCCAGGCTGACCGAGAGCGCGCCGACCGCCAGCGAGATGCGGCCGCCGTAGAGGACGCGGGCGAGCACGTCGCGGCCGTAGAGGTCGTTGCCCAGCGGGTGCGCGCGGCTCGGCGGCCCCAGGCGCAGCTCGGGCGCGATCCTGATCGGGTCGTGCGGCGTCAGCACCGGCGCGAAGACCGCTCCAACGATCACGAGGACGAGCAGCAGGCCGCCGATGCGGGCGCTCGGATGGCGCAACAGCCGGCCGCCCACCCCGGATCGGCGGGCCGGCGTCCAGCTAACCGTAACGGATGCGAGGGTCGAGGAAGCCATAGCACAGGTCGACGATCAGGTTCACCAGCGTGAAGGCGAGCGCGATGGCCAGCACCGCGCCCTGCACCACCGGATAGTCGCGCAGGTTGATGCCTTCCAGGGCGTAGCGGCCGATGCCGGGGAGGGCGAAGATCTGCTCGATGATCACCGTGCCGCCGAGCAGCGTTCCGAACTGCAGGCCGATGACGGTCACCACCGGAATCAGGGCGTTGCGCAGCGCATGCCGCATGACGACCGCGGCGTCTCGCAGGCCCTTGGCCCGCGCGGTGCGGATGTAGTGCCGGCCCAGCACCTCGAGCAGGCTGCTGCGGACGATGCGCGTGCTGGCCGCGGCCAGGACCAGCCCCAGCGACAGCGCCGGCAGCAGCATGTGCCGGAGGTTGCCGGCGAGATCTTCACCGGGCGCCACGTAGCCCGTCGGCGGCAGCCACCCCAGCCGGAGGGCGAACAGGAGGATGAGCAGGATGGCCAGCCAGAACGACGGGACGGAGAGGCCCAGCAAGACGAACCCGGTGGCGATGTAGTCGGCCCTCCGGCCGCGCCGCACCGCGGCCAGGATCCCGATGGGCAGGCCGATGGCCAGCGCTACCGTCAGGCCCATCAGCGAGAGCTGGATCGTGACCGGGAAGCGCCGGGCAAGCTCGGGGCCCACTGGTTGGCCGCTGCGCAACGACCTCCCCAGGTCCCCGTGGGCCACGCTTCCCAGGTACTCGCCGAACTGCACCGGGAGCGGCCGGTCGAGGCCGAACAGGCGGCGCAGTTCCTCGACCCGCCGCGGCGAGATCGCCGCTTCGAGGCCGATGAGCTGATCCACGACGTCACCGGGCACCAGGCGGATGAGCAGGAACACGGCCAGCAGCACGCCCAGGACCGTGGGAACTGTCAGGATGAGGCGGCGAACCAGGAATGTGCCCAGACGGACGTCCTCCGTGGCGCGCGGGCCCGACGGACCCGCGCGGCCCATTTGTTAAGGATACGCCGGCGATCCCGGTTACCCTCCCGCGCCGACCTGCTATGATGGACCGCGGCATGTCGACCACCACGATCTACCTCATCCGGCACGCCGAGACCACATGGAACGCCGAGCGCCGCCTGCAGGGCAAGCTCGACGCGCCGTTGAGCGAGCGGGGTATCCGGCAGGTGCAGGCGCTCGCGACGGCCCTGCGGGCCGTCCCGCTCCGCGCGCTCTATTCGAGCCCACTGGCCCGCGCGCAGGAGACCGCACGCCCCCTGGCCGAGGCGCACCGGCTGACGGTGCGCCCGGTGCCCGGTCTGACCGAGATCGACCAGGGCGAGTGGGAGAGCCTCCTGCTCGACGACGTGCGCGATCAGGACGGCGAGCGGTTGGAAGCCTGGTGGAATGCGCCCGAGAGCGTGCGGATGCCCGGAGGGGAGAGCCTGGCCGATGTGGCGGCGCGGGCGGTGCCCGCGTTCCTCGACCTGGCCGGGGCGCACCCGGGCGAGACCATCGCCGTCGTCGCCCACGGCGGTGTCAACAAGACCATCCTACTCGCGGTGCTTGGGGCGCCGCTGTCGTCCTACTGGCGCATCCGTCAGAGCAACGCGTGCATCAATATCGTCGAAGTGGACGGCGCGTCGACGCGGCTCGTGGTCATGAACGAGACGTCACACCTGGCCGACGACACGCCGCACCCCTTCGCGTGACGGTTCGGACGGATACCGCGCAAACACGGCAGCGCCGGCGATGACAAAGCCGGCCGCCAGCACCGGCACCACCCGCAGGCCCAGCGGGTAGCCCAACGCGCCCAGCACCCCGCCCAGCAGCACCGACGACAGGCTGGTCGAGGCGTTGAGGATCAATCCCTGAAAGGCAAAGAACATGCCCTCGATCCGCTGGCCGTGATCCCGGGCGACGGCCTGGGCGATGTCGGCCAGCAGCGCGTTGGGCAGCGTGAACAGCGCCGCCAGGCACGGGCTCGCCAGCAACACCACGATGTACCCCTGGATCATCGGGCTGAGCGGGACCGGCCACAGGCCGATCGTCGCGAGCAGCGGGACCACCGCGGCGGCAAGCGCCATCGCGCCGAGCAGCGTGCGGTGGGTGCCCAGGCGGTGCGCCGCGGCCGCGATCACGGGCGTCGCCAGGATCGTTGCCGCCACGCCGACGCCCAGCACCGTGCCGACCGCGGAGCGCGGCAGGCCCATGAGCACCGTGACGATCAACGCCATGGCCAGGTTGACCATGGAGAGCCCCAGCCACAGCAGTGCAAATCCGGTGATGAAGACGCGGTATCGCGGGTTGGTGAACACCGCCCGCAGCGCCGGCATGAACGCCAGGCGCGCCTCGTCGGGGGGATGCTCGCGGACCGCGAACGCGGCGAGCAGCATCGGCAGGACTCCGATGGGGGCGAGCGCCAGGCCCATGGCGGGAAAGCCGATCCGGGTGGCCAGCTGCGCGGACGCGACGAACGCCACCCCGGTGCCGGTCAGCGTGAAGACGGCCTGCCAAGCCGCGGTCTGCACGCGGTCGCGGCCGGGCCGCGTCACCTCGGGCAGCAGGGCCATGTACGGGTTGAGGACGAGCGTGAACAGCAGGAAGAACGCTCCGAGCAGCACGCTGAGGTAGACGAAGTTCGCGGTGGTCGGCGCCGCGTCGGGCGGCCGCCAGATCAGCGCGAACACCAGCGCGGAGAGCGGGGCGCCGACGAGGATGAACGGGCGGCGGCGGCCGCCGGGGCCGCGGTAGCGGTCGCTCCAGTGCGCCACCGGTGGATCCACCAGGGCGTCGACCAATCGGCCGATGCCCATCGCCAGGCCCAACAGCGCGGGCGCGACGCGCGCGGGCAGATCCTCGGACGGCGGCGGCGCGTAGTAGTAGAACACCCACAGCAGCACGGTCTGCTGCAGCAGGCTCGAGCCGAAGGTTCCGAAGGCATAGAGCACGCGCCGGCGCGGGGTGAGCACGGCCGTGCCTTCCACGGCGCGCCGGAGGCTCCCTCCCGGCACAGGGAGACCGGGCGCGTTGGCGTATTGTGATAGCATGCTGCGCATCCTGCGATTTCTCACTGCCGGCGAGTCTCACGGGCGTGCGTTGGTGGCGGTCCTCGAGGGGCTGCCGGCGGGCCTGCCCATTGACGAGGACTACCTGACTGCCCAGATGGCCCGCCGGCAACTCGGCTACGGCCGCGGCGGCCGCATGCAGATCGAGCAGGACCGCGCCGAGATCGTCTCGGGGGTGATCCGCGGGGAGACGATCGGCGCGCCCGTAGCGCTGTGGATCGGCAACCGCGACTGGCGCCAGGACGAGCCCGACATCACGCGGCCTCGGCCGGGGCACACCGATCTGGTCGGCGCGCTGAAGTACGGGTTCGACGAGGTGCGCCGCGTGCTCGAGCGGTCGAGCGCGCGCGAGACCGCCGCGCGGGTCGCCGCCGGGGCCCTGTGCCGCAAGCTGCTCGAGGAGTTCGGCGTCCGGCTCTTCAGCCACGTCACCGAGATCGGCGGCGAGACGATCGGAAACCGGCCCGAGCGCTGGGAGGAGATCCCGGCGCTGGCCGAGGCCTCGGCCGTCCGCTGCGTCGATCCGGGAGCCGAAGCGCGCATGAAGGCGACCATCGATGCCGCGGGCGAGCGCGGCGACACGCTCGGCGGGGTGTTCGAGGTCGTGGCGCTCGGCCTGCCGCCGGGGCTGGGTAGCTACGTCCACTGGGACCGCAAGATCGACGCGCGCCTGGCCGCGGCGCTCATGTCGATCAACGCGATCAAGGGCGTGGAGTTCGGGTTGGGCTTCGAGGTGGCGCGCACCCCCGGCAGCCGCGCGCACGACGAGATCTCCTACGACGCCGCGCGCGGCTTCTACCGCGAGACGAACCGCTCGGGCGGCATAGAGGGCGGCACCACGACCGGCGACCCGCTGGTCGTCCGGGCGGCGATGAAGCCGCTTTCCACGCTGCGCACCCCGCTGCGCTCGGTGGACCTGCGCACGAAGGAGCCGGTCGAGGCGGTGGTGGTCCGCAGCGACGTGTGCGCGGTGCCGGCGGCTGGGGTGATCGGCGAGGCCATGGTGGCGCTCGTGCTGGCGGACGCCTTCCTGGAGAAGTTCGGAGGCGACGCGATCGCGCACATGCGGCAGGCGTACGAGGCGTTTGTGGTCGAGGTCAAGAGAGCGCTGCGGGAGTAGTATCTTCTGATTCGCCTAGATGCCTTGTCAGGGCATTTAGACGAAGTAGAATACAACCATGAAGACCCGCTTGGGGCGACTCGAGACGCTGCTGCTCTCCTACGCGCAGTTGCGCAGGCTGCGGACGGTCCGCACAGGCGAACTGACCGGCCCGCTGCGCCTTGACCGTGAGCAGGAGCGCAAGCTCCTTTATCGTCTGGCCCGTGCGGGGCTTATCGCCCGGGTGCGCCCCGGTCTCTACCTCCTGCCTCCTCAACTCCCACTCGGCGGCAAGTGGACCCCGGACGAGGTGCTCGCGTTGAATACCCTAATGGAGGATCAGCGCGCGCGCTACCAGATCTGCGGGCCGAACGCATTCAACCGCTATGGATTTGACGCGCAAATTCCGACGCGGGTCTACGCGTATAACAACCGCGTGTCGGGCGAGCGGACCATCGGAGTCGTCGCTCTCACCCTGATCAAGGTAGCCGACGGGCGCCTCGGCGAAACGGAGGCATTCACGACTCCCGATGGCCAAACCGCCATCTACTCCTCGCGTGTACGGACACTTGTTGACGCCGTGTACGATTGGGCGCGGTTCAATAGCCTGCCTCGCGCGTATGGGTGGATTCGGGACGAGCTGTCGGCGCAACGAGTTCCGCCTGTTGACTTGGTCAGGCTCACCCTGCGGTACGGCAACCAGGGCACGATTCGGCGCATGGGGGCGCTGCTGGAATCTGAAGGTGTCGGGGCGCGTCTTCTGCGCAGACTCGAACGGGGCCTCAGGCGGACTACCAGTCTCATCCCGTGGATCCCGACCGAGCCCAGGCGTGGGGTCGTCAACCGCCGTTGGGGCGTGGTGGTCAATGACGAGCGCAGGATCGGCTGAACAGCGTCTGCATGAAGATCACGATCTGTTCCTGGCCGCAGTGAATTTCACCGCGGTGGAGACCGCGTTTGCGCCGCGGCTCATCGAAAGGGATTACTTCTGTACTCTTCTGTTGGACTATCTTGCGGCTACCAGTGACACGTTGGTCTTCAAGGGTGGAACGTGCCTGGCCAAGGTACACGCCGTGTTCTATCGCCTGAGCGAGGACTTGGACTTTGCGGTGCCGATGGCAAGTACTGCGCGTCGCGAGGAGCGCAGCGCGCACGCAGCCCCAATCCGAGACGCCCTCCGAGCGCTGCCGGCCAGACGTCCTGTGTTCCGGACGCTTGAGCCGCTGACCGGGGCGGACAGCTCGCGGCAGTATCTGGCCGCTATTGGCTATGATTCCGTGCTGACCCGCCAGGAGGACGTTATTCGCATCGAGATCGCGCTTCGCGAGCCCATGCTGACACCTATGATCACAGGCGCGGCGCGGACCATTCTCCTTGACCCAATTTCCGGCGGATCAATCCTCGGACCGACGATGCTGAAATGCATCTCCAAGATAGAGGCGTACGCCGAGAAGTTCCGGGCCGCGCTGACGCGCCGCGAGGCGGCAATCCGCGACTTCTACGACATCGACTACGCCACCCGGACGCTCGAAGTCGACATCGCCAGCGACGAGCTGCTCTTGCTGGTTCGTCAGAAGCTGGAAGTTCCGGGGACCGATCCGGTAGATACCTCTGCGGCACGTGTGGAGGCGCTTCGCCGCCAGGTAGAGGCGCAATTGAAGCCTGTGTTGCGCGAGCGGGACCTCGCGGAGTTCGACCTCGGCCGGGCTTTCCGGACGGTCCAGGCGATGGCCCGTAGGGTGGCGGAGTACGGGCCTACCTTGCAGAGGCCAGACGCGTGACCGACGGATCTCGCGCGGCCCGTTCCACCGCGAGCGCGGCGCGATATGCTAGCGCAGGATCGAAGCTGTAGAGACTCCACCGTGTCGCATCCATCGGGTCAGGCCGCGTTGTCAGCAATGCCGCTGGAGCATCCGGCGCCAGAGAGACGTCGAACCCGTCGAGCGGCATGGAGAGCCCGCTGCCACGCGCTTTGATGTAGGCTTCCTTTCGCGTCCAGCAGGAGAAGAACGCCTCCTGCCGGTGGTGCTGGGGCAGCGCCAGCAGCGCCGACACCTCTGTCGGCGAGAAGAACCGCCGCGCGATACCCTCGAGATCGACACCGTCACGGAGGCGCTCGACATCGACGCCGACCTCTCGATCCCGGGCGACCGCGATCAGCGCGACGTCGCAGGAATGTGACACGTTGAAACGCAGGCCGCCCTCATCCCACGGCGGGGCCAGGGAGGGCTTGCCCTGTGGGCCGCCCTGGAACGCGATTTCGCTGGGGTCCGCACCCAGGTACCGGTTGAGGATGACCCGAAGCGCGCCGCGGGTGGTAGCAAACGCCAGGGCGTCGCGCGCGAAGACGTAGGCAGACGCGCGCGCGCGCTCGTGCACGGACAGGACAGCCTGCAGGTGCCGCTCCGGCGGCGCCTGATCGAGCCGGACCGTATAGACGTGGACCTCGTCGCGACCGAGGATCACGGCTTGGCCTCCACGGCGCGCTGCAGGTTGCTCACCCGCACCTCCGGCGCGGCCGTCAGTCGGAGCAGGACGCGCTGAAGGTCCTCCAGCAGCGCGCCGGCGGTCTGGGGTGTGATGCGCCGGCGATCGAATGTGACCGCGAGTGCGAGCGTCTCCTGTGGCTCGGCGACCAGACAGACCGGATAGGCCCAGATGTCGGTGAAGCGGACGTCGTCCAGGCGCAGGCTGCCGATGCGCGCGCGCAGCGCGGCGTCGGCCGGAAAGTTCTGGAACCGCAGGACGCTCTCGAACAACGGCCGGTCTTCGGGCACCCCGATCCACCGGTGGATGTTGTCGAGCGCCGTGTGTTCGAAGCGCCGCGTCGCGGCCTGCTCGTCCTGCAAGCGCCGCAGCCAGGTCACCGCCGAAGCCTGGGGGTCGAGCCGCGCGCGCAGCGGCAGCGTGTTGATGAACAGGCCGACCATCGACTCCACACCGGCCAGGCCTGCCGGTCGGCCCGAGGTTGTTACACCAAAGGCGACGTCGTCGCGTCCAGTGCGCCGGCCGAGGACGAGGGCCCAGGCGCCCTGCACGATCGTGCTGAGCGTCAGCCGGGTCGCGCGGGCCAGCCCCTGCAGTGCCGCGGTGGCGCTCTCCGGCAGCAGCGCGCGGGCCTCGCCGTATGGGAGGCCGTCGGGATGTTCTTGCGTCGGTCCCGGCCATGTGGAGCCCGCGACCTCCACCGCGTACCCCGCAAAGGCCTGCCGCCAGTGCGCCTCAGCGGCGGCGGGGTCCTGTTGCCGTATCCAGGCCACATACTCCCGGTAGGGGCGGGGCGGGTCCAGGGACACGCGTCGGGCGCTGCGCGCCGCCGCGTACAGGTCGAAGACCTCGCGGAGCAGCACGCCGCCGGACCACGCATCCAGGAGTAGGTGGTGGATGGTCCAGACGAAGTGATGCGCGTCGGGTGCGAGCCTGAAGAGCGCGAACCGCAGCGGCGGCGCCTCCGCCAGGTCGAATCCCCGCATCAGATCGGCGCGCAAGTAGCGCTCGAGCTCTGCCCTGCGGGCGTCGGGCGACGCGCCGCTGATGCCGTGGTGCTCCCAACGGGGGACGGCATCGCGCATGACGACCTGCACGGGTTCACTGAGTCCGTCCCAGAGGAATTGGGTGCGCAGGACGGCGTGCCGCGAGACGGCCTGCCGCCAGGCGTCCTCAAAGGCGGCCGCGTCGAACGCGCCGCGCACGGTGCAGCTCAACTGCTCGACATAGACGCCTGAGCCGCGCCCGCGCAGCGTCTGGGCCAGCATCACGGCCTGCATCGGGGTGAGGGGATAGAGGTCTTCAACCTCGCCGGCCGCCGGGCCCAGCGCGGACAGGACGGCCTGCCGATCGGCGTCGCTGATGAGATCGGCAGCGCCTGGGGCTTCGGTTGCAGCGCTTGGCTCCCCGGCGATTGTGGCGCCGGCCGCCGCGTCGATGGCCGCGGCCTGCTCGGCCACGGTCTGGTGCTGGAAGAACTGCGTGGGCGTCAGGCCGAGGCCCGCCTGCGCGGCGCGGGCCAGGATGCGGATGCTCAGGATCGAGTCGCCGCCCTGGGCAAAGAAGTTGTCGTGAATGCCCACGCGGGGGAGGCCCAGCAGGTCGGTCCAGATCGCCGCCAGCGCGGCCTCGGTCGGTGTACGCGGAGCGACGTACGCGACGTCGGTCTCGACCTCACCCGCCTCGGGCGCGGGCAGCGCCCGGCGGTCGACCTTGCCGTTGGGTGTCAGGGGCAACGCGTCGAGCGCCACGAACGCCGAGGGGACCATGTAGTCGGGCAGGCGCTCCTTGAGATATCCGCGCAGGTCCGCGGTCGAGGGCATCCCGTCGGTGGGCACGACGTAGGCCACCAGGCGCTTGCGTCCCGATCCTTCGTCGCGCGCGACGACCGCGCAGTCCCGCACCTGGGGATGCCGGTCGAGCACCGACTCGATCTCGCCCAGCTCGATCCGGAAGCCCCGGATCTTGACCTGGTGGTCGCGGCGCCCCAGGAACTCGATGGTGCCGTCCGGCAGGAAGCGGGCCAGGTCGCCGGTCCGGTACATGCGCGCCCCGGGCTCCGCGGCGAACGGATCGGGCACGAAGACGGCGGCGGCCCGCGCCGGATCGTGCAGGTATCCCCGCCCCACGCCGTCGCCGGCCACGCACAGCTCGCCGATCACACCGACCGGCACCGGCTGCACATGCGCGTCAAGGATGTAGAGCCGGGTGTTCGCGATCGGCCGGCCGATCGGCATGTGCAGCACGTCGGCATCCGGGGGATTGAAGATGAAGTGGTGCGTCACGTCGTCGGAGCACTCGGTCGGGCCGTAGGCGTTCACGAGCGGAATCTCGGGATAGAGGCGGAGCCAGCCCCGGCACACCTCGGGCGGCAGCGCCTCGCCGGTGGGCACCATCCAGCGCAGGGTCGACAGGCGGGGGCGGTCGGCCCCCCGCACCGCGACGCCCTCGACCATCGTGAGGAGCAGCGAGGGGACGGTCTCCAGCACGGTGATGCCGTCCGCGTCGACCGCATCGAGCAGGGCCATCGGGTCGCGCGCGGTGTCGTCGCCGTAGATGTGGACGCGGCCGCCGACGACCAGCGCCACCAAGAACTGCCAGACGGAGATGTCAAAGCACTGCGAGGCGGTCTGCGCGATCGCGTCGGCGCCTGTCAGGCGCAGGTCGCCCACCTTGGCGTACAGGTGGTTGATCATCCCGCGCTGCTCCACCATCGCGCCCTTCGGCGTCCCGGTGGAGCCCGACGTGAAGATCACGTAGGCGAGGTCGCCGGGTGCACCAGGAAACCCCAGGTTGTGGTCGGGCAGCGCGGCCGCCAGGGCGTCCTCCAGCGCGTGTACCTCGATCGTCACCTCAGCGACCGCGCCGCACGCCTCTTCGATCACAGGCAAGAACCCGCGCGCGACCAGCACCAGCGGCGCGCGGCTCTGCGCGAGCACCTGCGCGTGCCGCGGCGCCGGATGCCGGGGATCGAGCGGCAGGTAGGCGCCGCCGGCCTTGAAGACCCCCAGGATCGCGGTGAGGAACTCGATGCTCCGCTCGGCCAGCACAGCCACCACGACGTCGCGGCCGACCCCGCGGGCCGCCAGGAACCGGGCCAGGCGGTTCGCGGCCGCGTTCACCTCGCGGTAGGTGACGCGCCGGTCCCCGCAGACCGCGGCGACCGCGTCGGGCATCCGCGCGACCTGGGCCTCGAAGAGCGGCGCGAGCGCCGCGTCGCGCGGATAGGGCCGCTCGGTCGCGTTCCACTCGACGAGGATCCGCCGGCGCTCGGCGTCGGAGAGCAGCGGCAGCGCGGAGGTCCGCTTTGACGGATCGTTGGCGATCCCGCCCAGCAGGGTCAGGAAGTGGCCGGTCATCCGCTCGATCGTGGCCGCGTCGAAGAGATCGGTGCTGTACTGCAGCGACCCGGCCAGGCGGCCGCCGGACTCCGTCATGGTCAGCAGCAGGTCGAACTCGGCGGTGTGCTGTTCGATCGGAAACAACTCGAGGTCGAGCCCCCCGAGCCTCAGGCGTCCGCCGGCTTCGCCCAGCACAAACTGCGAGAGGCTCCGTGCATCGAGCCGCAGGGCGCTCGGCATGTTGAACATCGCCTGGAACAGGGGGGACCGGCTGGCGTCGCGGTCCGGCTGCAGACGCTCCACGAGCAGCGAGAACGGGTACTCCTGGTGCGTCAGCGCGCCCAGGGTGCGCCGCCGCGCCTGGGCCATGAGCTCGGCGAACGTTGGATCGCCGGAGAGGTCGGTCCGCAGCACCGCGGGATTGATGAAATAGCCGACCGTGGCGTGGAACTTTCGCAGCGTCCGGCCGATCATCGGCACCCCGACGAGGAGGTCGTCCTGGCCGCTGTAGCGGTGGAGCAGCGCCTGGAACGCGGCCAGGAGCACCACGAACAGCGTCGTCCCGGAGGACGAGGCGAGGGCCTTCAGGCGGCCCGTGAGGTCGTCGTCGACGTGGAAGACGTGCGCCGCGCCCCGGAACGTCTGGACCGGCGGCCGCGGCCTGTCCGTCGGAAGGGCCAGGTCGGGCAGTTCACCGGCCAGCTCGTGGTGCCAGTAGGCCCACAGCCGCTCGCCGTCGGGGCCGTTCAGCATCTCCTGCTGCCACCGGACGTAGTCCACGTACTGCGCCTGGGGCGGCGGGAGCTGTGCGGGGCGGCCCGCGGCCGCGGCGGCGTAGAGCGCGCCCAGCTCGTCCATCAGGACGACCAGCGACGCGGCGTCATACACGATGTGGTGGACGCTGATCAGCAGCAGGTGATCGCGCGGCCCGCGGGTGTACAGCGTGACGCGGAAGACCGGCCCGGCCTTCAGGTCGAACGGGCGGTGTCCGTCCTCGACCAGCGCGGTCCTGGCCTGCGCTTCATCCCACGTCGAGGCGTCGATCACGGTAAACGCCACCGTCGCATGCACCGGGATGACGGCCACGGGCAGCCCGTCCCGGCTGGGAAACGTCGCGCGCAGCACCGCGTGCCGGTCCACCAGATCCTGGAATGCCCGGCGCACGGCGTCCACATCGATCGGCGAGCGGATCCGCGCGGCCAGGTTGACGTTGTAGGCTGCCGAGTGCGGGGCAAACTCCTGGAGGAACCACAACGCCCGCTGGCCGTGCGAGACAGGCCATTCCTCGACCGGGGTCCGGGCCTGCTGCCCGAGCAGATCGGGCCCGGCCTCCCGCACCGCCGCCGCCAGATCGTCGCTGAGCACCTGCGCAATCTCCGCGATGCTGGGCCCCTCGAGAAACCTGACCAGGGCCACCTCGATCCCAAGGGCGTCCTCGATCTGGTTCTTGAGCTGGACCGCCATCATGGAGTCCAGGCCGAGCGCGGCCAGCGGTCTGTGCACGTCCAGCCGCGCCACCGGGATCTGCAGCACCGCGGCAACCTGGTCGCGCAGGAATGCCTCGACGGCCTGTCGCTGCCCGTCCGGCCCGGCGGCGCGCAGCGAGACCCGGTCGAGGCGAAGGGGCGACGGCGCCAGTGCAGCGCCAGCTGGCGGGACGTCTGCGACCCTGCTCACATAGGGGGCCGTCGCCGCCGTGGGATAGGCCTGCCGCCACAGAGCCCAGTCGAACCGGAAGACGCCCGCCTGCGGAACGGCGGTCTCCAGGAGGGTATTCATCACCTCCAGCGCCTCGCGGGTCCCGAGACTCATCCCGGCCCACGCCGAGGCCGCGGCGCCCGGCTGCTGCCTTGCGGCCATCCCGGTCTCTCCCCACAAGCCCCAGTTGATGCTCAACCCCGGCAGGCCTTGTCCCCGTCTGTGGTGCGCCAGCGCGTCGAGGAACGCGTTCGCGGCCGCGTAGCCGCCCAGGCGCGGTGACCCAAGCAGCGCCGACAGCGACGAGAAGTACACGCAGAAGTCGAGCTCGGCGTCGGCGAGGAACTCGTGCAGCAGCCACGCGCCCCAGGCCTTGGGCCCGAGCACCGCATCGAGCGTTTCACGGTCTGTCTCGAGCGCGGCTCGCAGACGGGTTGTTCCGGCCGCGTGAATGACCCCGCGGATCGGCGGCCAGCCCTCCCGGCGGAAGCGCTCGAAGAACGCCCGGACCTGCGCCGGGCTGCGGACATCCACGCGCGCGACGTGCACGCTGGCGCCCGAGGCCTCGAGCGCCCGGATGGCGGCGACGCGCCGCCCGGTCGGGCTCGCCGTGTCCGCCGCGGACCACTCCTCCCGCGGGGGCAGCGGCGTGCGGCCGAGCAGGACCACCCGGCGCGCGCCCCCCCGGACCATCCAGGATGCGACCTCGAGGCCGAGGTCGCCAAGACCGCCTGTCACCAGGTAGCTCGCATCCCGCCGCCACCTGAGACTGCCCGCGGTGACAGGCGCTGCACGCCGATGCACGAGCCGCGCCGCGAGCCGCCGGCCGCCGCGATGCGCGACCTGGTCCTCGCCGTCGGGATGCATGATCTCGTCCCACAGCATGTGCGCCGCGTCGCGGGCCTGTGCGGATGGGTCGAGGTCGATCAACCCGCCCCAGAGCGGCGCCTGCTCGACGGCCATCGTCCGGCCCAGGCCCCAGGTCAGGCCGCCGGCCGGGGCGGGCAGCGGGTCATCGGCTGCGGTCGCCTGGCTGCCGCATGTCCCCAGCCAGACCCGGGACGATTCGTGCCGTCCTGCATGGTGCAGGCTCTGGATGAGGTGGACGACGCTCTCACAGGCCAGGGCTTGGGCTTCGGCGAACGGCACGCTCTCCTCGCCGACGGGTTCGGCCGGCACGGCGTCGTTGAGCGGTGCACCGAGCCGCGCATCGAGGCTCCACAGGTGCACGACGCCGAGATTGGCCGCGTCCTCAGGGGAGATCTGAGCGAGCAGATGGTCGAGATCTTCGCGCCGCCCGGGACGGAGGGTGACGTGATCGGGGCCCGATGGCGCGAGCGCCTCGCCCCAGCGGGCGAGGATGCAGCGCCCGCCCTCGGCCCTGATGCGCGCGGCGAGCGCGTCGGCGACGCCCCGGCGGTCGGCGAGAAGGACCCAGGCGTCAGGCGCCGTCTGACGCACGCGCGCCGCGTCGGGCACCGTTCCTTCCCGCTGTTCCCACACCACATCGTAGAACAGCTCGTCCAACAGGCCGGTGGTGCGTTCCCGGTCGCCGTCGGGCGTCCATCCCGGCAGGCGCCTCCACGCGTCACCGGCCGAAGGCCCTCTCCAGCACCGCTCTCGCTGCCAGGGATAGGACGGCAGCGCGACCACACGGCCTCCGTTGGGATAGACCCCGCGCCAATCTACCGGTGTCCCGAGCGAATACAGCGTACCCAGCGCGGAGAGCATCGCGAGCATTTCCGGCTCGCCCCGCCGCAGGCTGGCGACAACCGCGCCGTCGCTGCCCCTGTGACGGAGGCACTGCGCGACGGCGGCGCCGAGCGCGGGATGGGGGCTGATCTCGACGAAGACCCGGCACCCCTGCTCGATCAGCGCCTCGACGGCAGACGCGAACTGCACGGGCTCGCGGATGCTTCGCCGCCAGTATCCGGGGCCATAGTCGTCGGGTTCGGCTGGCCGGCCGGTCACGGTGGAGACGATTGTGCGGGCGGCCGGTGAGAGGCGCAGGCCCTCAAGGGCGCCCTCGATCTCGGCGTCGTGAGGCTCCATCTGGGGCGTGTGGAACGCGTAGTGCACGCGCAGCTCCCGGCAGAAGACCCCGCGCGCCCGCAGGGTCTGCATGAGCGCGTCCACCGCCTCGGGATCGCCACCGACCGTCACCGACGTCGGGCTGTTCACCGCGGCGATCCAGAGCCGGTTTCCGTGGTCGGCGACGGCCCGCGCGATCTCATCGGGCGGCAGTTCGACGGCCGCCATCTTCCCTCTGCCCGCGGCCCGTTGCATCAGCCGGCCGCGGTGGTGCGCGACGCGGACCGCGTCTTCGAGGGTCAGGATGCCGGCCACGTGCGCCGCCGCGATCTCCCCCACGCTGTGCCCGACGACCGCGTCGGGCTCTACGCCCCACGCCCGCCACAGCGAAACCAGGCCCAGGTGGATCGCGAGCAGCGCGGGCTGCGCCACGTCGGTGCGGTCGAGCCGCGAGTGCGCCTCATCGGCCAGGAGCTCGGCCAGCACCGACCACCCTGCCTGTTCCGCGAGCAGCCCGTCGACGCGCTCGACCTCGGCCCGGAACGCGGGATGAGCCGCCAGCAGCTCCCGGCCCATCCCCCACCACTGGGGCCCCTGTCCCGAGAACACGAAGGCGATCTTCGGCCGCCGGTCGGGCGTCGCCGTGCGCCCTGGCTGAGGGGTGGGTCCTTCGACCGCGGCCAGGAGCCGCTCCACCAGCGCGTCGGGGGTGGCGCCCGCGACCGCAAGGCGGTGGTCGTGGTGGTGCCGCCGGACCGCGGCCGTGTAGCAGATGTCGCGGAGCGCGGCTGCGGGCCGCTCGCGGAGGAACGCAATGTACGAGCGGGCGTGAGAACGGACGGCATCCGCTGTATGGGCCGAAATGGGGAGCAGATATGCTCGAGGTGCGGCGTGGCCTGACGTCTCACCCTCATCCGACCGGTCCACTGTTGGCGGCGCCTCCAGCACGACGTGCGCGTTCGTCCCGCCGAAGCCGAACGCGCTGACCCCAGCCACCGGCGGCGCGTCGCCGTCGTCGAGCGACTCCGGTCGCTGCGGCACGCGAAGGCGTAAGTCCTCAAACGGAATGAGCGGATTCGGGCTCCGGAAGTGCAGGCTGGGGGGGAGTTGCCGGTGCCAGAGTGCCAGCGCCGTTTTGATCAGGGCCGCGATGCCGGCGGCCGCTTCGAGATGGCCGATGTTCGTCTTCACCGAGCCGATGGTCAGCGGCCGGTGGTCAGGTCGTCCGTCCGCCAGCACCGACCCCAGCGCCTGCGCTTCGAGGGGGTCGCCCAGGGCCGTGCCTGTGCCGTGACACTCCACGAACCGCACGCGCGCGGGCGCGACGCCCGCCTGCCGGTACGCGGCCCGCAGCACGTCGGCCTGGGCGCGCGCGTTGGGCGCGGTGAGGCCCTGCGTGCGCCCGTCGCTGTTGGTGGCGCTCCCGCGGATCACGGCGTAGACGCGGTCACCGTCGGCCTGGGCCGCTTCCAGCGGCTTGAGCACGACCATCCCCGATCCCTCTCCGCGCACGTAGCCGTCGGCGCGCGCGTCGAACGCCTTGCACCGTCCGTCCGGCGCCATGAAGCCAGCCTTGGTGAAGTTGACGGTAATCGCCGGCGACAGGATGACGTTCACCCCGCCGGCCAGGGCGATGTCGCACTCGCCTGACCGCAGGCTCTGGCAGGCCAGGTGCACCGCGACGAGCGACGACGAGCACGCGGTGTCGACCGACAGGCTCGGCCCGTGGAGGTCGAGCAGGTACGAGACGCGGTTCGCGGCGATGCTCAGCGCGTTCCCGGTGCCCGCGTGCGGATCGGAGAGCGCGGGGTCGGCGAGCTGCAGCAGGCCGTAGTCGTTGCTCGAGATGCCAACGAACACGCCGGTGCGGCTGCCCGCCAGGCGCGCGAGCGGGATCCCGGCGTCTTCCAGCGCCTCCCAGGTCACCTCCAGGAGCAGGCGCTGCTGGGGGTCCATACGCGCGGCCTCGCGCGGGGAGATGCCGAAGGCATAGGGGTCGAAGCGGTCGATGTCCCTCAGGAACCCGCCCCACCGCGTGTTCATCTTGCCCGGGGTCGCAAGATCGGGATCGAAGTACGCGTCGATGTCCCAGCGGTCCGGCGGGACCTCGGCGATCGCATCGACGCCTTCGCGCAGCAGGCGCCAGAACGCCGCGGGGCCGTCGGCTCCGGGGAACCGGCAGCCGATGCCGACGACGGCGACGGGGCCGACCGCCGACTCTATCGTCGGCACCGGCGCGGCGACAGCGGGACCGTGAACCGGCTCCCCGGCCAGGAAGCGCGCCAGCGACTCGATGCTCGGATACTCGTAGGCAATCGTCGGTGAGAGCGGGCGGCCCAGCCACTCCTCGAGGTCGCCGGAAAGGCTGATCGCCCGGACCGAGTCCAGCCCATAGCTGGCCAGGGGCTCATGGACATCGATCTCCGAGGGATCCAGCTCGAGTGCTTCCGCAAGCCGCGCGATGAGCCAGGCCTGAATCGCGTCCGCGGTCATGGGGCGCGCTGAAGGGTGTCCAGCGTGCCGGCCAGATAACCGGCCCGGCACGCGTGCCGCTGAATCTTGCCGCTCGACGTCTTGGGGATGCCGCCGGCCCGAAGCAGGACCACGTCGTGCACAGAGACGGCGTGCTCGTCGGCGGCGGCGCGCCGGATCGCCCGCACGACGTCCTGAGGGTCACCCGTGCGGCGATTGCGCTCCACCTCGGCCACGATGACCAGGCGCTCCGCGCCGCCGTCGTCCACCGAGAACGCCGCGACACCTGCCGTCCGAACCGCGGCGACGGCGCGCTCGACCGTGGCCTCTACGTCCTGTGGATAGTGATTGCGGCCGTCGATGATGATCAGATCCTTGATCCGGCCCGTGATCACCAGCTCGTCGCCGTCCATGAATCCCAGATCGCCTGTTCGAAGGAACGGACCCTCGCCCGAATCGGTCAGCCGCGCGCCGAACACCTCTGCCGACTCCTCCGGCCGGTTCCAGTATCCCTGCGCCACGCTGGGACCCGACACCCAGATCTCGCCGATCCGGCCTGGCGGACATCGGGCCCCGGTGGTGGGATCGACGACGGCCACCGTCTCCCCGTCGAGCGGCGGGCCGCAGCTTGTGACCATCCGGCGCGGCGCATCCGGCTTTGCCGGCACCGCCCTGTGCTCCTCCAGCGCCGCGGCGTCGAGGTCGAGTGTCCTGGCCGAGCCCGGGGGCTTCCCACACGTCACGAGCAGCGTGGCTTCGGCCAGCCCGTACGCCGGGCAAAACGCCTCACGCTGGAACCCGCTGACCGCAAATGCGTCCGCAAACCGCTCCAGCGTGTCGGGGCGGACCGGTTCGGCGCCGGTGAACGCCACCCGCCACGACGACAGGTCGAGCGCCGCGCGTTGCTCCGGCGCAGTCTTGTTGACGCAGAGGTCGAACGCGAAGTTGGGCCCGCCGCTGTGGGTGGCGCGGGTGCGCGCGATCGTCTGCAGCCAGCGCAAGGGTCGCTGAAGGAAGGCGAACGGTGACATGAACGTCGTCATCGCGCCGGAGTAGACCGTCTGGAGGATGCCGCCGACCAGTCCCATGTCGTGATACGGGGGCAGCCACATCACGCCGCGGCTGTCGGTCGTCGCGTCGACGGCGGTGTGGATCATGGCGGCGTTGCACAGGGCGTTCGCATGCGTGACCATCGCCCCCCGCGGCGCCGCGGTCGATCCCGAGGTGTACTGCAGGAAGGCCAGGTCGTCTCCCCGCACGTTGGGGTCTCGCCACGCCTCGGCCAGACCGGCGTCGATGCCGTCGGTCGGCAGCCACCGCAGCGCCGCCATGTTCGGCGCGTGGACGACCCGTTGATCGAGCGTCGCGAGAATTGCGCCCGTCGTCAGCGCGGCGGCGGCCTGCGAATCGCCGACGATGGCCTGCAGGCGTGGGTCCGGACGGTTGAGCCGCGGCGGGTAGGTCGGCACCGCCACGACGCCCGCGTACAGGCAGCCCATGAGCGCAACGATATAGTCCAGACCCGGCGGATAGACGAGTAGCGCGCGCTCACCCGCGAGGCCCTGCCCCTGGAGCAGGGCGGCCACCGCGCGCGCCCGGCGGTCGAGGCCGCCGTACGTGAGCGCGGCTTCCTGGGTCTCGCCGTCCACCAGGAACACGTACACGCGCCTGTCGGGGTGCTGCTGCGCCCTCCAGCGGACGACATCGATCCAGGTGGAGAGGACAGGAGCTGTCCGAAGGGAGGGTGGATGCATCAGGGTTCGCGGAGCACAAGCCGTCCGGGCAAGACACGGCGGCCGGTTTGGAGAACTTTATCCATCATACTATATGGGCATGGCACCAGTGGACAGGGTTGGCGGATGCCGGGTCCGGCGCTGACCATCATCGGCGGGCGCGTGAACCTGCGGCACATCCAGCCTCAGGACGCGGGCTGGATCACTCGGGCCATGGCTCGAGGAGCGTGGTGGCGGTGGGAGGCGCCGTGGGAGGGACGGCCCACGGCGGATGAACTGCGTCGGCTGCCGCGCGAGGTGGGTGCGCTGGCCCGCGAACGCGGGGCGCCCCCAACCCGCATGGTCATCGAGACCCGGTCCGGGACGCCGATCGGCACCGTGGCGCGCTACTGGGCCGACGCGCGCACCGATTGGCTCGAGGTGGGGGTGGGCATCTACGGCGCGCGGTACTGGGGCAAGGGATACGGGACTGAAGCGCTGGCGATGTGGGTGGACTATCTGTTCGAGACGATGGAGCTCAGGCGGATCGGGCTGCGCACCTGGAGCGGCAACCGGCGCATGATCCGGCTCGCGCGGCGCCTGGGATTCAGGCAGGAAGCCAGATTCCGCGAGGCCTACGTCGCGGGCGGGCGGGCGTACGACCGCTTGGCGTTCGGTCTGCTCCGCCGCGAATGGCGGCGGGGTCGGCGGGCCCGGTGGGTGTAGACGATGCGCGTGATTTCGCTGATCGGACCGATGGGCTCGGGCAAGAGCCAGGTGGGACAGGGACTGGCCAGGCGGCTCGGCTGGCAGTTCGTCGACGTCGATACCCTGATCGCGACGCGCGAGGGACGGTCGATTCCCGAGATCTTCCGAGACGCCGGCGAAGCGCGGTTCCGGGCGCTGGAGCGTGAGGCCGTCCGAAGCGCGCTGCGGGGCCGTTGCCGCGTGGTGGCCACCGGGGGCGGAGCGATCCTGTCTGCCGCCACCCGCCGTGCGCTGGCCGCCGCCGGGCCGGTGTTCTACCTGCGGGCACCGGTGGCCGTGCTGCTCGAGCGGATCGGCGCCGATCCCGGCCGTCCTCTGCTGGGCGCCGACCCACGGGCATCGCTGGACCGGCTGCTGCGCGAGCGCGAGCCGCTGTACATGCAGACCGGGGACGCGGTGGACGCGACGCAGCCGGTCGAGGCTGTGGTCGAAGAGGTGCTGGGCAGGCTCGCGCGCGCACGCCGTGCCGTCCGGGTCGACCTTGGGGAGCGCGCCTACGACGTGGTCGTTGGGGCCGGGGTGTTGTCGCTGGCCGGCGCCGACCTCCGCTGCTTAGGCGCCGCCGGACGGGTGGCGGTGGTTACGCACCGGCCGCTGGCCCGGAGATTCGGCGGCCGGGTCAGCGCGGCGCTCGAAGGCTGCGGGTACGCGGTCCGCACGCTCACCGTGCCGGAAGGCGAACGCGCCAAGAGCCTGCGGCAGGCCGCGAGCCTCATCGACGCGCTCGGCAAGGAGAACTTCACGCGGGCGGACACCATCATCGCGCTGGGCGGCGGCGTGGTCGGCGATCTCGCGGGATTCG
>JBBIOB010000018.1:0-52632 GCA_037443565.1 Armatimonadota bacterium | reverse complement strand
GTCTCAGCTGGTGCCTTCTTCCTACTCGCGTCCCTGGCCGCTGCTGCCGCTGCCCCAGGACGCTTCTTCTTCGAAGGGGACGGAACGGTCCGGCTTGTCATCGAGATGGACGGGGTCGGCGGCAAGAGACTCTGGGAGTTCGCCCGACGCCTCGACTGCTGCGGAGTCGGGCACTATCGTGCGCAGATGGTGCACATCGACGTCGGCCCAAGCCGGTTTTGGGATGATACCTCCACCGGGGTCGGCGATGACCTCGGGGCTCGCAACAGACTCATCCTGCTTCGCACCGAATGGGATCACTACCGGCCGGGCGAGGAGGTCCGGATGGTCCTGGGGAGGATCACGGACTACCCGATCGGTGTTCGTCGTGACGGACAGTTGATCCATGCCGGCCGAGAGGTCGTCGGGGTCCGCGTGGAAGGCGGCCGGGCCGACTGCATCGTGATTCCGAACCGCTCAGCCGCGAGATCGCTGGTGTGGAGGATCCCGAACAACACCGCACCCAGGGACAAGGCTCGGATCCGGGTGTCATTCTGTCTCAGACCCTTTCCGCAGATGCCTGAGAGGATTGAATCAAACCCGATCACGATCAGGTAGTCCGGTCCATCTCCTGGAGGGGCAGGAGGGTGTTGGGCGAAGGATCTCCGGCGGATGGCGCGGCGAGTCGCCGGTGGTGGACTGTGGACGTTGAGCGGACGATCAGGAGGCCGCTTTGCGCCTCATCGGTTGGCGGGATCACGGTACCGAGCGAGTCTCTTGAAGGACGGCTTCCAGTTCTCCGTCGACGCCTTCCGCCCTGGCTCGTTCGCGCAGGTACGGCATGTCGAGGTCCGAGTGCAGCGCCAGGATGGTCACACACCATTCGCGCGCTTCGGAGTCCTTCCAGTGGACGACGGCGTTCAGCCGATCGATGAGCAGGTCCTCCGCCCCGATCACCCTGATCGGACCCAGTGGGGTCTCCACTGTTGCGGCGCGAGACATGTCGCCGGCAAGCGGGGGAGAAGGGAAGTCGACCACGATGTCCGTCTCCGCGTGGATCCACGCGCCATTCTGGCGTCGGAAGCCGATCTGCTCCAGGAGACTCCAGATCTGCGGGCCCGGAAGACTCGTCACAAGGTCCACGTCGCGCGACAGATAGGCTCCGCCGGTGTAGAACGAGACCGCGGAGCCGCCCACGACGGTCGGAGGATCGCCGAGCTGCGCAATAAGCCGGCTGATGACCGCGGCGGTGCTCAACTGCAGCTCCAGCACATTCTCGATACTCTGGAGCCTCGCGAGCTCGTGGCGCGCGCGTCGGATCTCCGGCTCGGGGATCATGGGGTCTGCCGCCTTGAGGTGAGCCGATATACTCGGGGCGCAGTCTGGACGATCCACGAGTTGAACGTCCGCCTGCCAATTCGCAGCGCGAGCTCACGCAGCGCGCGAACCTCAGACGGATTACGGGGACGCCTCCGAGTCCCTCGAGGCCTCGACGCGCGCAGGGGCATGACCCGCCGCCAGGTGGCGCGAAGGCGTCTTGCCAGGGGATCGCTCGTCACCGCCGGATACACCTGAACATGACCTGGCTCTATGATAGTGGATCAGACGCCCCATGGACGCAGGACGGGCCCCCATGCCGGCGTGGGGGCCCGCGCCCGGGTGAACCGCGACGTTCAGACGGTCCCGCCTAGCTCCGGTTGATCTCCATCGTCGTGGCCACCTGCATGGGCTTGACCAGCGCCAGGTAGACGGGACAGCGTTCCACCCACGCCTGGTACACGTTCTCCGCGCCCCGCTCGTCCGGCGAGACGATCTCGATGCCGAGCTCGATGCCCCCCAGGTCGGGCGGCGCGCCGTCCAGACCCAGTAGCCCGCGGAAGTCCGTCCGGCAGCGCGCTGTCGCGCGGACGTCCGTGATAGGGACGTTCAGGAGGGGACCGAGGGTGTCCCGGACGAACACCACCGCGCACCCGGCCAGTGCGCCCAGCAGGAGCAGCGTCGGGCTGGGGGCCTGATTGACGCCGCCTAGCGAGGCCGGCAGGTCGGCGCGCCAGGAAAATGAGCCTGCCTCGATGACGGCCTGGCTCCCATCGGCCCGCGCGGTCACCGCCGGCCTGACCTGCGCCTTCTCCGGCTGGTCCTTCCAGAGCCGGATGGTCTTGAGGATCGTCTCGGTCTCCATGGCATTCGCCTCTCTTCCGGCCTATCTGATCCACTCGATCTTGGTCGGATCGAACGGCGGCTGGGCGAAGTCGACGAATTGCAGGCCGCCGGCCTCGGCCGTCACACCGTGGGCAACGCCCTTTGGGACGTGCACGATCGTGCCCGGCCGCAACTCCACGCGCTCGCCGTCCATGGTGATGGTGCCCCGGCCGTTGACGATGTAGAGGATGTGGTCGCCGTCGGGGTGCCGGTGGGTGGGGATGTCGCGGGCTGCGATGGCGCCCACCGTGTACCCGGGCTGCCGCACCATCACCCTATTGGTGAACCCGCGGACCTCCACGCCCTTGGCCACCTCTTCGCTGAAGACGAAGACGCCGTGCGAGCCGGCGTGCGCGGTGCCATGCGGCGACCTGGTCGGCGCCATGATCCACAAGCTGCCGAGCGCCACCAGGACCGCTGCGGCGACGACTTTCAACCGCCTTGCCCGTGCAAGCACCTTTCCGTGTGCCATTTCCCACACCCCCTGAGATGTGATGGCCTCAGGGTAGGTTGGACGGGGCGTCGGGCCATCCGTGAAAAGGCCTATGGGTGTACCTAATTCCGGCCGGAGACGGCTACCCAGGCTGCGATCTGCGCCCTGGAGTTGAAGCCGAGCTTGTTCAGGATGTGCTGGACGTGGGCGTCCACCGTGCGTTCACTGATGACCAGCGTCTTGCCGATCTCGCGGTTGGACAGGCCCTGTGTGACGAGCCGGGCCACCTCGAGTTCACGAGACGTGAGTGGACTGGTTCCGGCGTCCTTTCCCACCGCCGGCGCGCTCGGCGCGGGAGCCGGGAGCTCCACGCGCCCGAGCGCGTAGTCGACCACCACTTCCAGCGGCATCCGCCGGCCCTCGGCCCAGGCGGCCCCGAAGGCCTGCTGCCCCAGGCCCTTGAGGACCGCGACGAGCGATTGCCCGAAGAGCGTTTGGTCCGCTATGGAGTACGGTGTGTAAGAGAACCCGTACGGCTCGATCGCTGCCTCTGCCGCGCCGTAGAGCCGAGCGGCCCGCGCGGGATCGCCCTCCACCTGCGCGATCACGCCGAGCACCTGAACCAGCAGCCCGATGCGGAGTCTGTCGTTGATGCTGCGCGCGAGCGTCAAACCCTCGGCAAGAAACGCCCTGGCCCTCGGCGGATCCTGCTGGTGCGCGAAGCCGAGGTTCATCAGGCAGCGAATCACCGTTTCGTGGTCTCCCGCGCTCCGGGCCAGCGCAAGGGCCTCGCGCTCCAGCGCGCTCTTCCGCTCCTGGTCCCCCGGCGCCAGGGACGCCGCGTCGACGAGGAGCTCCGCGCGCAACGCCGACGGCTCCCCACCGCCTTTGGCGAGCGCCGCGTCGATCCACTTGTAGGCCTCACCCGCGTTTCCGCGGAAGTTCCAGAACCGGCAGATGGCGGCGGCGAGACGCAGTTCGGCGTCAGTATGGACGTGCTCGGAGGCCCAGCCAAGAGCCGACCGGAGGTTCTCGTACTCTCGATCCATGCTCGCGAGCCACTCGGGCGTGTGTCGGTCGCCGCCCCAGTCCCCCTTTGCCCGCTCGGCCAGGTCAAGGAAGAACTCGAGATGCCGGTTTCGGATCTGGTCGGCTTCACCGGCGACAGTCACCTGCTCCCACGCGTACTCGCGGATCGTCTCCAGCATCCCAAAGCGCGGCTCGGCGCTCCTCGAGGGCTCGTGCTGCAGCAGGCTCTTGTTGACCAGGCTGGTGATGAGGGCCACCGGGTCGGCCGACAGGTCCGCCGTGGCGACCGCCTGAGCGGCTTCGAGCGTGAAGCCGCCCGCGAAGACGGCCAGACGCCTGAGGACCATGCGCTCCTCCGGTTCGAGGAGATCCTCGCTCCAGGCGATCGCGGCTCGAAGGGTCTGCTGCCGTCCGGGAAGATCGCGGGCGCCCGCCACGAGGAGGGCGAGGCGTTGCGACAGGCGTGCCAGGATCGCCTCCGGAGGCAGCACTTTGACCCGGGCGGCCGCGAGCTCGATCGCCAGCGGCAGCCCATCGAGGCGCCTGCAGATCTCTGTGACAACCAGCCCGTTATCTCTGGTGAGCACGAACTCAGGTTGGACGGCCTGAGCACGCGCCACGAACAGGGCCACGGCGGGCACGGTCGCCAGGACGGCAGGATCGGTCGCATCGTCCTGATGGGGCAAGGCCAAGGGGTGGACGGGAAACTCGCGCTCGGCGCCCAATCGCAGCGCCTCGCGGCTTGTCACCAGGACATGGAGCCTGGGGCACGCTTCCAGCAGGGCTGCCACGCTCGTACTCGCGGCCATGACCTGCTCGAAGTTGTCGAGCAGCAGGAGGATGTGCCGGTCCGCGAGATGCCGGACAACCCGCTCGAGCGGCGGCCGGCTCGGGAACCGTCTCAACCCAAGTGTCTGGATGAGGGTGTGGTCGAACAGCTGCGGGTCACGGATCGGGGCCAGATTGACGAAGACCACGCCCGACTGGAACGCGTCGTCGAGCGTCCCGGCGGTGGCCAGGGCGAGCCGCGTCTTTCCGACTCCTGGAGGCCCCGTCAGCGTGAGCAGGCGGACCTCAGGCCGGCGGAGTAGCTCCACGATCTGATTGATCTCGCGCGATCGGCCGATAACCGGCGTTGGCGGGATTGGCAGGTGAGAAGGTGGCGTGCCGCCCGCGCGCCTCGCCGCGCGGCCGGCGCGGTCGTCCCGCGAACCCGGAGCGGTACGGGCCACCCCTGGCCGTGGCACAACGCCATCTCCCCTTCAGCGGAAGGCGGTTCGCTCGATCGGCCGGCGGTTCCTGCACGCGCGGGCGGGGATACCGAGCGGGCCTCCCCGCGCGTGACGGTGTTCGACGACATTCGCCGCCAGCCGCCGTATCACAGCAAGCTCTCTGCCCTGCCTCCGCCTGACACGGGTACCTTCAGTTGAGACGAAGGCTTCGCGTGGATTCCGCCACCCAGCTGGGGTGCAAACCGCAGCACCAGGTCCCCCGACTGTGCGATCTCGCCTGTGGCCAATACCTGCCCGCCGTGCACCAGCGTGAAGGTGATGCGGCGGACGTCCCGGAGGGACCCAAGAATGGCCCCGGTCACCAGGCTCGCTTCGTCATACAGCAGTTCTCTGGAGGCGGCGACGCTGTTCCGCGGTCGGTACGTCGCGGCTTCCCAGCGGATGACGACGGTCGCGTCGGTTGAGATCCGCACCGCCTGAACGGCACTCCGTCCCAGCACGTTCTCGGCGAGCGCTGTGACGATCTGGCTCATGGTTGCGGATTCAGCCCGACCCTGACCAGCAGCGGCCAGCAGCACGGCAAGCAGGACACCTACGGTCAAGCGGGCTGTCCGGCGAGCCGTCCAGGCCACGGCCAGTTGCCGGACGGCCGGGATCAGGCCGGGCCAGGGGCGTCGTCTGCCCCCGGACCAGTTCGCGGGCCTCGGGGTGCCCGCCCGACGCTCGGCGGACGCTTCCCGCAGCAGATCCCGCTGGTGCTCGACAATCAGGTCGTTCATGAGGAGCGCTGAGGTTCTGGCATCCTGGACCCCCCCTCAATCCCTGTGTGATGGCCCCACTCTATGGCAGGGGAGTGGGAGGGGACATCGGCAGGCTAGCCTATTGCCGGTACCTATTCGGTACCTACTCTGAGATCACGACGAGCAGGTCTCGATCCCTGGACTCACCGGGATGAATGTCTGCCTGCCGTGCCACGTCGTCCGCGCGCGCCGCTGCTGTCTCACCGTTCGCCTCGGAGGGCTCGTCGAGCCCACCACTTGAGGGCGCATGGGCTTCCACACCGCGTGAAGGAGGCAGGGATGGGAGTAGGTGAAGAGGACGACGGCGACTTCGCTGGGGGACACCTGTGTCTGGGTATGATGTGGCGATCGGCCAAGGCGCTCGACGGGTGGACGAAGCGGCCGTGACCCGGCGCGACCGCTGGATTCTCGCGGCCGTCGTCGGCGCCGGCGTAGCCATGCGCCTGGTCTGGGCCTTTACGGTCCCCCTCCTCGACGGGGAAACCTACTACTGGCTGTGGTCGCGGACTCCGGCGCTGTCCTACCTCGATCACCCGCCCTTCGTTGCGTATATGATCCGCCTGACGACGCTGCTGGGCGACGATAGGCTCTGGATCCGCCTGGGACCGCTCCTCATCGGCATCGCCACGACCCTGGCGCTCTTCCAGTTGGGCCGGGAGATGTTCGGAGTGCGGGCGGGACTGGTTGCAGCGCTGGTGTATCAGATCACGCCCGTGCTGGCCGGCGGCGGGCTCCTGGCCACGCCAGAGACCCCCCTGTTCCTGTGGTGGGGTGCGGCGTTGCTGGCTGCGCGGAGGGCGCTCTGGGTGCACCCTCGGTGGTGGCTAGTGGCGGGGACGGCGGTCGGGCTGGGGATGCTGAGCAAGCTGACGATGATCGTGCTCCCCGCGGGCCTGTTGGGCTTCGTCGTCACCCGGCGCCGCGATGTACTGCGTGCGGCATGGGGGTACCTGGGGGTGGTGGTGGCCGTCGCGGTGTCCTCACCGGTCGTCATCTGGAATGCGATGAACGGCCTGCCGACCGTGCGCTACGTGCTGCACGACCGGGCCCAGCAGGTGCCGTCCGGTGTCGCGGGACTGTTGGCCATCACCGTTGAGCAACTGGCGTTCACCGGGATTGTCTTCCTGCTCCTATGGTGGGTGATCGTGCCGGCACTTCGACGCCGCAGCGACGACCGCATGGCGTTCCTTCTCTGGACAAGTGTCCCGACGCTGGTCGTCGTGGCCGCGGCGGTGGTGGCGTGGGGCGGGGCACATGGCTACTGGCTGGCCCCCGCGTACCTGGCGCTCGCGGTCCTGCTGGGAGGTCTGTGGCCGGGAGGGCGCGCGTGGATCGTGCCGGCGGTCAACGCTGTCCTCATACTCTACATCGTCCTGGTCCTGTTCGTGCCCCGACTGCCGGTGGTGGCAGGCGCCGTGGAGTCCGTCTCTGGATGGCGGGAGGCCGCGGCCCGCGCGGAAGCCCTGGCGGCGGAGTTGCCGGAGCCCGTGGTCCTCGCGGTCCCGCTCCAGCGCTTTGAGGACGCGGCGCAGCTTGCATACTATACGAAGCAGCGGTTTTCGGTGACGAATGTCCCGGCACCGTACAGAGGGTCGGTGTTTCCCTCACCGGCTCAGTTCCCGGGGGCATCCGTGGTGCTGGTCGTGGTGCAGCCGGCGGGGGTCCCGCCGCCGGAGCAGTTCCTGGTCGACGCGGTCGACCATGGGTCGCTGTCGATCGTGGTGCGCGGCCGTGAGGTGCGGCGATTCCAGTTCTGGACTGGTGCGGGCTTCTCTATGGTGGAATAGCCGCGAAGATTGCCAGAGCCTTGAGGGAGTTTTGCGTGAATTAGGCTCAGAACCGAGTTGTTCGGTGGGCGCTCACAGGAGCGCCAACAGGGGAACGAGCAGGGGGGCCAGAACTGCTTGGTGCTTTGCCAGGAGCGATGGGCCAAAGGGGGGTACTCATGAGCAGGGTGCGTGTGCTGGTCGGGACGCGCAAGGGCGCGTTCGTCCTGACGTCGGACGGGAAGCGGGACACGTGGGACGTCGACGGGCCCCATTTCGGGGGCTGGGAGATCTATCATCTCAAGGGCTCGCCTCTGAACCCGGACAGGCTGTACGCCTCGCAGACCAGCGGCTGGTTCGGACAGGTGGTCCAGCGCTCGGAAGACGGCGGCAGGACATGGGAGCCCGTGGGCAACCAGTTCGCCTACGACGGCGTCCCGGGGACCCATCAATGGTACGACGGCACGCCGCATCCCTGGGAGTTCAAGCGCGTCTGGCATCTCGAGCCGTCTTTAGCGGATCCGCAGACCGTCTACGCGGGGGTGGAGGACGCCGCCCTCTTCCGCTCGGCCGACGGCGGGCAGACGTGGCAGGAGCTCTCCGGGCTGCGCGGCCACGGCTCGGGCCCCCACTGGCAGCCGGGGGCGGGCGGGATGTGCCTGCACACGATCGTCTTGGATCCGAAGGATCCAAGACGGGTCTTTGCCGCCATCTCCGCCGCAGGGGCCTTTCGCAGCGACGACGGAGGCACGACGTGGCGGCCGATCAACCGCGGGCTGAAGTCCGAGGGCATCCCCGATCCCGATGCCGAGGTCGGGCACTGCGTGCACCGCATCGCGATGCACGCATCACGGCCGCAGGTGCTCTTCATGCAGAAGCACTGGGACGTCATGCGCAGCGACGACGCCGGCGAGTCCTGGCGCGAGGTCAGCGGGAACCTGCCGAGCGACTTCGGGTTCGTGATCGACGCGCACGCGCACGAGCCGGAGACGATCTACGTCATCCCCATCAAGAGCGACTCGGAGCACTATCCGCCCGAGGGGAAGCTGCGCGTGTACCGTAGCCGCACCGGCGGAGGCGAGTGGGAGGCGCTGACGAAGGGTCTGCCGCAGCAGGACTGCTATGTCAACGTGCTGCGCGACGCGATGGCCGTCGATGCGCTCGATCCGTGCGGGGTCTACTTCGGGACGACCGGCGGACAGGTGTACGCCTCGGCCGACGCGGGAGACCGCTGGTCCCCGATCGTGCGCGATCTCCCGGCCGTGCTGTCGGTGGAGGTCCAGACCCTGCCGTGATCCGCGTGGTGCTGCCGGTGCATCTGCGGCGGCTCGCGCAGGTGGACGGCGAGGTGGCGCTCGACGTCCCGGGGCCGGTGACGCAGCGCGCGGTCCTCGACGCGCTGGAGGCCCGCTATCCGGCGCTACGCGGCACGATTCGGGATCACGTCACACAGCAGCGACGGCCGTTCATCCGGTTCTTCGCGTGCGAGCAGGATCTCTCCCACGACCCGCCTGACGCTCCGCTGCCGGACCCAGTCGCGACGGGAAGGGAGCCCCTGCTGATCGTGGGGGCGATGGCGGGGGGCTAGCGGGTTACCACCCTCCATTCCCGCGTGGTGCGCGGTCGGGTAGCTGATGCCGATGCTCTTGCCACCGGGCCTGCGGGGATCGGTGGTGCCGCTGGGTCACAACCGTAGTCTGTGTATCAGCTCTATCTCTCTGGCCAGGCTGTCCGCCATCGCGTCCAGCAGCTGCCTGCCTTCCTCCGCATTCGCCGCCCTAGCGTCGCCAATGACACCGCTGGCGGTCAGATCGCGGGCCGACCAGCCGAAGGGGATCCTCGCGTCGTCAAACCCCTCTACGAGCGCGTCGGGCGGGTACTCCGTCACCGCCACGTCCGCGCGAACCGTTTCCGGCGCGATGGCCATCATCAGGCTGGTCTCGTACTCGCCGGCGTGAAGATCGAGGCGCCCGCCCTCCGGCCTGGTGGGTGCCAGCGGCGCCTCGCCCAGAAACAGCGGGAAGACCCACATCGTCGGGTACAGCAGGTGGATGTCCCGGGCTACCAGCTCGACGATATGCCTGTTCCCGCCGTGCGAGTTGAGCAGCACGAGCCGGCGGAAGCCGGCGCGGTGGAGGCTTCCGGCAATCTCCAGCAGCGCGGCCAGAAGGGTCCCCGCGGTCAGGGAAATCGTACCGGGGAAGTCCAGGTGTTCGTCGGACTTCCCATAGCGTAGTGGCGGCAGCGCGAACGCTGGCACGCGATCGGTGAGGCGGCTCAGGCCCTCGGCCAGCACCGCCTCGCCGATCGCCGCATCAACTAGAAGCGGGAGGTGGGGCCCGTGCTGCTCAGTCGAGCTCACCGGAAGGATCAGAACGAGCCGATCCTTCTCGGGAAGTTCCCGCACCTGGATCCACGTCAGGTAGGCGAGCGACCGATGGCGCGGAATGATCTCCTTCATACCCCTGGGGGGAGCTCCACGCGCCGCTGCCGGGTCGTGGTGGCCACGACCTGGCCCCTGGAGATCACGTAGTTGCGGTCCGCCTGCATCTGCAGCACATCATGCAGATTCCTGGCATCGAAGATCAGGAGGTCGGCGCGAGCCCCCACCTCCAGACCGTAGCCCGGGAGCTTCAAGGCTCGCGCGCCGTTCTGCGTGACGATGTCGAACGCCGTCTCGAAGCCCTCGGGGGTGGCGAGGCCTGCCATGTGGACCATGAAGTTCATCGAGTCCAGCAGGTCGGCGCGGCCGAGCGGGTAGTAGAAGTTGTCCAGGTCATCCTGTCCCGAGCACACATTCACGCCTGCAGCCAGCAGCTCTTCCACGCGTGTGAGCGTGCCTAGGGCGTTGACATGCGGGTTGGCTACGATGTGCATCTGGGCCTGCCGGACCAGGTTGATAACCCTGGCCGCGTGGGCGGCGGGGTAGACGCGCAAGGCACCGTTGTGGCTTGACGACACGCGCCCCTGGTATCCTTCACGGATGGTTTTGGCCGCCACCATCTCCAGAGTCCGGAAGTTGGGGTTGGGCGCATCATCGCACAGCATGTGCACATCCCGGTCGTGCTGAAGGGCGAGCTCGAAGCAGAAGTCGATATGCCTCCGCTGGGCTTCGTCGTCGAGCTCGATGAACGGAATGCCGCCCACTACGTCGGCGCCCATCGCTACCGCTTCGCGCATCAGTTCGAACGAGGCAGGGTTGGTCAGCAGGCCCTCCTGGGGGAACGCGCAGACCTGTAGCGCCATGACCGTTCCGTACCGCTGGCGCGCCAGCAGGAGGCCCTCCAGGGCTCGCAAGCCAGCAAACGAGTCCACGTCGGCGAACATGCGCACCGCCAGCGTCCCGTACAGGAGGGCCAGCTCCAACGCGCGCCCTACGCGCGCGGCCACCTCCTCGGGCGTGTAGAGCCGTTTGAACGCCCAAGTGTGCTCGATCGGGACGACGTTGCTGTGGAGCAGCTCGTACTCCTGCATGCCCGACCGGACTTCGCCCTGGAATTGGTCGGTGGGCCGGCCCAGGGGCTTGAGGGGGTAGGTATACCGATCCACCGCCTCACCGAAGAACGACTTGTCGATGTGGAAGTGGCAATCCACGAAGGGCTCGGTTACTAGACGGCCCGCGGCGTCTATCTCCTGCTCCGGCGCGGATGGAAGCTTCGGCGCTACGGCCGCAATCCTTCCGCCAGCGATCCCGATATCCACGAGCCCGGCGCGCCGGCGAAGCTGCGCGCGTCGGATTACAAGATCAAAGGTCAAGCAGCATCACCTCTCCATCTTACTCCCGCACGGCGCCCAGGGTCAGCCCACGGATATAGTAACGCTGCATCAGGAAGCCCAGGGCCAGCACGGGCAGCACGGTGACCATCCCGAAGGCGGCCATGTTGTTCCATCCGATCTCATAGGTGCTCATGGTCTCCAGGATGCCCAGGGTCAACGTCCGCGTGGTGCGTCCCGTTAGCAGCAGCGGAAGGAGAAAGTCGTTCCACGAGAGCGTGAAGATGAAGATGGCCGCGGTGGCCACCCCCGGCACTGAGAGCGGGAGGGCCACGCGCCAGAAGGCACCAAACCGGGTGCAGCCATCGGTCTGCGCGGCCAGCTCCAGGTCCGGGGGTAGCGAGAGGAAGAAGCCGCGCATCATCCATGTCACGAATGTGGTGTTAAACACGCTCTGCAGCAGGATGACCGCTGCGTATGTTCCCAACAGGCGCAGGTCTCGCATTACCAAGTAGAACGGGATCAGCAGCGCCACCGGCGGTGCCATGCGGATGGCCAGCATCAGCAGCGCCGTGTTGCCCGCGGCACGCGATGCCGCGCGGGCGAGCGCGTATCCGGCGGGCACGCCCAGGGCCAGCGAGAGCCCCGTGGTCCCCAGGGCGATGAGCAGGCTGTTCTTCAGGTAGGCCAGCACCGGCGCCGCCTGGAAGATGTTCCGGTAGTTGTCCAGGATCGGCTGGAAGACCCAGACGGGCGGGATGGCGAACGCTTCGCGGGCGGGCTTGAGCGAGGTCTGCAGCAGCCACAAGAGCGGGAACAGGAAGAACCCCAGCACGAGCGCCAGCAGGGTGTACACGACGACGTCCTCGGCGCGCCTGCGCTGCCGAAGCGTCACCGTGTGCCACCCGGGAGTCGATCGAATCGGCTGGGCCCGGCCGTCACTGGGTGACCCCCAGTTGCCCGATCGCCCGGAAGTAGGCGGCGGTGAAAAGGCCGATCAGCACCAGCAGCAGGTTGGACATCGCTGCCGCGTACCCCATGTCGAAGAACGTCAGACCAGTCTTGAAGATGTAGTGATTCATCACCTCGGTGGCATAGCCGGGACCGCCGCCGGTGACGGCGAAGACGGAATCGAAGAGCTTGAAGACATCCATGGTGCGGATCAACAGGGCCACGATCAGGATGGGACGTAGGAGCGGCAGCGCCACGTACCGGAACTGCTGCCACCCCGACGCTCCGTCGATCTGGGCAGCCTCGAACAGCTCAGCGCTCTGGCTGCGCAGACCTGCGAGCAGCATCAGGGCCACCAGTGGCGTCCACTGCCAGACGTCGACCACCACCAGTGCCACCAGGGCGGTCGACGGCTCGCCCACCGGCCCGCGGCCGACGTTGATGCCCAGCTGCTTCAGGTAGTAGGACACCACCCCGTAGTCGGCGTTGTATAGCGCCCTCCAGATGAGCGCCACGACGATCGGGGTGAGCGTGAGCGGCGCGAGCAGGAGCGTCCGGATCACCGAGGTGCCCGGGCGGTCGCGGTTCAGCAGTACCGCGATGCCCAGTCCCAGCACTGTCTGGATGCTCACCGCCAGGATCACAAACAGCACCGAGTTCAGGGCGGCCACCCGGAAGATGTGATCAGCGAGGGCCTTGGCGTAGTTGGCGATCCCCACGAACTCCCAGCTTCGCGTGGGATCGGTCAGGTTGTAATCAAAGAACGAGATGTAGAGCGAGTATGCTAGAGGATAGAGGGCGAAGCACAGCATGAACAGCAGGGCCGGGGCCGCCCAGGGGAGCAGCCCCAGCCCCCTCGTCCATCGTGCCACGGCGACGGCGACCAACGCCCGGGGAGGCGCAGGCACGCCGGCTTTCGCCTCCACCGTTCCTACCGCGCGAAGAGGGGCATCGCTCTGGCCTGAGCGTCGTCCAGCGCGGCTTTGGGCGACTTCTGGCCTGTGATCACCAGGTTGATCTCCAGGCCAAGGATGTCCTGGATCCGCGGGTACTGCCGGATGCGCGGCCGGAAGTCGCCATCGGCGTTGGCGAAGGACCTGGCCAGCATTGGGAACCAGGGGAGCTCGGATACCAGCGTGGGATCGGCCAACTCGCTGCGGCGGATGGGCTCCCCTCCCAGACGCACGAACTCCCGTCGTGCCCGCTGCGCCGTGATCCACTTGATGAACTCCCAGGCGGTGGCCTTGTTGGGGGAGTCCCGGTTGATCCCTATGCCCCAGCCGCCCAGCGGGTAGCGCGTGGGTGCGCCCGGCGCCACTGGCAGGGTGGTGATGTCGGTGAGGCCTGCTACCTTGGACTGCGCCGGATCTCGATGGGCCCGGATGCCGGTGGACCAGCCGATCTGCATCATGGCCACGCCATTGCGGAACGCCAGCTCGCGGTCACCCCAGGCGTAGCTGGTGGCGCCCGGCGGGGCGTACTTGAACATGTCCGCGAAGAAGGCCAGCGCCCGCACGTTCTCAACGGTGTTGAGCGTTGGCCTCCCGTCCTTGTCCAGAAGGCTGCCGCCGTGCATCAGCATGTGGTACATCCAGTCCTGCGCGACCGGGGCGCCGCGGGCGCCGTTCATGACGATCCCATACCGGCCGTCGCCGGTGAGCTTCTGGATCGTTGTGGCGAACTCGGCGACCGTCCGGGGCGGCCTGAGGCCCATGTCGGCGAATACCTTCTTGTTGTAGGATAGGACGCCTCCGTAGGCAGCCAGGGGGAAGGCATATTGCTTGCCCTGCCATTCGCCCAGCTTCCAGACTCTCGGCAGGACATCATCATACGCAATGGCAGCCCGATCGCGGTTGATCAGGGGCGTCAGGTCTTCAAGGTAGGTGTTCTCAGCCCATTCCCCCGTCCACACGATGTCCACCGTGTAGAGGTCCGCCGCACCGGTCTTGCCCACGAAGTCCGCGATGGCGCGCGTGTACAACTCGCCATAGCTCTGCACCGTCACGTTGACCCTGATACCGGTCTCGCGCTCGAACTCTGGAGCCATCCGCGTGAGCGCTCCTGAGAAGCGATCCGACATGGACACGAGGTTCAGCGCAGCCCGCGGCTGCGCCAGGCCGCCGCTCAGCGGCAGCAGAACCACAAGCATGACGGCCATCAGTGTGCCGACCGCCGGCCTCAGCGAGATCATCCCACACACCTCCAATCGATCGCATATGTTCCCGTGCTCTGCGTCTCCCAATGGGCGCGCGGCGCCTTTCAAGCGATCCACGCGCCCCCGTTCACCTCAATCGCCTCTCCGGTTATGAAGTCCGCGTCACAGCCGCACAGGAACGCCACCACTCCCGCGACATCCTCCGGGTGTTCCAGGCGGCCCAGGGGCGTGTCCCTGACGTAATCACGGATCACCTCCTCGGGGCTGATTCCTCGCAGCCGCGCCTCCCACACCACTTCTCGCTCCTGCATCGAGGTGGCGACATATCCTGGGTTAACCGCGTTGACCGTAATCCTGTGTACGGCGAGTTCCTTGGCCGCCGCCTGCATCAAACCAAGTGCCGCGAACTTGGAGGCGGTGTAGTGGGCCAGCAGGGGAGCGGCGCGCCGCGCTGCCATGGAGGCGGTCAGGACGATCTTACCGCGCAGGTCCCGCCCCGGCATGAGGGCCTGGTGGATCATGCGTCGCGCAAAGGTCTGTATGGTCAGAAACGCGCCCCGGATGTTGACAGCAAAGTTGTGATCCCATTCCTCATCGGTCAGGTCCAGGAGGCGGTTCATGGTGGAAACGCCGGCGTTGGCGATCAGCAGGTCGAGCCGCCCGCCGCCGGTGTAGACCTCTCCGGCCACGTGTTCCAACTCCTCGCGGCGGGTTACGTCGAGCGGCCGGGCCACCGCATCACCGCTGGCGTGGGCGATCTTGTCGGCCACGCGCTGCGCGCCCTCCGCACTCACATCCGTGACCCACACGCGGGCTCCCTCGCGGGCGAGCCGCAGGGCAATGGAGTATCCGATTCCGCTCCCTGCCCCAGTGACCAGCGCGCTAAGCCCTGTCAGCATACGTCCCTCTCAGCTGGGGGTAGACGTCCTTGAGCCTCAGATAGGTCTGCCTGTACACTCCATAGAGCTCCTGGTATACGCGCGCGGCGCAAGCGTCCGGCTCCACCATGTCGGCCACCCTGACCTGGTCTCTGATGTGTTCCCACGCCCACAGGCCGGCGGCCACGCCCGCCACGAAGGCCGCTCCATATGCGCTGCCGGTGTGTCCGCCTTCCAGATGGGCCACCGGCCGCCCGAGCACCGACGCTGTAATCCTCCGCCACAGCGAGCTGCGGGCGCCGCCGTCCATCATGTAGAAACGCTCGATCCGATGGCCCGCGGCTTCAAGGACCTCCACGTGGTGGCGGAAGGCGAAGGCTACGCCCTCAAGCATGGAGCGGTACAGGTGGGCGGGGGTGTGGGATAGGGTGAGGCCCAGCACCGTGCCGCGCGCCTCGGGATCATGCAGGGGGGTCTTTTCGCCCAGAAAGTATGGCAGCAGCACTAGCCCGTCGCTGCCGGGGACGGTTGCTTCTGCCGCGCGGTCCAGGTCTGCGTATGATGCGCCGGGGCTGAACCTGTCCCGGAACCACTTGACTAGGCTTCCCGAGGTGGCCATACAGCCATTGATGACGAACAACCCCGGCAGATCGTGGTAGTCGATGAACAGCTCCCGGATGGGCCGGAACCCGTCCACCGCGTACATGAAATCTCCGGCGCCGCCGAACTTGAGAACCGCTTCACCTTCGGCGACAAGGCCCGCCGCCAGGGCCGCGGCGATGTGGTCTGCGCTTCCCGCCACGACCAGGGTGCCAACGCAAAGGCCGGTCTGACCAGCCGCAATGCGGGTGACTTGGCCCACTCGTTCGTGGGCGCGCCGCACCGGCGCAAGGGCTTCGGGAGCCAAGTCCACAAGCTCGAGGACCGGCTCCACCCAGGTTTCAGTCGTCGGATCCCACATCGCGGATTCAAGGGCCCAGTTGGCCTCGGTGTACGCGGCCCCGGTCAGGCGCCCCGTCACGTACTCGTACGACCCACACAGGCGGCGCATCCGGCGCCAGGCCTCAGGCTCATGCCGCTTGAGCCAGAGCAACTTCGGCGGGATCACCTGCTGGTTCCACGTGGCGCCGGTACGCCGAAATAGCTCGTCCTCGGGGAACCGCCGGCGGAGGAGGCGGATCTCGTCTACGGCGCGTGCGTCGTTCTGCTGAATAGATGGCCGTACCGGCTCGCCTTCGCCGTCGAGCATCACCAGCGCCGGGCGCAGCACAGCAAGCGCGACCGCGCGCACCGAGGCGGGATTGACGCCAGTCAGCACCTGACCTGCTGTGGCCGTGGCACCCCTCCACCAGTCCTCTGGGCTCTCCTCCGCCCACCCAGGATGTGGGCTGGCCAGGTCGTGGAAGTGAGTCGCTTCCGATGCCACGCGACCGCGCTCGTCGAGCAGGACCGCCTTGCATGCCGTAGTGCCGATGTCCAAGCCCAGCACAGCCATGACCGGTTCTCAGTGCTTGTCAGCCACGGCCGCGGCGCGCAGTAAGACTTCCGCGCGCGTCGCGCGCGCCGCCGCCATGAACTGCCGTGCGCGCTCTGGATCCACAGGACTCCAGGTATCGCCGTCCACTTTCAGCGCGGTCCCCACCACACAGCCGTCGGCCACCGTGAGGATCTCTGCCACGTTGTCGTGGCGCACGCCGGTGTTGGCCAGTACCGGGGTCGAGGGCAGCAGTTGCTTCACCTGGCGCAGGTGCTCCACCGGAGTCGGATCCCCTGTAATTGGGCCCGAGACCAGGATGGCGTCGGCCAGGCTTGAGAATACTGCGCTGCGGGCCCGCTCGGCCACAGTCCGGGCATCGAGGGGCGACGCGAATTCAGCGGAGATGTTATAGAGTAGGAAGAGGTCGTCGCGGCCCAGCCTGCGCCGGTACCGTAGCGCCTCGGCGGCGCGGCCCTCCCACAGCCCCATGTCCGAGCCGTATACCCCGGTGAAGATCTCCCGGGCGAACTGCGCGCCGGTGGCTGCAGCCAGCGCCATCGTGCTGATCGGGTCCCACAGCACGTCGACCCCGAAGGGAACCGTGATCTCGCCGCGGAGCCGGCCGATGGCGTGGGCCAGGGTCGCGGTCGAGGCCACGTCCACGCGTAGTTCGTACGGCCGGTCGTTCTCGTTGCCGAACATCACCGCGTCGACTCCGGCGCCCTGAAGCGATACCAGGTCCTGCCGCGCCTGCCGGACCAGCGCCTCTATGCCACCCTGCTGGTCGTAGAGCGGCGTCCCGGGCAGGGCCTGCAGGTGCACCATTGCGATGACGGGCTTGGAAGTGCCGAATAGGCGCGTAAACCTCTCCATGGCTAGACGATCACCACCTTCAACACGCGCTCTCGCAGCGCCGCTTCGCGACCACCGATCCCGCGGTCCGTGACCACCGCGCTCAGCTCATCCAGTCGGCACACGCGCGCGAGAGCCCGACGGCCGAACTTGGTGTGGTCCACCAGGAGGATCACCTCGCGTGCGGCCCGCATTCCCAGACGCTTCACCGCGGCCTCCTCAACTGTGCTGTTGGTGACCTCCTCGTCGTTCACTGCATCCGCAGCGAGGAAGAAGAGGTCGCTGTGCAACTCCCGAAGCGTGCCTTCGGTCCACGGGCCCACCAGGCTGAAGAGCCCGTTGCGCACGTGGCCGCCCACAAGCAGAACCTCGGTCTGGCCGGACGCCGCAGCATGGGCACCGGGCAGATCAAGGGCGACCACGGTGATTCGCTTGCCGGCGAGCCGGCGGGCGAGGGCTAGCATGGTGGAGCCCGAGTCGAGGATAACGGTGGATCCCGGCGAGATCATTCGCGCGGCGTGTTCCGCGATGCGCTCCTTCTGCTCGCGCATCATCGCGGACTTCACCGCAAACGGAGGCTCATGGGCGGTGCCCGGCGTTCTAGGCAGGGCCCCGCCATGGGTTCGCTCGATCAGGTTCTGCTCAGCAAGCTCGCTGAGATCGCGCCGGATGGTCGCCGTCGAGGCGCCGATGGCCTGCTGCAATTCAACCGTGCGGAGGCCGCCGCGGGTCTCCAGCAGCTGGAGGATGCGCTGCCTCCGCTCGATTGGGAGATCCATTTTGATTGACCATGATTGATTGTAACTGAAAGTGATCGAATAGTCAACGTGACGGGTTGCGACAAGTCGGTGCCGGAAGTGGTAGTCTCCACCCCCAAGGCCTGGGGATGCCCGCGGTTAGTTTACGCCTTCCTGAAATGAGCGTCGGTGCGCTCAGCCGCGCGCGCGCTGCAGCGTTTTGGCCCACGAGTCGCGGAGCGCCACGATGCGGTTGAAGACCAGGCGGTCGGGGCGAGAGTCCACCGGATCCTGCCAGAAGTACCCCAGGCGCTCAAACTGGTAGCGCATACCAGGCGCATCGTCGAGCACGCTCGGTTCGACGTATCCCTGCGCGATGGTCAGCGACTGCGGGTTCAAGTGCTGTGTGAAGTCGCCCTCGCCCGCCTCGGGGTCGGCTACCCGGAAGAGACGGTCGTACAATCGCATCTCGGCCCGGACGGCGTGGGAGGCGGCGACCCAGTGAATCGTCCCCTTGACCGGTCCATCGGCGGGGGGCCTGCCGAGCGTCTCAGGGTCGTACGTGCAGCGCAGCTCGGTGATCTCGCCGCCCGCGTCCTTGACCACCTCATCGCAGCGGATGATGTAGGCGTGCCGCAGGCGGACGCGGCCGCCTGGCATCAGGCGGTGAAATCCCTTCGGCGGCGATTCCATGAAGTCGTCACGTTCGATGTAGAGCTCGCGCGAGAAGGGGAGCTCCCGCGAGCCTTCTCGCGCGACATCGTGGGGCCAATAGGGCGCGACCAGGTGCTCGACGTGCCCGGTGGGGTAGTTCGTGAGGACAACCTTCAACGGCCGCAACACCGCCAGCACGCGTGGGGCGCGGTAGTTCAGGTCGTCGCGGATCGCGGCCTCGAAGATCGCGGCATCCACCCGGCTGTTCGTTTTGGCCACGCCGATGCGGTTGGCGAACTCGCGGATGGCCTCGGGCGTCACACCGCGCCGCCGCAGGCCCGAGATCGTGGGCATCCGCGGGTCGTCCCAGCCGCGCACGTAGCCGCCCTCCACCAGCTTGATCAGCTTGCGCTTGGACAGCACGGTGAAGTCCAGCTCCAGCCGGGCAAACTCGTACTGGTACGGGCGGGGCGAGGCCGCAAGACCGCACGTGCCGCGCAGGTGCTCCACGAGCCAGTCGTAGATGGCCCGGTTGTTCTCGAACTCCAGTGTGCAGATGCTGTGGGAGATCGCTTCGATGGCGTCTGAGAGCGGGTGCGCGAAGTCGTAGAGTGGGTAGAGGCACCACGCGCCGCCGGTCCGGTAGTGCGACGCGTGCACGATGCGATAGAGTACGGGATCGCGCAGCTTCATGTTGCGGCTGGCCAGGTCGATCTTCGCGCGCAGCACGTGGGCCCCGTTGGGAAACTCACCCCGGCGCATGCGCGCGAAGAGGTCCAGGTTCTCCTCCACGCTGCGGTCGCGGTAGGGGCTCGGCCGGCCGGGTTGGGTCACCGTGCCGCGGTACGCGCTGATCTCTTCGTCGGAGAGGCTGTCCACGTAGGCCCTGCCGTCCTTGATCAACTGGACGGCCATCTCATAGAGGCGCTCAAAGTAGTCAGAGGCGTATCGCTCTCGGGCCCACTCGAACCCCAGCCACTGCACGTCACGTTTGATGTTTTCGACGTACTCGAGGTTCTCGGTCTCGGGGTTCGTGTCGTCGAAGCGGAGGTTGCACTCGCCGCCGTAGTCGAGGGCCAGGCCGAAGTTCAGGCAGATGGACTTCGCGTGGCCGATGTGCAGGTAGCCGTTGGGCTCGGGCGGAAAGCGCGTAATGACCTTCGCGTAGCGGCCCTGCCGCAGGTCCTCGTCAATGATCTCCGTAAGAAAGTTGGGACTGACGCGCCGCCCCGTGGATGGAGTGTCTGTCCGGCTACTCATGGTTGCTCCTGACGTTCAGGACACTCACCAGCCACGGGTCACTGCAGCAGGGGGACGATCTTCTCGATCTGCTCGAGGGACTCCGGGTTGACGAGCGCGTCCCGATTGGAGACCGGACGGCCGTTGACGATGTGCGTGACCGCGCTTTCGACCTTCTTCATGTTGAAGGTGTAAGGGAGGTCCGGCACCTCGGCGACCACCGCCGGGACGTGCCGGGGCGACGCCTGCTCTCGGAGCGACCGCCTGATCCGGTCCTTGAGCTCCTCGGTCAGCGACGCGCCGGGTGCGAGCTTGACGAACAGGATGATGCGCTGGTCTCCCCGCCACTCCTGTCCGACCGCCACGCTGTCGGCCACCTCAGGAAGCTGCTCGACGATCCGGTAGATCTCGGCGGTCCCGATCCGGACCCCTGACGGTTTCAGCACGGCATCAGACCGGCCGTGAAACGTCATCCCACCCGTGTCGCCGTGCAGGGTGACGTAGTCGCCGTGCCGCCAGACGTTCATGCCGGGATAGAAGGTGAAGTAGGCGCTCCGATACTTCTCGTTGCCGGGATCGTCCCAGAAGTAGAGTGGCATCGAGGGGGAGGGGGCTTCGCACACCAGCTCGCCCTCTCGATCGACGACCGGACGGCCGGCCTCGTCGTAGACGTTGACCTTCATGGCCAGGGCCGGTCCCTGCAACTCGCCGGCGTACACGGGGCTGATGGGGTTGCCGCCGGCGAAGCAGCCGTTGATGTCGGTCCCGCCGGAGATGGAGTTGAAGTGGTGGTCTTCCTTGATCTCCCGATAGGCGTAGACGAACCCCTCCGCAGACAGCGGCGATCCCGTCTGGGAGATCTCACGCAGGGCGGAGAGGTCGTACTGGTGCCCGGGCCTGACCCCGTGCTTGCGGAGGTTGTTGATGTACGCGGCGCTCGTGCCGAAGATGGTGATCCCCTCATCCTGGGCGAGTTGCCACATGGCGTCCGGGTGGGGGTAGCCGGGATTGCCGTCGTACAGCACCACGGTGGCGCCGACCGCCAGGGCGCTCATCAGCCAGTTCCACATCATCCAGCTGCACGTCGTGAGGTAGAGGATGCGGTCACCTCGCCGCACGTCGGTGTGCAGGAGCAGCTCCTTGAGGTGGTTGATCAGCACGCCGCCGGCGCCCTGGACCAGGCACTTGGGCTTTCCCGTGGTTCCGGAGGTAAACATGATGTAGACGGGGTGGTCGAACGGCAGTTGCTCGCACTCGAGCGCGGGCGGTGTCGATCCCATCCCGTCCCTGTAGGGCGTCGCGCCGGGGATGCCGCCGAGATCGGGGTTCTCTGTTGTGTAGTCGACCACGATGACCTGCCGAAGCGACGGAATCCCGCGCGCCACGGTCGCAGCGTTGGCTAACACATCGAAGCGCTGACCCTTGTAGAAGTACCCGTCGACGGTGAAGAGGACCCTCGGCGCCACCTGTCCCAGCCGGTCCAGCGCCGCCTGGGGGCCGAGATCCGTGGCACACGAAGCCCAGGTGGCGCCTACGCTCGTCGCCGCCAGCATCGCCACGGCGGTCTCGATTAGGTTGGGCATGTAGGCCGCCACGCGGTCGCCGGGGCCGACGCCGAGCGCGCGCAGCCGGTGCGCCAAGCGTGCCACCTCGCCGTACAGCGCGGCATACGTCATCGTGCCCGCGCGCTGCGTTTCCCCGCGGAAGATGAAGGCAAGGCGGTCGTCACGGTACCTGAGCAGGTTCTCGGCGAAGTTGAGGTGCGCGCCTCGAAACCATCGTGCGCCCGGGAACCTGTTCAGGTCGTCTATCACCGCGTCGTACTGGCGAGACGCCCTAATCTCCCCGAACTCCCACATGGCTTCCCAGAACTCGGGGATGTGGTCGACCGACCACCGCCACAGCTCCGGGTACGACCGCACCTCGAGGCTGTACCGCTCGTTGATCGTCTCGATGAAGCGGGTGATGTTGGCGCGCCGGACGCGCGCCTCGGATGGGGTCCACAGCGGCTGCTTCACAGACCTCGCGTCTCGCCTACAGCTCCTCCAGCCCCGCGTCGAACGGCGCGGGCGGTCTTCCTGACGGCTGGGACTGGAGCGCCATTGAGAGGTAGCGGGCGGCCTCAGCGTCCGCGCCGGTCTCCCGCAACAGCAGGCCAAGCTCCCCGGCGGCCGTGGTCGCGCGGTGCGCGAGCCCGAGCCGGGTCAGCGTGGACACGGCGCCCCGCAGGATCTCGATGGCTTCGCCGCGCCGGCCCTGCGCGCGTAGCACGCGCGCGAGCGTGACCTGGCAGGACGCCTCCCGCGCCTGATCACCGCTGGCCTGGGCCTCCCGAATGGCGCGGCGCGCGGCCCGCGACGCGTCGGCGTGGCGCTCGAGGGCCAGATAGACCAGCGCGATCTCGTCGAGCGTGGCGGTGCGGTCGCGCGCGGCGTCCAGGCGCTCCTGCACGTGGAGCGCCTGGTCCAGGGCCGCCAGCGCGTCTTCCAGACGGCCCTGCTCGCGGCGAACCAGGCCGAGGTGGCTGAGCACGCGGCCCCGTTCTGCCAGGTCTTCCACCTGCGCGAACGCGTCGTGCGCCTGCGTCAGGAAGTCCGCAGCCGCATCGAGCTGTCGCCGGGTCCAGGCGACCAACCCCAACCCAACCAGCGCCTTGCCGCGCAGGGCGTGCATCTGGAGACGGGTCGCAAGCTCGAGGGCCCGTCGGTACGCGCGCTGCGCCCGCTCGACCTGTCCAAGATGGGTGCGGGTGGCGCCGAGCGAGATCAGCGCACGCACGTTCTCCTCGGTGCGCGCCGCTTTGGTCCGCTGCAGGAGAGTCGTGGCTTCCTCCAGAAGCGGCAGCGCCGTCCTGAACGCGCGCCGCCGCACCTCAATCTCACCGCGCAGTGCCAGCGCCATGCCGTGGAGCGTGGCCAGACGGAGCCGCCTGGCCAGCGTCTGGACCTCCTCGGCCCAACGGATGGCCTCGTCGAGCTCGCCCGCGGAGGCTGCCGTCCGTCCCCGCTGCAGACTGGCCCGGGCGCGCATCTCCGGCGGCATGTCCGGGAGCAGGGCGTCGGCTGCGTCGATCAGCTTTGCGGCGTCGGCGCCCGACGCCACGAGGTTCAACTGGTTGGCGAGGTGGAGCAGGTTGAGCGCGGTCTCCAGGCGGAGATGGTCTGGCGCCAGCAGGAGTGCTCCAACGGAGCTGTTGACCCTTCGGGCCAGCGCAATGACCGTCTCGACCGATGGATGCGATCGGCCGCTCTCCAGCAGGCTGATGAAGCTCTTGCTGAGATCCGGCGAGCCGAGCGCCTGCTGGGTGAGCCCGGCCCGGCCCCGCGCGAGGAGCAAGCGACGGCCGAACTGAAGCAGCCAGTCTGGCCGCGCAGGTGTGGGTTGAGGCGACGCCGGTTTAGTCATAGTAACTTTAGCGTAGCACCGTGGCACAGTGCTGGCAATGCGGCTGGCGCAGAGGTGAAGAGGTGCGGTCGTGCAGGGCGCGGAAGTCTCGGCGTGCACGCCGTCTGCGCGCGTGTAGATCCCGATCAGCGGGAGGACGCATGCCCAGGTCCCGACCGTCGCCGATCAACCCGAGGCTGCGCGACGCGCAGGTGGACCGGTTGTGCCACGCACTGTTGACCCTGGAGACGGTGGAGGAGTGCTACCGGTTGCTCGAGGACCTCTGTACAATCCACGAGGTCAAGACGCTGGCCGCGCGCCTGGAGGTGGCGCGATTGCTCGACGCCGGCTGTACCTACGACGAGGTCGCCCGCCGGACCGGCGCCAGCAGCGCCACGATCAGCCGGGTCCGTCGCTTCCTGAAGTACGGCGCCGACGGCTATCGGATCGTGCTGCAGCGCGCGGCGCGCGCGCCCCGACGCGGCCGGGGGCATGCCGCCGGCGGCAGGCAGCCTTCCGCGCGGATCGTGTCGGACGCCGATTGACGCCGGTCGATGGCCCGTGATATCCTCAGGGGAGTTTCGCTTACTATTGCTTTAGCGTGATAAAGGAGTAAATCATCCCGTGCGGATCCGGACCTCCGGGCGGGCGCGCTGGCGCCAGGTCCCTGTCGGCGTGCGCGACCAGACCGCCGAAATCGTGGCCGCCCGGCGCGGACTTGAGGCGCGCCTGCTCGCCGTCTTCCGCCGCTGGGGATACGAGGAAGTCGCCACGCCGGTCCTCGAGTACCTCGACACGTTCCTGCACGGGGCGGGCCCTGGGGTGAGCGACCGACTGCTGAAGCTCATCGACACGGGCGGCGAGGTCCTGGCGCTGCGCCCCGAGATGACGGTACCGCTGGCGCGGTTCGCGGCCACGCGGCTGCTGCCCGCAGGACATGCACCTGTACGGCTGGCCTACGTGGCCGAGGTCTTCCGTGGTCAGGAGCGCGGGTCGGGCCGGATGCGCGAGTTCACGCAGGCGGGGGTCGAGCTGATCGGCGACGGGCGCCTCTACGCCGACGTGGAGGTCATCGCGCTGGCCGCGGAGGTCCTGGGCGTCGCCGGGGTGGGCGACGCCGTCATCAGCATCGGACACGCGGGGTTCCTCCGGGGGGTGCTGTCCACGCTGCCCGCAGAGGCGGCCGAGGCCGCCCGCGATGTGCTCTACCGCCGGGCCTTCGCCGACCTACCCGGGTTGGCCCCGGCGGGCCCGGCGCGCGAGGCCCTGCGGACCCTGCCGACGCTGCGTGGCGACAGCGCGCTTGACCGCGCGGGGCGACTCGCCGCCGGCGCTGAGAGCCGCCAGGCGCTCGAGGCGCTGCGAGCCGTGCTCGACGGCATCGAGGCGCATCGGCATCGGGTGCGCGTCGAGGTGGATCTCGGACTCATCCGGGACTTCGACTACTACAGCGGCGTGGTCTTCGAAGCGCATGGGGCGCGCGGCGGCATGCCGCTGCTGGGCGGTGGCCGCTACGACGGCCTGCTCGCGCGGTTCGGCCACTCTGCGCCGGCCACGGGGTTCGCGATCGGCCTGGAGCGTATGCTCGATGCAGCCGGCGTGCGCGGCGATCGCCGGCGGCCGGTGGCGGTCGTGTTCGCGCAGGATGCGTACCCCGCGGCCGTTGGGGTCACCTCGCGCCTGCGCGAGGCCGGCGAGGCAGTCGTCATCGCGCCCGAGGCCCCGGGCATCGAGGATGTCGCGTGCCTTGTGCGCGTGAGCGCGGACAGGCTCCTCGTGGTCGCCGGCGATCAGGAGATCGAGACCTCGGATGCCGAGGTGACCGCGGCCGTTGAGGCGGCCGTCGGCCGAGCGCGATGACCGCACTGAGCATCGCGATCCCCACCGGTCGGCTGCAGGCCGACGCCATCAGCCTGTTGGAAGCCGTCGGCCTGGCGGCGGCGGAGGTCGGCGACGATCGCCGCCTGCTCGTCGACCTGCCCGGCGGCATCCGCGTCCTCAAGGCGAAGCCGACCGACCTGCTCACCTATGTTGAGCGGGGCACGGCCGATGTCGGGGTCAGCGGTCGGGACATGATCCTGGAGCAGGGGCGCGATGTCTATGAGCTGCTGGACCTGCGGTTCGGGGTCTGCCGAGCGGTGCTGGCCTGCCCGGAGGACCGTGCCAAGGTGTTGTGGCAGCCGGGACGGGCCCTGCGCGTCGCGACGAAGTATCCCCGGCTCACGATGCGCTTCTTCGAGGAGCACGAGCGGCCGGTGGAGATCGTGGTCCTGTCCGGCTCGGTCGAGCTCGCGCCGCAGGTTGGGCTGGCCGACGGGATCGTCGATCTGGTGATGACGGGCCGGACGCTGCGGGAGAACCGGTTGCGCGAGGTGGCCGAGATCGCCCGGTCGACGGCCCGGCTTGTGGTGAATCGAGGCAGCTTGAGCCGGTCCGCAGAGGTCGCAGATTTCATCGCCAGGATCGAGCGATACCTGAGCCGGCAACGGGAGCGAAGCATCCATGCGTGAGATGGGCTTTGGCGTCCGGGCGTTGCGCGACGTGGCGCCTGACGAGGCCCGCCGGCGTCTGCGGCGGTCGGCCTCGGCGATCTACACCGATGAGATGCGGCGGTACGCCCGACAGGTGCTGGCGGACGTCGCGCGCGACGGCGATGAAGCGGTCGCCGCATACACGGCGCGGTGGGATCAGGTCACGCTGAGCCCGGACGAACTCCTGGTGTCGGATGAAGCGTTCGAGTCGGCCCGCGCCGCCGCAGCCCCAGATCTTGCGATGGCCATTGACGAGGCGCTCGCACGCGCCCGCCGGTATAACGAGTGGGTGCGGCCGCCGGCGATGACCCTCGAGGAGCTCGAGCCGGGAATCACCGTCGGCCTCCGATATACGCCATTCCGGTCGGTCGGGCTCTACGTGCCGTCCGGCAAGGGGACGTTTCCCTCGACCTTGATTACGATGGGCGTCCCCGCGGTGGTGGCGGGTGTGGAGCGGGTCGTGGTCGTCGTGCCGCCCCGGCCCGACGGGACGGTCGACCCGGCTGTGCTGGTCGTGGCCGACCGGCTCGGCTTCCGCGAGGTCGTCCGGTGCAACGGCGCCGCCGGCGTGGCGGCCATGGCCGTGGGTACCACCCGCATTCCACAGGTGGACACCGTTGTCGGTCCGGGGAATCCTGTCGTCGCCGCCGTCCAGATGGGGGCCGCGGCGTATGGCGCGCGGCCACTGGTAGGGCTGGGGCCCACAGAATCCGTGATCCTGGCCGACGACAGCGCCGACCCCGATCGGCTGGCCCTGGATCTCCTGAACGAGGCCGAGCACGGCCCCGACTCCGCGGCGATCCTGCTGGCGGTCGACCGCGCCGTGGGAGACCAGACCGCGGCCGCGCTGACCCGGTACCTGGCACACCTGCCCGAACCCCGCCGCGCGTATGCGCGCAGCGCGCTGACCGACTTGGGTGGTCTGTTCGTTGTCGACAGCCTCGACGAAGCCCTCGCCTGGATCGACGGGTATGCGCCGGAGCACCTGCAGCTGGCGGTGCGCGACGCGCTGTCGGTGGCTTCGCGCGTCCGGCACGCCGGCGAGATCCTGGTCGGGCAGCACACGCCGTTCTCGGTCGCTAACTACGCCATCGGTGTGCCCGCGGCGCTTCCCACGAGCGGTGCGGGGTTTGCGGCGTCAGGAGTCACGCTGTTGTCCTTCCTCAAGACCACGTCGATCGCGTCCCTGACGGCCGACGGCCTGCGGACGCTGGCGCCGGTGGCCGTCCGGCTGGGAGCGCACGAGGGATTCCCCGCGCACGTCCTGGCGGTCACCGAGCGCGAGAGGCTGCCATCATGATCATCGCGAACCCCGATGTGGAGCACGAGGGCGCGCGGCACGTGCGCGCTGAGATCCGCGCGCTGCGCGCCTATCGGTTAGCGCAGACTACGCCGCCGCCGGATGGCGCGGTGCGCCTCCATCAGAACGAGGCGCCGAACGACTGGCCCCCAGGCGTCAAGCAGGAGATCGCCGCGCGACTGATCGAGTCTCCCTGGCATCTGTATCCCGGGATGCGGGCCGAAGCCGTGACCGAGGCGGTCGCCGCGCTGCAGGGGACCCCGGCGGCCATGGTGGCCCCGGCGGCTGGCTCCAACGATGCGATCCGGGCGGCGTTTGCGGCGTTCGCCGCCGGCGGCACCGCGGTGCTGCCGTCACCGACGTACAGCATGGCCCGGACGCTCGCGGTCGTTGCCGGCGCGCGTCCGATGGAAGTCCCGCTTCGGTCCGACTACGCGCTCGACCCTGACGCGCTGCTGCGCGTCGCGCACGCCTGCCGGGCCGAGGCGATCTACCTGGCATGTCCAAACAACCCGACCGGGAATGGATTCGCGCCGGATGCGGTCCGCGCGGTGATCGAGGGCGCGCCCGGCGCGGTCCTCCTCGACGAGGCCTACTGGGAGTTCGCCGCCACGACATGGCTCGACGCCGTGGAACGCTATCCTCACCTCGTGCTGATCCGCACGTTCAGTAAGGCGATGGCGGGTGCCGGGCTTCGCCTGGGATGGCTCACCGCCCAGCCAGCGGTCATCGGGGAGTTGCTCAAGGTGACGCCGCCCTACAGCCTCAACGTGTTCGTGCAGGCGGCGGCGCCTGTGTTGGTCGCGCACCGCGATATCGCCGCGGCGCGAGTGCGCGAGGTGCTCGCCGAGCGGGCGCGCGTGGCCGCCGCGCTGACGGCGATGGGCCTGCGCGCATACCCCAGTGAGACCAACTTCCTCCTGTTCGAACCCGGCGCCGCGCCGGCCGCCGTATGGGAAGGTCTCGCCGAACGCGAGGTGCTGGTGCGCGACGTGTCGGCGATGCCGTCGCTTGGGGCATGCCTGCGGGTGTCGATCGGCGCGCGCGAGGCCAACGACCGCTTCCTGTCTGCCCTGTCCGCGGTCCTCCAGGCACTCGAGGCGGTGCCATCGTGAGCCGGGAGGCGTCGGTCGCGCGCTCGACCGCAGAGACGACCGTGGAGGTCAGACTGGTGCTGGACGGCACCGGACGGGCCGAGGTGGCGACCGGCGTGCCGTTCTTCGATCATCTCCTCGCGGCGTTCGCCCGACACGGCCGGGTCGACCTGACGGTCAAGGCGTCGGGCGACCTCGACGTCGACGCCCATCACACCGTCGAGGACGTCGGGATCGCGCTCGGCCAGGCCGTGCGCCGGGCGGTGGGTACCGGCGAGGGCATTGCGCGGTTCGCGTCCCTGCACCTGCCCATGGACGACGCCCTGGTTCTGGTCGCACTTGATATCTCCGGGCGGGCGTTCCTGCGCGCCGATGTGGCGTTTCCCACCGACCGCGTCGGCGCCTTTCCTGTCGACCTGATCGAGGAGTTCCTCCGGGCGTTCGCGCTCAACGCGTCCGTGACGCTGCACGTCCTCCTGCATCACGGGCGCAGCAGCCACCACATCGCCGAAGCGGTGTTCAAGGGTCTGGGCGTGGCACTCGGGCGGGCCGTGGCGGTGGTCGGGCAGGGAATTCCGTCCACCAAAGGCGTGCTCTGATGCGGGTGGCGCTCATCGACTACGGAGCCGGCAACCTGCGCAGCGCCTCCCGCGCACTGGCCGCCGCGGGCTGCCATCCGACGCTCGTTACCGGCCCCCAAGGGCTCTTGAGGGCCGACGCGGTCGTCGTGCCGGGGGTGGGCGCGTTCGCGCCGGCGATGCGGCGATTGGCCGACGCCGGTCTGGTCGATCCGCTGCGGGAGGCTGCGCGCGCAGGCGTGCCGATCGTCGGCATCTGCCTAGGGATGCAGCTCCTCTTCGAGTGGAGCGAGGAAGGTGCGCCCGTCCCCGGGCTCTCGTTGTTGGCCGGGGTCGTCCGGCGTCTTCCCGCCGGGGTCAAGGTGCCGCACATGGGATGGAACACGCTCGTAGCCCGCGCGGCCGACCCGATCCTGGTGGGCCTCCCGCCGCACCCATACGTGTACTTCGTCCACTCGTACGTCGCCGCGCCTGACGACCCGGGAACGGTCGTCGCCGAGACCGAGTACGGGGCGCGATTCGCCTCGGTCGTCCGCCGTGAACGGATCTGGGGGCTGCAGTTCCATCCGGAGAAGAGCAGTCGCACCGGCGCGGCGATCCTGCGCAACCTGCTGGACGAGATGGCGGCGGTGCGCACTCGTGCCTGAGGAGCACGGCGCACCATGACCGGCCCGACATTTGTCGTCTATCCTGCCATCGACCTGATGGCCGGCCGTGCGGTGCGGCTGCGGCAGGGCGATCCCGCGCGCGCGACGGCCGTGGGCGATGATCCGGTTGAGGTCGGGCGGCGCTGGAGCCGGGAGGGCGCGGCGTGGCTGCACGTCGTGGATCTCGACGGCGCGCTGGCCGGCGAGCCGCGGCACCTCGACCTGATCGGGCGCCTCTGCGCCACGTGCGGAATCCCGGTGCAGGTGGGCGGTGGGCTGCGGCGGCTGGACGACCTGCGCGCGGTGTTCACGGCCGGCGCGGCGCGGGCCGTGCTGGGGACGGCCGCGCTGGCAGGCGATCTGTTGCCCCGGGCGGTGGAGGCATTCGGGGAGCGGATCGCGGTCGCGCTGGATGCCCAAGACGACATGGTCGTGGTCTCCGGCTGGCAGCAGGTGTCTGGGGTATCCACCTTCGATGCTGCCGCGCGCGTTGCGGCCGCCGGCGCGCCGCGCCTGATCTACACCAGCGTGGCGCGTGACGGCATGCTCGGCGGGATCGACCGCGACGGCCTGCGGCGGCTGGTGAGCATTGCGGGCGTTCCGGTCATCGCTTCCGGCGGCGTGGCCACTACCGCGGATGTGCGGGCCGCGAGGACCGAAGGCGCTGAGGGCGTAATCGTCGGACGGGCGCTGTACGACGGTAGGCTCACCCTGGCCGAGGCGCTGGCCGCGGCGTGGGAGGCGGCGTGATGCTGGCCAGGCGGATCATCCCATGTCTGGATGTGCGTTCGGGGCGCGTCGTCAAGGGGCGCGCGTTCGTGGACCTGCGAGATGCCGGCGACCCCGTGGATCTCGCGGCTCGGTACGATCGCGACGGCGCCGACGAACTCGTCTACCTGGACATCACGGCCTCGGTCGAAGGACGGAGGGCGCTGCTCGGGGTCGTCCGGCGCACCGCCGAGCAGGTATTCATCCCGCTCACGGTTGGAGGCGGCGTGCGCGGCGTTGAGGACGTGCGTGATCTGCTGCTGGCCGGCGCCGACAAGGTGAGCGTCAACACCGCGGCGGTCGAACGTCCGGCGCTCGTCGCCGAGGCGGCGGACCGGTTCGGCAGTCAGTGCATTGTCGCCGCGATCGATGCCCGGCGACAGGAGGCCGGAGGCGGCACCCGGTTCGAGGTCGTGACCCACGGCGGCCGCAGGCCCACCGGCAGGGACGCCATCGCGTGGGCGGTCGAGGCCGCGCGGCTGGGCGCGGGCGAGATCCTGCTCACCAGCATCGACCGTGACGGGACGACCGACGGCTACGATCTGGAGCTGACGCGCCGGGTGGCCGAATCGGTGTCCGTGCCGGTGATCGCTTCGGGCGGCGCGGGCGGGCCCGAGGATGTCGTCGAGGTGCTGACCGTGGGCCGCGCGGACGCGGCGCTGGCGGCCTCGATCTTCCACTTCGATCAGCATCCAATCCCGGCGGTCAAGGCGGCGCTGGCGGCGGCGGGCGTGCCGGTGCGCCTCGAGAGACAGGAGGGATTGCCGTGACCCGCGCGACAGGCAACGCCAGTGTGCTGGACTGGGCTCAAGAGCTGCGCCCGGCAATCGTGCAAGACGCGCGAACCGGCGTCGTGCTCACCCTCGCCTGGATGAATCATGCGGCGTTCGAGCGCACGCGGCAGACCGGTGAGACCTGGTTCTGGAGCCGGTCCCGCCAGGCGCTGTGGCACAAGGGCGAGACCTCGGGTCACGCGCAGCGCGTTGTTGACCTGCGCATCGATTGCGATGGAGATGCCATCCTGGTGCAGGTCGTCCCATCCGGTCCGGCCTGCCATACCGGCCGACCCTCGTGCTTCTTCCGCCTGCCCGACGGCGGGGACGCGCCGATCCTCGGACCAGTACTCGCGCGGCTGGAGGCGGTGATCGAGAGGCGGCGGCGGATGATGCCCGATCGGTCCTACACGGCTGCGCTGCTGCGCGGCGGCATCGAGGCCATCGGCGCCAAGGTCGTGGAAGAGGCCGAGGAGGTCGTGCGGGCCGGTCGCGAGGAGAGCGATGCGCGGGTCGCCGAGGAGGCGGCCGACGTCCTCTACCATCTACTGGTCCTGTTGGCACATCGAGGCATCGCTATGACCCGTGTCCTCGACGTGCTGGCGGCGCGAGGCGCTTAGGGTCCGGCCGCACGCGTCCAGGAGGGTGTTTCCGGCCGGGAGAGGAAACAGGATCGTGGGCCGCACATGAGGGACTCTCCGCACGCACCGCCGGCGCCGGGACCGACCATGGCTCCCGGGCCGCTCCCCGCACAGCCCCTACTGGCGGTGCGGGGGATCACGAAGACCTTTCCCGGCGTCGTGGCCAACGACGGTGTCGCGCTTGAGGTCCGCGCGGGCGAGGTGCACGCGCTGCTCGGCGAGAACGGCGCCGGCAAGACCACCCTCATGAACATCCTCTACGGGATCTACCAGCCCGAGGCTGGCGAGATCCTCGTCCGCGGGAGCCCGGTCCGCATCCGCAGCCCGCGCGACGCCATCGCGCGGGGCATCGGCATGGTGCCCCAGCACTTCCTGCTCGTCCGCCGGCACACGGTGGCCGAGAACATCGCGCTGGTGCTGCCCCAGGAAGGGTTCTTGTTCCCCGCGCGGCGCATCGAGGAGCAGATCAGCAACCTCGGCCGCCGCTACGGCCTGGCCGTGGACCCGCACGCCCGCATCTGGGAGCTCTCGGCGAGCGAGCAGCAGCGGGTGGAGATCCTCAAGACCCTGATCCGCGGCGCCGAGATCCTCATCCTCGACGAGCCGACCAGCGTGCTCACCCCTCAGGAAGCGCAGAGCCTGTTCGTGGTGCTCCGGCGCATGAAGCAGGAAGGGCACGCGATCATCTTCATCACCCATAAGCTGGACGAGGTGGCCGCGGTCGCCGACCGTGTCACGGTGTTGCGGCGGGGACGCGTGGTGAGCACGGTTCAGACGAACGAGGCAGACAAAGGCACGCTGGCGCGCATGATGGTCGGGCGCGACGTGGAGTTCGACCTCCGCCGCACACCCCGGGCCCCCGGCGTACCGGTCCTGAGGGTCGAGGCGCTGTCCGCGAGGACCGACCGCGGGACACCTGCCCTGCGCGGGGTATCCTTCATCGTCCACGAGGGTGAGATCCTGGGCATCGCGGGTGTCGCCGGCAACGGACAGCGTGAGTTGGTCGAATCGCTCACGGGCCTGCGTTCGGTCACCGGCGGGCTCGTGCGTATCCAGGACCGCGACATCACGAACCGGTCGGCCCGCGAGATCCTCGAGGCCGGCGTGGCGCACATTCCCGAGGACCGGCTGCGCCTCGGCGTCGTGCCGGCCATGTCGGTGGCCGAGAACCTCGTGCTGCGGCGCTACCGGTACGCGCCCTTCTCGCGTGGCCCCATGCTGCACCTCCCGGCCGTCGGGAAGTTTGCGCGCGAGACGGTCGCCGAGTACGACATCGCCACCCCTGGGCCGGACGCTCCCACCCGACAGCTCTCCGGCGGAAACATCCAGAGGCTCATCCTCGGCCGTGAGCTCTCGGGCGCCCCGCGGCTGATCATCGCCGCGCACCCGACATCAGGGCTAGACGTGAGCGCCACGGAGCAGATCCACACGCTCCTCCTGCGCCGCCGCGACGACGGCGCGGCGATCCTGCTGGTCTCCGAGGATCTCGACGAGATCCTGACCCTCTCGGATCGGGTGGCGGTGCTCTTCCGCGGGGAGATCGTCGGCATCGTGCCCGCTGAAGAAGCGACGGCCGAGCGGATCGGGCTGCTCATGATGGGGCAGCGGCTGTGAGATCCCCCCCGGCGCTGACAGGCCTGGCGGTAGGGCGGATCGGTCCGATGGTGATCGAGCGCCGCCCCGATCCATCGGGGATGTGGGTGCTGGGGGTCTCGGTCGGCGCCGTGCTGGCGGCGCTTGTCGCCGCCTCGGGAATCTTCCTGGCCTATGGGGTCAGTCCCGGCCACGCCTACGCCGAAATCCTGCGGGGCACGTTCGGCAGCCGCCTACTGGCCTCGGAGATTGTGAGCCGTGCCATCCCTCTGCTCCTATGCGGGGTAGGGCTCACGTTGGCGTTCCGCGCGCAGTTCTTCAACATCGGGGCCGAGGGGCAGTTGCTGGCCGGTGCCATGGCGGCCACCGGCGTGGCGCTCTTCGTGCCCGTGCCGTCTGCATGGCTGATCCCCTGCATGTTCGCCGCCGGGTTTGCCGCCGGCGCCCTGTGGGGGTTCCTTCCGACCTTGCTGCGGGTACGGCTCGAGGTCAACGAGATCATTACCACGCTGATGATGAACTACATCGCGATCTACACGGTCCAGTGGCTGATCCACGGGCCGTGGCGTGGCGAGACCGCCTGGGGGTTTGCCTATACTGATACGTTCGTCGAGGCAGCCAGGCTGCCGATGATCGCGGGCACGCGGATTCATGTGCCCACGCTGGTGCTGGGTCTCTTGCTGGCGGCCGGGCTCTCGTTCCTCTTGGCCAGGACACGCCTGGGGTTCGAGACCCGTGTGATCGGTCAGGGCGTGCACGCGGCCCGTTACGCCGGGATCGATCCGGGGAGGACCATGATCCTGGTGATGCTGCTCTCGGCGGGCGCCGCGGGGCTGGCGGGCGTGGGGGAGGTCGCCGGCATCCACCGGCGGCTCATGGATCCCGTGCAGGTGTCTCTCGGCTACGGCTACGCCGCCATCATCGTCGCCTGGCTAGCCCGCGGGAATCCGCTGGCGACGGTGCTCACCGCGCTCTTCCTCGGCTTCATCTTCACGGCCGGGGATGTGCTGCAAGTGGCCCTGCGCATGCCCGCGCGGGTCACCGATGTCTTCAACGGTTTGATCCTCTTCTTCCTGATCGGCAGCGAGCGTCTCCTGTACTACCGGGTGCGCCTGGCGCCGATGCCTGTCGGAACCGCAACAGCGCCGGCCCCGGATGCGGGGCCGGATGCCGGCGGCGGGCCGGGGAGCGAGCACTGATGCCTGAGATCGCCTGGGTGCTCGTCCTGCTCGAGCGGGCTTTGGCGCTGGGGACGCCCCTGCTGTGGGCCGCCCTCGGCGAGGTGTACGCCGAGCGCTCCGGCGTCGTGAACCTCGGCGTCGAGGGTATGATGATCCTCGGCGCGTTCTTCGCCTTTGCGGTGGCCCTCGCCATCGGCGACCCCGTGGTGGGGCTGTTGGTCGCTGCCGTTGTGGGCGGCCTGGCAGCGCTGCTCCACGCGTTTGTCAGCGTGACCCTGCGCGCCAACCAGTATGTGTCCGGCCTGGCCCTGACCATGCTGGGCCTGGGAACGGCGGGCGTCCTGGGGCGGGGCCGGGAAGGCGTCCCGCTGACGCACACGCTGGGTGAGGTCTCAACCCTGACGGTGCTTGGCCTCGCGCTGGCGGTGGTCCTGTGGGTCGTGCTGTACCACACGCGATGGGGTCTCGCCCTGCGCTCGACGGGCGAGTCGCCGGCGACCGCCGCAGCGGCCGGCATCAACGTCATCCTTGTGCGCTACCTGGCCGTGGTCTTCGGCGGGATGCTCGCCGGCGTCGCCGGCGGCTTCCTCTCTGTGGCCTACCGACCGTCGTGGACCGAGGGCATGACAGCGGGGATGGGGTGGATCGCCGTGGCCATCGCGATCTTCGCCGCATGGGATCCGCTCAAGGCCGTGGGCGGAGCGTTGCTCTTCGGCGCGCTCTTCCATCTGTCGTTCCGGCTGCAGGCGTGGGTCCCTGCGGAGCCGCTCCAGATGATGCCGTTCGCCTTCACGATCCTCGTGCTGGCGCTGCTCGCGGGGGGACGGCGCCGCGTCGGAGCCCCGGAGGCGCTCGGTATTCCCTATGTCAGCGGCGAACGATGAGGAGGAGGTGGGACGTCGTACTGGGGGGAAGCCAAGAACGAGGCGCACACATCCCACGGTTGCCGGACACTCGGCGGCCGCGGTACTGCTCGACCGTCGAAGGGAGGGGAAAGATGCGCAGGTTGTCCATCGTGTTCGTGGCGCTCCTGATCGCCGCCCTGACGCTGCCCACCGCAGCCCAGGAGGCGAAGCTCCGCGCGGGGTTCGTGTATGTCGGACCCATCGGGGACTATGGCTGGTCCCACGCGCATGATGTCGGCCGGCGGAAGGCCGCGGAGGCGTTCCCCTGGCTGGAGACCATCTACGTGGAGTCCGTCCCCGAAGCCCGCGTGGGCGTGTTCATCGAGCGGCTGATCGCACAGGGGGCTCGCGTGGTCTTCACCACGAGCTTCGGTTTCATGGACGGGACCCTGGAGATCGCGCGCAAGTACCCAGGCCTGATCTTCGCGCACGCTTCGGGCTTCAAGCGGGCTCCCAACATGGCCACCTACATGGCCGACTTCTACCAGGTCTACTACCTGAACGGGTTGATGGCCGGCGCGGTGACGCGCAGCAACCGGGTCGGCTATGTGGGCGCGTTTCCCATTCCGGAGGTGAAGCGGCATCTGAACGCCTTCGCCCTGGGCGTGCGCGCGGTTAACCCGCGCGCTACCGTAGAGGTGCGCTGGATCTTCGACTGGTTCAGCCCTCCGAAGGCCAAGGAGGCCACCGAGGCGCTGATCGCCGCGGGCGCCGACGTCCTGGCCTTTACCGAGGACACGCCGACCGTGATCCAGGTGGCCGCAGGCCGCGGTCTGCCCAGCTTCGGCCACTACTCGCCGATGCAGAACTTCGCGCCGCGGCACGTCATCTCGGGCCAGCTCGTCCACTGGGACAGGATCTACATCGACTTCCTGAGGAAGGTCCGCGCGGGCACCTACACGCCCTTCAACCTCCAGAACGTGGACTATTGGTGGCTGCTCGCCGAGGGCGCGGTGGAGCTCGGCGGCGCCTTCGGGGTCCCGATCAACCCGGCCTGGGCGGACCGGCTGCGGGCGGTCAGCGTCACGACGCCCGACCTGGGCCGCGTCAACGTCTACGACCTCTCGATGCGCCGGCTCCAGCAGATGTCCGCTTCGCCTGTCCGGTTCGATCCGTTCACCGGTCCGATTCGGGACCGCAAGGGCGCCATACGCGTTCCGGCCGGGCACACGCTGACGGTTCAAGAGCTGGTCACGATGGAGTGGGCGGCCCCGGGCGTGATCGGTCCCTGGCCGCGGGAGCCCTGACGCGCGGCCGGCGGACGCTGAGGCCGACACAGTCAGGCAGCACGTGAAGCACGACGCGGCGGGCGCCATGCGGCGCCCGCCGCGTCACGGCACGAACAGCGGGACGACCTCGAAGCGGTTCACATCCAGCAGGCCGCGGTCGGTCAGCTTGAGCTCGGGGATGACCGAGAGCGCCATGAACGAGAGCGTCATGAACGGGTCTTCCAGAGGGCTGCCCATGCGGCGCGCCATGCGCTGCAGCGCCCGCATCTGGTCGGCAACCACCGCGGCCGGTTCCTCGGACATCAGGCCCGCGATCGGCAGCGGCAGCCGGGCCGCCTCGCGGCCGGCCACCGCCACCTGGCCGCCCTGCATCTCGAGGACCAGCTCGACCGCCGACCGCATGTCCTCGTCGCTCGCGCCGACGGCGACGATATTGTGGGCGTCGTGCGCCACGCTGGAGGCGAGCGCGCCGAACTTCAGGCCGAAGCCGCGGATGAACCCAAGCCCGATGCGTCCGCTCCCGGTGTGCCGTTCGATGACCGCCAGCTTGAGGAGATCCCGCTCCGGGTCCGCGACGGCCTCGCCGTTCTGGATCGCGGCATCGGCCTCCCCGGCCCCGGTGAGAAGCTGATTGGGGATGACCTCGATGACGCGCACGCGGCGGCCGTCCGCGGGGATCCGGAAGTGCAGGGTGTGGCGCGGGACGTTGACCGAACTGCGCAGCCGCGGGAGCGTCTCCTGCCGTTCGTAGGGAAGCAGCGCCCCGTCCCGCGCGACCAGCCGGCCGTAGCGGTAGACCAGGCGGGGACGGGGCGCGCGGAGGTCATTGAAGACGACCAGGTCGGCCACCTTGCCCGGAGCCACCGCGCCGCGGTCCTTCAGCCCGAAGTACTCGGCGGCATTGAGCGTGGCGAGCTGGAGTGCTGTTAGGGGGTCGAGGCCGAGCGCGATGGCCTGGCGGACCATCGAGTCGATGTGGCCGTCTTCCAGCAGGTGCAGGGGTGTTCGGTCATCGGTGCAGAACATGCACCGCCGCGCGCTGTACGGCGTCACCAGGGGGAGCAGGTCCGCCAGGTTTCGGGCGCCGGTGGCCTCCCGCAGCATCACGACCATCCCACGCGCGAGCTTCTCCCCGGCCTCGGCCACGGTGGTGCACTCGTGGTCGGACCCGACCCCGGCCGCCACGTAGGCGTTGAGGTCGAGCCCGCTGACTCCCGGCGCATGCCCGTCAACCGGCCGGAGGCCGGCCGCGGCGACCTTCGCCAGGACCTCCGGGTCACCGGCCAGCACGCCGGGCGTGTTCATCATCTCCGCCAGCCCGAGGACCCACTTGTCCTGCATCAGGGTCTCCAGGTCGTACGCTGTCAGCTCGGCGCCTGCGCTCTCCATCGGGCTGGCCGGGACGCACGACGACGCCATCAGGAAGACCGAGAGGGGGTTGTACTTCGCGGCCTGGAGCATGTAGCGGATGCCGGTCATCCCGAGCACGTTGGCGATCTCGTGCGGGTCGGCGACCACCGTGGTCGTGCCGCACGGCACCACCAGGCGGGCGAACTCGGGGACGCTGACCATCGCGCTCTCGATGTGCACGTGGGCGTCGATGAATCCGGGTGCCAGGTACGACCCCGCCAGGTCGTGCACGTCGGCCGCCTGGTAGGCGCCCCGCCGCGACCCCGCGGCGAGGCCCGCGATGCGGCCGCCCGCAATGGCCACGTCGGCGTCGAGAATCTCGAGGTTGAACACGTCGACGACCCGGGCGTTGGCGAGAACGAGATCGGCCGGCTGGCGGGCCCGGGCGACCTGGATGAGCCGGGGGAGATCCATTAGTAGCCACTTCCCGGGCCCCGGTGTCTGTTCCTCTCACCGGGCAGCAGGCATCCGGTGCGGCCGTCAAGAAACTGCAGGACGGGCGCCCGCGGGCGCATCGTGAGGGACTCCATGGCTCATGTCCTTCCCTACCACGGCCAGGCCAGCTTCGACCTCGAGATCGCGGGGACGGTGCGCTCGCTCCCGCTGATTCAGGTCGCCCCGGACACGTGGATCGCCTACTACTACAGCATGGGCGATACCGAGGTCATCGATCGGGCGGCGCGCCTCCTGGCGCCGGGCCTGGAGGACTGCGACCTCTTCGTGACGACCGAGACCAAGGGCATCCCGCTGACCCACGCCATCGCCACGCTGGCCGGCCTGAAGCCGTACGTGGTCTGCCGGAGGCAGATCCGGCCCTTCATGATGTCGCCGCTGATCGTGCGCTACAAGCCGATCACCGCACGCACCGAGGAAGAGCTGTTCATGGACGGCCGCGATGCGCTCAAGGTGCGGGGGCGACGCGTCGGCCTCGTCGACGACATCGTCAGCACGGGTGAGACGCTGGAGGCGATGACCAGCCTGGTCCGGCAGGCTGACGGCGAGGTGGTCGCTACTGCGGTGCTGCTGCTGGAGGGCGAAGACCGTCCAGGCGTGCGTCACCTGGGCGTGCTCCCCATCTTCAGGCGGATGGATTCCGCCGGAGGGGCTTAGCCCGTGGAAGTGCTCCTGCCCCAGACGCTGGACGAGGCGCTGGAGATCAAGGCTAGGCATCCCGAGACCGTGCCCATCGCCGGGGGCACCGATCTCATGGTCGAGCTCAACTTCGATCGGCGACGGCCCGAGCGCATGATGGACATCAGCCGGTTGGGCGAGATGCGCGTCTGGCGGCGGGAGAACGGCGCGCTCTTCCTGGGAGCCGGCGTGACCTACGCCCGGATCCTCCGTGAGCTGTCCGAGTTCGTTCCGCTGGTCCAGGCGTCGCGGACGGTCGGCTCGCCCCAGATCCGCAACCGCGGCACGGTCGGGGGAAACCTCGGCACCGCATCACCCGCCGGCGATGCGCTCCCGGTGCTCGCGGCCTATGACGCGGAGGTCGTGCTCGTGCGTGCTGGCCGGCAGACGCGCCTGCTGCCCTTTGCGGAGTTCATGCTTGGTCCCAAGAAGACGGCCATCGCGCCGGACGAGCTGATCCTTGGCGCGCGCTGGCGCATCGCGCGGGGCCCCGGGTCGTTCTCCAAGGTGGGACCGCGGAACGCCATGGTCATCGCCGTGGCGAGCCTATGCCTGGTCGTGGTCGAGTCACAACGGGCCGTGCGCGTGGCGCTCGGCTCGGTGGGCCCGACCATCCTTAGGGCGCCCGAAGCCGAGGCCTTCGCCGCGCGGGTCATGGCGGATTCTGGCGTCTGGGACGATCCTGCGGCCGTGCTGCCCAACGCAGCGCTCCGCGACTTCGGTGATCGCGTGGCCGCTGCCGCGCGGCCGATCGACGACGTGCGCGGCACCGCGGCCTACCGGCGGCACGTCTGCGGGGTCCTGGCCCGGCGATCCCTGGCCTGGGCGCTGGAAGCGAGGCGAGCGGCATGATTGTCCGGCTGCGGGTCAACGGCGAGTGGCGCACCGCGGAGGTGTGGTCCGGCGCCAGCCTGCTGTACATGCTGCGGGAACACCTCGGGCTGCCCGGCTCGAAGAACGCCTGCGAGCAGGGTGAATGCGGGTCGTGCTCGGTGTGGCTGGACGGCGAGCTGGTGTGCTCGTGCCTGGTGCTCGCGGCGCAGGCCCACGGGCGCGAGGTCCGCACGGTGGAAGCGCTCACCGTAGGTGAGCGCCTTCATCCGGTTCAGGAAGCCTTTCTGGAGACCGGAGCGGTGCAATGTGGTTTCTGTACCCCCGGCCTCATCGTCGCTGCGGCCGACCTGCTCGAGCACGATCCGTCGCCGACTGACGCCGCCATCCGTGAGGCGCTCTCCGGCAACCTCTGCCGCTGCACCGGCTACGCCAAGATCCTCGAGGCCGTTAGGCTGGCGGCCGACCGCCTGCGGGGGGAGCCGGCGTGAGCATCCTTATCGACGCCTGCGAGGTCGTCGTCACGATGGACGACGCCGGGACCGAGCTCGCCGGCGGGTCGATCCTGATCGACGAGGGCGTCATCGCCTGGGTCGGCCGCGGCGCGCCGCCCGCGTCGCTGACGGACGGCGGGCACCTGGAGCGCGTCGACGGCCGCGGTACTGTGGCGCTGCCCGGCCTGGTCAACGCGCACCATCACCTCTACCAGACGATGACGCGGGCGCACGCGCAGGACCAGGCGCTGTTCGGCTGGCTGCGCGCCCTGTACCCCATCTGGGCTGGGATCGACGAGGAGTGGGTTCGGATCGGCGCGCTCGTGGGGCTCGCCGAGCTGGCGCTGTCGGGATGTTCGACGACCACCGACCATCACTACATCTTTCCGCGCGACGGCGCGGCCGCGAGCCGCGGGCTGTTGGCCGCGGAGATCGACGCCGCGCGGGCGATCGGTCTGCGCTTCCATCCCTGCCGCGGCTCGATGGACCTTGGTGTGTCGTCGGGCGGCCTGCCGCCCGACGACATCGTCCAGGATACCGAGACGATCCTGGTCGAGACCGAGGAGGCGGTGCGCCGGTTTCACGATCCGGGCGCAGGCTCGATGCTGCGCATTGCCGTCGCGCCCTGCTCGCCGTTCTCGGTCTCCGAGCGCCTGATGCGCGAGTCCGCGGCTCTGGCCCGGCGGCTGGGTGTGCGGTTGCACACGCATATTGCGGAGACCATCGATGAGGAGGCGTTCTGCCTGACCCAGTATGGCCGGCGGCCCATCGAGGTGCTCGAGGACCTGGGATGGGTCGGGCCGGACGTCTGGCTGGCGCACTGCGTGCATGTGAATGCTCAGGGCACCCACCGGATCGCGCGCAGCGCCACCGGCGTGGCCTGGTGCCCGACGTCGAATCTACGGCTCGGATCCGGGATCGCCCCCGTGCGGATGATGCTCGAGGCAGGTGTCCGCGTCGGGCTGGGCGTGGATGGGTCGGCGTCGAACGACTCCGGCCATCTGCTGGCCGAGGCGCGTATGGGAATGCTGGCCGCGCGCGCGCAGGGCGCCGGCAGGATGAGCGCCCGTGAGGCATTGCGGGTGGCCACCAGGGGTGGCGCAGCCTGTCTGGGCCGTGATGACGTGGGCTCGCTCGAGGTCGGAAAGCGGGGCGACGTGGCCCTGTTCGACATCGAGGGCCTGGCATTTGCCGGCGCCGCCGCCGACCCGGTCGCCGCGCTCGTGTTGTGCTCGCCGCAGCGCGTTCGCGACCTGTTCGTCGAGGGGCGCGCCATCGTGCGTGACGGCCGGCTTGTCGGTGCCGACGAGGGCGCTATCGCGCGGGAAGGGCGTCGGGTCGCGCAGGCGATCGCGCGCCGGGCGGGCGGCGTGGAGGCGGATCGCGCGGCCTCGTGAGGGGGAGTCCGTGAGCATCAGGACGGCGGCGAAGGCCAGGGGCGGCGTCGGCGAGAGCCTGCGCCGGATCGACGGCATCCCCAAGGTGAAGGGCGCATTCATGTTCGGCAGCGACCTGTGGGCCGACGAGATGCTCTGGGGTCACACGCTGCGCAGTCCCCATCCGCACGCGCGCATCCGATCGATCGACGTCTCGAAGGCGGTCGCGACACCGGGCGTGCACGCGGTCCTGCTCGCCGGCGACGTGCCGGGCCGCAAGACCTTCGGTCTGGAGTTCGCCGACCAGCCGGTCCTGGCATGGGACCGCGTCCGGTACGTCGGCGAGCCGGTGGCGGTCCTCGCGGCGGTGGATCCCGAGATCGCGCGCCGCGCGGCGGCGCGCATCACTGTCGAGTACGAGATTCTGCCCGCAGTGACCGATATGGAGGGCGCGCTTCGACCAGACGCGCCTCAGATCCACGACTTCGGCAACGTCCTGATTCACACGCGCATCGAGCACGGCGATCCTGATGCCGGGGCCGAGGTGTGGGTCGAGGGATACTACGAGACCGGCATGCAAGACCAGGCCTTCCTGGGGCCCGAGTCCGGCCTGGCCGTGCCCGCCGCCGACGGTGGGGTGGACCTCTACGTGGCCACGCAATGGCTGCACGTCGACCGCGAGCAGGTGGCGCCGTGCCTCGGCCTGCCCCACGACAAGGTCCGGCTGTACCTGGCCGGCGTCGGCGGCGCGTTCGGCGCCCGCGAGGACGTCAGCATGCACATCCACGCCTGCATGCTGGCCCTGCGCACCGGCCGGCCAGTGAAGATGGTCTACAACCGCGAGGAGTCGTTTTTCGGCCACGTGCACCGGCATCCCTCACGCATCTGGATGCGCCACGGCGCGACCCGGGACGGGCGGCTCGTCAGCGTGCGGGCGCGAATCGTGCTCGACGGAGGCGCCTACGCGTCCTCGGGCGCCGCGGTGCTCAGCAACGCCGCGACGTTTGCGACCGGGCCGTATGAGGTACCCAACGCGCTGATCGAGGCCACCCGGGTCTACACCAACAATCCGCCGTGCGGCGCGATGCGCGGGTTCGGTGCGCCGCAGGTGTGCTTTGCCTATGAGTCGCAGATGGACAAGCTCGCGAAGGCGCTCGGGATCGACCCGGTGGAGCTCCGGCTCCGAAACGCGGTCGGCCCGGGCTCGGTGCTGCCCACCGGGCAGGTGATCCGGGGGAGCGCACCCGTGCGCGAGCTGATCCGCCGGTGCGCAGCGATGCCGATGCCGGTGGATGAAGGGGCGCGCGATCCTCTGGACTACCCGGGCGGCGCCGGCAATGTGTCGCGCGGCGAAGGCCTGCGCCGCGGCGTGGGGTTCGCCGTGGGCTACAAGAACATCGCCTACAGCGGCGGATTCGACGACTCGGCCGAGGCGCGGGTCCGGCTCTTCGCCGGGCCGGCCGGGCCGGTCGTCGAGATCCACAGCGCCGCGGCCGAAGTCGGCCAGGGGATTCACACGGTGATGGCGCAGGTCGCCCGGACCGAACTGGGCGTTGACCAGGTCATCGTGCGCCAGCCCGACACGTTCGTGGGCTCCGCCGGATCGACCTCGGCCTCGCGTCAGACGATGATGTCGGGTGGCGCGGTTCAGCTCGCCTGCCGGGCGGTGCGCGACGAACTACTCGCCCGCGCGCGAGAGCGCGCGGGCGCCGCGGGCACGGCCCTCTCCGGTCCGCTGGAGCTCGAGGGTGGTCTGGTTCTCTCGAGCGGTTCGGTGGTCGGCCCGATCATAGACTTCCTAAGCGAACCGATCGAGCATACGCGGGTCTACCATCACCGCAAGACCCAGGCGCCCGACGCCCGCGGACAGGGCGACATCCACGTGGCCTTTGGATTCGCCGCCCAGCGGGCCGTGGTCGAGGTGGACGAGGAGCTCGGGCTCGTCAGGGTCGTGCATCTCGCGTCCGCACACGACGTCGGGCGGATGGTCAACCCGCAGGGCGTCACCGGACAGATCGAGGGCGGGGCCGCGATGGGCCTGGGCCTGGCTCTCATGGAAGAGGTCCAGCTTCAGGACGGCCAGATTCGCAACGCGTCCTTCACCGACTACCTCATCCCGACGATTTTGGACATGCCGCCGGTGGACTCGGCGATCATCGAGGAGCCCGAGCCCGATTCACCGTTTGGCGTCAAGGGTGTGGGCGAGATGGCCACGATCGTCGCGACGCCCGCCATCGTCGCCGCGCTGCGCGACGCAACCGGCCGCGAGCTGAACCGCGTCCCGGTCAGGCCGGACGACCTGATCGGGCTCGCTCCGCCGGCGACCTCGGCCGGCCCGCCGCCGGCGCCCGACGTGCCCGGCCCCAGGCCGGTCCCGCACTACCACGGCCTGTCCACCGGCCAGGCCGATCTCATGGCGACCGAGTAGTCGGCCGTTGCTGCCCGTTGACGCCGGCCGCGCGGCACAGGACCATGGAGGCAGCAGGGAAGGAGGCGTCGTCATGGGGGGCATGACGCTGCGGTTCGAGCTCAACGGCGATCCGGTCGAGGTGGAGGTGCGCGAAGGGGCCAGCCTTCTGGAGGCGCTGCGCGAGGGCTGCGGCATCACGTCGGTGAAAGATGGCTGCGCGCCGGAGGGCTCCTGCGGCGCGTGCACCGTCATGGTCGACGGCCGGGCGGTGGTCTCGTGCGCGCAGCCGGCGGCGCGGTTTGCCGGCAAGTCTGTCGTGACCCAGGAAGGTCTGCCGGTGGAGGCGCGTGCGATGTGGGCGCACGGGTTTGTGGCCGCGGGCGCCTCGCAGTGTGGGTTCTGTTCCCCCGGGATCGTCATGAAAGCCGAGTCGCTGCTGGCGCGTCAGCCGGCGCCGAGCCGTGAGGAGATCGCGCGCGCGCTCGCCGGAAACCTCTGCCGGTGCACCGGGTACACCAAGATCATCGACGCCATCGCGATGGTCGCCGCTGCCAGGGCGGGCGTGCCGCTGCCCGAGGTCGACCGCAGCGGCCGCGTGGGCTCGCGCACGGCGAGATATCAGGGCGCCGAGCTGGCGCTGGGCGACAAGCCGTACGTCAACGACATGACGGTGCCGGGGATGCTGCACGGCGCGATCCGATGGTCCGACCATCCCCGCGCGCGCGTGCTGCGCATCGACACCGCGAGGGCCGCGGCCTATCCCGGCGTCCGCGCGGTGGTGACCTGGAAGGACGTGCCGGGCGAGCGGACGCAGGGCCTGATCACGAAGGACTGGCGGCAGTTCGTGGCCGAGGGCGAGACCACCCACTACGTCGGCGATGTGCTGGCTGCGGTGGCGGCCGAGACCCGCCATGCCGCCCGCGAAGCCGCGGCGCTGATCGAGGTGGAGTACGAGGTGCTGCCGCCGGTGACCGACCCGTTCGTGGCGATGGCGCCCGACGCCCCGAAGCTTCACGAGCACGGCAACATCCTGTCGGTCTCAAAGGTGAAGCGGGGCGATGTGGACGCCGCCCTGGCCGCAGCGGCGCACGTGGCCCGCGAGACCTTCCGCACCCAGTTCATCGAGCACGCGTTCCTGGAGCCCGAGTCCGCGCTCGCCGTTCCCGAGGCCGACGGCGGGCTGCACGTGTACTCCCAGGGACAGGGCGTGTGGGACGACCGCCGCCAGATCGCCTCGCTGCTGGGGCTGTCTGAGAAGAAGGTGCGGGTGACGCAGGTCTCCAACGGCGGGGCCTTCGGCGCGAAGGAAGACCTCAACGTCCAGGGCCACGCTTCGCTGCTCGCCCTCACGGCCGGCAGGCCGGTGTTGCTCACGCTCTCGCGGGCCGAGAGCCTGCGGTTCCACGTCAAGCGCCACCCCATGACCCTGGAGTACACGGTCGGATGCGACGCCGACGGCCACGTGCTGGCCGTGCGGGCCCGCATCGTCGGCGATACCGGCGCCTACGCGAGCGTAGGCGACAAGGTGCTGGAACGGGCCGCCGGACACGCCTGCGGCGCGTACAAGGTGCCAAACGTCGATGTCGAGGCGACGGCCGTCTACACCAACAACCCGCCGTGCGGCGCCATGCGCGGGTTCGGGTCCCACCAGGCGCAGTTCGCCATGGAAGGCATGATGGACATCCTGGCCGAGCAGGTCGGGCTCGACGGGTGGGCGATGCGCTGGCGCAACGCGCTCGACGTGGGCGACATCTTCGGCACCGGCCAGAAGCTCGGCCCGGGCGTGGGATTGAAGAAGACGCTGCTCGCGGTGAAGGACGCGTACTACGGCGCCCGGTACGCCGGCATCGCGTGTGGGGTGAAGAACACCGGCGTTGGGAACGGCCTGAAGGAGTACGGCCGGGCGATCCTGCGGCCTGAGGCCGACGGCACGGTGTCGCTGCTCCACTCGTGGACGGAGATGGGGCAGGGCGTCCATACCGTGTTGCAGCAGATCCTCTGCGAGGAGCTCGACCTGACGCCGGATCGGGTCCGCGTGACGGTCGACACGACCCGCGAGCTCGACACCGGACAGACCACCGCCTCACGGGCCACCGTGCTCGGCGGCCGCGCGGTCATCGAGGCGGCGAAGAAGCTCAAGGCCGCGCTGGACGGCCGGCGCCTGGAGAGCCTGGAAGGCCGGGAGTTCTACGGCGAGGTTGTCGTGGACTGGACCAGCAAGCCGGGGACGCCGGGGGTGGAACACCCGGTGACCCACTTCGCCTACGGCTGGGCCACCCAGGTGGTCGTCCTGGATGACAATGGAAGCCTCGAGAAGGTGATCGCCGCGCACGATGTCGGGAGGGTCATCAACCCGACGCTGCTGGAAGGCCAGATCGAGGGTGGCATCCACATGGGCCTGGGGCACTCGCTGTCCGAGGAGTTCGTCGTCGAGGGCGGCGTCCCGGTGACCACGACACTGAAGTCCCTGAACATCATCCCGGCCTCGGGCATGCCGAAGGTGGAGTGCCTCTTCGTGGAGGAGTATCAGCCGGAGGGGCCGTACGGCGCGAAGGGGGTCGGCGAGATCGCGCTGGTGCCCACCGCCGGGGCGGTGGCCGGCGCGCTGTACCGGTACGACGGCATCCGCCGTACGCGGCTGCCGATGAAGGACGCGCCGGCCGCGCGCGCGGCCGCACCCAAAGTCGCGGTGGCAGCCCGGGGCCGGTAGCGGCCCAATCATCGAGAGAAGCGAGGTCTGCCGATCGGATCGCTCACCCTCAGCGGGGCCACCATCGTCCAGTCTCTCGATCCGCCGCGGGTGGTCGCGGCCGACCTGCTCGTCCGGGACGGCCGGATCGGTGTCGTGGGTCAGGGGCCAGCGGGCGGCGTGCGGCGCGAGTGCTCGGGCTGCCTGATCCTGCCCGGCAACGTCTGCGGCCATACCCACCTGTACTCCGCGCTCGCGCGCGGGATGCCGTACCGGTTGCCACCGCCGGCCAACTTCACGCAGATCCTCCAGCGCGTGTGGTGGCGGCTCGACCGGGCGCTGGACGAGAAGTCGATCCGGCACTCGGCGCTGGCAGGCGGGATGACGGCGCTGCTGGCTGGGACGACCACCCTCATCGATCACCACGCGTCGCCGAACGCAACCGACGGCTCGCTCGACATCATCGCCGACGCGCTGGAGTCGCTGGGGCTGCGCTCTGTGCTGTGCTACGAGGTCACCGATCGCGACGGTCCGGAGCGGGCCCGCTCCGGCCTGCGTGAGAACCGCCGGTTCCTGGCAGGCCGGCGGGCGCTGACCCGGGGCCTGTTCGGCGCGCACGCGTCGTTCACGCTCTCCGACGACACGTTGAGAGCATGCGTGGAGGGCGCCCGCGGGGCCGCGACCGGTCTCCACATCCACGTGGCCGAGGATGGGGCAGACCGGCGCGATGCGATGGCGCGGTTTGGCATGCCCGTCGTCGCCCGGCTTGCGCGGGCCGGGGCCTTGGAGCCCTCCGCGATCCTGGCGCACTGCATTCATCTGGACGACCGTGAGATTGCCATGCTGGTCGCGTCCGGGGCCGCGGTAGCGCACAATCCCACGTCCAACATGAACAACTCCGTAGGGCACACGCCGGTGGGGCGGCTCGGGGAGCGGGTCGTGATCGGCACCGACGGCATCGGCGCGGACATGTTCGGCGAGTCGAAAGCCGCCTACTTCCGGGCCAGGGACGAGGACGTCTTCCTGGGGATCGCCTGGCCGCTGGAGCGGATGGCCGCGGGCGCGCGGCTGGCCGGCCGGATCTTCGGCGAGCCGACGCTGGGTACGATCGAGCCGGGCGCACCGGCCGACCTGGTGGTGCTGGAGTACCCCTCGCCCACGCCGTTGGACGAGGGCAACCTGGCCGGGCACTGGGCGTTCGGTCTGCACGCCGCCCACGTGCGCGATGTGCTCGTCGCCGGAGAGCTCGTCGTGGCCGACCGCCGGTTGGTAAAGGTCGACCAGGATCACCTGGCGGCGGAGGCGTCCGCCGCCGCCCGGAGGCTGTGGCGTCGCCTCGACGAGATCGGTCCGCATCCGTTCGAGCCCGCAGGAGGGTCGTGAGCATGGCGACATCGAGTACCGGACGGGTTGCCCTCTACCTGCAGGACAAGCATCCCATCCGCGACGGGATGGACTACGTGCGCTACGCCGAGGAGCGCGGGTTCGAGGCGGTCTGGCAGGCCGAGAGCCGCCTGGTCCGCGAAGCCACGGTGCCGATGGCGGCCTACGCTGCGGTCACGAGTCGCATCAAGGTCGGATCCGGCGTGATCAACAACTGGACGCGCAACGTAGGGCTGCTCGCGGCCACGTTCTCGACGCTCGACGACCTCGCGCCCGGCCGCATTCTGCTCGGCATCGGCGCGTGGTGGGACCCCCTGGCGTCGAAGGTGGGGATCACCCGCAGCCGGCCGCTCGTGGCCATGCGCGAGGTCGTGGAGGTGACGCGCCGCCTGCTGGCGATGGAGCGCGTGACGTTTCACGGTGAGTTCGTGAACGTCACCGATATCGAGATCGACATCGTGCACGGCGACCGGTCGCCCAAACAGGTGCCGATCTACATCGGTGCGACTGGGATGAAGATGATGGAGCTCGCTGGCGAGATCGCGGACGGCGCCCTGCTGAACTACATGGTGGGCCCGGCCTACAACCGGCAGGCCATGGAGGCGCTGGCGGCCGGCGCGGCGCGCGCCGGCCGCAGCATCGACGACATCGACCGGCCGCAGCTCGTGGTCTGCTCGCTGGACAACGACCGGACCGTGGCCCTGGACCGCGCGCGCGAGCTGCTGACCCAGTACCTGGGTCAGCAGCCGCACATCATGAAGGCGAGCGGCGTCGATCCCGGCCTGATCGACGAGATCAACAGGGTGCTCACGTGGCCCGCGGGGCCCGAGGAGATCAGGCGGGCCATGCACATCGTCCCTGACGCCGCGGTCCAGATGATCTCCGCGTCCGGGACGCCCGAGGAGTGCCGCGCGAAGGTCCGCGAGTACGTGGCGGCGGGGTGTACCTGTCCGGTGTTGTACCCGCTGGGCGACGATGTCCACGCGATGATCGACGCGTTCGCGGACGGGGATTCAGGACCTCCTGCGTGACCTCTTCCAGCTCGATCTGGCCGACCTGGACTTTGGGCTCTATCGCCTTCTTCGGCTCAAGCGAAACGGAGTTCTACCTGAAAGACCAGGTCCTGCACCTGGCCGACCTGGAGGGTGACCTGGAAGCCAAGCGCCGCACGCTGCGCGTCATCCGGCAGATCGCTGAAGAGATCATCGCGTTCCTGGCGCAGATCGAAGACGTCCAGAAACGGCTCTTCGAGAAGCGGAAGTTCGTCCTGCGGACCGACTACCTGGTCCCCATCATGCACGTGCCGCGCGCCCTGTGGAAGGAGGTCCTGGCCAACAAGGCCCAGATCGCCGCCTGGAAGGCACTGTTCGCCATCGAGCCGCGGCGGGACCTGTTCAACCGCAAGGGCCAGGTCAACGAGCAGTTCCTCGCAGAGCACCCGACGCTGGTGGTGGACACCGCGCACTTCGAGCAGGAGTTCAAGGACCGGCTGCTGGCGGCCTTCGACGACCTGGATGAGGCCACGGACGGCCTCCTGATCCGCGCGGAGAACTACCAGGCTCTGCGGCTCCTCGAACCCAAGTACGCAGGGAAGATGAAGTGTATCTACATCGACCCACCCTACAACACGGGCTCGGACGAGTTCATCTACAAGGACCGCTATCGGCACTCCAGCTGGATGACGATGCTGGGCATCCGCCTAGACCTCGCAAGAAGCCTGATGTCGCGGGACGGGTTGGTCTTTGTATCTTCCGATGAGAACGAGATGCCACGGACTCCAGGGCTTATGGACCAAATCTTCGGCGACGAAAATAGGATAGAGACCTTCACGAGACGCACCTGTTCACGCACCGGGCCACCTGGCGCGATGTGCTGCAGAAGGTGGCCGCGGCGCTGGGACGGTACCTGGGACCGGGAAGGCGCGAGATCAATCCGGCCGACCTGCTGCTGGAGCGGCCGGGCCGGAGGGGCGAGAGTCTGTATTAGGCTTCACCAGACGCCGCAGGGATTTGCTCCGCAATATCACTCTTGTCGCCGCAAAACGTCGAGCACCTCAAGGCGGAAGGCGTCAAGATCGCCCAGGCGGGCGGTGGCCATCTTATAGACGATCCGCTCATCGACCCGCCCGCACTCGTGAACCAGGATATTCCTCAGCGCGCGCTGGTTGGCGGGGACGTTCGGCGGACAGAGTCAACGATAGACCTCACGACGATGACCGATCGTGACGACGACAACCGCCAGATCGGCGTCTCGGACGGTATAGAGGACCCGATAGTTTCCCTGGCACACGCGGTAGAGATCGTGACCCGAGAGTTTCTCGCATCCAGGAGGGCGCGGCTCGACTGAAAGGCTGCGAATCTTGGTAACGATGCGTTGCCGGTCTCTCTTGGGCAGGGCCTCGAGTTCCTTCGCGGCCGATGGCTTGACGAGCAGCTTATAGCTTGCCACGGCGCCGGAGGTCTTTCAGGACCAACTCGAAGTCGAGATTGGGCTCCTTGGCGCGGGCTCGGAAGGTGGCAAGATCTTCGGCGTCTTCGGTCAGAGTTTGCCGGACCGCAGAATTGACGAGGTCTGAAATGCTCCGGTCGGTCTCGGCCGCTTTGACCCGGAGAGCCCGATGCAATTCGGGGTCCAAGTAGACCGTGGCACGACGGGAGCTGCTCATGGCGGCAATATAGCATCGTGACGCTAAGGCGTCAAGTAGTCACGGCTCTGTAATCGGTGCCGCGAATTCTTGTTCGCCAGCGAAGGAGGATCGCAGAAGCCACAAAGAGGCCGACGCGGGACGGCTGCCCGCAGGCGTATCGTCCAGAAACAGGAACGGCTCAGCGATTTTGGACTGGGTCACGCCCCCTATTCGCGTCGAACCGTACTCGCTCCGGATGACGAAAGACGGCAACCTCCTGCTCTTCGCGGTGAACGACCGCGGGCAGCTCAGGGGCTCTGGTGGAGTTCTGAGCGTTCGAGGCCGAGGCTCCCAGGGATGTCTCGGTGGCAGGGAGAACGGTGCAAGGACCGGTTGAGGCCTACCAGACTCTTGCTGGCCAACCTGCTACCGGATCAAGGGCTCAGAATGGGCTCGAAAGGCTCAGAATGGTCTCAAGAAGGGCTCAAAGGGGTCATAATGACGACCGTGATGCCTGGAATCCAATCCTGTGGGATTCCGTGCCTCACCGGCCCCCGGAGGAAGATAGCATGGACGCCCTGACCCAGCTCCAGACCCTGCTCCGCGACCTCTTCCAGCTCGACCTGGCCGACCTGGACTTCGGCCTCTACCGCCTCTTCCGCCTCAAGCGCGACGAGGTGGAAGCGTTTCTCACCGAGCAGCTCCCCCGCCGGGTTGCGGAGGCGTTTCAGGCAGCGGCGGGGATGGAGCGCGAGGTTCTGGAAGGTGAAGTGGACGCCCTGGCCGCCAGGATCCAGCGTGAGATCGCAGAGGACGCGCTCCTGCCCGACGGCGACGTGAGGCCCGACTTCCGCGAGACGAAGGTCAAGGCCGCCCGCGACCTGATCGCCGCCTACGAAGCGAAGCGCCGGCAACTGCAGTCCGTGCAGGCCAGCGACGCCCAGCAGGCGGAGGTGTTCAACCACCTCTACGCCTTCTTCTCCCGCTACTACGAGGCCGGCGACTTCGTCCCCCGCCGCCGGTACGGTTCACGGGAGGCCTACGCCGTGCCCTATAACGGCGAGGAGACGTCCTTCTACTGGGCCAACAAGGATCAGCACTACGTCAAGACCGGCGAGGCGTTCCGCGACTACGCCTTCACCGTGGAGGCGCTGGAGGGGTCACGGCGGGTGCGGTTCGTCCTGACCGCCGCCAGCCTGCCGCCGGGCAACACCAAGGGCGACACCCGGTACTTCTTCCCCCTCCCCGTCGAGGCGACGTGGGACACGGAGCACGCGACGTTTGACCTGCCCTTCCACTACCGGCTGCCCACGGAGAAAGAGGTGGAGAAGTACGGGAGGAACAGCAGATTCCAGGAGGCCGTCCTCCAGGCCTCGCTGCCGGACATCCTCAAGGCCGTCCCGGACGCCGCCCTGGCCGGCGCGCTGGCAGCCACCGTCGAAGAGAAGGGTGACGAGCGCATCTCCCTGCTGTTCAAGCGCCTGCGCCACTTCACCCGGCGCAACACCACCGACTACTTCATCCACCGCGATCTCGATGGCTTCCTCAAGCGCGAACTGG
>JBBIOB010000017.1:0-55525 GCA_037443565.1 Armatimonadota bacterium | reverse complement strand
CCACCGCCTCGGGCTCGGCCCGCAGGTACGCCTCGACGAACCGTCCGGCCGTCCCTCCGCGCCGCTCGTACTTCTCGCGGTACAGGTCCAGGAACGTCATCGTGTCACCTCCTCCAGCATGGGATGGCGGTGACAGGCCACGGGCGGGGAGGCGCGCAAGGCGCCGTCCCCTTGCGCGACGGGGCCCCGCCCGTGGCAGAAGGGCCTTGGAAGCCAGCGACGGCTAGGGCCAGAGCAACGCGGCGCGCAGATCGCGCCGGCGCGACTTGGCCAGCGGCACCATCGTCTCTTTCGGGTCGTCGAGCAGGAGGTGATGCACGTGTCGCGACCAGGGCACGATGCGCCGGACGCGGCGGAGGTTCACGAGGAAGGCCTTGTGCGACCGGAAGAACCCAAACGGCCTGAGGGCGGCCTCCAGGCGGTCCAGGGAGCATCTCACTGGCAGCGCCTGCCCGTCGAGTTCGACGGTGGTCACCCCCTGGTCACTGCGGGCGACCAGGATCGACCTGGCCGGCACGAGCACGACATCCTCGCCGTCGTGCAGGCAGATCCGGTCCGGCACGGCCATGCCATCGGGGAGCCGGCCAGAGTGCAAGACCTTCCGGTGCCGTCTTCCTCCGAGTGATCGCATTGGCGCCCGCGCGGGCTGCACAAACGCGTGAGAGGATTGATCGGTCATCCCTGAGGGGAGTTCGGACTGCGCTTCATTCAGGTCTCGTGATGTCATGGGGTCACCTCCTTCGGAGAAGTCGGAGGTGACCGGCCACGGGCGGGAAGACGCGCAAGGCGCTGTTCCCTTCTATGTCATGGTGTGTGTCGAATCATGCGTGCTGAGGATGCCCCTCCCGGGGAGAAGATCAGCTTTCCCTTGCGGCTCGACCGCCTGCGCAAGACCATCTCTCTCCGGGAGCGGCGCGGCGGGCGACCACCGATAGGGAGATGCTGTCTCGAACGCCGTTCTTATAGAAGGCTGTGGCGATGCCGCGCGTGGTGCCCTCAAAACACCGTCGGGAGGTTGGGAACCGATGCTGTTGGGAGGGATCGATTGGGCTGATGCGGAGCATGTCTATTGTCTGATGGACGAGACTGGGACCACACTTGCCACCGGGACAATCGACCACACCGCCGAGGGCTTGGAGCGTTTCATGGCCCTCGTCCGAGCGCGCGTTCAGACTCCCCAGGACGTCCTCGTCGCGCTCGAAACCTCCCAGGGCCCCCTCGTAGGTGCCCTGCTCGACCAGCAGTTCACCGTCTCTGCCATTAACCCCAAAGCGGTCGACCGCCATCGAGAACGGTTTCGCGTCGCCGGCGCCAAGTCGGACCTGCGCGATGCCTGGGTCCTGGCGACCCTCCTGCGCACCGATCGCGCATTGTATCGCCCTCTGCTGCCGGATTCGGAGATCGCCCAGGAACTGCGGGCGCTGACGCGCGACCGCGCCGAGTTGGTGCGCACCCGCACCATGCTCAGCAATCAACTGACCGCGTGTCTGAAGGCCTATTTCCCGGAGTTCTTGACCCTGGTCGCGGATCCCAGTCGGCCCGTCGCCTTGGCGCTGCTCCAGGCGTTTCCGACGCGAGAGGCCCTGCAGGCGGCGTCGATGGAAGAGTTGGAGGCGTTCCTCCGTCGCCATCACTGTCCGCATAGCCGTGACCGGGCGACAGAGATTCACGCACGGATGCACGCGCGCGGCTTTCATATCGCGCCGCCTCTCGTCCGGGCGAAGGCCCGCCTGGCCGGCACGCTGGCGTCTCAGTTGCAGACGCTCGCGGAGCACCTCGACGCGTACGATCGGGAGATTCAGCGAGTCTTGAGACGCCATCCTGACGGCGAGCTCTACCGCAGCCTGCCCGGCGCTGGCGACTTCCTCGCCGCCAGGATGGTCGGAGAACTGGGCGACAATCGCGACCGGTATCGCGAGGCCAGCAGCGCCCAGTGCGAAGCGGGGACCGCCCCCGTGACCCGCACCAGCGGTACCATTCGCACGGTGCATGTTCGCCGGGCCTGTATCCATCCCTTGCGGGATACCATGTGGCAGTTCGCGTTTGCCAGCATGCGACAGTCTGGATGGGCCGACGCGTACTACCGGCGCGCCCGGAACCGCGGCAAGAAACACGCCGAGGCGGTGCGGATGCTCGGCAATGTGTGGCTGCGCATCATCATCGCCATGCGCCGCAACGGCCGCCCGTACGATGAGGCCCTGTTCCTCAGTCGAGCTTCTCATGGGTCCTTGGCCCTATGCTCTTGACATAGGGAGTCTTGCGCGCTCGCGACCCCGGCACGTACAATGCACGTGCGTGTTGGAGGGCAGTGTCCGCTGGTGCGGGCCCCGGTCTTCAAAACCGGCCGCTGGGCCAGGCCGGTCCAGGCTGGGTTCGATTCCCAGGGCCCTCCGCCATAACTTCCCTCCGCCAAGAGATACGTACCCAGAGGGCCGTACCGTCAGGCCCGATGTCTAGATGCGGATGTCCACAATCGCCGAGACGCCTACGCCGGGCACCCGGCGGAACGCCTGCCACGGTTGGAGATTGTCCACCGGAACATACGCCTTGATGCGAAAGGCCCGCTGGAAGTCCGCCTCCAGGAGCGCCACGGCCTCCACGCGGTCCACCGCAGCCCTCGGCCCGGACACCTGCGCAGCGCCGATGTAAGCCCCGGCCGGGTTGCCGATCCCGATCGCGATGCTGAGGATCGGGACGACCTTCGTCTGCTCGCGCACGGCGACTCCCCGGTTCTGCAGCAGGTCGTTGATGAAGCTGTTGATCTGCGGGGCGAACGTGCGGACCGCGTAGCCGATGCCGAGCGTCTTGATGATGCCGAAGATGTCCTGACCGCGCACCTGCGCGGTGAACCCTCCGACGATCAGTGCGACGACCAGGACGAGCGCGATGAGACGTCCGGTGTGCATGTCAGGCCTCCCTGCAAGATGAATGCCGGTCCACTCCCGGTAACGCGGCCTCGCCGAGTCAGGTTCCGCAGCGCCGTGAATCCATCAGGTGACTGCGCCCTGCGATGCCGACGACACCAGCCGGGCGTACTTGGCGAGCGCGCCGGAAGCATACCGAGGCGCGGGCGCCGCCCAGACCCGTTGACGCGCGGCGAGGACCTCCGTTGAGACGTCGAGGTCGAGTCGGCGCTGCGCCACGTCGAGCACAATCGGATCCCCTTCATGGACGAGCGCGATCGGCCCAACATCTCCCGCATGCCCGGACCGCCCCGGGGACCTTCGTAGCGGATCACGACGACATCGCCGGCCTGGATCTGACCTTTCATGATCGCCGCGAAGGCGTCTTCCTCGCGGTCGAAGACGCGCGCGAGGCCCCGGTGGTGGGTCTGTGCGATGCCGGCGGTCTTGATGACCGCGCCATCTGGGGCGGGGGTCCCGCGCACGATGGCGAGTCCGCCTTCGGCCGAGAGTGGAGTGTGCGCGGGCAGCACGACCGGGTGTCCGTCTGCGGGCGTACGCGTCAGGTTCTGGCGGACCGTCTGTCCGGTCACGGTCGGCGCGTCGCCGTCCAGCAGCCCGGCCTCCAGCAGCGCCCGCATGACGACCGGCACCCCGCCCACCCGGTCGAGGTCGGCCATGACATACCGGCCCCCGGGTTTCATGTCGGCGATACGCGGGGTCTGCCGGCTCAGCCGGTCGAAGTCGTCGATGGCCAGGTCCACGCCGGCTTCGCGGGCGATCGCCAGAAGGTGCAGCACGGCGTTCGTGCTGCCGCCCATCGCGACGACCACGCGGATGGCGTTCTCGAACGCCGGCCGCGTCAGGATGTCGCGCGGACGGATGCCGTCGCGCAGGAGCCGGAGCACCGCCTCGCCGGTCCGGCGGTTGACCTCGTCGCGGCGAGGGTCGACGGCGGGAATCGCGGCGGCCCCCGGCAACGACAGACCGATCGCCTCAATTGCCGCGGCCATCGTGTTGGCGGTAAACAGCCCTCCGCACGATCCCGCGCCGGGGCAGGCGCGCCGTTCCAGGGCGTCGACCGCCTCGGTGGACATGCGGCCCTGGGCATGCCTGCCCACGGCCTCGTAGACGTCCTGCACGGTGACGTCGTGCCCCTCGAACTGGCCCGGCATGATTGTGCCGCCGTACAGGAAGATGCCCGGCAGATTGAGCCGCGCAAGCGCCATCACCGAGCCCGGCAGGCTCTTGTCGCACCCTGCGAGCGCGACCACCGCGTCGAAGCACTGCGCGTGCGCCATTAACTCGATCGAGTCGGCGATCACCTCACGGCTCACCAGCGACGCTTTCATGCCCTCGTGTCCCATGGCAATGGCGTCGCTCACCGCGATGGTACCGAACTCCTGCGGTGTCCCGCCGGCACCGCGAATGCCGGCCTTGACTTCCTGCGCCTGGGTATTGAGGTTCAGGTTGCACGGCGTGACCTCGTTCCAGGTGCTCGCTACGCCGACCAGCGGCCGCGCCAGCGCGTCGTCGTCGAGGCCGGTGGCCCGCAACATCGCACGATGCGGGGCCCGCTCGACGCCTTCGGTCACGATGCGGCTGCGGTGTCTTGGATCGATCCCGGCGGATGTCGGCATGCTTGCCCTCCTCTGCGTCGCCGGTGGCGCCGGCGACGATACTGGGATTGGCCGCCGCGGCCCCAATTTCCCGCTCGGCGCGGGAATCGGTGTGCTAGCATGGGGCCGTGGCCCGAAGCACGCGCCCTCGCGACCCCCTGACCCCGATGATGCGCCAGTACCAGGATCTCAAGGCCCGCTACCCGGGAACCCTGCTGATGTTTCGCCTCGGGGACTTCTACGAGCTCTTCTTCGAGGACGCCAAGACGGCCGCGCGCGAACTCGAGATCGTCCTCACCTCTCGGGAGATCGGCAAAGGCCGGCGCGTGCCGATGTGCGGGGTTCCGCACCACGCCCTGGACGGCTATCTCGGCCGTCTCGTCGACCGAGGGTACCGTGTGGCCATCTGCGACCAGGTGGAAGACCCACGGAAGGCCCGAGGGCTGGTGCGGCGCGAGGTGACCCGCGTGGTGACCCCCGGCACCGTGATGGATGCGGCGCTGCTGCGCGCGCAGGAGCATCACTACCTTGCCGCGCTTGCGGCTGGCGACGCGGCCTGGGGGCTGGCCGCGGTCGACCTCTCGACCGGGGACTTCCTTGTGACCCAGGTAGAGGGCCCAGATGCCGCGCGGCGGCTGGCAGACGAGCTGGCGCGGATCGAGCCGCGTGAGCTTGTTGTGGCCCAGGACGGCGAGGATCCCACGGCGTTGGCCGGCGTGCGCGGCACGCGCACGCCCATCGAGGCCTGGTGCTTCGACCCGGCGCTTGCGCGGCGGACGCTGCTCGACCACTTTGGCGTGGTCTCCCTCGAAGGCTACGGCATCGAGGGATGGCCGGCGGCGATCGCCGCCGCCGGCGCGCTGGTGCACTATCTCAGGCAGACGCAGTTGAGCGCACTTAGCCACCTGCGCGGTCTTCGAGCGTTCAGCACCGACCAGGCGATGGGCCTCGACGAAACCACCCAGCGCAACCTCGAGCTCCTGAGAAACCGCCGCGACGGGAGCCATCTGCACACGCTGCTCTGGGTGCTCGACGAGACGATGACGCCCATGGGCGGTCGCCTGCTGCGGGAGTGGCTGCGCCGGCCGCTCGTGGACGCTGCGGCCATCACGGGACGCCTGCGGGCGGTGGGCGCCGCTGTCTCGGACCAGGGGCGACGCGGGGCGACGCGGGACGCCCTGCGCGCGCTTCCGGACCTGGCGCGGCTCGTCGGCCGTATCGGTCACGGATCGGCCACGGCGCGCGACCTGGCGGCGCTCCGGACGGCCCTTGAGGTCCTGCCGGCGCTGCGCGGGGCGATCGCCGCGCTCCCTGATGCTCGGTTTGCCGAGCTCGCCGCGGCCATCGACCCGCACCCGGACCTGGTCGCCCTGCTCCGCGGGGCCATCGTGGACGATCCTCCGGTCGGCCTGCGCGACGGCGGCATGATCCGCGCGGGCTATGACGCGGCGCTTGACGAGCTGCGGGCGGCGGCCTCGGCGGGCAAGGCCTGGATCGCCGGGCTGGAAGCGGCCGAGCGCGAACGGACCGGTATCAGGTCGCTGCGTGTCGGCTTCAACAAGGTCTTCGGCTACTACATCGAGGTCTCGAACGCGAACCGGGCCCTCGTCCCCGCCGACTACATCCGCAAGCAGACCCTTACCGGCGCCGAGCGGTACATCACGCCCGCGATGAAGGACCGCGAGGCCACCATCCTGGGCGCCGAAGAGCGCGTGGCCGAGATGGAGTACGAGCTCTTTGTCGCGCTGCGTGGCCAGGTGGCCGCATCGGCGGGCTCGCTCCTGGCCACCAGCCGCGCGGTGGCCGAAGCGGACGTGCTGCTCGGTCTGGCCGAGGCCGCGGAGCGCGGCGCCTACGTGAAGCCCGAGGTCACCGAGGCACCGGTCCTCGAGATCCAGGGCGGCCGCCATCCGGTGGTCGAGCGCCTGCTGGAAGGGGAGCGGTTCGTCCCCAATGACCTGCGGCTCGACGTCCGAGACCGCGCCCTGCTCATCGTCACCGGGCCGAACATGGCCGGCAAGAGCACGCTGCTCCGGCAGGCGGCGCTGATCGCCATCATGGCGCAGGTCGGCTCGTTCGTGCCTGCGACCGCGGCGCGGGTAGGTATCACCGACCGGATCTTCACGCGCGTGGGCGCCACGGACGATCTGGCCGCCGGCCGCAGCACCTTCCTGGTCGAAATGCAGGAAGTTGCGCGCATTCTCTCTGGGGCCACGGTCCGTAGCCTGATCGTGCTTGACGAGGTCGGCCGGGGCACCAGTACCTACGACGGGATGAGCCTGGCATGGGCCGTGGCCGACTATCTCCACGATCGGATCGGCGCCCGCACGCTCTTTGCCACGCACTTCCACGAACTCACTGAGCTGGCTGACCTGTTGCCGCGCATCCACAACGTCTCGATGCAGGTCAGGGAGGAGGGAGACCGGATCGTCTTTCTCCACACGGCCGCCGAGGGACGGGCCGATCGATCGTACGGCATTCACGTGGCCGGGTTGGCCGGGATTCCCGACGCCGTGATCGAGGAAGCCCGGCGTATCCTCCAGCAGCTCGAAGCCGCCGCGGCCCGCCCCAGGGAACCGGAGACCCAGCGGATGCCCACACGCGTGAGAGGGGCCAGACAGGTACCGTTAGCCCTGGAACTGGCTTCGCCCATCGAGGAGATGCTGGTCGGGCTGGCCATCGAGTCCATGACCCCGCTGGAAGCCCTCCGAACACTCGCCGACCTCCGCGATCGTGCCCGCACGCTGCGCGGCCAGGCCGAGCCACGCACTGACCGGCGGGTCCAGTGAGTCCGATCCGCGTGCTCGACCGGTCGGTCGCGGACCGGATCGCGGCCGGCGAGGTGGTCGACCGGCCAGCGTCGGCCGTGAAGGAGCTGATCGAGAACAGCCTGGACGCGGGTGCGCAATCTGTCACCGTGGAGGTGGAAGGGGCAGGCCTCGGCCTGATCCGGGTCACCGACGACGGATGCGGGATTCCCGCCGAGGAGATCCCGCTGGCGTTCGAGCGGTTCGCGACCAGCAAGATCGAGCGGCTCGAAGACCTGGACGTAATCACCAGCTTCGGATTCCGCGGCGAGGCGCTGCCGAGCATCGCCGCCGTAGCCCAGGTCACGCTGACGACGCGGCCGAGGGATGTCGAGACCGCGACACGCGCGGTGGTCACCGCGGGAGTCGTCGAGCGCCTCGGCGCCCACGGCGCGCCGGTCGGCACGACCGTCGAGGTCGTCCGGCTGTTCTTCAACACGCCCGCGCGTCGCAAATTCCTCAAGTCGCCGGCACGAGAGCAGGCGCTTGTGGCCGAGGCCGTGCAGCGCGCGGCGATGGCTAATCCCGCAGTGGCCTTTCGCCTGCGGTTCGATGGGCGGGAGTCCGGCTGGTGGCCGCGTGGTGATCCTGCCTCGCGTGTTGCGGACCTCCTGGTCGCTGGGGCCCGCTCCGATCTGATCGGCGTCGCAGGGGCCATGCCCGCGGGGAGCGTCACCGCGTGGCTGGCGCGTCCGGAGCGCAGCCGTCCGAACCGCACCGGCCAGCACCTGTTCGTCAATCGACGGCCGGTGCAGAGCGCCCTGCTGCGTCGCGCGGTCGAGCAGGGCCATGCGCAGCTCCTGCCGGTCGGCCGCTTCCCGGCGTTCGCGCTCTTTCTCGAGATCGACCCGACGTCGGTTGACGTGAATGTTCACCCGCGAAAGCTCGAGGTCCGGTTTCGGGACGAGCATCGGCTCTTCGGCGCGGTGGCTGCCGCTGTGCGCGAGGCGCTCCTGGCCAGCCCGCTGATCCGCGTGCTGATGTCGCCGGGGGCGCCAGGGCCGCAGGCGCCGGGCGCCCCCGGCCACCTCCTCGCGACGACCGCGAGCCAGGCGCTGCTATCCACCCACGAGCCCCGCGGAACTTACGCGGCCCGTGAGGAGGCGCCTGTGGCCAACGCCGCCGTCGCCACGGTCGGCGCCAACCTGCTTTTCCCCTCGCTTCGCCCGCTGGGCCAGCTGCTCAGCACATACATCCTGGCCGAAGGGCCTGACCGGCTGTATCTCATCGACCAGCACGCCGCGCACGAGCGCGTGCTGTACGAACGCATCGTCGCGGCCAGACGCCGGGGCGGAGTGCCGGGCCAGACCCTGGCGCTGCCGTTGACGGTGGACCTCGATCCGGCGCAGATGGCGCTCGTCATCGGGCACCTCGATCTGCTCGCTTCGCTGGGCTACGCCCTTGAGCCGTTCGGAGCCCGCACCGTGCTCGTCCGTGCGGTTCCCGCTCTCTCCGCCCGCATCGAGCCCGAGGCGATGCTGCTCCGCGCGATCGGCGCGCTCGCCGGGGAGGGAGAGGGGCCCGATGTGCTGGAGCGTCTCTCGATCGCCACGGCGTGTCATACGGCCATCCGCGCGGGCGACCGGCTGAGCCCCGAGGCGATCGGCGCACTGCTCGCCGACCTGGCAGCCGCCGAGAACCCATACACGTGCTTCCACGGCCGGCCGACCCTCGTGGCGGTCTCGCGCGACGAGCTCGACCGATGGTTTCTACGGGGGTAGGCAGCGGCGAGCGCCTCGCGGTCCTGTGCGGGCCGACAGCGACCGGCAAGACCGCCGTTGCTGTGGCGCTGGCGGAGCGCATGGCCGCAGAGATCGTCTGTGCCGATTCCCGGACGATCTACCGCGCCATGGACATCGGCACCGCCAAGGCGTCGGCCGACCAGCGCCGCCGCGTCCCGCATCACCTGCTCGACATCGCCGATCCGGCACTGCCGCTCACCGTCGCCGACTACCAGCACCGCGCGCGGCGGGCGATCGCCGGCATCAGGGCGCGCGGGAGGCTCCCGCTGATCGTCGGTGGCACCGGGCTCTACATCCGCGCCGTCGTGGACGACCTGACGATTCCTGAGGTCGCGCCAGATCATGAGATGCGGGCGCGCCTTGCCGGGGAGGCGCGCGCGTTCGGTCCGGCGCACCTGCACGCGCGCCTGGCCGCGGTCGATCCCGCGGCAGCGGCCCGCATCCATCCCGGCAATACCCGGCGCGTCATCCGCGCGCTCGAGGTCACGCTGCTGACCGGGAGGCCGATCTCCTCACAGCAGCGCGCCGGCTCCGCCGGCCCGGTGGCGATCGTCGGCCTGACGATGGACCGGGCCGCGCTCTACCGCCGCATCGAGGCCCGCGCAGACGCGCAGATCGCCGCGGGCCTGGTCGACGAGGTACGGGCACTGCTCACCGGTGGGGTTCCCGTCGACGCACCGGCGATGCAGGGGCTGGGCTACAAGGAGATCGCGGGCTGGCTGGCCGGGGCGTGTGGGTTCGACGAGGCGGTCGAGCGGCTGAAGCGCAACACGCGGCGGTACGCCAAACGTCAGCTCACCTGGTTCCGGCGTGATCCCCGCATCGTCTGGGTGGATGTCGGCGAAGCGGATGCCGCGACACTCGCGGAACGCGTGCATGCTATCATGGACGCGAAGTTTGAAGCGTTGAGGAGGGGGTAATGCAGGCCGCGCGACTCCGCAGCATCGGTGCCTACCTGTTCGCCGATCTCGACCGCAAGCAAGAGGAGCTCAGGGCGCGGGGCGTCGACGTGATCAGCCTCAGCACCGGGGATCCCGACCTTCCGACACCGGAGCACATCATTCGGGCGATGGAGGAAGGTGCTCGCGATCCTCGGACCCACCGCTATCCGCCGTACCTGGGGACCGCCGAGTTCCGGCGTGCGGCGGCGGCCTGGGCGGCGCAGCGCTTTGGGGTCCGGGTGGATCCCGACCGGGAGGTCCTAGCGCTGATCGGCTCCAAAGAGGGGCTGGCGCATCTACCGTGGGCGGTGCTCAACCCCGGCGAGGTCGCGCTCGTGCCAGATCCCGGATATCCGGTCTACCGCTCGGCAACGATCATGGCCGAGGGGCAGCCCGTGGCGGTCCCCCTGGAGACCCACCGCGGATTCCTCCCGGACTTCGACCGGATCCCTGCCGATGCGCTCAAGAAGGCGCGCCTCCTGTTTCTCAACTATCCGAACAACCCGACCGGCGCCGTCGCCGATCTGGAGTTCTTCACGCAGGCCGTGGCGTTCGCGAAGCGCCATCGGCTGCTCATCGTGCACGACAACGCGTACTCGGAGATCACCTTTGACGGCTACCGCGCCCCAAGCATCCTCGAGGTGCCGGGCGCGCGGGAGGTTGCCATCGAGCTGCACTCGCTCTCGAAGTCGTTCAACATGACGGGATGGCGCATCGGCTTCGCCATCGGGCAGGCCGACGCGATTGCGGCGCTGGGAACGCTGAAGACCAACGTGGACTCGGGCGTCTTTGCCGCGATCCAGCGCGCCGGAGTGGCCGCGCTGACCGGGCCGCAGGACGTGCTGGCGCCGACGCTCGCGGTCTACCGCGCGCGGCGCGACCGGCTGGTCGCCGGCCTGCGCGACGTGGGCTGGACGGTGGCTGCGCCGAAGGCCACGCTCTACATCTGGATGCCGACTCCTGATGGCATGCTGTCGACGGCGTTCGCCGGCGATGTGCTCGAGAAGACCGGCGTGGTCATCACGCCCGGCATTGGCTACGGCCAGGCCGGTGAAGGGTACGTGCGGTTGTCGCTGACGACGCCCGACGAGGGAATCGACGAGGCGCTCGCGCGGATCCGGCGCGCGTACGGGTAGGGGGACCTACCGATCGCGATACTGCTCGGGCTCCCCCGTACACTCGACGTCACGCACCGGCAGATGCTCGACGCCCTGGGCCGCCGCCGGGCGCCGAACAACCGGCTCGCCGGTCGGGACCTGGTGGAGACTCTCTGCCACCTCGCGCAGGCGTTGCGCCGGGAGGTCGGTGTCTTCCTCGACCGTCACGGTGCCGCAACTCATGTGGTGCTGAGCCGGCGATGGCAGGAACTGCTGGACGACGTCAGGCGCCGCGCTGATGGCCGAGGAGCTGGCCTGCGCTACGTTGAGGCACATCCCCGGTCTGACGGGCGTCCCGACGAGGGCGATGCGCGCGCATTGCGGCAGTTTGGACTCGACCTCGTGCTCACGGTCGGCACGCACCGAGGCCAGTCCACCGAGCTGTGGATCCTGGCGCCCGATCCGCGAGATCGCACGGGAAGCGGGGCTGCGCTGCTCGAAGGGCCATACGCCCTGGAGGCGTTGAGCATCCTCGATCTCGCCCCGCGTGTCCAGCAGGCTGAGGCGGCCCGGCGCGTCGCGACACTGGTCCTCACCCGCGCGGGAGAACCCGAGCGCGCCGTCCTGGTTGGGCTGGACCGGACGGGCGTGGCCGAGCAGCCGTTGGAGGAACTGGCCCGTCTGGCCGAGACAGCCGGGGCCCAGCCCGTGGCCATGGTCATCCAGCGCCACGGCCGGCCCAATCCCGCCCGGTACCTGGGGCGGGGCAAGGTGGAGGAGGTCCTGCGCGCCACCGAGGCGCACGCCGCGGATGTCGTCCTCGTCGACGAGGAGCTCACCCCGGTGCAGCAGCGGACCCTCGAAGGCGAGCTCGGCGTCAAGGTGCTCGACCGCACAGCACTCGTGCTCGACATCTTTGCGCGGCGGGCCCGCAGCCGCGAGGGCCGGCTGCAGGTCGAACTCGCGCAGATGAACTACCTCCTGCCGAGGCTGACCGGCCGCGGGGTGTGGCTGTCACGCCTGGGCGGCGGCATCGGCACGCGCGGCCCGGGCGAGACAAAGCTCGAGGTCGACCGGCGCCGGATTCGCGCACGGATCACCGAGCTACAGAGGGAGATCGACGCGATCCAGCGGCATCGCGGCCGCCAACGGGCGCCGCGCAAGGCCGCGGCGGTCGCGCAGGTAGCGCTGGTCGGCTACACGAACGCGGGCAAGTCCACGCTACTGAACGCGCTCACCGGCGCCGATGCCTTCGTGGAAGACCGCCTGTTCGCGACGCTCGATCCGACGGTGCGGCGGCTGGTCCTGCCCAACCGTCGCGCCATCGTGCTGGCCGACACCGTCGGGTTCATCCGCCGGCTGCCCACGGAGCTGGTGGCAGCATTCCGCGGGACGCTGGAGGAAGTCGTCCACGCCGACATGCTGCTGCACGTTGTGGACGCCAGCCATCATGACTGGCCGGCCCAGGCCCGGGTCGTGCGCGAGGTGCTGGAGACCATCGGCGCCGATGCGCATCCTGCGCTGACGGTCTTCAACAAGGCCGACCGGTTGAGTCCCCAGGAGATCCACAGGCTGCAGCAGGAGCACCCCGATGCGGTGGTCGTCTCCGCGGCGCGGGGTGACGGGCTCGAGGCGCTCAAGGCCACGTTGGCCCGGCGCCTGCCAGAACCCTGGATCCGGGTGCGGCTGCGGGTGCCCTACAGCGACGGCAGGCTGCTTGCGCGCCTTCATGCCCTGGGCCGCGTGCTCGAGGAGCGCTTTGGGCGGGATGGGATGACGGTGACGGCCGAGATCCCCGGGGACCTGGCGGTTCAGGTGCGGGCCTTGCGGGTACGGGGGCGGGCAGAGCGCGCTCCCGCCGACTGAGGTCGCAGGATCAGGCCAGCCCCCGGGTCAGGCGAGGCGGCGCAGGACGCCGACGGCCTTGCCCTCGATGACCACGTCCCGGACGTAGACCGGTTGCAGCGCCTGGTTGGCCGGTTGGAGCCTGATGCGCTCGCCCTCGCGGTAGAAGCGCTTCACCGTGGCCTCCTCGCCGAGGCGGGCCACGACGATGTCGCCGTTGCCGGCATTCGCCTGCCGCCTCACGATCAGGAGATCGCCGTCGAGGATGCCGTCCTCGATCATGCTATCGCCGCGCACCTTCAGCACGAACGCCTCAGAGCCATTGAGCAGATCGGCGGGCAGGGCCACGTAGTCTTCGATGTTCTGCTCAGCCAGGATGGGTGTGCCCGCGGTCACCTGTCCGATGACCGGGAGCAACACCGTACGCGGCAGCGGAGCGCGCTCGTCGCGAAGGATCTCGAGTGCGCGCGGCTTGCTGGGATCCCGCCGCAGGAACCCCTTGCGCGCGAGGGCCTCGAGGTGACTGTGCACCGTCGAGCTGCTCGTGAGCCCCATGGCCTGCCCGATCTCGCGTACCGATGGGGGATAGCCGTGCGATTCGGTGTACCGGTACACGAACGTGAGAATCTCCTGCTGGCGACGGGTCAGACGCGATGCCATTGCGGCCTCCGGCTGCCTGCGATCACCCTTGATCATACCAGCCCGGGGGCGAGGATGCAAACAGGTGTTCGGTAACACCAAACGCCGCCGGCGCAGCGGCAGCGCGCCCTCTGTACTTCGCATAATGTCTGTTATGTAAAGTAGAGGGTTGGCGACGACCGCAGCAGGGCTGATCGTACACGGGCGGAAGCCGCGCGCGGCGGTGAATTTGACACCCCTCTTCCCCGCTGCTACGCTCCTGCCGGACCCATGGTGACGCAGGAACGTGTAGTGGTGCACGGCCGCGCATTCATCCTGCGCTGCCGTGGACCGCTCCCAGCCGGCCGGTACGAGATCGTGATCTGGGAAGGCCGACGGCTGCCGTGGCGCCGGCCGTATCTGCGCGCGCCCATCCGGGGCCGCGACGCTCGGGAGGCGCGCGAGCGGGCGCTGGAGGCGCTGCACACCTACGTGGGGCTCGACCGGTTCCGTCTCATGGTGGAGCGCGTCGTCCGGGGCGTGGCGCCGAGGGCCGAGGTCGAGGTCGGCGAGGACGCCCGCGATGTCCTCGTGTCGCTGCGCGGCCCCTACGTCCTCGACGTCCCCCTGGCCGTCGCCCGCCGCGAGGTGCTTGATCGGGACGCCGATATCGAAAGGCTGCGTGGCCTCGTCCGGGCCCACATCGAGGCCTACGCGCGGCGGCGCTAGCCGATCACGGCGACCCGCCGCGTGGGTTCGTCGGCCCTCCTACCGGCCTTCGAAGCGGGCCTTGCGCTTCTCGAGGAAGGCCGCCACGCCCTCGCGGTGGTCGGCGGTGCGGCCGGCAATCTCTTGAAGATAGGCCTCGTACTCCAGCGCGGCGTCGAACGACGCGGACAGAGCGTAGTTGAATCCGCGTTTGGTCAGCCCGAATCCGCGGGTCGGTCCCTCGGCGAGGCGCCGGGCCATCTCGAGCGCGGCAGGCATCAGGTCGTCGTGCGGCACCACGCGGTTGACCAGCCCGAGCCGCAGCGCCTCCGCCGCGTCCACAGGATCGGCCATGTAGGCGAGCTCGAACGCCTTCCCCACCCCGACCAGCCTGGGGAGCAGGAACGTACCGCCGGAGTCGGGGATCAACCCGACCCTCGAGAAGACCTCGATGAACGACGCCCGCTCCGACGCGATGCGGAGATCCGCGGCCAGCGCCAGGTTGCAGCCCGCGCCCGCGGCCACGCCGTTGACCGCCGCGATCACCGGCTTCTCGATCGTGCGGATCCGCAGGATGATGGGATTGTAGCGGCGCCGCAGCGAGTCGCCGTATGACACGTCGCCCACGCCGGCGCGGTCGCGGAGGTCCTGGCCGGAGCAGAACCCCCGGCCGGCGCCCGTGAGCACGAGACACCGCACCTCGCCGGCGCGCCCGGCGTAGCGCAGTGCCTCGCCGAGCTCGTCGGTGAGCTGATCGTTCACCGCGTTCAGGACGTCGGGTCGGTTGAGCGTGAGGACGGCGACCCCGCCGTCCAGCGTGAGCAGCACCGTCTCAAGCGTCGGTGGTGGCATGGCCCCCTCCCTGCCCGGCACCCCCGTCGCGCGGCGCGCTATCGGCCCTTGAACTGGGCCGGCCGCTTGGCCAGGAACGCCGAGATCCCCTCCGTCTTGTCCTCGGTCGAGAACAGCAGGTAGAACAACTTGCGCTCGTAGTCCAACCCGCCCTCCAGCGTCGTGTCAAACGCCTTGAGGACGGCGTCCTTGGCCAGCCGCACCGCGACCGGCGCCTTCTCCGCGATCTGGCCGGCCAGGCGCCTGGCCTCATCGAGCACCGCCTCGTCGGGGACCACCTTCGTGACCAGCCCCATGCGGTCGGCCTCGGCCGCATTGAAGTGGCGGCCGGTCAGGATGAGCTCCATCGCGCGCGCCTTCCCGACCGCGCGCGTCAGGCGCTGCGTGCCGCCGGCCCCGGGAATGATCCCCAGGTTGATCTCCGGCTGGCCGAAGCGCGCGCCTTCGCCGGCGACGATCACATCGCACAGCATCGCCAGCTCACACCCGCCCCCCAGCGCAAACCCGCGGACCGCGGCCACCAGCGGCGTGGCGATCTTGCGGATGCGCTCCCACTGCTGGAAGCGGTAGCCCGACAGCATCTCGGCGGGGGTGGCGCCCAGCATCTCGTTGACATCTGCGCCGGCGGCAAACGCCCGCTCATTCCCCGTGATCACGACGCACCGCACGCCGTCATCGCGGTCGAGCGCCTCGAGCGCGTCGACCAGCTCGTCCATGGTCTGCTGGTTCAAAGCGTTGAGGACCTTCGGGCGGTTAAGCGTCACGACCGCTACATGGCCATCGCGTTCGAGCAGGATGTTGCGGTACTCCATCGGTGTGCCTCCTGTGTCTGCCACCCTGCGTGTGTGCCGCCCTACTCGTCTGCGCCGGTCTTGGACAGGGGAGCTCCGCACCGTCCGCAGAACCGGAACCCGTCGGGCAGCGGCGCCGCCCCGCACGCCGGGCAGGTCCGCGTGTAGGGTCCCCAGTGGAACTCGGTCGGGGCTCCGGCGGCCAGACGCTCGCGGATGTGCTGGGCGTCGGTTGGGCGCTTGTCGTGAAACGATGTCAGGCCCTCGTAGACCTCCGGAGAACCGGCGTGCAGGGACAGCCAGTCGCGCGCATGTCCCACGGTGAGGTGCCACGACAGATCGCGCCAGAAGTTCAACTGCTGCTTCGTGTAGCGCACGACCTCGGGAAGGGTGCGCAGCAGACGCGTCACCAGGTCGTCCACCGCCGCATCGAGCTGCGCGCGGGGCACGACGCGGTTGACCCATCCCCATCCCAGGGCCTGCTCCGCCGTGATACCCTCGCAGAGCAGGATGACCTCGCGGGCGCGGCGGTCGCCGACGAGCAGCGGCAGCCACTGTGTGGCACCGGCCGCGGGCACGCTCCCCCGGATCGGGCCGACGTGCCGGATGATCACGTCGGCGGCGGCCACCGCAAGGTCGCACGCCAGGTTGAACTCGTTGCCGCCCCCCACCGTCAGGCCGTTGAGGCGCGCGACGGTGGGCTTGCCCAGGTTGCGCAGGCGGTCGTGCGCATCGACAAAGGCCCCCATCCACTTCCAGTAGTCGCGGGGGCGCTCCAGGAATCGCGCCTGTTCGTCGAGATCCGCACCGGTGCAGAAGGCCCGATCGCCCACACCGGTCAGCACGACGACCCCCACGGCATCGTCCCACGACGCGTCCTCGAACGCGCGCGCCATCTCGCGCAGCGTCTGGAAGTCGAGCGCGTTCAGGACGTCGGGACGATTGATCGTGACGGTGGCCCGCTGACGTTCTTTGACATAGATGATCCGCTCGAAGCCGAGCGCGCGCGGGTCCTCTGCTGCGGGGTAGCGCATGGGGCGCTCCGGATCGATGGGATGCGGGCCGACGCAGCCCTCAGTGGACGATCATGACGGGGTAACCTCGTGCGCGGAGCCGTTCGACGAGCTCGTCCGCTCGGGCGCGCTCGCGGAAGGCGCCCGCCCGCACTTTGTAGAGCCCGTCCTCATGGACCAGATAGGGCTGAAACCCGTCCGCGCGCAGCCTCGCGATGAGCGCATCAGCATTCTCTCGGCGCTCAAACGCGCCCACCTGCACGATGGACAACCGCTCGACGGGGGGCGCCTCTGGCGGGGACTCGGGGGGCGGAACCGGTGGCACCACGGGCGCCGGTGCCTCGGCCGGAGTCGGCGTGACGGGAGTGACCGCGACCGCTGGCGGCGCCGCGGGGCTCGGCGCGCCGACCCGCAGGCGCGGCGTCGCCGCGACCGGCGGTCCGGGCGGGACGGTCGGCGGCGGCGGCATTCGCTCAGGGGGACGGGGTGTCGGCGTCCCAGGAGGGCGGACGATGGCGACCGGCGGCTGCGACCTCGGTCTGAAGTACCGCTCTCCGGCAATGTACCCCGCCAGGATCGAGACGAGGAAGAGGCCGAGGACTGTTGCGGCGATGAGCACGGTGTTCGGGCGCACGAGGGGCCTCTTCGTCGCCCCATGTCAATCTCCCTCCGGCGCCAGCCGGAGGGAGATTTCGATCAGGGTGAGTGCCGGTCACCGTAACGCATCGAGATACCCGACCAGCACCTGCTCCCGCGCGCGGAGCTCGGCTTCTCTGCGGCGCTCTTCCTCCACGATCTCGACCGGCGCCCTGGCCACGAACGACCCGTCGGCCAGCCGGCCGGCTGCCCGCTCCAGGTCAGCCCGGGCAGACGAGAGCTCGCCGGCCAGGCGCTTCCTGGCCCGCTCGCGGTCTGTGTCGGCGATTTCGAGTGCCACCTCGACTCCTGCCGCCACGGTGCCGACAGTCCCCTCCCGTCGGGATGGCGCGTCTCCAAGAGTGAGACCAGGCGCCCGTGCCAGGGCGGCGATGTACTCCTCGTGCGCGGCCAGCACGGCACGGGCGCTACCATCGGCCCGGAGCATCGGCGCCAGGGGCGCCGCCGCCGGAAGGCCCAGGTCGGCCCGCATGGACCGGATCGCGCGCACCACGGCAATGATGGTGACCGTGTGGGTCTCCGCGTCCTCGTCGACGGCGGCCCCCTCCGCCTCGGGCCAGGGGGCCACGACGATGCTCACACCGCGGTGCGGCAGCTCCTGCCAGATCTCCTCGGTGATGTGCGGCATCACGGGGTGCAGCAAGCGCAGGGTACCTTCGAGCACCCCCCACAGGGTGTGCTGTACGGCCTGGCGGCGCTCGGGCGCCAGGCCATCGCTGTAGAGATCCACCTTGGCGAGCTCGAGGTACCAGTCGCAGAACTCCGACCACATGAAGTCGTACAGGGCGCGAGCGGCCTTGTCGAACTCGTACCCTTCGAGGGCGGCGGTGACCGCCTGCACCAGACGCGCGTATCGGCTGAGGATCCACCGGTCGAACAGGCCGAGCGCGGATGGCGCCGCCGCCGGGTCGAACCCCTCGAGGTGCATGCGCACGAACCGTGCCGCGTTCCAGATCTTGTTGTTGAAGTGGCGGACGTCCTCGAGCATCTTCTCGCCGAAGCGCAAGTCCTGCTGGCCGAGCGAGCAGCGCAGCGTCAGCGCGTAGCGCATCGCGTCCGCGCCGTACCCCTGCTCCACGTAGTCCAGGGGATCGAGGCCGGTGCCGAGCGACTTGCTCATGCGCCGGCCTTCGATGTTGAGCACCGTCGGGTTGATGTAGACGTCGGCAAAGGGCACGTCGCCCATGAACTCTAGGCCGAACATGATCATTCGGGCCACCCACAGGAAGATGATGTCCCGGCCGGTCACGAGCACGCTGGTCGGGTAGAAGTACCTCAGGTCAGGTGTCTCCTGCGGCCAACCCAGTGTGGCGAACGGCCAGGCCGCCGACGAGAACCAGGTGTCGAGGATTTGCTCCTCCTGCTGCAGGCGGGTACCGCCGCACCCCTGACAGCGCTCCGGCGGCGTGCGGCCGGCTGCATGCTGCCGGCAGTCGGCGCAGTGGTACACCGGAATCCGGTGTCCCCACCAGAGGCGGCGGCTGATGTTCCAGTCCCGGATGTTCTCCATCCAGTCCAGGTACACGTCGGTCCAGCGATCGGCGTGGAAGCGCACCCTGCCGGCACGCACCACCTCGATCGCTGGTTTGGCCAGTTCGGCCATCCGGCAGAACCACTGATCGGTGATGTACGGCTCGAGCACCGTCCGGCATCGGTCACAGAGGCCGACATTGGTGGCGTACGGCTCCTTGCGCTCGACCAGGCCCGCGGCTTCGAGATCGGCCGCCACGGCCTCGCGCGCGGCGAAGCGGTCCATGGACGCGTACCGGCCGGTCTCGGCCGTCATCCGGCCGCGCTCGTCGAGGATCACCAGCACCGGCAGGCCGTGGTCGGCGCCGATGGCATGGTCGGTCGGGTCGTGGCCCGGTGTGATCTTCAGCGCGCCCGTGCCGAAGGCCGGGTCCACGCGGGCGTCCGCGACCACCGGCACCGGCCGGTGCACGATTGGCACGATCACGTGCCGCCCGATCATCTCGCGGTAGCGCGCGTCCTCGGGGTGTACGGCGACCGCCACGTCCGCCAGGATCGTCTCGGGCCGCTGTGTGGCGATGACGACATCGGGGCCGCCGTCGGCGCCACGGTAGCGCACGTACCAGAGAGAGCTCTGCACGGTCTCGTAATGCACCTCGAGATCCGACACACTGGTCAGATCCTTCGGGCACCAGTTGATCATCCGCTTGCCGTAGTAGATGTAGCCCGTCTGGTAGAGGCGGAGGAAGCACTCGATGACCGCGTCATAATACCCGGGGTCCATCGTGAACGTGACCCGGTCCCAGTCGCAGCCGGACCCCATCCGCCGGATCTGGCTGTAGATCAGGCCGCCGTACCTCTCCTTCCACGCCCACGCGAACTCGAGAAACTTCTCGCGGCCCAGGTCGAAGCGGGTCTTGCCAGCCTTGGCCAACTCTCGCTCCATCACGACATGCGTGCCGATGCTCGCATGGTCGGTCCCGGGCAGCCACATGGCGTTGTGGCCCTGCATGCGCTTCCACCGCGTCAGCAGGTCCTGGATCGTGTGGTTGAGCGCGTGCCCCATGTGCAGGCTGCCGGTGATGTTCGGCAGCGGCATCATGATGCAGAACGGCGTTCGGGAGGGATCGACCGGCGCGCGGAAGTGCCCGCGCTCCAGCCACTCCTGGTAGCGGCGGGGCTCGACCTCCAGCGGGTTGTATGGAGCGGTCCTTGGCTCGGCCCCTGCCGCATCCTGCGCGGTCCGACGTGCTCGCTTCGCGCTCATGGAATCCTCCCTCCCTGCCCTGTCCACCCGGTGAGAAAACACCAACGCCGCCTCGCCAAGGGCGAAGCGGCGCTCCGCGGTACCACCCTGCTGCCCGATCAACTCCTCGACTGTCCGCAGCGTGCGGCCTCGGTGTCGACCGAGCGCTCTAGCTCGCGCTATCGGGCGAGACCCGGCGGTCCTACTCGCGCTTCAGACCACGGCTCAGGGGCGACGTTCGGCCGGCTCGCTTCCGGAAGACCTCCCACCCGGTGAGTCTTCCTCGCTCGGGGCGCTGCCGGCCTACTCCTCCCCGTCCTTGCCTGTCCCGGCCATTATAGCCTGCGCGCTGCCGACCATGTCAAGGAATGCGGCGCGCCGCGAGGGGGATCCCCCTCGCGGCGCCTCCTCACCCCAGGCCGTCAGCTGACAGGTGGCACATCAGACGGACGCCGGTCCGGCTGCGACGGTGGCATCGGCGAGACAAACGGTGGCGGCGTCACCACCGGCGCCGGCGGCGGGACCTCCGTCGCCCGCACCGGCAGCAGGGCTTCCTTCAGGACTTCGTCCATGTGCGCCACCAGCACGAGCGTCATCTGCTTGCGCACGTTGGCCGGGATCTCCACCAGGTCTTTCTCGTTCTCCTTGGGCAGGATTACCGTCCGGATGCCCGCGCGGTGGGCCGCCAGGACCTTCTCCTTGAGTCCGCCGATCGGCAGCACGCGGCCGCGCAGCGTGATCTCGCCCGTCATCGCGACGTCGCGCCGCACGGGCCGACTGGTCACCGCCGAGGCCAGCGCGGTGGCCATGGTGATGCCCGCCGACGGCCCGTCCTTGGGGACCGCGCCCGCGGGCACATGGATGTGCACGTCCACCTTGTCGTAGAACTCCTCGCTTGCGCCGATCCGCCGCGCGCGCGAGCGGACATACGACATCGCCGCGTGCGCCGACTCCTTCATGACGTCCCCGAGCTGCCCGGTGAGGGCCAGCTTGCCCTCGCCGCGCATCAACGTGGCCTCGACCGAGATCACGTCCCCACCCATCTCGGTGTAGACGAGCCCGGTGGCCACCCCGACCTCGTCTTCCTTCTCGGCCATGCCGAACCGGAACTTGGGCGGGCCGAGGAACGTGTGAACGTTCGCCCGGGTCACGCGCTCTGCCTGAAGCTTCTCACGGGCCACCTGAGTCGCGACCTTGCGGCAGATCGTGCCGATCTCCCGCTCAAGGTTGCGGACCCCGGCTTCGCGCGTGTACTCCCGCGTGATGAGACGCAGCGCCTCGGAGGTGAACGCCAGCTGCTCGCGCTTCAGCCCGTTGGCCTTGAGCTGCTTGGGGATCAGGAACTGCTCGGCGATCTTGACCTTCTCCTCTTCGATGTACCCCGGGAACCGGATGACCTCCATCCGGTCGCGGAGCGCCGGGGGAACCGTCTCCAGGATGTTGGCGGTCGTGAGGAACATGACCTCGCTCAGGTCGAGGGCCAGCTCCAGGTAGTGATCGCTGAAGGCGTTGTTCTGCTCAGGATCGAGGGCTTCCAGGAGCGCAGCGGACGGATCGCCTCGGAAGTCCATGCCCAGCTTGTCGATCTCGTCGAGTACGAAGACCGGATTCCGGCTGCCCGCCTGCTTGAGGCCCTGCACGATGCGCCCCGGCAGCGCGCCGACGTAGGTGCGCCGGTGCCCGCGGATCTCGGCTTCATCGCGGACGCCGCCCAGGGACACCCGCGTGAACTTCCGGCCCAGCGCCCTGGCGATGGACTTGGCAACGGACGTCTTGCCGACCCCAGGTGGGCCCACGAAGCAGAGGATCGGGCCGCGGGACTCAGGCGCGAGCTTGCGGACGGCCAGGTACTCGATGACCCGGTCCTTGGCCTTCTCCAGCCCGTAGTGATCCTCATCGAGGATCCGGCGCGCCTCGTCGATGTCGAGCCGGTCCTCCGTGCGGACGTTCCACGGCACGGCCAGGATCCAGTCCAGGTACGTCCGCACGACCACGGCCTCGGCGACCATGGGCGGCATCTTCTCGAGCCGGGCCAGTTCCTCCAGGGCCTTCGTCTTGACGTGCTCCGGCAGGTCGGCGGCCTCAATCTTCTTACGGTACTCTGAAACCTCGGTCTGGCGCTCGTCCGTCTCGCCTAGCTCCTGCTGGATGGCCTTGATCTGCTCCTTGAGGAAGTACTCCCGCTGGGACTTCTCCATCTGCTTGCGGACGCGGTTCTGGATCTTCCGCTCCAGCTCCAGCAGGTTGACCTCACGGGTAAGGATGGCGCTCAGGCGCTCGAGCCGGGTCTTGGGAGTGGCCTCCAGGAGCTCCTGGCGCTCCTCGAGCTTGAGCGACACGTGCTGCGCAACCAGGTCGGCCAGCCGGCCGGGGTCCTCCACCTGCCCGGCCGCGGCGAGCTGATCCGGCGGGACCGAGCGCGAGAGCCGCGCGAACCGCTCGAACTGAGAGGCCAGCCCCCGCATGAGGGCCTCGACCTCCATGGTCTTCTCGACGAGGTCTGGCCGCTCCGCGATCGTGACCTCGAAGAAGGGCTCCTCCTGGGCAAACCCGGTGATCGCCGCGCGGACGATTCCCTCGACGACCACCTGCAGGATGCCGTCGGGCTGCTTGCCGACCTGCAGAATCCGGCAGACCGTCCCGATGGTGTGAATGTCCTTGGGGGTAGGATCGTCAATCTCGTCGTCCCGCTGGGCGGCGAGGACGATGAACCGCTCCTCGCCGAGCGCGTCCTCGAGCGCGCGCAGCGACTTCTGACGGCCGACCCCCAGACCCTGCACCTGATGGGGAAAGACGACCGTTCCCTTGAGCGGCAACAGCGGCAGGCGCTCTGGGATGTTCGGCGACTTCTCAGTGACCGACACGTGATCCTCCTTCATGACAACCACCATCGCCCCGACCGGGCCTGTCTCCCGGGCCGCCTGTCGGGCACTTCATGCACAACGCGTTCGGGTAGCCTTCTGTTCCCGATCCGCGGGAACGGACCCCACCGAGTTAAGTATAACTCTCCTCTGGGATCCTATGAAGCCGGCTTCTCGCGAGCCGGTTGGTTCAGGTCGGCGGCGGTGAGGAGCAGCGGGCCGCCTCTCCGCAACACCGCGTCCTCCGTGACCAGGCACCGCCGCACATCGGCCCGCGACGGCACTTCATACATGATGTCGAGCATGATCTCCTCGATGATCGTGCGGAGCCCTCGGGCGCCGGTGCCCCTCGACATCGCCTCGCGGGCAATGGCGCCCATCGCCTCGTCGGTGAACACCAGTTCGACCCCATCCATCTCGAGAATGCGCTGATACTGTCGCACCAGCGCGTTCTTGGGTTCGACCAGTACCGAGACGAGGTCGGCCTCGTCGAGCGGATCGAGCGGGACGATGATCGGCAGGCGTCCGATGAACTCAGGGATCAGGCCGTAGCGCAGCAGATCCTGCGGCATCGTCCGTGACAGGACCTCGGCCAGGTGGCTCTTGCTCTTGGGCTCCACGTTGGCCCCAAAGCCGATGCTGGTCTGGCGGGTCCGCGCCTCGATGATGCGCTCGAGGCCGTCGAACGCGCCCCCGCAGATGAACAGGATGTTGGCCGTATCGATCTGGATGAACTCCTGGTGCGGGTGCTTCCGGCCGCCCTGGGGTGGGACGTTGGCCGTGGTCCCCTCCAGGATCTTCAGCAGCGCCTGCTGGACGCCCTCACCCGAGACATCGCGCGTGATGGACGGGTTCTCGCTCTTGCGGGCGATCTTGTCGACCTCGTCGATGTAGATGATGCCCCGCTCGGCCTTCTTGACCTCGTAGTCCGCGGCCTGGATCAGGCGCAGGAGGATGTTCTCGACGTCTTCCCCCACGTACCCGGCCTCGGTCAGCGACGTCGCATCGGCGATGGCAAACGGCACGTCGAGGATCTTGGCCAGCGTCTGGGCGAGCAGGGTCTTCCCGCAACCGGTGGGGCCGATGAGCAGGATGTTGGACTTCTGCAGCTCGACGTCGGCTGGCCGGCGCGAGCCTATCCGCTTGTAGTGGTTGTAGACAGCGACCGAGAGCGCCTTCTTCGCCCGGTCCTGACCCACCACGTACTGGTTGAGGGTCTCGTAGATCTCCCTGGGTTTGGGCGTGGGTTGCAGGACCGGCCTCCCCTCGCCTTCGGTCAGTTCCTCTTCGACGATCTCGTTGCACAGCTCGATACACTCATCGCAGATGAACACGCCCGGCCCGGCGACGAGCTTGCGCACCTGCTCCTGCGCCTTGCCGCAGAACGAGCACTTCATCGACTCGCGACTGTCCCCAGAGCGGGCCATGGATCCTACTCGGTCTTTGCCTTGACGCGCTCTCGCGGCCGGATGACCTCGTCGATGATCCCGTACTCCCTGGCCGCCTCGGCGCTCATCCAGAAGTTACGATCGGTGTCCCGCTCAATCCGTTCAAGGGGTTGACCGGTGTGCCGGGCCAGGATCTCGTTCATCAGCGAGCGCATCTGGAGAAACTCCTTGGCCTGGATCTCGATGTCCGACGTCGCCCCCTGGGCGCCGCCCCACGGCTGGTGGATCATGACGCGCGAGTAGGGCAGCGCCGACCGCTTGCCCGTGGCCCCGCCGGCCAGGACCAGGGCGCCGCCGCTCGCGGCCAGGCCGACGCAGATTGTGGCGATGTCCGGGCGGACGTACTGCATAGTGTCGTAGATGGCCAGCGACGCGATGAGGTCGCCGCCGGGGCTGTTGACGTACAGCATGATGTCCTTGTCGGGATCTTCGCCTTCCAGGTGCAACAACTGTGCGATGATCAGGTTGGCCACGTCGTCGTCGATCGGGCCGCCCAGGAACACGATCCGCTCCTTCAGTAGGCGCGAGTAGATGTCGTAGGCCCGCTCCCCACGGGCCGTCTGCTCCACCACCATTGGAATCAGGGTCATGGTACTCCTCCCACCCTACAATAGCCCGCCTTCCGCGCCCCGGGCCCGGGCCACGAGGGTCGCCACGGTCTTGCGGCGGCGGAGCATGGCGATCAGCGTCTGGCGCCGGCCTTCCGCGTCCAGCCACTCCCTGACCCGGTCGAGGTCCTGCTTCAAGTCGGCCGCGACTTTCGCTTCCTCCGCGGTGATCTCCTCTTGACTGGGCACGAGCCCTTCGCGACGCGCGATCTCGTCGAGGACGAGTCGGGCCCGTAGCCGACGCTCGGCCCGGGGCCGCAGGTCCTCCCGGAGCCCGGCCATATCCTTGCCCGCACCGTCCAGGTACCGTTCTAGCGTGTACCCCCTCCGTTGGAGAGACTCGACGAGATCGCCGATCAGGTGGTCCACTTCATGCTCCGCCAGGCTGGCCGGCAACTCTGCTGTGGCTTGATCGAGCACCGCGGTGAGCACTCTCTCCTCATACTCCTCGTTGGCCCGCGCCTCGGCCTCGGCCAGGAGCCGTTCGCGCAGGCGCGATCGGAGTTCGTCCACAGTGGAAACATCACCCAACGACTTGGCAAACGCATCATCGAGTGCAGGTAATTCCCGGCGCTTCACGTCCACAACCGCCGCCGTCAGGGTCGCGCCCTCTCCAACGGTGACGCTTCGCTCGTCGCCGGCGGCCGCGCCCTCGAGCGCCTGCTCGACCTCGGGCGGGAACAACCCGGCGCCAACCTCCACCAGCACCTCGCGCCCTGCCTGAAACCGCTCGAGGCCTTCGACGGCAGTAGGCTTGATCAGCACGAAGTCGCCCCTAACTGCCGTGGCGCCAGGCGCGGAGACAAGCCGGCCGCGACGCCGCCGCAGATCCTCGATGGCCGCCTCCACCTCGGCGTCGCCTACCGTTGGGGCTTCGAAGGGCATTCTCACCTGAGCGTACTGTCCGGGGTCCACTTCGGGTGAGATGTCCACCTTGGCGACGAACCGCAGCGGCCGCGTCTCGTCGAGCGGCTGGACATCGAACTCCGGTTGACCCACGGGCAACACGCCCGCCTCGGTCACCGCCTGCCGGTAGGCTGCCGCGACCAGCGACTCCATCGCGTCGCCGTAGAGCTCCTCTCGCCCGATGAACCGCTCGAGGACCGCGCGGGGTGCCTTCCCGGGTCGGAAGCCTGGAACGCGGACGCGGCGTGCGAGCTTCGCCGCCGACCGTCCGACCTCGCGAGCCACATCTTCAGGGGGGACCTCAACTTCGAGAACCGCCCGGCTGGGCGGTTCCCTCCTCCATTCCACCTTCATCGACGACCTCCTGGCCTGCATCCGGGGTCTACGTGGTGCGGGCGGAGGGACTCGAACCCCCACCGGCTTGCGCCGACCAGATCCTAAATCTGGCGCCTATACCAGTTCGGCTACGCCCGCGGAGGGCTGTGCAGTCGCACTAACCTCTGCGTATCCTGGGCTATTCTACGGCGCGGTGAGGCGCCTGTCTATGCTTGTGGACAGCTCTTGTCGGAGATCCCTCTCTAGGCGCTCACATACGGTGTGGTGCCGATTGCATGCGGGCCCGGCGAGGTCTACGCTGGGAACCATGACCGCCCCCTGGTACTATGCCATCGCCGAGCGCGACCATCTCATCCAGAACCCAACCAGTCCCGAGAAGATCCGGGGCATCGGTGAGACCACGCGTCTTGGACCGCACGCCCGTGTCCTCGACATCGCCTCGGGCAAAGGGGGGCCGGCCATCCTTCTCGCGCAAACCTTTGGCTGCCGGATCGTCGGCATCGAGCGGTCCGATGAGTTCATCGGCACGGCGCGGTCGCGCGCCAGGGAAGCCGGTCTCGGCCCGCTTGTGGAGTTCGTCCACGCCGACGCCCGGACGGTCCCCCTGGAGCCCGACGCGTGGGATGTGGCCATGTGCCTGGGCGCGAGCTTCATCTGGGACGGCCTGCCCGGGACGCTGCGGGCTCTGGTGCCCGCCGTCCAGCGCGGCGGCTACATCGTGGTGGGCGAGCCTTATTGGCGGACCTGGCCCCTGCCCGACGGCTACCAGCCTGCGGAGGCGGGGTTCGTCACGCTGGCCGAAACGGTCGGGCGGTTCGAAGCCGCCGGGCTGCGCGTGGTCTCGATGATCGCCGCCTCAGAGGACGACTGGGACCGCTACGAGACACAGCACTGGCGCGCGGTCGAGGAATGGCTGGCGGAGAACCCGGACGACCCCGGCGCCTCGGGCATCAGGGAGCAGCACGAGCGCGAGCGGCGCGCCTATCTGGAGTGGGAACGCGCCCTTCTGGGCTGGGCAATCTTCGTGGGGTGGAAGCGGTGAAGGAGTTTCTCGCACCTCACGTAGCATCGGGACGCGACCTGTCAATCCGTGCATTTCAGAGGAGGCCCACTCGATGCAGACCTGGGAGATTCTCGCGCTGAGCCCGGGCGGTCGCCCGGTGGACTGGTCGACCCGTCTCTACCTCTATCCGGTCGGTGAGATGACCACGTCCGCCTACTTCCAGTGGGTCTTGCTCGGTGCCGGCGGGCCCATTGTGGTCGACACCGGGTTTACCCACCGGCTCGGCAAGCTCAAGGACGTCCCCGTAGATCGGCTGCGCACGCGGGAGGAGCTCTTCGCGGCCATCAAGGTGGATCCTGACGCAGTCCGGACCGTGATCCTCACCCATCTGCACTGGGATCACTTCGACCTCGAGGGAACCTACCCACGGGCCACGTTCTGGGTGCAGAAGCGGGAGCTGGAGTTCTGGGCGGGCTCTGGAGGTCAGGACCCTTGGTACCGCCGCTTTCTCAGCGATTGCCTCAAGGAGGACCTCGAGACCGTCCGGGCCTCCGGTCGGCTGCAGGTCGTCGACGGCGTTCACGACCTGATGGATGGGATCCGCGTCGAATGGGTCGGCGGGCATTCGCCCGGGATGCAGATCGTCGTCGTGGAGTCGACCAAAGGAGCGTTCGTGATCGCCAACGATGCGCTCACGACATACCGCAACCTGCGGGATTGGGAGCCGCCGGCCATCCACCTTTGTAGCATCGAGGAGTGCCTGCAGGGCATGAAGCGGATTCAGACGCTGTGCGGCGGAGACGAGAGCCGCCTGTGCCCCGGCCACGACGGCGAGGTGTGGCAGAAGTTTCCCGAGATCGCTCCCGGCGTGTTCAAGCTGGCCTGAGCCCGCACAGCGCTGGCTCGTTCGCTACCCTCGCGCCAGCACGAAGTTCCTCACGTAGGGGTGCCGGATGCCGCGCTTCCTGAGCCTGACCACGACGCCGGCTCGGCGAAGGAACTGCGGAGGAGGAAGCGGCGGCATGTGCACGCCTGGCAACTGCGGAGCGGATGCACAAGGACACCCAGGCCGTGACCGCGGCGCACCGTGGCGCGGTGGCCGAATTGCAGGGACGGCGGGCCGCCGCGGAACAGCAGTCGCGCGCGGACGGAGAAGCCCGCCTGCGGGACCTGCTGCGCGCCGCCGCGGAGGAGATGGCCAGCGCGCTACATACGGTAGCACAGGCGAACCGTCGGCTGCTGGAGGTGGAGCACCTGTGCCGCCAGCGCGGCCTGCGCCCGCTGCCCGACCCGCTGGCCTGGGCCGAACTGCTTTCGACCGTCGGCAAGGTGGCACGGAGCCGACGGATCGTGTTTGACTACGGGCCGGCGTGGGACCGCGCTCTGATGGTGCTGTGGTTCGAGCGCGCGCGGGCCGCCGGCTATGAAATCCCAGATCTGGAGCCGGTCGCGTTGGCCGACCTGCTCCCGGCGGGGGGGCGAGCGGATCGTGCCTCTGACGGCGGCGCCTGACCTACCGCGTACGCTCTACGCGACCATCACCGGGCGCCGCGCGGAACGGCGGGTCTTCTATGCCGTACTGCTGGCGCCGGGCGATGGGCTGACGGATTCGGCGGTGCTGGACATCGCGCACCGGTTCATCATCGCGCGTGGACGCCCGGCAGACCATGGCGGCGACGTGCTCGGCGAGATCGTGGAGACCTTTCTGGTGCCGCCGGGCTGCGTCAACTGGTACGACGTGCTGGCGCCCGAAGGAGCGTGGCTGGTTGGGGTTCGTGTGCGCGACGATGCGACCTGGCAGCGCGTGCAAGGAGCCCGCCGCCTGGCCCTGCAGCCGGTCACAGACCGTGGGGAGTCCGGATTTCGCGCCGCGATATGTGAAACAGGACGCGGTCGAAACCCGCGTCCCGCCTGCGTTCTTGCCTGGAGGGCCGTGAGGGACTCGAACCCACAACCCGCTGATTAAGAGTCAGCTGCTCTGCCAGTTGAGCTAACGGCCCAGAGCAATTCCTGCTCCATTATAACGAAGACGTTCGTGCTGTCCAGAGATCGCAGGGCTCGGCGCGCGCCGCGGAGAACCCCTGCGTGTTCGCCGGGCCGGCGATCAGAGAGCGCGGACATGATGGAGCGTCTGGAAACCAGGCAGCTCACGGGCCGCGTGTTCAAGACGATAGGCGACGCGTTCTACGCGGTCTTCACATCGGCCCGGTACGCGGCGCTCGCAGCCATCGATGCGCAGCACGGCCTGCACGCGCATCCCTGGGCCACAACGGGCATGCTCCGGGCGTGCATGGCGCATGGGCGGAAGGCCTGGCCATGCCCTGGGAGCGCGCCGCGGACTACGCCCTGGCGCCGCGCGATCGCGCCGCGGCCCCCAGCGTGTAGATCAGGACCTCAGAACCCCAGCGGGTGTGTAAACCAGCGCCCCACGGCCAGCGCGCCCGTCAACGCGACCGCGCCCGCGAGCGCGAGCAGGCTCGACACCTCTTCGGGCCGCCGCTCCCAGCCGACTGTGCGTGCCAGCTTGCGGTAGATCCCCGTGACCGCTTCGGCAGACGTAGCCCGATGGTACGTGCCGTCCCCGGCCTGAGCCACGGCCTGCAACTCCGATTCGTCGAGCGAGCCGCCGATCTGCCATGCGTCAGGTATCGGGGTTGGATTTCCGACGCCGATCGTGTGCACGATGACGTCCTGCTGCCTGGCGATCCGGGCGGCCTGGACGGCGTCGATGCCCGCGTTGCTGCGACCGTCGGAGAGCACGATCAGCACGCCCGGCGGCCTGGGACCAGGAGGCATCGGCGGCAGGGTGCCGTCGGGGTTTGGCCGAACGCGGCCCGGCAGCGCAGCGACGGCCTCGAGGATCCCTTCGCCGATCGCGGTCCGGCGGATGAAGTACAGGCTGTCGAGCCGCTCCGAGATGATCTCGTGATCAGTGCCCGGCGGCGTGATCAGCGTGGCGTACCCGCCGAAAACCACCAAGCCCACGCGCACCTGATCCGGGACGTCGGCCAGAAACGCCCTGGCCGCTGCCTTTGCGGCTTCGAGGCGATTCGGTTCGACGTCGTTCGAGCGCATGCTGCCGCTGATGTCGATAACCAACATGATGGCCGATCGGTCTGCGGGGACTGGGATTGGGACCAGGGGCCGGCTCAGGGAGGCCACCGCCAGCGCCAGCCCAAGCAGGAAGGCGCCCGCGGCAGCGTGGCGGCGCCACCGGCGGGCATGCTCCCCGGCGGCTGCGACCAGGGGCAGGGCAGGGTAGGCCACGACTCGGGCCGTCGGGCGGCGGATCAGGCGGATGTACGCCAGGACCAGCACGGGCACGACGGCCAGCGCCCACAGGAAGCCCGGCCAGACGAACTCCACCATCACGGCACCCGCCGAAACCAGAGAAGTGACAGCGCGGCACCGCCGAGCATGAGCAGCCATGCCCCGCCGGCGAGCAGCGCGCTCAGCTCCGTACGCCGGCGTTCCCAGCCCATAGAGCGTGCGAGATGCCGCGCGATGCGCCGGATTCCCTCCTCGTCAACCGCGTTGAGGTACTCGCCACCGGTCCGCTGGGCCAACTGCTGCAGTGATGCGGAATCGAACGGGACGAGGATTAGACCCCCGCCGTACTGCATGACGGCCCCGCCCTGCTGCCCGATCCCAACGGTATGGACGCGCACCCGCCCCTCGAGTGCGAGCACCGCCGGGACTTGCGGGTCGACGCCGGCGTTGGTGACGCCGTCAGAGAGGAGCACGATCGCCGCAGGGGGGAGGTCCGCCGCCGACAGCGGCGGACCCTGGACGGGCGGGGCCGGCGGTATCAGCCCGAACGGATCCTGTGCCGACTGCACGCGGAGCCGGGTGAGGCGCTCGCCCAGGAACTCGCGGCGGCCCGGCAGAATGGCCAGGCCTTCCACCACAGCGGATCCCACCGCGGTCGACTGCTGCGGTTCCAGCCGCTGCATCGCTTCGTGCAGCAGGCGCCGATCCGTGGTGGGCGTCACAAGCACCGCGCCGACGTCGCTGAACGCGACCAGGCCGACCTGCACACTTCGTGGAAGCGCCCGAACGATCTGCAGTGCCGCGCTCTTGGCCGCCTCGAGCCGCGTGGGCTTGACGTCGTCGGCCATCATGCTCTTGCTGGTGTCGATCGCCAGCACGACCGCCGTGCGGTTCACCGGCAGGGGAATCGCAGCCGTCGGCCGCGCCGCGGCTACGAGCAGGAGCGTGATCGAAACCACATAGAGCGCCAGCGGCCACATCCGTCGGGGATGCGGCCGCCCCGCGAGACGCTCGAGCAGGTGCGCGTCGGCCAGCCGCGCCTCGGCCGCCCGCTGCCGCCGCGCCGAAGCCGCAAGGCCCACGAGCAGGACGGGCACAAGCCCCAGCGTCCAGAGCATCCATGGCCAGGTGAACGTCACTAGGGGCGCGCCTCAAGCGTGATAGGGACGTCGACCCGCGCGCCGGCGCGCAGCAGGCTCACCAGGACTCCCTGACCGGGCTCACGCGCACCGACCGCGCGCAGCAGATCGTCCCAGTCGTCGATGGTCTCGCCGTCAATGGCGACGACGACATCCCCCGGGGGATTCGTATCGTGGCCGCGCAGGCCGGCCCGAGCCGCAGGGCCTCCGGGGATGACGGCCGTGACGAGCACGCCGCGTCCTCGGCCCGGCGCCTGCCAGGGCTCCTGGGCCTCGAGGGTCGTCCCGCTGATGCCGAGCCAGGCGCGTTCCAGCCTGGCCCCGCTGGCCAGGGCAGGCAGCGACGTCCGCAGGGCCGAACTCGAGGTGGCGACTCCGGCCGATCCGTCACGCTGGCGCGCGATGGCGACCACCACACCGATGACCTGGCCGTGACGGTTGAGGAGCGGGCCGCCTGAGTTACCCGGCTGGACCTCTGCGTCGAACAGGATGAAGATCCCGGGGAACTGGCCGGGAAGCGTGACGCCGGTCGCCGTCACGGCGCCGGTGGTCATGACCCGTGGACGTCCACGGGGCGTTCCGATCACGACGACCGGCTCCCCCGGTGAGAGCGTCGTTGACTCGACGACATCGAGGGCAGGAAGCGGACCGCGCGGCTGAATGCGCAAGACGGCAACGTCGCGCCGCGCATCATATCCGACCAGGCGCGCGCCATGCGCGGTACCGTCGCCGAAGTCCACAGCGATGCGCTCGGCTCCGCGCACGACGTGCGTGGCGGTCACGAGCATACCCGCCGGCTCGATGACGAATCCGGTACCGCCGCCGGAGTTTCCATCGCGCGTGACGAGCACTACGCCAATCGCCGCCGCGGATCGCTGGTAGACCGCCTGCGCGTCGAACGCCGCCGGCTGCGCAGCGACCGCGGGGGCAACGACGACGATCGTCAAGAGGAATGGGAGCGCAGCCTGCCGGATGCGGGACTGCATGACGCCTGACCGCCCCCTCAAGGCCCAGACAGCCATCACCGGGCTTTACGGAACCCTTACCACAATCAGCGTGTCGACGCCAGACCCCGCTCCCCACACCTCGCCCGGACGCCCAAGGATCTGCCTGATGTTGGTCGCAGGCCGGGGCAACGGGATGGTCTCGAAGCGCTCGCGCGCCGGGTCGAACCGGACCAGGGTGTTCGCGCCGAAGTCGCTCACCCACGGCATGTCGCGATTGTCCACGTACACCGCGTACGCCTGGGGCCGGTCACCCGGAAGCCGCCACGCACGCCACTGGTTTGTCGCGGGATCGTACACGCTGAGTTGTCCGGAGTTCCACTCGCTCACCCAGATGCGCCCGCGGGAGTCCGACCACACCCGGCGAGCTCCCTGCCCCGCGGTCGGAGGCTCGATCAGAGTCGCGATGCCGTAGGGCCCGCGACCGCGGGGAGCGTCGAACACCTCCAGACGCCCCGTGCGCGGATCGAGACGGCCGTAGACCCCGGCCTGTCCGGTGAACCAGAGAATCCCCCGCCGGTCGAATGTCGCGGTATTGAGGTTGGCCCGGCTGCGGTCCGACAGGGGGCGCCATCAGGCCCAACGATCACCCCGTGTGGCGCTGCGCCATCGCCTAACTTGATGTGCTTGGTCCGGCCGGTCGCCGGGTCGAGATACCCCAGATCACCGGTCCGTTGGGCTGTGTAAGACCCGCTTTGACGTGGACCCGGGGCCACATCGTGCGGACGTGATCCGCTGGGGACCTGGTACTCCTGCAGGCCTGCCGGCCCGCTGCGCGCGGCATCGCTGCCCCCAAACACTATCAGCGCGGCACACAATGCGGCTGCCCATCGCGCCATGCCATCACCCCCGACGGCACTCTCGTGCAGACATGTACGAGCTAACGACCGGGCGACCCTGTCTTAGTCCCCTGGAGCATTGCCACTGTGTCGTCGATCGGGAGCGCCGGCAGCATGTGCCCCGCACGGCCGACCGTGGCCTCGGCGCCGAAGAGGGCATCAAGAATTGCCTCTTCAGCCGATTCGACGGCCGCGCGGAACAGGAGGTTGAGAATCGAACGATCCAACCGAAGGCGCTCGTGACCTGTACCGAAGGCGACGACAAGATCCCCACTTGTTACGCCACTGATCGCCCCGGTGCGCGCCATGCCCAGAAAGCAGCGCCAGGCGATTCGGCGGAGGTCCATCGCGTCAACCGGCGCGTCGGTGGCCAGAACAAAGACGCAGGATCCGCGCTCGGGCGGCTGACCGGCCCGAGGCAGCTCCCGGCCGACCGGAACCCCGGCCACGATGAGATCACCCGCAAAGCCGAAGTTGGGGACGGTCAGCAGGCCGAGCCGGTAGCCGCAGTCGGGAAGGACGCGCGACGCCGTCCCAATGCCCGACTTGAACCCCAGGCAGCGCATGCCTGTGCCTGCGCCGACGCACCCAGTCTGCACCGGCCCGTCGGACGCGCCGGAGATCGCCGCTTGCACCTCGACTTCGCCCACGGCCCGCGCCCGCGCGTCACTGAGGTACCCGTCGAAGCACTCAAGCACCACGGGATTGACGGTTTCGGTGACACCGATGACGGGATGCTGCTCAAGCATGTACGCAGTCAGCGCGTCCGCGACCCGGGGCACGTTCAGGGTACTGGTGATTAGGATCGGTGTCTCAATCGTGCCCAGCTCCTCGATCTGCATCAGCCCGACCGACTTGCCGTACCCGTTCAGGACCGCCGCCGCGGCGGGAACCTTCTCCCCATAGAGATTGCCGCCGTGCGGCAGCACGGCCGTCACCCCCGTGTGAAGGTCGCCGTGGCGCACCGTCGCGTGGCCGACGCGGACGCCAGCCACATCCGTGATGGCGTTGTTCGGGCCGGGCGGCAGGATCCCGATTGCGACGTGCTCGCGCGCTCGTGCCATCCCGGGCCCCCCTACGCCCTCCCGTGCCGGGCGAAGAGCGTCCGCGCCCGCCGCAGGTGTGTGATTGTTTCGGTACGACGGCCCATGGCGTCGTAGATCAGGCCCAGATTGTAGTGAGCGTCGGCGAAGTCGGGGTCGAGGGCGAGCGCCTGCTGATAGGCCCGGATCGCGTCGCCGCGGCGGTCGAGGTCTTCTGAGAGCACGCCCAGGTTGAATCGCGGCACCGGATCGGCTGGCGCGATCTCTGCGGCGGCGCGGTAGTGCGCCTCGGCCCGCACATAGTCCTTGGCCTCGTGGTACAGGCGGCCCAGGTTGACATGCGCATCGGCCATTGGGGGGCCGAGCTCGAGCGCCTGGTGATACGCCTGCCGGGCTTCTTCGGGGGAGTAGGCTTCGAGCTCCAATCCCAGATCGAACCACCCGACAGCCGAGCGGATCGGCGTCGGCGCTTCTGTTTTGCGGGCGACCGCGGGAACCCTCGCCGCCACCTCCTGTGCGTCGAAGGCGAAGAGGAACTGGCCGGAGTCGGGCTGCCACCTCGCCGTTCCGTCCCAGGCCACGATCCGCTGTCCGTCGGCGTACACGGTCACCGACTGCAGGTGCTCGTCGTCCGGAAGCTGGCGCCGCAGCGACGCCAGCATCCGGCGGATGCGCCGCACCGGGACGTGCGCGTCGAGCAAGTCTCGGGTGGTCCGCAGCAGCAGCAGGTCCTCGAAGCCGAACCGCAGCCGCCGGCCGCGATCCCTGCGAGGCCGGATCAGGCCGGCGCGCACACAGGCACGCACGCGGGCCTCCGGCAATTTCAGGATGTCCGCCACCTCGCGGGTAGTGAAGCTCGTCACTTCCTGGCGGCCGCGGCCCTCTTGAGCGGTTTCTCCGCCGCCGCCGCGGCGGGGCGGGCTTTGACCGCAGGCCTCTTCTCCCCGGAGACCTTCTTCTCGAGGCTCTTCTTGAGCGCCTCCATCAGGTCGATGACCTGCGCGCGCTGCACCTGCGGTCCGACCGGGGTGACCTCCTTGCCCTCGACCTTCGTGTTGATCAGATCGAGGACGCGCATGCGGTAGGCATCGTGATACTTCTCGGGCTCGAACCGATCCGCGGCCAGCTCGTCGATGAGCCGGACGGCCAGGTCGAGCTCGCCGTTCTTGATCTTCGCCGACTTGCCCTTCTCGATCTCACCGGAGCTGCGGATCTCATCGGCGAAGTACATCGTGTGCAGGACGAGGCCGTCCTGGGACGGCCGGATCAGCACCAGGCTCTCCTTGCCGCGCATGACGAACGTGGCCAGCGCCACGCGGTTAGTCCTGGTCATGGCATCTGCCAGCAGCCGGTAGGCCTTCTCCCCGCCCTTGTCCGGGCCGAGGTAGTAGGTGTTCTCATAGTAGATGGGATCGACCTCGGGCAGCGGGACGAACTCGGAGATGTCGATCACCTGGGACGCCTCGCCTTCGAGGGCCTTCAGCTCTTCGTCGGTAACGCGCACGTACTGGTCTTTGGCATACTCGTAGCCCCTCACGATCTCCGAGCGGTCCACGACGACGTTGTCCACGGGGCAGTGGTACTGCTGCCGCACACGGGTCCCGCACTTGGCGTGCAGCATGTTGAACCGAACGTTGGCCGAGGAAGCCGCGGTGTACATCTTCACGGGGATGGACACCAGGCCGAAGGAGATGGTGCCGGCGCCGAGCGAGTGAGGAGGCATGATCGGGTTCCCCCTGCCAGGAACTTGAAGGTAAGGTGAACCATACCACGAAGCCCGTCATGCCTCAAGGTCACCGGCCCGGTAGCCGCCGGGCCGGCAAACGACGTACAGGCCAACCGGTGGGAGACCAGAGATCTGTGGTGCCGCGCCAGCCATCACTTGATGCCTACCGCCGCAGGCGCCACCCCGGCCGAACCCCGGAGCCATTCGCGGGCCAGCCGTCGGCCGGCCCGCCCATCTTCGTCGTCCAACAGCACGCCGCGCGGCGGCTGCACTACGACCTGCGCCTGGAGATGGACGGCGTCCTCAAGAGCTGGGCGGTCCCCAAAGGCCCGTCGGCACGCGCCGAGGAGAGGCGGCTGGCGGTGCACGTGGAGGACCACCCGCTGGAGTACGCCGGCTTCGAGGGCGTGATCCCGCCCGACAACTACGGCGCCGGCGCGGTCATCGTCTGGGACCGCGGCTGGTACCGGACGTTCAAGGACGAGCCCCTCCAGGAGCAGTACGCCCGCGGCAAGCTGGAGCTGGAGTTCTTCGGGTATAAGATGCGCGGCCGGTGGACGCTCGTCCGCATGGCCAAATCGGAGAAGGACTGGCTGCTGTTCAAGAAGGCCGACGTCCCGGCGACCGGCGATGACCTGACGGCGCGCTACCCCCGCTCGGTGCTCTCGGGGCTCACCGTGGAGCAGGTTCGGGACGTCGAGGGGTTTCGGGCCGGGGTCCACGCGCGCCTGGTCGGTCTGGGCGCGCCGCGGCGCGAGGGCACGGCGCGGGGGCAGGGCTTCATGCTGGCCACGCCGCGGGATCGGCCCTTTTCCAGCCGGGACTGGCTGTTTGAGATCAAGTACGACGGCGTCCGGGTGATGGCCGAGCGGCGTGGAAGCGCCGTGTCGCTGTACGGCCGCAGCGGCCGATCGCTCATTGCGCAGTACCCCGAGATCGCGCGTGCGCTCCTGGCGCTGCCCGCAGACCGATTTATGCTCGACGGCGAGATCATCGCCATCGATGATGCCGGCCGTCCCAGCTTCCAACGGCTCCAGGCGCGGATGGCCCTGACCGCGCCGCGAGACATCGAGGAGGCCCAGGCGGTTGTGCCGGTAACCGCCGTGTTCTTCGACTGCCTGGGTCTGGAGGGGTACGATCTGCGCCACCTGCCGCTGGCGCAGCGTAAGGAACACCTGCGCACATTGCTCCCGCCCGTAGGACCGGTGTCCTTCAGTGATCACGTGCTGGAGCACGGCGAGGCGTTCTTTGGAGCGGCCTGTGAGCAGCGGTTGGAGGGGATCGTCGGCAAGAAGGCCGCGAGCCGATACGTCGGCGGGCGGTCGGCGGAGTGGGTGAAGGTCAAGTGCCAGCGCCGCCAGGAGTTCGTGATCGGCGGCTACACCGATCCAAGGGGCGCGCGGGTCCTCTTTGGTGCGTTGCACCTCGGACTCTACGAGGACTCGAGACTGGTCTACGTCTCGAAGGTCGGCTCCGGGTTCGACGACGCGGGCCTGCGCCGCGTCTGGGAGGCGCTGCAGCCGCTCGCGCGTGCGACGTCACCCTTCGACGTGGGCAGCCCCACCGGGCGCGGGCACCACTGGGTCGAGCCGCACCTGGTGTGCGAGGTGCGTTTCACCGAGTGGACCGCCGACGGCGGGATCCGGCATCCCACGTTCATCGGGCTACGCGCCGACAGGCGGCCCGAGGACTGCCACCGAGAGATGCCCGGCGCGCGGCCGACAGAATCCCCCAGACCGCGCTCTGCAGGCCCGGCGCCCGAGATCCCGCGCGAGCGCCGCGTCACGAATCCGGACAAGGTCTTCTGGCCCGAGCAGGGATACACGAAGGCCGACCTGGTGGCCTACTACAAGACCGTGGCGCCCTACCTTCTCCCGTACTTGAGGGATCGCCCGCTGGTGCTTACCCGGTACCCCGACGGGATCGCCGGCAAGTCGTTCTTCCAGAAGGATGCACCCGACTTCGTGCCCGCATGGGTGCGCACCGAGCGGATCTACTCGACCGACGCCGGCCGCGACATCAACTACTTCATCGTCGACGATGTCGAGGCGCTCCTCTATGTGGCCAATCTCGCGACGATCCCCCTTCACCTGTGGAGCTCGCGGTTGGGCTCGCTGGATCGGCCCGACTGGCTGGTGCTCGATCTCGACCCCAAGGGCGCGCCGTTCGCCGACGTCGTAAGGGTGGCCCGGGCCCTGCATGCGATTCTCGATGAAGCTGAGGTCCCTCACTACCCCAAGACCTCGGGGAGCACTGGGCTGCACATCCTGGTGCCGTTAGGAGCTGCCTACACGTACGAGGAGGTCCGGATGTTTGCCCGGCTGATCGGCATGCTGGCCGTGGAAGCCCTGCCGGACGTCGCCACGCTCGCCCGGCCGCTCCGCTCGCGCGGCGGCAGAGTGTACGTGGACTACGCGCAGAACGGCTACGGCCGGACCGTTGTGGCGCCGTTCTCTGTGCGGCCGCTGCCCGGGGCGCCGGTCTCCTGCCCGCTGCGCTGGGACGAGGTCCGGCCGCGGCTGGATCCCTCCACGTTCACCATGAAGACCGTGCCAAGGCGGTTTGCCAGGCGCACCGACCCGCTGGCGCCGGTGTTGCGCGGGTCGGTCGATCTCCTGGCCGCGGTTGAGCGGCTCGGAGAATCGCGCCTGAAGCGGAAATTCGAACAGTTCGGCGGCCGCGCCGTACGGCGCGGCCGCCCGGGAAGCCGGTAGCTGCGGCTACCGCCGCCGGCCCTTCGCCGTTGCGTGCCTTCTGATCTTGGCCCTCGTGGCCCTTGGGCGGGAGGTCTTTGCCGCGGCCGGCCGCTTCCTAACCGCCTTTCTCACGACGGCCTTTCGCGCGCGCACCTTGGCTTTTGGCTTCTTCGGCTTCGCACGCGCCTGCCTAGGGGCGGCGCGCCGGGCCGCCCGTCTGGCCGCGGCGGCGGGTCTTGCGCGCCGGGGCGGCGCCGGCACGTCGGAGGGGCTCAGTGCCCTCCCAGAAGGCACGATCGAGCGGGTTGCCACACCGGCCGTTTCCAATAGGCCTCCAACAGCTTGCGTGGCATCTGCCCCACTGTCGGCCCAGACGATGAACCGGCTCTCGAGCACGTATCGCCCGTCCCTGAAGACCGCTGGCGGCGATACAGCCGCCCGGACCACGTAAGGTAGTGGGCGGCGGGCTCCTTCGATCGCCCCGGATACGCGGTCGATGTCTGCGGTTGTCGGGAATCCGTCCATCGCGCACTCGGCGATGATCTCAAACGGCCTGCGCTCCACACCCATCCCTCCTGCGGCATCATGTCAGATCGGCAGAACTCCGCGTCCTGCCTGCCTGAGGTGTTCTCGCCCCATTGGGGGCGAATCCTTCAGAATCGAGGGAAGCGGCCACCGGCATGGTGAATGGACTCCTTGGCCCAAAGCCACACACAAGACAGCGGAGACGGCAAGCGCTGGGATGACGCCTGACTATCGACTGGCCCGGGCCGTTGTGCGGGGCCTGCTGCGGGCGCTGTTCGAGTTCCGCACCGTGGGCGAGGAGCACTGCCCGCCCTCCGGCCCGCTCATCGCAGCCGCCAACCACCTGTCCTGGTTGGACCCGGTTGTGGGCTTCGCCGCGCTCCCCCGCCGCGCCGTGATCATGGCCGCCGAGGACCTCCTCGGCGAGCGGGTGCATCCGGGTTTCGTGCCGTGGAAGGGACTGCTCAAGGTGCTTGGCCCGTTGCTGCGGTGGCATGGGATGATCCCGGTGCCCCGTACCGAGGTCAGTGCGACAGCCTATACCGGGGCCGCGTACAAATCCGCGCTGCGGCTGCTGCGTGCCGGCGGCTGCCTGGGAGTCGCTCCAGAAGGCGGCATCAACCGCACAGGTGAGCCTCTGGCGCCGCTGCGGAGGGGTGTCGCGCTCCTCAGCGCGCACACAGCGGCTCCGATCCTGCCCATATGGCTGTTTGGGACGGACCGCGCCCTACCGCTAGGGGCAATCGTTCCGCGCCCCGCTCGTGTCTCGGTCCGCTTCGGCCCCCCCTTGCCGCCGCCTCCGGGGCGTTCGGCCGGCGATGTTGCACGCACGACGCAGGTCCTGCGCGACGCGCTGCTGGACCTGCACCGTCAGGGGCCGGTGTCGTGATGCTATAATCCCATCAAAGCACCCCTGGACAACTGCTGGCTTACGATCAGTCCACACGTTGGAGGTGTAGCGGATGAGTCGATGGCTCGTGTTGGCCCTCGCCGTCGCCGTGGTGATGACGGCGCCCAGTCCGGCCGTCCCCGCCCCGGCCCCCGCGGGGACGCTCCGTATCGGCATGGAGGCCCAACCCACGACGATGGACCCAGGGCTCTCTACCGACCTGTACTCTCACCAGGTCTACTCACACATCCTCGAGGGCCTGCTCATTCTGGACCCTCAGGGCGTGCCGCGACCCGCGCTGGCCGAATCGTGGACCCCGTCAGCGGACGGGAGCACCTGGACGTTCCGCCTCAAGCCGAACGTGAAGTTTCACGACGGTAGCGACTTCACCGCCGATGACGTCAAGTACACCATCGACAGGATCCTGAACCCGGAGACCCGCTCGCCCCAGCGAGGCGGGCTCGCGCAAATCACGAGCGTTGAGGCCGTCGACCGCAGCACGGTCCGGATCACGACGCGCGCCGCGTTTGCGCCCATCCTGACGAACCTGGCAATCAACGCCTACATCCTCCCGCGGGCCGCGCACACACGCCTGGGCCGCGACTTCGCGCGCCGGCCTGTGGGCACCGGACCGTTCAAGATGGTCGAGTGGGTACCCGAAGAGCGTATCATCCTCGAGGCCAACCCCGACTATCATGGAGGCCGGCCGTCGCTCGACCGCCTCTTCTTCCGGTTCGTGCCCGAGGCGAGCGTCCGCCTGGCCGAGCTGGAATCGGGCGGCCTCGACCTGATTGCCGGCGTCCCCGCCCAGGACATCCGCCGGCTGCGCGTCAGCCTGCTGGTCGACCTCCAGGAGGTCGTCGGCACGAACTACCGGCTGATGGGGTTCAACACCGCGAACAAACCCTACGACGACGTGCGCGTGCGACGGGCGATCGCGCACGCGATCGACAAGAGCAAGATCATCGACGTTGTCTGGCCGGGCCGGGGGGTCGTCGCCGAGGGTCCAATCCCACCGACGTCGTGGGCGTTCGACGAGCGGTTCAAAGGCCTGGGCTACAATCTCCAGCGCGCCAGGCAACTGCTGGCCGAAGCTGGCCATGCCAGCGGCTTCGAGATGAACCTACTTCTGTCGGAGGCCGAAGAGCAGCGCCGCGAGGTTGCGCTGTTCATCGACCAGTTGAAGCAGATCAACATCACCGTCAAGCCGACGGTGGTCGACTTCCCCACGCTGCTGGACCGGCTGCTCAAGACCAACTACGACGTGCTGCGCGTGGGCTGGACGACGAACCCGGAGCCCGACTCGCTGCTGTACAGCCCGTTCCACTCTTCGGCGATCGGCGGGTTCAACTTCACCAAGCTGCGCAACGCCCGCGTCGACGAGTTGCTGGACCGCGGACGGACCGTCGCCAATCAGGCCGAGCGGGTTCGGATCTACCGCGAAGCCCAGCGGATCATTGTGGATGAGGCGCCGATGGTGTTTATCTTCCACGAAAAGCGCACGTACGCGCACCGCAAAGCGGTGGCCGGGTTCCAGCCGCACGTGAGCGGGTGGATTCCCATCAAGACGCCGTACGGGCTCGACGTGCGGGTGGGACCAGGACGCTAGCGCCCCGCATGGTTCCTGCGGCGGGCCTCTGAGGCCGCATCGTGGGCCGGTACATCATCCGGCGCCTGCTCGGGATGATCCCGCTGCTGTTCGGGGTCTCGGTGGTGGTTTTTGCCCTGATTCGGCTGATCCCCGGAGACCCCGTCGTCATCATGATCGGCGCCGAGCAGGCGACGCCCGAGGAAGTCGCCCGCCTGCGCGGCCTGCTGGGGCTCGACCAGGGCGTTTACGTCCAGTACGTTCGGTTTCTGGGCCGGCTTCTCTCCGGCGACCTCGGCACCTCCATCGCGTCGCAGGAGCCCGTGAGCCGTTTGATCCTGGAGCGGCTGCCGGCCACGATCGAGCTCACATTGGCGGCCGTGGGAGTGGCGCTCGCCATCGCCATCCCGGTCGGCGTCGTGTCCGCGGTCCGGCGGTACACAGCGGTGGATGCCGCGGGGACGGTCGCCGCACTGATCGGGATTTCCATGCCGAACTTCTGGCTCGGCGTGATGCTGATCTTCCTGTTCTCCGTGCGCCTGGGATGGCTGCCGGCCTCTGGTCGCGGCGAGCCGGCCGTGGCCGGGCTAGCCGCCCTGCTCACGGCAGGCAACCCGGCGACCCTCGGCCTGGCTGTGACCCACCTGATCCTCCCCGCGGTCACTCTGGGCAGCGCCCTGGCCGCGGTCATCACGCGGCTGACCCGCAGCAGTATGCTGGAGGTCATCGGCCAGGACTACATCCGGACCGCACGCGCCAAGGGTTTGCGCGGAACCCGAATCGTCATCCGCCACGCGCTGCGCAACGCGCTCATCCCGGTGGTCACGATCATCGGGCTCGAGTTCGGCACGCTGCTCGGCGGCGCGGTCATCACCGAGACGATCTTCGCCTGGCCCGGTATCGGGCGGCTCGCCATCCGCTCGATCATCCAGCGCGACTTCCCGGTCGTCCAGGGTGTGGTGCTGATGATCGCGATCGTACGCATCTGCGCCAGTCTGGCCGTCGACGTGGCCTATGCAGCGATCGACCCCCGCATCCGCTACGCGTAGCGTCACGGCGCTCGGGCCGGGCGCGGCGCGCCACGAGAGCTACTGGGCGGCGGCGTGGTGCCGGCTGCGACGGCATCGGATGGGTGTGCTGGGGCTTGCGATCATCGCCGTCATCGTGCTGCTGGCGATCTTCGCGCCCTTCGTGTCCCCGCAGGACCCGCTGGAGATCGACTACGCGCATACCGCCGCCCTGCCTGGGACCGGAGGGCACCTGCTCGGGACCGACGCCGTAGGACGCGACATCCTGGCGCGGTTGATCTACGGCACGCGCATCTCGCTGCAGGTGGGGCTGGTGGCGGTTGGCATCGCCGTCACCCTCGGGACCACCGTGGGGCTGGCCGCAGGGTACTACGGGCGCTGGATCGACAGCCTTCTCATGCGGGCCGTGGACGTGCTGTTGGCGTTTCCCCTCATCATCCTGGCGATCGCCATCATCGCGGTGCTCGGGCCCAGTCTCGTCAACGTCATGATCGCGCTCGGCCTGGTGGCGTGGACCACGTACGCCCGTGTGGTGCGAGGGCAGGTCCTGGTGCTGCGCGAAATGGACTTCGTGCAGGCGGCGCGGGCCATGGGTGCCAACGACGGGCGGATCATCGTCCGCCATGTACTGCCAAACGCTCTGGCGCCGGTCATCGTGCTGGCCACGTTGGGAATGGCCACCGCAATCATCGCCGAGGCGGCGCTGTCGTTCCTCGGACTCGGGGTACAGCCGCCGACGCCGTCGTGGGGCACCATGCTGAACGAGGGCCGTGCCTTCCTGCGGACGGCACCGCACATCTCGACCCTGCCGGGGCTGGCCATCATGCTCACCGTGCTGGGCTTCAACTTCCTCGGCGATGCCCTTCGCGATGCGCTCGATCCCCGACTGTAGGAGGCATATGCATGCACAGTCCTGCCATCACGCCCGATCATGTCCTGGCCATCACATACACCTCCGCGCACGCCTGGTCGCCTGACGGCCGCTGGATCGGGTTCATCCACGACGACGGCGGCCGCTACTCGCTGCGCGTGGTTGACGCCGACAGCGGGACCGTCACGGAGATCTCCGAGGGGGAGGTCGCCGTCACGCAGTTCGGCTGGGCACCGGACGGCCGCCTGGCCTACGTCCAGGGCGGGCGGATCATGCTCGCAGCAGAGGATCCGGATGCGGCGACCGGCGCCACCCCGGCCTGGACACGTCGCGAAGTCTATGCGGGTCAGGCTCCGGCCTCTGCCGCGCACTGGTCGCCGACCGGGAACCGGCTGGCTTATGTCGCGGGCGGCCGGCTGTGGCTGCTTGACTTCACGAACCCTGTCGTACGCGAGTCCGAGATCCCAGGCCATGTCGCCGCGCTTGGCCACGACCCGGCCCTCGCCTGGGCCCATGACGGCTCGGCGGTCGCCGCGACATTTGAAGACGGCGGCCGGTGGGATCTGGCTGTAGTCGATCCTTCCGGTCGGATGGTCTGGCGCACGGCCACCGAGAACCTCGAGGGACCGTTTACCTGGCTTGGGGCTTCGCGCCTGTTGTTTGCGCGGCCGTCGGTAAGCCATACCACCCGGGAGTGGCATGCGCTCGACCTGCCGGCGGGTGCGACGCGCCTGCTGCATGCGGAGGATGAGCCCGACGGGCTGGGTGCCTCGTTTCGGCCGCAGGCCCATCCCGACGGTCGGCATGCCGTGCTCGTGCTGCGGCACGAGGGCTGGTGGCACCTCTACCTGCTCGACACCGAGGCCGGCCACCTGCAGACGCTGACGAACGGAGCGGGTGAGGACGTCGGGCACGCCTACGACCATCCACGCATCTGCCCCGACGGCCGCGAGATCGTCTTCTCGACCAACCGCCTCAATCTGGGCATGCGCCACCTGTTCTGCGTAGGCGTCGCCACCGGCGCGCTGCGGACCCTCGTGGGCACGCCGGGGACGAGCGTCGAAGCCGAGTGGTCCCCCAACGGCCGCCGGCTTGCCTACAAGCACAGCACTGTCCACCACGCGCCCGAGATCTGGGTCGTGGACCGCGACGGAGCGAACGCCCGCCGGCTGGTCGGCTCGATGCCCGACGGTATCGACGATGCGCGGCTCGCCCTTCCCCAGATGACGCGAACGCCCGGCGCGCATGGGTGGGAGATCCCTGGCTACCTGCTCGCCCCGCGCGAGAAGGACCCGGGCCGCCGCTACCCTGCCCTGGTGTACGTGCACGGCGGCGGGATGCGGCAGATGCGCGAGGGGTTCCCCCCGCTGGAGACCTACGCGTTCTTCTATGCGGCCTCGCTGTGGCTGGCCGAGCTGGGGATCGTGTCGTACCTCGTCAACTACCGGGGCGGGATCGGTTACGGCAAGGCGTTCGAGCAGGGCAACGCCGGCGGCCTGGCCGTCGCCGAGTGTGAGGACTGCGTGCGTGCCGGCGAGTACCTGAAGACGCTGCCCTTCGTCGACCCTGAGCGCGTCGGCATCTGGGGCATCAGCTACGGCGGATGGCTGACGCTCGCGGCGCTGTGCCGGTCGCCCGAGACGTTCGCGTTGGGCATCAACATCGCCGGCATCTGGGACTTCGACCGCTGGATGGCCTGGGCGAAGACCGCGTACCGCCCGGCGTACGACTACTTCCTGGGCCGGGCGCGCGGCCCGCGTGAGCAGCATCCCGATGTGTGGGATGGCGCCTCCCCCCGCCTGCTGGTGGAGCAGATGCGAGCACCGCTCGTGAACTTCCACGGCACGAAGGACGCGGCGGTGCCGTTCGATCAGCTCGACATGATCGTCAAGGACTGCGTGGCGCACCAGAAGGTCTTCGAGACGCACTACTATCCCGACGAGACACACCTGTTCACGCGGCGCGATACGTGGCGCGACGCGCTGGGGAAGGTGGTCGCGGCGGTGGAACGCTACCTGGGGTCCGGCCGTCGCGAGATCCCCTCAGCGGATCTGCTGCTGGCGCCTGCGGGGCATGGGGTTGATGGGTCAGATGAGAGTTCCTGACCACGATAGCACGATCCGGGCAATGGAAGGTGGAGCACGATGGGGCCCACTGTCGGAGGCATCGCGGCTCCGCTCCTGACCGCATCGCCTCTTCCAACACGCTTCAAACTTCGGGCAACTCAACGGAGCTCGTTTCTCCGGTATGCCCAGGTCAAGTCGATATGGGTCCGGGTGAGTCCCGGTGGCCGCCTCCTTGAGATCAAGTCCAGCGAGCGTCGCCTCTGGATCGTCGGACTCATCAGGCCCGTCATCGAGGGTACCAATCGGCACCAGCGGCAGGGTCCGTGGCGCGCCCGGAGGGAGTCGAACCCCCGCCCTACTGGTTCGAAGCCAGTTGCTCTATCCGCTGAGCTACGGGCGCCCGCCGGTGCGAGTATAGCACCAATCCCGGCAGGGCTGTAACATGCTGGCGCGTAATGCTGCGGCATGACCACGTCTGCGTTGATCCACCTACTGCGCGACGCGCGCATCTTCGACCTGGAGCAACCCCGGCGGTTTGGCGATCCCGTCTTCCCCGCTCACCAGCCGGGCACCCTCTTCACCCTCCACCGGCGGCACGAGCCGGGAGGCGGCGAGCCGCGGACCAGCGCCTCGGGACTCATCGTCACGGCGGAGCACGCCGGCACGCACATCGACGCCCTCTGCCACCAGGCCGAGCACATGGCCTGGTATGGCGGCCGAGGTCTCCGAGTGGCTGGCCGCCCAGCAGGTTCGGGCCGTGGGAGCCGACAACGTGGCCTGGGATCTGCCGGGATACGTCGACGAGCGAATCGGCACATCGCTCCCCGGACACGTCATCCTGCTCGTGCGGCACGGCATCCACATCATCGAGAACGTGTACCTGGCGGAGTTGTCCGCGGCCGGCGTACACGAGTTCGTCTTCGTATGCCTGCCCTTGAAGGTCGTCGGCGGGACCGGCGGGCCCGTCCGGCCGATCGCGGTCGTTGTGGGCTAGATTGTCCTTGCCAACGCGCTCGATTCCTGATAGCCTCGCTGGCATGTGGTTATCAACCGCTCAAAGGGGGAGATGATGCGGTTTCACACGTTCGTTGCCTCGGCCATCTGTCTTGCCCTCGCGCTTGCGTCGGGCGTGGGCTTTGCCCAGGCCCAGCCGACGCTCACTATCCGGACCACCGACCACGTGTTTGCCGCGCCGGCCACCGTCCGCGCGGGATTCACCACGATCGAGATCGTGAATGATGGGGCGGAGCCCCACCACGTGCAGATGGCTCGGCTCAATCCGGGAGTGACCACCGCCCAGGCGCTCGGCGCGCTCCGGCAGGGGCTCGGTGCGTTCCTACCCCTGGTCACCGGGGTCGGCGGTCCTGGCCTGGTCGTGCCGGGTGCGAGGGATCGGGTCAGCCTCACGCTGCAACCCGGTGACTACCTGCTGCTCTGCTTCGTGGAGTCGGCGGATGGCGTGCCGCATGTTGCCAGCGGCATGGTCAAGCCGCTCCGCGTGACCGGGGCGGTCGAGGCTCGGAACGCCCCGCCGATCGGGGGAGAGATCACGCTTCACGACTTCCGGATCGTGCTGCCGCAGGGCTTCGACGGCCGCGGGACCTACCGGGTGGTCAACCAGGGGGATCAGCTCCACGAGGCGATCTTCGTCAAGCTGCAGCCCGGCAAGACCGTCGAGGATGTCAGAGCGTACTTCACTCAACACCGGCCCTCCGGCCCGCCGCCGGCCATTCCGATGGGCGGCGTGCAGGGCTTGAGCAAGGGCGGCGTCAACTACCACCACCCGAATCTGCCGCCGGGTGAGTATGCTGTGCTGTGCTTCATCCCAGATCCGGCGTCCGGAAAGTCGCATCTGGAACTGGGCATGATCAACGCCGTCACGGTCAGGTAGCACGGCGGCCTGATGTCACCGAGGGACCGGGCGCGTGCGCCCGGTCCCTCGGTCTGCTTGATGCGCGTGGAGATCGTGCAGCTACGACGCCGACACCAGCTCCGCTTCGGTCACAATCGGGGCCGGAGTCCTGGACATCTCATCGGCAACTGCCGGCGGCTGCGCCGCCGGCAATCTCATGGCCCGCACCACTAGGTCAGCGAGCGACGAGACCTCGACGCCGAGACCATAGTGCGCATTCAGGTCGCCGATCTGCAACCGGCAGTTCTCGCAGGCCGCCACGACCATCCCGGCGCCCGTCCGGCGGATCTGCTCGGCCTTCGGCCGTCCGGCCCTGATCCGCTTCTCCTCATGCTCGGGGAGCGCCACGAGCCCGCCCCCACCGCCGCAGCAGAACGCCTGCTCCCTGTTGGGCGTCATCTCCCGGACGTCGAGCGCCGCCGCACGGAGCACCGCCCGGGGCTCGTCGATCAGTCCGCCGCTGCGCGCCATGTTGCACGAGTCGTGGTAGGTGATCGGCTCGGGGTTCGCCGTCGGGTCCAGCCGGAGCCTCCCGTCGGCGATGTACTCCGCCATCACCTCGACGATGCTGCGGACCCGGAAGTGGTAGTCGTCGCCGAACCAGTTGGGCGCCTCCCACCGGTAGACCGCGTAGGCGTGCCCGCACTCGGCCAGCACGATCTCCTGCACCCCGAGCCGCTTCGCCTCGTCCACGATGCGCTTCGCGATCGCCTTCGCCCGCCCGACGTCGCCCAGGAACACGCCGTAGTTCGACGCCTGGAACAGGCTGAGGGTCCACGACTCGCCGGCCGCGTGGAAGATCACGGCTGGCGGAAGGATCGAATGCACCCCGGCCAGCGGCACGTAGAGCACCCTCGCGCCTGCGGCCTCGACCGGAATCCTGGCCCCGGGATCGCCGGTCATCCGGCGTAGCTCCGATTCGAGCTCCTTGATATTCTCAAGAAACATGTCGCGGTAGATCTCGGGATCCTTGCCCTGCTCGATCGCCGCGTCGGCCAGCATGACCAGGATCTCCGGCGCGGTGCCGGCGGCGGTGGCCATCGCCCGGATGGCCCTCATGATAAGCGGGGTGTCCACGCCGAGCGGGCAGTTAAAGGTACACCGGCGACACAGGGTGCATGTGCCAAACGCCATCTCCGCCAGTTCGGTCATGCCCTCCTCGTCGAGAGTCCTGGCGCGCGTCAATCCCGGCAGGATCCGACTCAGGAGGTCGTGCTCCCGGCGGTAGACGCGCCGCAGTTGCTCTCCCCGATAGGCCGGGACGTGCTCCACGGTCGGCTCCGCCCGGTAGTAGTGGCAGGCGTCGGCGCAGATGCCGCATCGGGCGCAGACCTCCAGGGCGGTCTCCAGCGGCTGGGTGAGCTGCTGCTGGAGGACCCTCAGCGCAGCCGCAACAGCCTCGCTCATCGGGTGCTCCTCGCCGGCAGCGCCGCGCCGTGGGGCAGCACGCCCCGGTGCCCCACGAATCGCCCGAACGATCGCCGCGCGAAGAAGAAGTACAGGCAGTGGCGGATCTTGCCCAGAGGAATGTACGCGAACATCATGCCCGCCGACACGAACATCGCGGCGGCGAACTGTGGCTGCCACACCGCGACGGCTGTACAAACCAGGAATCCCGTCACCAGCCAGATGGAGACGTGGTCATCAATCGTGCTGAGTGCCCGGAGGCGGTGTTCAGCCACCCGCATCACGGATCCGGCAGCGCCGAGCACCGCACCGGCCCCCACGACCACCGCAAGCGGAACGCGAAGACCCGGGGACAGCGACGACCACCATGGCCAGGCCGCCAGGACCAGAAGTCCGGCGAAGATGCCCAGGTGGAAGCCCACCCCGCGCAGATAGGCGAGCGCGTGGATGCGTGTGCTCTCTTTCGTCCAAGGTGCCATGCCCAACGTGAAGGCGTAGAGCACGCCTAGGGAGAGATTTCCTTTCCCCGGAGAGTGATCGACAGGAGCCGGTCTGCGGCAGGTCGCCCGGCCACGGATCGCCAGACCCGCGACGGCGACCACGAGGCCTGCAGCCGCAACGAGCTGGGCAGGCGTGATCGCGGCCATGGCCTACTTCGCGCGCTTCACCACGAACCGGATGAGGCCATTGGCCTTCTCGAGGGAGACCAGCTCGTGCCCGCTCGTGCGCGCCCACGCCGGAATGTCGGCCAGGACGCCCGGATCGGTCGCCGTCGCCTCGATCAGATCACCCACGTTCACCTTCTTGACGGCCTGTGCGATCTTCACGACCGGCAAGGGGCAGAGCAGGCCCTTGAGGTCGAGGGTCATCGCCGGTGCCGGCAGGCTCTGAGTGCTCATCGTCAGTCCTCCCTGGCTAGATGAACAACGTCGTCCGCGACTGCTGGGCGTGCTCGATGAAGGTGGCGACCCCGACCGGGGCCTCGGCCTCGGGGATCAGGTGCTCGGGGCGGATCTCCATCACGTCCATGCTCATGCCGCACGGCAGCAGCTTCACCCCCAGGTCGATCGCCATTTGCCGCAGTTCGAGCAGCGGGGTCACTTGGTGCTGCCGCATCATGACCTTGAACATCCACCGGCCCACCCCGCCGAAGTTGAAGCGCGACGGCCCGATCCGGTCGATGCCGCCCCGGTTCATCACGCCCAGCATCCGGCCAAACAGGCTTGTGCCGGTGCGGCTGCCGGTCTGGATGGCCTTGAGGCCCCAGAAGGTGAAGAACATGATCACGTCCATGCCGGCTGCTGCCGCGCCGGTCGCAATAATGAAGGCGGCCATGACCTTGTCCATGTCGCCCGAGAAGACGATCATGGAGAGCTTCGTGGGACCGGTCTCTGCCTGAGGTTGAGGCGCGAAGGTTTGCGCGGGCTCCAGCACGACCGGATGCGCGACGGTCGCCATCACCGATCACCTCGCCGTCCCATCGGGTTTCGCCCCCGGGTTCAGTCGACGGCCCAATCCCCAGGATCCAACTGGGATCCGTCATCAGGAACCGTACAGGAACGGCCCGGGAAAGGGCATCAGTCCGGCGGTGTATTCCTTGTGAGGAAATCCCCGACGACTGGCGTGCCGGGCAGACCCCAGGCCCCCGCCGCCACACCTGATGAGACTCGCCCCATCCCCTGCCGGGAATGTATAGTGAGGGTAGGGAATCGACTCGGAAGGCGAACCCGGGAGGGGGTCTGGTTGACCGGCGTCGAGCATGCCCTCAAGACCGTTAGGGAGGCGACCCTGCGCCACCGGACCGCGCTTGAACAGGCCCTGGCCATGGTAGAAAGCCCTGAGGCCAAGGCGGCGCTGGAGCGCGCCCTGGCCGCTGCGGAGACGGGTCATAACGTGGCGACAGACGTGCTTGAGAAGATCGAAGCGGGAAGTCCAGGTCCTCCGACCGGCGTTCCCGCAGGGAAGCCGTAAGGACCTTCTGAGAGAGCGCTATCTGGCCCGGGCGTCCTCTACCGCCCGGGCCCACTCATCGGGGTTGGTGACCACGCCCGGGAACTTCCGTACTATTCGGCCCGCCCGGTCGATGAAGAACGTCTCGGGCACTCCGGTCAGGCCGTACGCGCGGTAGACGCTGTTGTCACGGTCCCGCACATTGGGAAACGTGGCGCCGGTGTCCCGGATGAACTTCCGCGCCTCGGGTACCAGGTCCTGAACGTTCACGCCCAGGACCACGACCTCCTTGTCTCGGAATCGGCGCCAGGTCTCCTCGATGGCCGGCGCCTCGTCGCGGCACGGTAGGCACCACGACGCCCAGAAGTTGATGACGACGACCTTGCCTCGAAGCGCCTGCAGGCTGAGGGGTTCGCCGGTGTCGAGCCGGGGCAGCGTGAACTCGGGCGCCGCCGGCGTTTCCCCTCTGGCTAGGGCCACACTGATTGAGGCCGGCCGGTTCGTCCGCAGCGTGACGAACGCGAGAAGGCCGAGCAGCAAGATCAGGCCGCCGAGCCAGAGGACACGCCGCCCCATGTTGGCTTCGGGTACCCTGCAACCGCGCAGCTCCGCGGAGACCTGGTCGTCCATCAGCCTCTAGGCCGCCGGATAGCCCGCGGCCTTCAGCGCCTCCCGGATCCGGGTCTCGTCGATCGAGGCCGGGTTGAACTCCACCAGGACCTTCTTGGTCACATGGCTGGCCTCGACCTTCGCGACGCCCTCCAACTGTCCCACTGCGCCGTGAATCGTCCGCTCGCAGCCATCGCAGTGGATCTTGGGAACGTTGAACACCTTGCTGATCATCCTGCCGTCCTCCCTTCTCAAATGGCCGTCGGCCGGTAGGCGTGCAGCCGGAGGCTGTTACTCAACACCGTTACCGAGCTCATGGCCATTGCCAGCGCGGCCAGCACCGGGCTCAGCAGCACACCCGTGAACGGATACAGGATCCCGGCGGCGACCGGGATCAGCGCCACATTGTAGGCAAACGCCCAGAACAGGTTCTGCCGGATTGTCCGCATTGTGCGGCGGCTGAGCGCAATCGCCGAGAGCACGCCCCGCAGGTCATCGCCGATCAGCACGATACCCGCCGACTCGATGGCCACGTCGGTCCCCGCTCCGATGGCGATGCCGAGGTCCGCCCGCGCCAGCGCGGGCGCGTCGTTGATGCCGTCGCCGACCATGGCCACCACATGCCCCTCGCGCTGGAGCGCCTCGATGTGCGCCGCCTTCTCGTCGGGCTTCACCTCGGCGAGCACCCGGTCCACGCCCACCTGCCCGGCGATCGCCTCAGCGGTCCTCCGGTTGTCACCCGTGAGCATGGCCACCTGCAGTCCCATGCGGTGCAGCGCTGTCACGACCTGGCGGCTGTGCGGCTTCAACGTGTCCGCGACCCCGATCAGGCCCGCGGCGCGGCCGTCGACCGCGGCTAGCATCGGGGTCTTGCCTTCGGCGGCCAGGATGTCGGCCCGCCCCGCGAGGCCGTCAAGGGCGATCCCGTGCCGGCTCATGAGCGCAAGATTGCCGGCCACCACTCGGTGACCGTCCACCACCGCCTCGATCCCATGGCCCGGGACCGCCTCGAAGGCGGACGCCTGTCCCAGCGCCACGCCGGCGGCGCGGGCGCGCGCGATGATCGCCTCGCCGACCGGGTGCTCGGACCCGCGCTCCGCGGACCCAACCAGCCGCAGCAGCGTGGCTTCGTCGAATCCGTCGGCGGGCAGGACGTCGGTCACCGCCGGCGCGCCGCGGGTGAGCGTCCCGGTCTTGTCCAGTACGACCGCAGTGATCTTGTGGGCGATCTCAAGCGCCTCGCCGCCGCGGATCAGGATCCCGGCCTCGGCGCCGCGCCCGGTCCCAACCATGATCGCGGTCGGCGTCGCCAGGCCCAGGGCGCACGGGCACGCGATGATGAGCACGGCGACCGAGGTGAGCAGCGCGTACGTGAGTGCCGGCTGGGGGCCGAAGGCATACCACACGGCGGCGGTAATCAGCGCAATGCCGATCACCACGGGCACGAAATAGGCCGCGACCCGATCGGCCAGCCGCTGGATCGGCGCCTTGCTGCCCTGGGCCTCCTCGACCAGCCGGATGATCTGGGCGAGCGCGGTGTCCCTGCCCACCTTTGTGGCGCGAAAGGTGAACGCGCCCGTCTTGTTGATCGTGGCGCCGATGACCTCGACGCCGACGGTCTTCTCCACCGGCATCGACTCGCCGGTGATCATGGACTCGTCGACCGTCGAGAACCCTTCGAGCACGACCCCGTCCACCGGGATCTTCTCCCCTGGCCGCACCACGACCACGTCGCCGACCACAACATCCTCAACAGGCACGTCCATCTCCGCATCGTCCCGCACCACGCGGGCCGTTCTGGCCTGCAGCCCGATCAGCCGGCGGATGGCCTCGCTGGTGCGGCCCTTGGCCAGCGCCTCGAGATACCGGCCGAGCAGGATGAAGACGATGATGATCGCCGCGGTCTCGTAGTAGACCGCGGGCGCCTGCCCGACGCCGGCAAACCATTGCGGGGTGAACGTCGCCGCCGCGCTGTACAGGTATGCCGCCGAGGTCCCGACCGCGATGAGGGTGTTCATGTCGGCCGAGCGGTGGCGCAGCGCCGCCCACATGCCGCGGTAGAACCGCCACCCGGCCCAGAACTGCACCGGCGTCGCGAGCAGGAACTGGACCATCCAGTTGTGCAGGATCGCCGGCGCCCAGATGTGGACGCCCATGTGCGGCAGGCTGCCCCACAGGATCGGCAGGCTGAGCGCCGCGGCGCCGACGAGCCGGATGCGCAGTGTCCGGAGATCACGCGCCCGCCGCTCCGCTTCCCGATCCACCGCCGCGTCGTCTGCGGCCAGCGCGTCGTAGCCGGCGCTGCGGATGGCGCGCCGCAGGTCGTCCGGGGTCGCGACGCCGGGCACGAACTCGACCGCGGCCTGCTCGGTGGCCAGGTTGACCGAGGCCGATACGACACCCTCGACGCCGCGCAGCGCCGATTCAACCTTGTCGACGCATGACGCGCACGACATCCCGACCACCGGGATCATCGTCTTCTCGCGGGGCACACCGTACCCGACGCCGTGTACGACCTCAATCAGGTCGCGCACGGCAAGACGGCTGGGATCGAAGGTGACCGCGGCCCGCTCGGCGGCGAAGTTTACCTGGGCGCGCTCGACGCCGGGAGTCTTCTGCAGCCCCTCCTCGACGCGCGCGACGCACGACGCGCACGACATGCCTTCCACCGGAAGGTCGATCTTCTTGAGAGTTGCGGTCTCAGCCATCCTCAAGCTCCTCGGGCCTACTCCTCAGGCCCGCAAGATCGGGGCCAGTGCCGCCAGATCGCCTGGAGTCGGCAGACCGACCTGCACGACCCTCCCGTCTATCACGAGCGCCGGCACGGCCCTGACGCCGTATTGCTCGGCCAGCGCGCAGCAGCTCCCATCCCGACACTCTGACGCGCGGTGCAGCGTGATCTGGAGGTTCGGAAACATCCCTTCGAGCATGCCGAGCGTCCGGTCGCACAGCCGGCACTCCGCGCTGAAGAACTCAACCTGCGGCATGGCCTCTCCCTCCCCGGTGAGGCGCGCTAGAGCTTGCTCGACATCTCGAAGACCTCGAGCAGCTCCGCGATCGTCCGCTCGCGCTCGCCCGCGTCGCTCGACCGGATGGCCGTCGTCGCACAGTGCTCCAGGTGATCTTCAAGCAGCATGGCGTTGATCCGGTCGAGGGCCCGCTGGACCGCGAGCACCTGCTTCATGACGTCCACGCAGTAGGCGCCCTCCTCGACCATGCGCTCGACGCCGCGCACATGCCCGGCCACGCTCCGGAGGCGCGCAGTAATCTTCTGCCGCTTCTCGGGCGAGCCGTACTTGTGCGAGCCGGTCTGGGCTGTCCGCCCCGTCTGCGTCGCTGTCGCTGCCATCGTGACCCCTTTCGACCGTCCGCGCGGCCGGAGCTGGATGCTCCCCTCCCCCCTGGGGAGGGTATACCCTTACGATACCCGCCCACATGCGGGGTGTCAACACAGCCGCCGCGTCTTGTCTTATCCTGAAACCTGCGCCATTT
>JBBIOB010000016.1:0-56881 GCA_037443565.1 Armatimonadota bacterium | reverse complement strand
CCTGGAGCGGGCCATCCGCGAGCTGCACGTGCCCGCGTACATCGTCGACTCCGCGGGCGACGCCGACCTGGTCCTGACCATCAGGTCCCAGGAGCGGCGGCAGCCCGCGCGGCTGCGCGACGCGGCCAGCCGAGGCATCCCGGTGCACATCCTGAGGAGCAATACCGTCTCGCAGATCCAGGAGTTCCTGCGGGAGCAGTTCGATGTGGGCGACGACGGCGGCGACCACGAGGCCGCGCTCACCGAGGTCGAGCAGGCCATCGCGCAGGTGTTCGAGTCTGCCAAAGCCGTGGAGCTGGCCGCAGAACTCCTACGTCCGACGCCTCCAGCACCAACTCGTGCAGCGGTACGGCCTGTCCTCGGAGAGCAAGGGCGAGGAGCCCCACCGCCGCGTCGTGATCTATCCCCGATAGGTGGCCCCTCGGTGGCATCCTCTCCACGTCAGCAGATGCGGCGCGGCCTGTTCATCACGGTGGAAGGGCCCGAGGGCGCGGGCAAGACGACGCACGCCCGTCGCCTGTACGAGGCCCTCCGCGGGCTGGTGCCGCTGGTGCTGGCCCGTGAGCCCGGCGGGACGGCGATCGGGGAGGCGATCCGCAGGCTGCTGCTCGATGAGCGGCAGCGCGGCATGCGGCCCGAGACCGAGATGCTGCTCTTCGCGGCCAGCCGCGCGCAATACGTCGCCGAGGTCGTGCGCCCGAACCTCGAGGCCGGCACCTGCGTCCTGTCGGAGCGGTTCGTGGACGCCTCGATCGCCTACCAGGGATACGGCCGGGGGCTGCCGATCGACGTGGTCCGGCGGGTGAACGAGGTCGCCACCGGAGGGCTGCGGCCGGACCTGACGCTGCTGCTCGACATCGACCCCGCCAGCGGCCTGGCCAGGGCGCGCAACGCCGGCGGCAAGGACGCGCCGGCCGGCCGTGGCGACCGGCTGGAGCAGGAGGATGTCGCCTTCCACGCGCGCGTCCGCGCAGGATTCCTCGAGCTGGCGCGCGAAGAGGCGTCGCGGTTTACCGTCGTCGACGGCAGCCTGCCGCGCGAGGAAGTCCACGCGGCTCTGGTCGCGGCGGTGCGCCGTGTGCTCCGGGAGCGGGGCTGGCTGCCGGAGGAGTAGCGGCGCAACCGAACCACCGCGCGCAGCCTGCGGGGGGTGAACCCGTGAAGTTGATCCTTGCGGTCGTGCAGGAGAAAGACGCCAGCCGCCTGATCGATGCGCTGAACGAAGCCAACATCCACGCCACCATGCTCGCCAGCACCGGCGGGTTCCTGCGCGAGGGGAACGCCACGATCCTGACCGGCGTCGAGGACGACCAGGCTGAGGCGGTCCTGGGGGTGATCGGCCGCGTCTGCCACCGCCGGGAGCAGCTCATGACCCCGATTCCCCCCGTCGTGGAACCCGTCGACTCGTACGTGACGTATCCCATAAAGGTGGAGGTCGGCGGGGCGATCGTCTTCGTGCTGAACGTCGAGCGCATGGAGCGGATCTAGCCGCCGGATCGCTCGGGATGGCTTTTCGGGACGTCATCAACCAGGATCACGCGGTCATGCTCCTGCGCGGCGCGGCCCGCGGCGGGCGCGTGAGCCACGCCTACCTGCTGGTAGGGCCGGCGGGTGTCGGTCGCCGCACGCTGGCGCTGGCCTTCGCGCAGACGCTGAACTGCGAGCGGCCCGACGGCGACGCCTGCGGGGAGTGCCGCGCGTGCCGCCGGATCGCCGACGGCAATCATCCCGACGTCCGCATCCTGGACATCGCCCGCGGCAAGTACATCGAGGCCCCGGGCAAGGACTACAAGGGCAAAGAGATCCCCATCGATCAGATCCGGGCCCTCCGGCAGGATGCGGCGTACCCGCCGTATGAGGGCAAGTGGAAAGTCTACATCGTCGCCGACGCCGAGCGCATGAATGCGTCCTCGGCTAACAGCCTGCTCAAGGTCCTCGAGGAACCGCCGGCGCGCGTCGTGTTCGTGCTGGCGGCCGAGTCGAGCGTGGCCCTGCTGCCTACGATCGTCTCGCGCTGTCAGCTCGTCCGCTGTACCTACCTGAGAACCGACCAGATCGAGCGGGCGCTGATCGACCGATGGGAGATCCCGCCGGAGCGCGCGCGTGTCCTCGCGGTGCTGGCCGATGGGCGGCTGGGCCGCGCGCTGGAGTGGGCGGCATCGGCAGAACGGTTGGAGGCCCGCGATCAGCTGCTCGACCTGCTGCCGGCGCTCGAGGACGGTGATCCGCTTGCCCGGCTCGACGCCGCTGAGATGCTGGTGAAGCAGGCGGAAGTCCTCTCGAAGCAGGCGGAGGCGCCGCAGCGACAGACCGACGTGCTGCTCGAGCTGCTCGATCTAGCCGTGCTCTGGTACCGGGACGTGCTGGTGTGGAAGCAACTGCGCGAGCCAGCGCTGCTGACCAACCGCGATCGGGAGCCGCAGATCGCTGCGCTGGCGGGCCGGTACCTTGAGGCGACGCTGGGTGCGCGCATCGAGGCGGTGGAGGCGGCGAAGGAGTCGCTGCGCCGAAACGTCCACGCGCGGCTGGTGCTGGAGAAGCTGTTCCTGTCGTGTGGAGATCGTCCGGTGACCACGGCCTCGGCGGGCTAGTCGGCTCAGAACACCTGCAAGATCAGACACTTCAGGTAGCGCGTCTCCGGCATCGCCGCCAGCATCGGATGATCGCGGGCCTGGGAGCGGAACTCGATCAGGCGCAGGTCGCGCCGCGCGTCCGCCGCGGCGTCACAGACGGCCGAATAGAACATCGCCTCGTCCACGTGCCAGGAGCACGAGCAACTGACCAGCACCCCTTCAGGGCGCAGCAGCTTGCAGGCCTGTAGGTTGGCCTCCTTGTACCCGGCCAGCGCCCTGGGCACCGCAGACCAGCGACAGGCCGGTGAGGGTCCCCGGCTCCAGCGACGCCAGGAAGATCGCCGGCTCGCTCAGCACGGCGGGGTCGCATCGCATCCCTGCTCAACATCGTCCTCCTCCTGGGGCTCGACCCATCGTTTCAACTTGTCATCAGCGGCCTGGCCCTGATCATCGCGGTCGGCGCTCAGTCCCCGCACGTGAGCTTCGGTCGCTGGAGGCCCGGATTCAGACGCCGCTCCCAGGTTTCTGCATGACCGCTGCACGTTTGACAGATCATCGCGTATGTGCCATTCTTCCGCATGGAAAGCGCTTTCAACAGAAACGCGAGGCGGTTTCCAATGCGCGCGCCCCGCTCAATCTACGATGTTGCCCGAGCGGCAGAGGTGTCGATTACAACCGTTTCCCGAGTCTTGAGCGCAAGCAGTCATCCTGTTCACCCTGCCACCCGGAAGCGCGTCCTGAACGCCATGGCCACGTTGGGTTACTCTCCCAGCGCCCTGGCCCGTGCGCTTGCCACTCGTCAGACCCATCTGGTCGGGGTGCTCGTCGGCGACGCGAGCGACCCCTATTTCGCTGGGATCCTTCGCGGCGTTGAGGACACCGCACGGGAGTTCGGGTATCTCGTTCTGCTGTGCAATACTGACCGCAACGCAGAAGTTGAGCGGCGGTACCTCCAGTTGCTTCGAGACTACACGGTGGACGGTATCCTGTTCGCGGGCGGATGCCTGAGCGATCCGGAACACGTTAAGGAGTTGAGAGCCCTGGTGAGCCGCATGCGCGAGCAGGGGACAGCCCTGGTCGCGCTCGGCCGGTATCCGTTTCCGATCCCAACGGTCAACATCGATAACGAGGCCGCGGTGAGAGCCGTCATGGCGCACCTCATCGAGTTGGGACATCGCAGGATTGCCTTCATTGCTGGACGGCCGGGCGTGACGACCAGCGACGACCGGCTGGTAGGCTACCGGACCGCATTGGAGGCCGCCGGCCTTCCTTATGATCCGAATCTCGTGCTGCCCGGCGATTACACATACGCCGGCGGGCAGCGCGCAGCAGGCCTGATGCTGAACTGTCATCCTCGGCCGAGTGCGGTCCTGGCAGTCAACGATGCCAGCGCCATCGGCTGCCTGGCCGCGCTCAAAGAAGCCGGGATTGCCGTCCCGGCAGAGGTGAGCGTGGCCGGCATCAATGACATCCCGGTTGCCCGGTACGTGGAGCCGCCGCTGACAACAGTCTCTGTTCCGCTTCAAGACCTGGGGGTTACCGGCATGCGGGTTCTCCTGCGGGTGCTGGCCGGCGAGTCCGTCCCGGCGGAGCACCGGCTTCCCCATCGCCTGATCATCCGCCGTTCAACCGTGGTCTTTCACTCACAACCTGGGAGGAACGTCTGATGGAATTCGGGTTCATTCCCACCGAGGGCGGTTCCCTCTACGAGCAGTCGCTGCGCGAGGTCATGCTCGGTGAGGAGTTGGGCTTCGACTCGGCCTGGATCGAGGAGCACCACGGCGTGGCGAATCACTACTGGCCATCGCCGATCCTCGTCCTGGCCGGCTGGGCGACGCGGACATCGAGGATTCTATTAGGAACGGACATTGCGATACTGCCCCTGTACCACCCCATCCGGCTCGCAGAAGATGTCGCCCTGCTCGACATCATGTCTTCCGGCCGCATCGTCCTGGGAGTGGCGGTCGGCTATCGTCCCCAGGAGTTTGCGCTCTACAACGTGGCTCTGGAAGAGCGCGGCGCGCGTACCTCCGAGGCGATCAACCTGATACGGCGCCTATGGGCGGATGAGACTGTGACCTTCAAGGGGAAGTACTACTCGGTGTCTGACGCACGGATCGAGCCCCGGCCGCGCCGTCCGGTCCCGATCTGGATCGGTGGATGGGACGAAAGGGCGTTGCGCCGCGCCGCCGAGATGGGCGACGCGTGGATTCCCGGCCCGACTGCGAATCTGGAGAAGCTCCTCAATGCGCGGGCAACCTACCAGCGGTATCTCGCCAGGGCCGGGCGTAAGCCTGCGCAGTTCCCCACTCCCCTGACGCGTGAGGTCGTCATCGCGGACACCGAGGCCCGCGCGCGCGAGTTGGCCGAGCGCCACCTCCTGATCAATTACCGTGACGAGTACGGCAAAGATTGGTCGCACCCGCTGATCGGCCGGGAGGACTCGACGCCGGTGGACCGCCTGGACGATCTGGGGCGCGATCGGTTTCTCGTGGGGACGCCCGAGCAGGTGATCCACAAGATCAAGCGCTTTCAGGAAGCCTTTGGCGTTGACCATCTGATCTGCCGGTTGTACTTCCCCGGCATGCCCCATGAGCACATTCTGACCGAGTTGAGGCTGCTGGCAAAGGAAGTCATGCCGGCATTCGCAAGGGACATGACAACCGCAGGAGGGATCCCATGAGACCACTGAACCTCAACGGGCTGATTCCGGCCACGGTCCTGCCCATGACCGATGAGGCCCGGCCGGATGTGAAAGCGTTGACCCCCTACCTGGATTGGGTGATTGCCCAGGGGCCGGTGGGATTGGCCATCAATGCCGACACCGGGGAAGGCCCGCACCTTTCCCGGGCGGAGAGGCGCGCGGTCCTGGAAGCCGCGGTCTCCGTTGCCCGTGGCCGTGTGGCCATCATCGCCGGAATCGGCGGGCCGTACACCGACGAAGCCATCGAACAGGCGCGCGAGGCGAAGGCGGCCGGGGCGGATGCGCTGATGATCTTTCCAATTCCGGCCTTCTTGGGCCGCCCGCTCCACCCGGAGATTCCCTATGGGTATCACCGGGCGATCGCGCGCGCCGTGGATCTTCCCCTCATCCTATTCCAGTTGCAGCCGGCCCTTGGGGGCGTCGAGTACACGGCCGAGGTGATGGAACGGCTGTTGGAGATCGATACCGTGGTCGCCATCAAGGAGGCATCGTTCGACGCCATGAAGTTCGTCCAGATGCGATCGATGCTGGATCAGGCGTCGCGCCGCATCACACTGCTGACGGGCAACGACAACTTCATCTGTCATTCGTTTGTGCTCGGCGCCGATGGCGCGCTGATTGGTTTCGGCACGCTGGCCACGCAGATGCAGGTCACCATGATTGAGGCCGCGCGCCGCCACGACTGGGAGGAGGCGTTTCGCATCTCCGGGCTCATTCAGCCGCTTGCAGACATGATCTTCTCCCAGCCCGTCATCAACTACCGGGCTCGAACCAAAGAAGCGTTACGCATGTTGGGCGTGATCGAAAACACGACCGTGCGACCCCCGCTGCTGCCGGTGGGCGAACTCGAGTGCACGAAGATTCGCGCGGCGCTGGAACGGGCGGGGCTGCTGGAGACCGTCGGTGCTTGACGCCGCTGCCACCGGGGGGGACATCGCGGCGGCCCGCCCTCAGATCGCCGTGCTGGGGATCGGGGCCGTGGAGCAGCACGGCCGACACCTGCCGGTGGGGACCGACTTCCTGATCACCCGCGAGCTGAGCCAGAGCGTTGCTGCCGAACTCGATGCGTGGCTGCTTCCGCCCATCCCGTTCAGCCTGAGCGAGTGCCACGGGCCCATGGAGGGCACGGTCTGGCTCAAGCCAATCACGCTGGCGGCGGTACTTCGTGATGTCGCGAGGTCCCTCGAGGCCCAGGGTGTTCGGCTTCTCGTCATCCTCAACTCGCATGGTGGCAACTTCATCCTGGAGCCGGCGATCGAACAGCTCAATAGGGAACTCACCAGCCTCAGGGTGGTGCTGCCCCCCGAGGTCTGGGCGGAGGTGCCCGGCGAACCACCGATCTTCGAGACGGGCAAACAGGAGGTCCACGCAGGCGAGGCCGAAACCTCGACGATACTTTACTACGCCCCCCAGTTGGTTCGCGACGATAGACGCGACGGTCCGGTCACTGCCGGTAGGGAATTTCTGGACTACACTACAATGGACCGTATCAACCCGGAGGGCACATGGGGCTATCCAACACGGGCCAATGCCGCCAAGGGCGAGCGCGCGGTGCGGGCGCGCGTGCGGGCATTAGCCGCCTTCATCCGTCAGGCCTGGGCAACCCTGGTGGCCGTCCAGTCCCAGGCGACAACCTGACCGCATGGGAGCCGATGCCGTGGTGACCCTGAATCTAGAGAACACCGCATGGGACTTCAAGGATTGCCCGCCTGAGGTTGCGCTGCTTCCCCTCGTCTGTATGGAGCCGCATGGGCCACACCTGCCCATCGGTACAGACGGGCTGATCATGTCGGCGATCGCCCGCGGTGTCGCGGAGCGCATGAGCAGGTCCACCTATCTTCTCCCCGTCTGGCCGCTAGGAACCTCGGGCGCCCATCTCGGTCAGCCGGGCTGCGTCAGCCTGGAGTACCAAACCCTGTGGGCGGTGGTGCGCGACGTTGCGCTGTCGTTGCACGCCCACCAGATCCGCCACGTGGTCGTCCTCAACAATCACGGCAGTCCCCTCACAACCACCACGCGTCCGCAGGGCAATGCCGTGGTCAAGACGGCCGTGCGCCAGCTCAACTACGAAACGCAGGGCCTGAGCGCGATCTGGGTCCAACCGTTCGCCGCGGCCCGCGCGGCCTTCTTCGAGATCTTTGCCGCGGCCGAAAGCGACCTGCACGCCGGGGAGATCGAAACCTCGCTCATGCTCCACCTGGCGCCGGATCTCGTTCGTGCGGGTGCGCCGGATTCGGTGCCGGCGAGCCCTCCCGGCTACCTGGATGCCATTCCCTTCCAGCGCCTGAGCCCGGCCGGCGTGTGGGGGCGAGCCTCTCTTGCCTCCGCTAAGAAGGGCGGCGTGGCGTTCGCAGCAGCGGTGGGCGCGACCGTTGACTACATTGAACAGACTTTCGCCGCTCTGCACGGAGAAACCCAGACCCGATCCGTCGGGTGAGACGTCCGAACACGTGAATCAGGTAAGCAGCAGGGTGGCAGGATATGGGAGGAGGAGATCGCAGATGTGGAAGCACCGGGTAAAGTTGGCTTCGACCGTTCTCATCGCGCTCGCTCTTGTCGCCACACAGTTTCTGGCCCCCGCCGAGGCCCAACCCCGGCGCGGCGGGCAGGTGACTATTGGGTTACACCAGGAGCCTGACCGGCTGTGGGGTCCGATCACCGGCCTCGTGGTGTCTTACGAACTGGCTTTGCTGCTCAACGAGCCCCTGATAAAGATCAACGAGAAACTGGAGTACATCCCCGCCCTGGCCACAGAGGTGCCTACCCTGCGGAACGGGGGCGTCTCCTCCGACGGCCTGACCTTCACATTCAAGCTCCGGCGGGGCGTCCGCTGGCAGGACGGCACTCCGTTCACAAGCAAGGATGTCAAGTTCACCTACGATGTGCTCATGGATCCTGAGGTCCCGGTGCGCGGCCGGGTCGGTTGGAATCAGGTGAGCCGGGTTGACCTGCCGGATGACCACACCGTTGTGTTCCGATTCAGGACCATCGATGCAGCCTTTCTGGACCGCGTCGCCACCATGACCCTGCTGCCGTCGCATGTGCTCGGCGGTGTGCCTGCCAAGGATCTGGCAGGCCACCGGTGGTTCAGAAGCAACACGCCCGGTCTGGGTCCGTTCCGGTTTGTCGAGTGGCGGCCTGGGAGTCACATCCTGGTCGAGCGGAACCCCGACTACTACGTCTCGGGGCAGCCATACCTGGACAGGATCGTCATTAAGATCATCACCGATGCCACCACCCTGACCAACCAGCTGGAGACCGGGGATGTGGACATTCGTTTCCGTATGCTGGGCGACCAGGTACCGGCGATCCAGCGGATGGCACAAATCCAGATCGTCACGACCCACTCGACATCGCCGTGGATCATCTGGGTGAACAACCGGGATCCGCGCCTCGCGGACAGGCGTGTCCGCTTGGCGCTCAACTACGGCTTTGACCGCAGGGCGATCGCCAACACGCTATTGAGAGGGCTCGTGCAACCGGCCTACGCGCTGATCCCCCCGACCTCGTGGGCCTACAGCGACGATATCATCAAGTACGAGTACGATCCGGCCAGGACCCGACAGCTCCTCGATGAGGCGGGCTACACTATGGGGCGCGATCTGGTCAGAGCGAAGGGTGATCAGCGGTTGAGCTTCGAGCTGCTGAACATCGCCGGTGAGGTCGAGCGGATCCAGATCCTCTCCTACGTCCAGAGCCAGTGGAAGGGCCTGGGGATCGACGTCCGGATTCGGAATGTCGACGTGGCGACCATGTGGGGCTTCGCGCTTCCCAGAGGCCAGTACGACATGGCCTACTCGTTCACCGGTCGTCTTGTCGATCCGGCCGATCTCGCGCAGCACTACCTCTGTGCCGACCACAAGCCGACCACGAACTGGGGCCGCTACTGCAACCCGAAGCTCGACGAGATCCTCCTCAAGGCTCAGTCGATCATGGATCCCAGGGCGCGGAAGAGCCTCTACGCCGAGGCTCTGAAGATGACAACCGAAGATCCGGCGTATGTGTTCATTGCGTGGCGAGCCGATCACACCCCGATCAATCGTCGCCTGCAGGGGGTCAAACCCGCGCAGGGCTACTACGAGACCTGGAACACCGCAGAGTGGTGGGTGACGCGATAGTGGGCGTTCGCCCCTCGATCCGCCGGAGTGGGTAGATGCAGCGCTACCTGCTCCGGCGGGTGCTGCTTGCGGTCCCGACGCTGCTTGTCACCTCGATGATTCTCTTTGGCATTCTGCACCTGGCGCCTGGCGGTCCGGTGGCGATCTACGCCTCACCCGATGCAGGCCCTGAGGACCTAGCCCGTATCGCGAGGCTCCTGGGTACTGACCAGCCCATTCCTGTGCAGTACATGAAGTGGCTCGGGGGAGTGCTCCGCGGAGAGTGGGGCAGTTCTTTCCGTTATCGCGAGCCTGTCACCACCGTTCTGATAGGACGGTTGCCCAACACCCTCCAACTCATGCTCGCGGCGATGGTGCTTGCCTTCGCCGTGGCGGTTCCCTTCGGTGTCATCTCGGCCGTCAGCCGCAGGCGGTGGGTACAGTACCAGGCAAGCATCGCGTCAATGTTGGGCGTCTCGATCCCGACCTTCTGGCTCGGGATGATGATCCTGCTGGTGTTCTCAGTCAGACTCCGCTGGCTGCCGTCCGGCGGCATGGCGACGATCGGGATTGACTTCAGTCTTACCGACCGACTGCACCATCTGGTTGGGCCGGCGATGGTCCTGGCCACCCTCTATATCGCCTCCTGGAGCCGCTACGTCCGGTCCAGCCTGCTGGAGGTCATCCACCAGGACTACATCCGCACCGCCCGGGCGAAAGGTCTGGCCGAGCGGAGAGTGGTGTTCCGCCACGCCCTGCGCAACGCGCTGCTCCCCCTGGTGACGCTGATCGGGCTCCAAGCCCCTACCCTGGTTGGCGGGGCGATCATTACGGAGACGGTCTTTGCGTGGCCCGGTATGGGACGCTTGCTGGCTGAGTCCTTGACCAGCCGCGACTACCCTGTGCTCATGGCGTCATTCATGATTATGGCGGTCCTGACGGTCTCCGGCAATCTTCTAGCCGACCTGGCCTATGGCTGGATCGATCCGCGCATCCGGTTGGAGTAAGCTATGACCGAGGCGCTTCGCCACCAGCCTGCTCCCCTGACCCCGCCGGTGGCCGAAACGGTCCGGCGACATCCGGGGCCATGGAGCCGTTTTGTCCGCAACCGCCTGGCCGTATCCGGCGCCGTCGTGCTCACGATCCTCGGCGTGGTAGCCCTGTTGGCTCCTGTCCTTGCCCCCTATGAACCGAAAGCCGTCAGCCTGGAGATTCTCTCGCCGCCGAGCGGCAAGTACTGGCTGGGGACGGACGATGTCGGCCGTGATCTCCTCACCCGGCTCATGTACGCGGCGCGGGTCTCGCTGACGGTGGGGTTTACGGCTGCCATCCTGACGGTCCTGTTGGCGGTCACCGTCGGCGCGATCGCGGGCTACGCTGGAGGGGCGGTTGACGCCCTCATTTCGGCCGCCATTAATATCAAACTGGCGATTCCGATCTTACCCCTGGCCCTGGTGCTGGCCTCGTTCCTGGAGACCAACCTGTTGTTCATCGTGCTCATCATTGGTCTGCTATCGTGGGGTGGCGTGGCGCGGATCATCCGGGCCGAGTTCCTTTCGCTGAAGGAACGCGAGTTCACTCTGGCTGCGCTGGCGATCGGCGCCGGCCATGGACGCATCGTGGTTCGGCACATTCTGCCCAACACGTTGCCGCCGATCATCGTCGCGGCCACGCTGCAGGTGGCCAACAGCATCCTGTTGGAGTCGGCACTGAGCTACCTGGGGTTCGGCATCCAGCCGCCGGAGGCATCGTTGGGGAATATGCTGCAAAACGCCCAGGTCTACCTGCGTACGGTGCCGGCCCTGGCGGTTTTTCCGGGGGCGCTGATTTCGATGACGGTCATCAGCATCAACTTCGTGGGTGACGGCCTGCGAGACGCGCTGGACCCGCGGTTGCGTCTCTGAGCGAGGCACACCATGCCCACCGAGTCATTACCGCTTGACCTCGCCTGCTCCCGCACATGGGCCACGGTGGATCTTGATGCCATCGCCGGCAACGTCCAGGCGCTGCGGGCGTTGCTGCCGGCGCGGACCGCCTTCATGGCGGTCGTCAAGGCAGACGCCTACGGCCACGGAAGTGTACCGGTCGCGCAGGCGGCCGTCGAAGCCAGAGCGTCCTGGCTGGGCGTGGTGACACCAGAGGAGGCCCTGGAGCTTCGGGCTGCCGGCGTTGGGGCGAGGATTCTCATCTAGCTAGGCGGGAAGTGCCGAGCGCGGCCCGGATTCCGTCGGGTTGCGCCTTCCATCCTCGGTGCTATGCCCGCCTGGATGCCTGCGATCGGGTGGAGCCCGATCTGCGGTCGGTGGGTCCGGATCACGACGCGCGGTGCGTTCTCTACGATCCCGCGTTCGGCGCGCCGGGGCTACCCGGTCGGACGCGGGTCGTGGCGCGCGCTTCTCGCGCCGATCCACCCGCTCCTGGGAGGGACGCTGATGGCGTGGGTCGATAGAGAGGCCATTGCACCGGGTGTTCGGTCGATGCTGTCGGTGAACATGGGCGCTCGGGCCGACGAGCGCGTCCTGGTGCTCACTGACCTCCCGACACCGGACCAGTGGGAGAGCCTGGCCGCCGCCGACGTCGAGGTCATGCTTCGGCGGGCGTATCTGGCCCGCCTCGTGGCCGATCTGACACGTGAGCACCTGCCAGTCTGCCCGGTGCGGTTCCTGACCTATCCGTCCACGGGGCGCAGTGCGGTGGAGCCCCCTGATGACGTGGCGAGGGCCATGCGCGCTGCGGACGTGATCCTGATCATCACGTCGTTTTCGCTGAGCCACACCGACGCCCGCGAGGCAGCCTCTCGCCACGGGGCCCGCATCGCGAGTATGCCGCGGTTCCTCCCGGAGATGCTCTACCCGGATGGCCCGATGGCGGTGGACTATCGGGAGGTGGCCGCGTCCACCCACGCCCTGGCCGGACTCATCACCAGAGCACGTCTCGTCCGGATCGCCACCCCTGCCGGCACGCAGGTGGAGTTCAGCGTGGAGGGACGCGACGGCCGCGCGGATACCGGGATGTACACCGCACCGGGAGTGTGGGGGAACCTGCCGGCTGGCGAGGCCTACTGCGCGCCGCTGGAGGGGACCGCTCAGGGCCGCCTAGTGGTGGAACCCGGCTGGCACGCCAAACTGACCGAGCCCATGACGATCCGGCTCGAGCACGGGGAGGTTGTGGCGCTCGACGGCGGGGGTGCTGTCGGCGCCCAGATCGCCGAGATCCTGGACCTGGCCGGCGGAAGCGACGCCACGCGGCCGCGCCGCATGCTGGGCGAACTTGGCATCGGGACCAATCCCCAGGCCCGTCGGACCGACATCACGGTGGAGGCAGAGAAGATCAAAGGGACGGTCCATCTGGCCGTCGGCGACAACAGCCACATGGGCGGGGTCGTCGTGGCCGATTACCACCAGGACTTCGTCTTCCCGCGGCCGGACGTCTGGTTCGACGATCAGCCGGTCATTGCAGGTGGACGCTGGGTCGCGCCGATCCTGGCCGCAGGATGAACGCATCACGAAGGGGAGGCACACGCGATGGAACTGGCACTCGGCACAGAGACGCTGACAGAGTATCTGTCCTTCGAAGTTGGTGCCGCGGCCCGCAAACTCGTCGAGCAGGTCATGCTGGCCAGGCCCGGCGAGCAGGTGGTCATCACGGCCGACTCCAGCAGCGATGCCCGCGTGGTTGACGCGACCGCTCGCGCGGCCTTTGCGGCAGGCGCGACCCCGGTCGTCCTCTGGTATCCCACGAATCTCACCAGCGGTCAGGATCCACCCCGGCCGGTGGCCGCTGCCATCGCGGACTGCGACATCTGGATCGAGTACGCGGCCGGCTACATCCTCTACTCCAACGCCTATCTTCGGGCTATGGAGCGCGGGGCTCGATACATCTGTCTGTCGGGCATGGATGTGCCGATGATGGTGCGTTCGATCGGGCGCGTCGACTACCCGAAGATCATCGTGATGGGCGAGAAACTCCGGGCTCTGGTCGCGGACGCTCGGATGGTGAAGATCACCAGCGCTGCCGGGACCGACCTTGCTGCAGATAACGCCGGCCGCTTCGTCCGCCACTCAGGCAAGCTGGCGGACACTCCGGGCGAGCCGATCATGCTGGTCGGCCAGATCTCCTGGGCGCCGCTGGAAGAGACCATTACCGGCCGGTTGGTGGTGGACGGCTGCATCTGGCCGCCGGCAGAGATCGGGCTCGTGCGTGCCCCGGTGACCCTAACCATTGAGTCGGGGATCATGAAGAAGGTCGATGGGGGAGCCGAGGCACGGACTTACGAGCGGTGGTTCGCCTCGTTCAACGACCCGAACATGTACCGCGTGGCACACTACTCCCTGGGTTTCAACCCGGGCGTCACGAAGCCGACCGGCCGCATCGTGGAGGACGAGCGGATGTTCGGGATCTTCAATATGGGGATCGGGACCCAGGGGCCGCAGATGAAGGCTGTAGGATGGAAGGCCGCCGCGCACACGGACTGCGTGATGCTCAACCCGACGATCTACCTGGACGGCACCCCGCTCCAGGTCGACGGCAAGTACGTGCACCCCGAGATCGCCGCCGCCTGCCGGGAGCTCGGCGTGCCTGGGTACTAGTCCATGCCAGCGGTACTGCATGTCATCCCGGTGCGGGCCCGTCCTGGGAGGGTGGAACGGACGCGGGCGTATCTGGCCTCGGTCATGCGCGCCGTCGACGCGTTCGTGCTCGATCTGGCCGAAGGTCCGTCGGACCTCGAGCACTTCGTTGACGACCACGAGGCCGTGGGCCAGATGCTCCGGATCCTGCCTCCGTACGTCGCGCAGCATGCGATCCGAGCCGTCAGCGTCGGGTGCTTCTACGATCCCGGGATGTGGAAGCTCCGCGAGGCGCTCAGTGTGCCGGTCCTCGGCATCGGCGAGGCGAGCCTCATCACCGCGAGCCTTCTGGCCTCGCGGATTGCGGTGCTCGTGGGCGACTGGAAGTGGGTCCCGAGAATGGAGCAGAATGCCCGCGCGATCGGGGTGGCGCCCCGCATCTGCGCTCGGCGGTCCGTGGACCGGTCCGTGCAGGCGATGCACGATGACCCCGAGGCGACCTACGAGTCCATCCTGATCGCCGCGCGCGCCGCCCGGGATGACGACCGGGCCGAGGCCGTCGTCCTGGCCTGCGCGGCGTTGTGGGGGACGGCGCAGCGTCTCGGCGATGCGCTAGGCCTGCCGGTGATCGATCCCGTCGCCGCGGGGTTCACGCTTGCCTCGAGCCTGGCGTTGATGGGAATGACCACGAGCAAAGTGTACGGGTATCGTCCGAAGGGCTCACCGCGGGCCGCCCCAGGCGATCGACTCCAGGCCCACGAGCTTGTGGATTAGGACCACGATTCCCACGCTCATCAGGACGCTGACCGTCGAGACTGCCGCGGCGGTGGGGTCGAACGAGAAGCGCAGGTAGTCGAACAGCTGGAGCGGGAGGGTGGTGTTGCCGACGCTGACGAGCAGCAGAGAGATGGGAAACTGGTCGAACGAGGTGATGAAGGCGAACAGCGCGCCGGAGATCACGCCGCCCTTGATGAGCGGCAGGGTCACCCGCCGGAAGGTCGTGAAGGGGCTCGCACCCAGCGACCGCGCCGCTTCCTCCAGGGAGCGGTCGAAGCCGACCAACACCGTGGAGATGGTCAGGAAGACATAGGGCAGGCACACCAGCGTGTGCCCGAGCAGCAGCGCCCGCATGCCCCGCGTGCCGAGCCCGGTGCTGTAGAAGAAGATCAGCAGCGCGATGCCCGTCAGGATCGCCGGGAGCTGCAGCGGAGAGACCACCAGGAGCCGCAGCAGGTCCCGAAACCGGCTCGCGTGCCGGACCACGTAGAACGCGGCCATCCCGCCGAGCAGCGTGCTCAGCACGGTCGTCGCCGCCGCGAGCTGGAGGCTGAACCAGAATGCGCGCACGAACGGACCGCTGCGCGCGAACTCGCCGAACCAGCGCAGCGAGAAGCCTTCGGGCGGGAACTTCAGGTATTCGCCGGCGTTGAACGCCGCCAGGATGATGATGACGATCGGCGCCAGCAGGAAGAAGTACAGCAGGGCAACGGTGGCCACAAAGAGGGGCGACCGTCCCTCGGTCATCGCAGGCTCCACCGCAGCGCGCGGTTCATGATCTTCACGTAGGCCCACAGGAGCATCGCCGTGAGCCCGAAGAACACCATGGCCAGCGCCGACCCGAGCGGCCAGTTGAACGCGTCGAGGAGCAGCTGCACGACCAGCATCGGGATGACCAGCACGTTGTTGCCGCCCAGGAGGATCGGGATCACGTACGAGCTCACCGCGAGCACGAAGACCAGCAGGATGCCGGCGAATACCCCGGGCAGCGACAGGGGCCAGGTAATCCGCCAGAAGGTCTTCCAGGGCGACGCGCCCAGAGACCGCGCAGCGCGCTCCACGTCCGGCGAGATGTTCTGGAGCGCCCCGGCGATCGAGAGGGCCATGAACGGCATGAAGATGTGGACCAGGCCGATGATCATGCCGATCTCGTTGTACATCAGCTCCGCCGGCTGGCGGCCGAAGTACCTCAGCATCTCGTTGACAAGGCCCACGCGGCCCAGCAGGATCAGCCAGCCGTACGACCGGATCACCACGCCCACCAGCAGGGGGGCGATCAACAGCATAAGCAGCAGCGGCCGCCGGCGGTTCGGCGCCCGCGCGATGGCGTACGCCAGGGGGTAGCCCAGGACCAGCGTCAGGAACGTGGTCAGGATCGCGTACCAGAACGTGTTGCGCAGGATCATCCAGTAGAACCCGTCGGTGAATACCCGGGCGTAGTTCGCCAGGGTGAACTCGTTGATGAAGGGCGCTCCCGGGGGCTTCACCAGGAAGCTCATCCGAACCATGTTGATGTACGGGACAACGAGCAGGACCGCCAGGAAGAGGAGGACGGGCAGGATCAACCAGGACCGCCGCATCGCCTATGCGCGCTCGTCCTGATCAGGCACGACCCAGGCGTCTGATGGCGCAAACGTCAGATCTACCTGTTCCCCCGGTTGATACACCCTCGACGGATCGGCCTGCACGCGCAGGACGCAGTCGGGCCCGCACTCGACGCGATAGTCCAGCAGGTTCCCCAGGAACGCGCGTTCCCGCACGATGCCGCGCAGCCGGTTGGCCCCAGCCCCCTGGAAGTGCAGGGACTCAGGCCGAAGCACCATCAGCACGGGTCCATGGGTCCCGGTCCCGATGGCATCGAAGGTTCCCATCGGCGTCCGGACAGACACCTGGCCGTTCTGGCGGTTCACCACGGTGCCCCTGAGGAAGTTGGACAGCCCGATGAAGTCGGCCACCCAGGCCGTCTGGGGCCGCTGGTAGATCTCATGGGGCGCCCCGACCTGCTGGAGCACGCCGTCACGCATGACCACAATGCGGTCGGCCAACACCATCGCCTCGGCCTGGTCGTGCGTGACGTAGACCGTCGTGATGCCGAATTCCTGCTGGAGATGGCGGATGTAGAACCGCATCTCCTCGCGCAGCTTCGCGTCGAGATTGGCCAGCGGCTCGTCGAGTAGGAGCACCTGCGGGCTGATGACGAGCGCCCGAGCCAGCGCGGTGCGCTGCTGTTGGCCGCCCGACAACTGATGGACATAGCGGCCGCCCAACCCCGACAGCTGCACCTTGTCGAGGATGGCCCCGACCCGCCGGGCGATCTCAGGCCGTGACACGCCGCGCACTTCCAGCCCAAAGGCGACGTTCTCGTTGACGGTCAGGTGCGGGAAGAGGGCGTAGTTCTGGAACACGATGCCGGTGTTACGCTTCTCCGGCGGCAGCCGGGTGACCGCGCGGTCCGCGAAGAACACATCTCCGCCGTCGGGGTGCTCGAAGCCGCCGATGATGCGCAGCGTCGTAGTCTTGCCGCACCCGGAGGGGCCCAGGAGGGTGACGAGCTCACCCTCCTGGATCTCCAGGCGCAGGCGGTTCACGGCCACGACGCGGCCAAACCGCTTCGTCAGGTCATGCAGTCGGATCGACGCCACGGCGCCTCAGCCCGCAGGGCGCGGATGTGATGCTACCGCCCGATGATCTCGCGGTTCCAACGCTCGATCATCTGTTCGCGCGCGCCGGTGTTGAACCAATCCCAGTCCCACTTGACGATGGATCGGATCTGCGGGGCTGTGTGGATCGGGACGAGTTGGGCGAGTTCGCCCGTGAACCGAATCGTGCGGTTGGCCGGCGTCAGGTAGTACTGCTGGACCCACTTCTCCTGCGTGGGGCGGCTCAGCATGTAGTTGACGAACGCCAGTGCCGCGGGCTTGTTTCGAGAGCCGACGGTGACGTTGGTATCCTGCTCGAACATGAACATCCCCTCGATCGGCGGGGCGAACTCGATCGGGGCGCCCTGCCGCTTCAGGCGGGAGGCCGCCGGCGAGTCCAGGATGCCGATCTGCACCTCGCCGCGGGTCAGCAGGATCTCCATGTCGCCCGAGAAGTCGCTCTGGCGGAACGGCCGCAGCTCCTTGATCTTGGCGATGCCGGCATCGATGTTCTTCTCGTTGTCGGCGAAGAGCTTGGCGGTCATCATGATGAACATCGGCCCGGCCGAGTTGTTGATGCTGTAAATGCCGAGCTTGCCCCGGTACTCCGGATTCCAGAGATCTTTCCACCGTTTGGGAGGCGTCTGGACCAGATCCTTCCGGTAGCCGAGGCCGAGGGGGTTCAGTCCGAAGATCACGCCGACGTCGTTCTTGTTCCGCAGCTCGGGCCACACGTCCTTGAGATTGGGGACGGTCTGCTCGGTGAACCGCTCGAAGTACCCTTCCAGCCGGGCGGCCGACACCCAGACGGCGTTCGCGATGACCACGTCATAGGGCGGGTTGTTCCTTCCGGCTGCGCGGAGCTTGGCGATCCAGTCCCGCGACAGGCCCACGGCAAGCTCGACCTTCACCCCTGGATTCTCGGCCTCGAATCCGGGCACGATGGTCTCACGCATGAACTTCTCCCAGGGGCCTCCGTAGCTCGTGACGACGATCGTGCCCGACATGGGTCCCGCGATGCCCGACCCCATGCCCGCGCCGATCAGCGCTGTCAGGGCCACCACCCAAAGCGCCACGCGCCACCCTGCACGCACGTTCATGTCCACCACCTCCTCGCTGTCGTGTGGCTTCCGCTTCCCTCGAGTTCACGAACGATCCCGGCTGCTGCGGCCCGCAGCCGGGCGACGATTCGCGCTGTGCGTCCGCCCGGCAACCGGGACGACGGTCCTGCCACCGCGAGCGCGCCGATGAGCCGGTCGCCGCTGAGGATGGGTACGGCGATGCCCACGACGTCGGGCGTCAGTTCACCGGTCGACACGGCGTACCCCCGGCGCCGGATGGCGGCGAGGTCCGCGGCCAGGCGCTTCGCATCGGTGATCGTGCGGGGGGTCACACGCGCCAGCCGCCGGCCCAGGTATGCCGCCTGCGCCTCCGGCGGGAGATGGGCGAGCAGGACCTTGTTGCTCGCCCCGGCGTGCAGCGGCCAGGGCGTTCCGACCGGGCGGCTCAGCTTGAGCGGCTTATCGCTCTCCACCGTGTCGATCACCACGGCGGCGTTCCCCTCGACGACCAGGAGGAAGGACGACTCCCCGGTCTCCTCGGCGAGATTCCGAAGATGGGGGTGCGCGATCGCCCGAAGGTCCATGCCCGCCAGGGCCACCTGCCCCAGGCGTACGACCGCGAGGCTCAGCCGGTAGGTGCGGTTCGGCTCGTCGTACACGAGCACGCGGCTGGCCTCCAGCGAGCGAAGGAGACGGTAGGCGGTGCTGCGCGGCACGTCGAGCGCCCGCGCGGCGGTCGCCAGGTCGAGCGACGGCCGCTCGCTGGAGAACTGATTCAGCAGCGCGATGGCCCGCTCTACCCCCTTGAGGAGATCCTCAGACTCGTGTACGCGCGGACGAGGCATCGGCGACGACGGTTTCCCGGTATTCGGGATAGAATTTCGGATGGGCCGCAATTCGCCGGGCGCGGGTCCGAATCCTCTTGACGTTTGCCGATCTTGCCTCTCGTGGGCCGCGGTCCCTGCAGCTACCGCACGATGAGCACCGGGCACGCCGCCTCCCGGATGACCCGGTAGCTCACCGAGCCAAGCAGCGTGGCGCCGACCAGCCCCAGGCCGCGTGAGCCCATGACGATGAGATCGACGCCGCGGGTCTGCGCGACGTCGAGGATGGCCCGCGCCGGCGGGCCTTCCAGGATGTCCTTCTCGTGCTCGACGCCTTGTGCGGCCAGCACGGCGGCCGCGTCGCTGACGATGGCGTCTGCCGCGCCGGTCTGACGGGCGATGAACTCCTCGGCATACGGCGAGCCCAGATCTCGCGGCATGGGCTCGAAGGCGTTCAGGATGATCACCCTGGCCCGATAGCGCCGACCGAGATCGGCCGCGACCGCAAGCGCCTTCTTCGCGTGCTCTGACCCGTCGGTCGGATGCAGGATCGTGGAGAACACGGCCCACCCCCTGAGGATGACCTGCGGCGGTGCGGTCTTAGAACACTCTGGACGCCAGCACCGCCATGGTGAGCAGCACTGCCAGGCCGATCCACACCCACATCCGTCCCGCCCGGCGGCGCGCGGCCGGCGGCCGGTGGTCGGGCGTCTCGGCGCAGACCTGGCAGTAGTTGCCCGCGCTCAGGCGCACGATGCAGTCAGAGCACAGCGCCTTGCCGCACCCCGCGCAGTAGCCGATGGCTGGTCGTTCTCGGTGGTTGGCACAGACGATGGCGCTCATCAGCTCGCCTCGACGCGCGCGGCTCGGTCCGCAGACGCCAGGAACTCCCGCAGGATGGACGTGAAGGCCGCGTGGTCCTCGACAAACGCCATGTGTCCGGTCCCGGGAAGCAGATGGACGCGTGCGCCAGGAATCGCGCGCGCCACCACGTCGGCCTGCGCCGGCGGCACCACCCGATCTCGCGCCCCCCAGACCACGAGGGTGGGTGCCTGAATCCGCGCGGCCGCACTTCGGACCGTGGCAACCAAACCCGGCCTGACCCCGCGCAGATCCGCGTTCGCGCGCAGGACCATCAGCGCCGAGGGGCCGGCCGCCCCCTTGTTGAACGAACGCCGGGTCATCTCGATCAACCGGGGCGGGATGCGGCCGCCGTCTGCGAACGAGCCCCGTACACCCAGCCAGGGGATCAGGCGGATGGCGGTAACGAACGCCTCGCCCGCCACGGGAAGCGTAGCCGCCCGAAGCGCGGCGGAGAGTCCGATGTCGAACCCGGCGGGTCCGATCAGCACGAGCGCCTTGCACCGGTCCGGTGCCCGGCCGGCCGCCAGCGTCACGATGGCACCGCCCAGCGACGACCCGATCAGGACCGCGCGGGGGACCTCGAGGGCGTCCATCACGGCAAGCACAAACGATGCCGCGCCGTCAGGCGTGTAGGCAGTCTCAACCGGATCGGAGAGCCCAAACCCCGGGAAGTCGAAGGCGAGGACGCGGTACCGGACACGCAGCGCCGCGACGGCTTCGTCCCAGGCCTCGATCGATGAGCCCAGGCCGTGCAGTAGGACGATCGGTGGCCCGGCGCCCTCGTCACGGTAGCGGATCCGGGCGCCGGCGATCTCAACGAACCGGTCGGTGGTCATGGGCGATACCTCTGCTCGGCGGCCGAAGCCTGGTCGCACGCGATACGCCCCTCTGCAGGCGCGCCAGCCGTGCGAGATTCCTGCGGTCGGGGCCGGTGCCGTCGAACCCCGGCGTCTCGATGATGCCCGGCAGCGGCCGGATCCGCGGATGCGCCAGGATGGCCCTGAAACCGTCCGCGCCGATCCAGCCTTCGCCGATGTTCTCGTGGCGGTCCACGTGTGAGCCCAGCGCACCCTGCGAGTCGTTCAGGTGAAACACGCGCACGCGATCCCATCCGAAAGCGCGGTCGGCGGCGGCGACCAGGGCGTCGACGCCGCCCGGAGTGCGCAGGTCCCATCCTGCCGCGTACAGATGCGCCGTGTCGAGGCAGATCCCGACCCGGGGATCGCCGTGCAGCAGGTCGAGCACGGCGCCCAGCTCGTCGAAGGCGGCCCCGATCGTCCCCCCGGCGCCCGCGCTGTTCTCCAGCAGCACCATGGCCTGTGTGCTTCTTGTCAGGACCTCACGGATGGACGCGCGCACGCGCTTCAGCGCCGCCGTCTGAGAGGCCCCTGCGCGGCTCCCGAGGTGGGTGATCGCTCCCAAGCCGTTGAGACGCTCGACGCCGCGGACCGTGGTGAGGAGCGATGCGATCGATTGTCGGCGGACTGCACGTGCCGGCGCGGCGAGGTTGACAAGGTACGCCGCATGGGCGACCAACGGTTCCAGATGGGCGGCGCGGCGTTTCTCGACGAAACGGTCGAGCACCTCGTCGGGATAGGTGATGGTCCGCCACTGCCGGGGTGATCCGTAGAAGACCTGCAGGCATGCACACCCAAGGGCCACGGCTCGGTCGATGGCGAGATCCAGCGACCCGCTGATCGAGACGTGGGCTCCAAGTCGCATCGCCACCGCGATGTTCTCTGGCGCCGCCCGGCAGCCCTGCCCGTATCGGTAGCCGAGGAGATCCTCAGAACGGCCAGACGGCGCGAACCACTATCAGGAGCGTGACCACGAGGACGGGCGCCAGCGGCAGGCCGACCCTCACGTAGTCGTTGAACCGATAGCCGCCGGGGCCCATGACCATCAGGCTTACCGGGTGACTGATCGGCGTGATGAGGGTGACCGACGTGGCCGACGCGACGGCGATCATGAAGGGGATGGGGGAGACGCCGGCGGCGAGCGCAGCGCTCAGCCCGATCGGCGCCATGAGGATGGTCGAAGGCACGCTGGGCACGACGTGGCCGACTATGACCGCGGCCAGCAGGACCGCGGCGAGCGTCAGCAGCGGCCGGCCGCCGGCCAGCGGCAGCAGCGCATTGGCGATCGCTCCGGCAGCACCGGTGGAGTGCAGGGCCGCGCCCAGCGGGAGCAGGGCGCCGATGACCACCACTGTCGGCCAATCGATCGCCTCGAACGATTCGCGCGTGTTGATGCAGCCGCTGGCCACGATGATGCCCGCGGCCATCACCGCTGCCAGGCTGACCGGGACGAACCCCGCGGTGCCGAGGACGATCAGTGTCAGCATCGAGAGCACGGCGAACGGCGCGCGCGAGAGGCGCAGCGGCCGCGGCGCATCCAGCGAGACGAAGTTGGGGTCCTGCCGGACGTACCGGATCCGCTCCTGCGGCCCCTGCAGCAGCAGCGCGTCGCCAAACTGCAGCGGCAGGTCGGCCAGCCACGTGCGCCGGGGCCGGCCTTCGCGCCAGATGGCGATGACGTTCAACCCGTAGCGCTGCCGGAACTCGATCTCTTTCAGCGACCTTCCGGCGAAGTCGGAGCGGGGCGCCACGACGACCTCGGCCAGGCGGATCTCTTCGGTCTCGAGCGGTTCGTGCTGCTCGCCGTTTTCGGGAACGACTTCGAGCGGTCCGAACTCCAGCAGCTTGTCGAGTTCCTCCGGGCGGGCCTCGATGATCAGGTCGTCACCGGCCGCGAGCCGCTCCTCGGGCACGGGGGCGTAGATGCGCCGCTTCCCGCGTACGATCGCCAGCACGGTGATACCCAGCGCCTCTCCCAGCGCCGCTTCAGCGACCGTCTGGCCGGCGAGCGGCGATCCCGTCTTGATCCTGACCCTGAACAGGCGTTCCGGCAGCCTGTAGGTTTCCTCGAGGTCGCCGCGCAGCGCCGCTGCCAGCAGGAACCCTTCTGGCATGCGGCCGGGTAGCAGACGCCGCCCGCCGGCGGCCATGAAGACGATGCCCACCACGAGGAGCGCGAGTCCCACCGGCAGGAACGAGAAGAAGGCCAACGGTTCGAATCCGGCCTGGACCAGCACGGAGTTCGCGATCAGGTTCGCTGGCTTGCCTACCAGGGTGAGCGCGCCGCCCAGTCGGCTCGCGATGGCCATCGGCATCAGCAGGCGCGATGGGCTGATGCCGGTCTCGCGGCAGACGACTACGGCCACCGGCAGCAGCACCGCCGTCGCGGCGATGACATTCATGAAGCCCCCCAGGACGCCCGCCAGCACCATGAGGGTGACGATCAGCCACAGTTCGCTGTCGCCGCACAGGCGCAGCAGTGTGCGGGCCACGCGCGCCGCCACGCCCGTGCGCTCCAGCCCGGCGCTGACCACAAAGAGGGCCGCGATGGTGACGACCGTAGGGTCGCCGAACCCGGCGAAGGCCTCGGCCGGGCTGACGACTCGGCTGAGACCCAGCGCAAGCATCGCCGCCATCGCGACGATCTCGGGCCGCACGCGGCCCCATGCGAACACGGCGAGGGTGCCGGCGAGGATGATCGTGACGACCCACCCCTGGGAGGTAAGCATGCGTCTATCCGCCTTCGTCCACCGTCGGGGTCACTCCTACGTGGCAATCGCATTGACACCTGCGCCGGGCGGTTCCTATCATGGGCGCGTGATCGGGGCAACCCGAGTCTCCCGCCGTCTGCTCGCCGATCTCGCGCTGCTCGCCGTCGCCGGATTCTGGGGACTGACCTTCCCCCTCGGGAAGATCGTCCTCTCCGCGCTCGATCCCTTCACCTATCTCGCGGCGCGGTTCACCATCGGTGCCGTCCTGCTGGTCGTCCTGGTCCCCGCGGCGCGCTTCGTGATGCCGACGCGGCGGTGGGCGGCGGCGCTTGGGGTGGGGGCGGTCTTCTTCGCCGGCTACGCCCTGCAGACGGTGGGGCTTCGGCTGACGACGGCGTCGAAAGCGGCCTTCATCACCGGGCTGTCGACCGTCATGGTGCCGGTGATCTCGACGGTCTGGTTCGGCCGAGCACCGCACCGCATGGTGCTGGTCGGCATCGCGGCCGCCACCGTCGGCCTCGGCCTGTTGACCCTGAATGGCGACGGGGCAACGGGTCTGAACGCCGGCGACCTGCTCGTCCTGGGCTGCGCCGTGGCCTTTGCGTTCCACATCGTGCTGATCGGCCGGCTGGCCCGCGCGATCGACCCGGTCGCATTTGCCACGGCGCAGGTGATTCCGGTCGGGCTGCTCAGCACGCTGGCCGCGGCCGCCGAGCGACCCATGCCCGCGCTCGTGGCTGCCGGCGGCCCGATCTGGGGCATGATCGTCTTCATGGCAGCGACCGGGACCGTGTTTGCGATGCTCGTGCAGACCTGGGCGCAGCGGACCACCACGCCGTCGCACGTCGGGCTGATGTTCACGTTCGAGCCCGTAGCCGCGTCGATCGCCGCGTACCTGATCCTCGGCGAGGTCCTCGCCCTCCGGCAGGTCGCCGGCGGAGTCCTGATCCTCGCAGGGATCGTGCTGGCCGAACGGAACCAGACCTCGCAGGAGGCACGACGATGAGCCAGCCCAGAGGGTTCCAGACCCGCGCGATCCGCGGCGGCACGGTGCGCGATCCCCTGAAGTCGGTCAGCCTGCCGATCTACCAGACGACGACGTTCCGCTTCGACAGCATGGCCGAGGGCGCGGCGCTGGGCGTCGACCAGGGGACCGGGTGGTACTACACGCGCTGGGGCAATCCGACGACGCGGCTCTTCGAGGAACTGATGGCCACGCTCGAAGAGGGCGAGGACGCGCTGGCCGCCGCCTCGGGGATGGGGGCCATCTCGACGGCGGTGCTTGCCGCCGTGGAGCCGGGCGCGCACGTCGTCTCGCCGCGGGCGATCTACCAGGCCACGTTCGAGCTCTTTCGCGAGGTCCTGCCTCGCCAGGGCGTTCAGGTGACGCTGATCGACTCGGTCGAGCCGGCGGCGTACGAACAGGCCCTGCGCCCAGACACGCGGCTGCTGTACGTCGAGACGCCCAACAACCCGTTGATGCAGGTCACCGATATCGCGGCGGTCGTGACCCTGGCCCGGCGGATCGGCGCGGTCGTCATCGTGGACAACACCTTTGCGTCGCCGTTCAACCAGACGCCGTTGACCCTCGGCGCCGATCTGGTCGTGCACAGCGCCACCAAGTACCTGGGCGGCCATCACGACGTGACGGCCGGGGTGATTGCGGGGAAGCGCGAGCTGATCCGGCGCGCGGTCCACACACTCCGCATCCTGGGGCCGGTCCTCGACCCCTTCGCCGCCTGGCTGCTCGTCCGGGGCCTGCGCACGCTGGGCGTGCGGGTCGAGCGCCACAATCAGAACGCCCAGCGCCTGGCCGAATTCCTGGCGTCACATCCGCACGTCGCGGCCGTACACTACCCTGGGCTCCCGTCGCATCCCGGCCACGCGCTGGCCGCGCGCCAGATGCGGGGGTACGGGGGGATGCTGTCGTTCGAGGTCCGCGGCGGGTTCGAGGCCGGCGTACGCTGCGTCGAGAGCCTGGAGATCGGCACCCTCGCCGTCAGCCTGGGCGGCATTGAGACCCTGGTCACGCACCCCGCGTCGACGAGCAGCGTGGGGATTCCGAAGGTCGACCGGGAACGCGCCGGGATCACCGATGGGCTGATCCGGGTGTCGGTCGGGCTGGAAGACGCAGAGGACCTGATCGCCGACTTCGATCAGGCCCTCGCGGCGTCCGGCTAGCCGGCGCCGGCCCACTCCAGCAGGATCCGCTGCGCCTCGGCGAGCGAGGCCGCCTCCGCGTCCGGCTTGATGTGCCTGTGGTTGACGTTGTCCGCGTTGGGGCGCATCGTCACGTAGAGGGTGCGCATGCCCGCGCTCTGCCCGCCCGCGATGTCGGCGGCCAGGGTATCGCCAACCATCACCGCCTGCTGGGGCGGTACGCCCCAGGTGCTCAACACCGACCGGAAGATCGCGGGATCGGGCTTGGTGCGTCCGAAGCCGGCCGATGAGACCACCGGATCGATGAACGGCCGGAATCCCATCAGGTCCACGATCTGCTCGATCAGCCAGTGGGAGGTTGCGTTGGAGATGCACCCGATGCTGATCCCCGCCCGCTTGAGCGTGTGGAGCAGCCGCACCGCGTCAGGGAAAGGTCGGTAGCTGGCCAGTTCGGGCTCGAAGAACACGTGCTCCGCGGCCTCGATGATCGCAGGATCCGGTCTGTTCCCGCCGGCGCGCTCGAGCCCGCGGCGGACCCCTTCCTGCATCGTGTACTGCCGGCCGGTCTGGGCCGTCATGCTCAGGACCCAGCCGCGGGCCTCGCGGATGGCGTCCGCGACGTCGCCGGGCCAGTCCTGCTCGGCCAGCCAGTGCGTCAGACGGCGGATGCCCTCCTCGTCGCCGGCCGCAGGATAGATGAGCGTGCCGCCAAGGTCGAAGATGACGGCGGAGATGGTGGACTCGTGGGGCGATCGGTGGGTGGTCACGCAGGGATTATACGACATCGCCCGATGGTTCTTGTACCATGCCGGCCGGCCGCGCAGGGATTTGGCCGCGTCGCCCGAACGCAAGCGATAATGAGCACCATGTCCGTTGCGCTCGAACGGGTCGGCCGGTGGACAGAGGAGACATCGTTCGACGTGGGGGCGTCGCAGATCCAGCGGTACGCCGCGGCCACCAATGACGGCCATCCGCTATACGCGGCCGGCGTGCTGGCGCCGCCCCTGTTCGCCGCCGTGCCCATCGGTGAGCACATCTTTGGCGCCCTGCGCGGGCTGATCGCGGTTGAAGAGCACCGCTGGGGGCTGCACGCCGTACAGGACGTGCACTTTCACGGCTCCATCGTCCCTGGCACGGTCTTGCGCTCCCGGGCTGCGCCGGTTGGTGTGCTCCCGCAGCCCAGGGGCACCAGCATCGTGATCAAGACCGAGACCCGGCTGGCCGACGGGTCGCTACTGGTTGAACAGTATGCGACCCTGTTCTTCCGGCGCCGGTTCGACGGACCGGCGACCGGAGACGGCGCGCCAGATGATTGGCTGCCCGCCCGGGTGAGGAACGAAGCGAGATCGTCCAGCACGCGTGTCACGGTGGCCGAGGCGGTTGACGCCGATCAGACCTTTCGGTACGCGGAAGCGTCGGGCGACCACAATCCGATTCATCTCGACGCCGCGTTTGCGCGGTCGGTGGGACTTCCGGGCATCATCGTGCACGGGATGTGTACCATGGCGTTTGCCGCGAGGGCGGTGACCACGCACGCGTGCGCCGACGACCCGCGGCGCCTGAAGCGGCTCGCGGTACGGTTCGCCCGTCCGGTGCTGCCCGGACAGACGTTGACGACGCACCTCTGGCCGGTCGACCGGCAGGCCGGCCTCGAGCGCTGGGCCTTTGACACGCTCAATCCCGACGGGAAGGCTGTGCTTCAGGACGGGCTGGCCGAGGTGGCGGCCGCCTGATGGATCAGGCGAGCTCGACCACCAGGCCCTCGCGGCCCGGGATCACCTCGAGGTCGCGACCGGCCCGTCGCGCGGCATCGTCGGCGCCTTCCATCAAGGTATCCAGCGTCCCATCAGAGCGTCTCGGGTCGTGATGGAACAGCACCACCCGCCTGGCGCCCGCGGCCGCCGCAAACGCCAGCGCGTCGGGGATCGCCGAATGCCCCCATCCGATGCGGTTCGCGTACTCGTCACGCGTGTACTGCGCATCGTGGATCAGCAGATCCGCGTCGCGGGCCAGCGCCACCCCCGAGATCCAGTCGGGCGGGAGCGCAAAGCCATGTCCGCCGAGCGCCGGCTCGTGATCCGGCAGGTACGTGACGACCCGCGAGCCGTCCTCGATGCGGAAGCCGACCGTCGGTCCTGGATGCGCGATCAGCATCGCCGAGACGCGGAAGCCACCCGCGGTAAACCCCTCGAACGGCACGTCGTGGAATGTCAGCCGGCGCGGCAGGTCGCGCAGCCCTAGCGGAAACAGCGGCGGCGAGAGGTACCGTCCGAGCCGCGCGCGGAGGTCGTGGGTGGTCGATGCCGGTCCCCACAGGCGGACCTCCATGTCCGGACGAAAGAGCGGCTCGAAGAAGGGTAGTCCCAGGATGTGGTCGATGTGCAGGTGCGTGAGCAGGATGTCCAGGTGCCGGACCTTCGGGGGGATCGTCAGCCCCAGGCGCCGGATGCCGGTGCCCCCATCAAGGATTAACCGCCGGCCATCCGCGGCCCGGATCTCAACACAGGCGGTGTTGCCTCCGTACCGCACGGTGTCAGGACCCGGGCACGGGATCGAGCCTCGCGCGCCCCACACCGTTACAATCACGGCTGAGGTCTCTCCGCGGGCGCGGCGTTCCAGAAGACGGCGACGGCGCCGAGGAAGCGCCCGCCCTGTCCCTGCAACGGAAACGCGACGATCTCGATGCGGCGGTGCTGACCGGTGAGATCGGTGATGTGAAGCTCCCCGTGAGCCGGATGTCGCTTCCGGAGCGCGATGGCCAGCGGCAGCGACTCCGGCGGCACGGGCGTCCCGTGCTCATCGCGGGGGACGAACGCGGTGGACCACTCCTCGAACGGCATCTCGCCCGCCTCGTCGAACCGCCGGCCCAGCAGTGCCTCGGCGGGCTCGTTGTAGAAGAGCAGCGTGCCTTTGGGGTCGACCACAAAGACCGGCGCCGCCAGGCTGCCGGCGAGCTGCCGCATGAGGATGACCTCAATCTCCTTCTGAGACATGGCCTCACACCCTCATGGAGACGTGAAGATGGGTGGGCCGAGCAGGTCCGCATCCACCTCGACACCCAGGCCCGGTCCAGACGGTGGTCCGCCGAACCCGTCGCGTGAGCGCGGCTGGTATCCCGCGATGTGCTCCTGCGTCCAGTCGTTCATGAACGAGACCGCAAACAGCGCTTCGGGACGCGTGCTGGCCGCCAGGTGGCTGACCGCCGCCGTGACCAGGTCGCCGCCCCAGGTGTCCTCAATCGTGAGTGAGATGCCCAGATGCTCGCACAGGTCGCGGATCAGCCGCGCATGCGTCAGCCCGCCCACCCGGCTGATCTTGAGGTTGATGCCTCCCGCGCCGCCCTGCCCGACCGCGGCCAGCAGCGACGGGACGTCCGCGACGATCTCGTCGTAGATCATCGGCAGCGTCGTGATCTTGCGGACGGCCGCGCACTCTTCGAGCGTGGGGCAGGGCTGTTCGAGGTAGACGCGCGGCAGCGGTTCGAGGAGGCGCGCGGCGGTGAGCGCGTCCTGCACGCGCCACCCGCCGTTCGCGTCCGCGATGATCAGGTCGTCGCTCCCCGTGATCTCGACGATGCGCCGCACCCGGGCGGCGTCGTCTGTGGGATCGGCGCCGAGCTTGAGCTGGAACCGATGGATCCCCTCGGCCCGGCGGGTCTCGACGTACCGCGCCATCTCCTCGGCCGGGCCGAGGGGGACCGCGATGTACAGCGGGTACCGATCCTGGCGCAGGCCGCCCAACAGCGTCGACAGCGGCTGGCCGGCCGTCTTGCCGAGGATGTCCCAGCAGGCTCCATCCACCGGGCTCTTGGCGTATGCGTGTCCCCGCAGCGCGCCGTCCATCCGGTCGTGCACCTGGGCGAGGTTGCGCGGGTCGGCCCCGATGAGCGCCGGGGCGAGCGCCCGCAGGGCCGCCCGAGCGCCCTCGGCAAACGCCGGCAGATACGTTGGGCCCAGGGGGCAGACCTCGCCCCATCCGTCCAGGTGCTGGTCGGTGATGACCCTGACGACCGTGGACGGCAGGGTGCGGACCACGCGGCCCCCGGACATCACGTAGTCGCCGTGGACGTAGCGCAGGTCGTACCCGTAGACCTCGACGCGCACAACTCGCATCCAGCGCCCCCAGCCGGTCGGGTGATGCCGGCCGTGTGGTTCGGCGGCGACCGGCCTGCCTCCCCCCTGTGGTGCCCCGCAGGGGCCTTGACACCCCGGAGACCCAGCCGCATATTTGTCCCAGTGCAGATAGGACAATCAGGATGCGCCTCTCCCTCGACCGCCGCGGCTCGATCTCGCTGACCGACCAGCTCAAGGCGCAGATCCGCTATCAGATCGCCTCCGGCCACCTGCCGGCCGGCACCCGTATCCCCCCGGTCCGGACGTTGGCCGGGTTTCTCAGGGTGAACCGCAACACCGTCGCCCGCGCCTACGCTGAGCTCGAGGCCGAAGGCGTGCTGGACGCCACGCCGGGCCGCGGGACCTTCGTGGTCTGGTCTGCGCCGTCCCGACCACCCCAGGTCCTGGCGACGCAGATCGATCGGCTGCTGGGTGCGGCACAGGCGGCCGGGGTCTCGCTCGACGATCTGGTCGCCTCGGTCATCGTCCGCGCCGGCCGTCGGCGCGGGCGGGCACGGCCCCGCCTCGGGTTCATCGAGTGCAATCCCGTCGATCTCGCCTACTTCTCGCGGCTCGTGCGCCACTCGGTGGAGGTGCCGGTGGTCCCCATGCTCCTCGACGAGCTCCCGGCGCGCCTGGCCGCAGTGGACCTCGTGGCCACCACGTTCTTTCACGTCGAAGACGCCCGGGCGCGGGCGGGCGGTCTTGAGGTCGTGGGCCTGATGGCGCTGCCCGACTTTGCCACCCTCGAAGAGGTCTCACGGCTGCCGAAGGCCCAGGCGGTGGCGCTGGTGTGCGCGACGCGGGAAGGCGTGACCAGCAAGGCCCGGTCGCTGGCCGCGGTCGGTCTGCGCACGCCCCGGCTCGTCATGGGCACCCTCGACGATCCTGAGAGCCTGGCCGACGCTCTGGCCCGCAGCCAGGTGGTGCTGGCCGCGCCGCGCGTGCTCGACCGGATCCGCGCGCACATCCCGCCGGGTGCGCGGACGATCCCCTTCGCCAGCGTCCTCAGCGACGGCGCGGTCGCGCTGCTCCACGAGCGGATCGCCGCGTGGAGGATCAGGCAGGGGAGCCTGGAGGTGAGCGCGTGAGCCGCATCCGCGTCGGGGTCCTGATGGGCGGACCGTCGCCCGAGCACGAGGTGTCGCTCGCGTCCGGCCGGCGGGTGGACGCGGCGCTGGACCCTGCCCGCTATGAAGCCGTCCCGCTCGAGATCCCGCGCGCCGGCCCGTGGCTCCCGCCGCTCGACCTCGACGTCGCCTTCATCGCCATGCACGGGCCGTACGGCGAGGACGGCACGATCCAGGGGCTGCTGGAGTTCGCGGGCATCCCCTACACGGGTTCGGGGGTGCTGGCCAGCGCGCTGGCGATGGACAAGCGGCGTTCGCGCCAGATCTTTGGCTTCAACGGCATCCCGACGCCCGGCTACTTGGCCCTGGACCGCGAGACGTTTCCCGCGCGCGCGGAGACGCTCGTCTCGGAGATCCGTCAGGCGCTCGGCTTCCCGTGCGTCGTCAAGCCCAACGCGCAGGGCAGCAGCATCGGCGTGAGCATCGTACGTACTCCAGAAGAACTCCCCCGCGCGCTGGAGGCCGCGTTTGCCCTCGGTCCCGTGGCCCTCATCGAAGAGTACCTGCAGGGCACCGAGCTGACCTGCGCGGTGCTCGACGATCCGGCGGGCGGTGGGCCGACCGCGCTGCCGCTGGTCGAGATCATCCCGCGGCGGGAGTTCTTCGACTACGAGGCCAAGTATACGCCAGGGGCGGCGGACGAGATCTGTCCGGCGCGGGTGCCCGCGACGGCGGCCTGGCGCGCGCAGTCGGCGGCGGTGCGCGCCTATCGCGTACTGGGGTGCGCCGGCTTCGGCCGGGTGGACCTCTTCGTGCGGGAGGCCGATGTCGCCGTGCTCGAGGTCAACACCATACCGGGTTTGACCGAGGGCAGCCTGTTTCCAAAGGCGGCGCGTGCAGCCGGGATTGAGTTTGCGGATCTTGTCGACCGTCTGATCGCCGCGGCGCTGCGGCGCTCGACCCGCGCCCCAGAGGGCGTGCACCTAGCATGACCGGGCGCCCCCGAAAGGAGACCAATACGGCATGCGGCCGGAGGGCCGGAACTGGATCGCCAAGTCCCACGCGCTCGGCAACGATTACATCGTCGTCGATCCGGCGTCGCTCACCTTCGCGCTGACCCCGGCGGCGATCCGGCGCATCTGCGACCGGCACCTGGGGGTAGGATCCGACGGAATCCTGGCTCTGGCGCCGACTGCCAGGGCCGACTTCGGCCTGCGCATCTACAACCCCGACGGCAGTGAAGCCGAGAAGAGCGGCAACGGCCTGCGGATCTTCGCCAAGTTCCTCTACGACCACGGGTACGCGTCGAAGACGGCGTTCACCATCGAGACCCTCGGAGGAATCGCCGCGGTGACGCTCCACCTCGACGGCGGTCGGGTGAATCAGATGACCCTGGACGTGGGCCGCGCGACGTTTCACAGCGCCGAGATCCCCGTTGCAGGACCGCCGCGCGAGGTCGTCGACGAGGCCGTCGAGGTCGCGGGCGAGCGCCTGACGATCACCGCGGTCTCGGTCGGCAACCCGCACTGCGTGGTCTTCGTCCCCGATCTGGATCGCGTCGACCTGCGGCGTCTGGGGCCCGCGCTCGAGACCCACCCGATGTTTCCCCACCGGACGAACGTGCAGTTCGCCCAGCCGGTCGCGCGGGACCGCGTGCGCATCCTCATCTGGGAGCGCGGGGCCGGGGAGACGATGGCCTCTGGGACCAGCGCGAGCGCGGTCGCGGCAGCCGCGGTCCGGCGCGGGGTGACCGATCGCCTCGTGACCATCTCGGCGCCCGGCGGCGATCTGCGGATCACCGTCGGTGAAGACTGGGGCATCAGCATGACGGGACCGGCCTCCGAGGTGTACCGCGGGGTCCTGAGCGATGACCTGGTGGCGGCCCTCGGATAAGGGCCGCGGAGAGCGAGGCGCGAGCATGAGCAGGAAGATTCTCTACGTCATCCTGGACGGGGTGGGCGACCGGCCGATCCCTGAACTGGGCGGCCGCACGCCGCTCGAGGCCGCGGCCACGTCCAACCTCGACCGGCTGGCCGCGATGGGCCAGCAGGGGCTGGTCACAACCGTCGGCGAGGGCATCGCGCCCGAATCCGACGTGGCGGTCATGGCGATCCTGGGCTACGATCCCACGATCTACCACGCGGGGCGCGGGCCGCTCGAAGCCCTCGGCGCCGGGCTGGCGTTCGGCGCCGGCGACCTGGCGATGCGGGGCAACTTTGCCACGGGCGGCGAGGGCCGCGCGATCGTGGACCGCCGCGTCGGCCGCAACCTCACTTCTGAGGAGGCGCGCGCCCTGGGCGCGGCGGTGACCACCGGCATCCGGCTCGATACCGCGCCGGCGACCGTGGTCGTCGCGGCGACCATCGCGCACCGCTGCGCGGTCGTCTTTCACCCCACACAGGGCCGGCTGAGCGCACAGGTGTCGAACACCGATCCGGCGTATGCGCGCATGGGCGGGCTGGGTGTGGCGAAGTCCACCTTCAAGGAAGAAGTCGAGGAGTGCGTGCCGCTCGACGACTCGTCGGAGGCGAAGGCCGCCGCGACGCTCGTCAACGAGTTCACGTGGAAGGCCCGCGAAATTCTCGACGCGCATGAGGTCAACACGCGCCGCCGCGCCGAGGGCAAGATGCCCGGCAACCTGATCCTGGTCCGCGACGGCGGCGACCATCTCCCGCAGATCCCCTCGATGCAGGAGCGCTTCGGCGTGACGCTCGGGTGCTTCGTCGAGATGCCGGTCGAGCGGGGCATTGCGCGGTTCCTGGGCATGGGTATCGTCGAGGTGCCGCACAGCCCTACGGTCACCCGTGCCGAGACCTATCGGGCCTGGGCCCGCCGGGCCCTGGATGTGCTGCCCACCTACGATGGCTTGTACCTCCATCTGAAAGGTCCGGACGAGCCGGGCCACGACGGTGACGTCGCGAAGAAGCAGCAGGTCATCGAGGAGATCGACACGCATTTCTTCGGCCCGCTGCGGGAGGCGTTCGATCCCGGCGCGATGCTCATCGCCGTGACCGCCGATCACGCCACGCCCTGCGAGGTACGCGGGCATTCGGCTGATCCTGTGCCGCTGCTCGTGAGCGGCGGGGGCGCCGAGCCCAACGGTGCCGGACGGTACACCGAGCGCGCCGCGGCCACAGGAGCCTTGGGGCACCTGCGCGGGGTGGACATCCTCCCCCTGTTGGTGAAGCGGCGCTAGCCGCCGAACCGCTGTGAGCGCACCACGGGCGCCGCGCGACTTCTGGCTGCTCGGCCTCTGCGCCTCGCGCTTCCTGATCACCGTGATCCAGATGGTCTACGCGGTCTCGCTCCTCGGGTTCTCGTGGCTCGCTGACCGACTCGGCGCCCGGCGTATCGTGCTGTTCTCGGCCACGGTCGGCGGTGCGGCCGCGGTGGCCTTCGCGCTCTTCGCGCGCTCGTACGTCAGCGGGCTCGTGCTCTACAGCCTGGTGGCGCTGACGCAGGGTGGGACGTACAGCGGCAGCCTCATGCTGGTGGCCGAGCGATACGACGCTGCCCGACGCGGCTCGGCCATGGGCTGGTTGATCGCCGGCTCGTCGCTGAGCCACGCGGCGTCGCTGGTGATCGCCGGGATCACGCTGCCGCGCGGCGGCTATCCACTGGCCTTCGCCGTGGCAGCGGTCGGGACGGTGCTGGGCGCGATCGCGGCGGCGCTTGCGCTGCGCACGACCCCCAATGTCGTCCACCAGCGGCACGCGGGGATGCGGGTGCAGGTCGAGGTCCTGCGCAATCCGGATGCGATGCGGCTGACCGCCGGTTACACGTTCCACTCGTGGGAGCTGCTCGGGATGTGGGCGTGGGTGCCCGCCTTCGTCGCCGCCAGCCTGGCCGCCGCCGGCGCGGCGAACCTGGAAGCCGTGCGAGTCGGCGCGTGGATCGCGTCCTCGTTTCACGTCGTAGGCCTGGTGGCGTCGTCGTCGATGGGCCACCTCTCAGACCGGTTGGGCCGACGCCGCGTCCTGCTGCTCCTGGCCGCTATCAGCGGGGCGTGCTCGATGCTCTTCGGGTGGCTCATCGCCAGTCCGCTACTCATCCTGGCGGTGGTTGGTGCCGTCTATGCGTTTGCGGCCCTGGGCGACTCGCCGGTGCTCTCGGCCGCGCTGAGCGAGGCGGTCCGTCCGGGGTACCTGGGTGCGGCGCTGGCCCTGCGGTCGTTCCTGGGGTTCGGCGCCGGCGCGATCGCGCCGCTGGTCTTCGGCGTGGTCCTCGATGCCACGAACGCCCCCGGGATGACGCCCACGCACTGGGGATGGGCGTTCGTGGCGCTCGGCGCCGGCGGGGTGGGGGCCGCGGTCTGCGCGTACGGCCTGCGGGACCGCAGGTCGCGCTGAGGAGGCGCTCAGGCGACCTTCGACTCGCTGCGCTTCACCACTGGCACGTAGTCGCGAACGTCCGGGCCGGTGTAGACCTGCCGCGGCCGGCTGATCCGCTGCTCGTCGTCGGTCAGCATCTCCTCCCACTGGGCGAGCCAGCCCGACGTCCTGGGGATGGCGAACAGCACCGGGAAGAACTCCACGGGTAAGCCCATCGCCTGGTAGATGATCCCCGAGTAGAAGTCGACGTTCGGGTAGAGTCGGCGCGAGACGAAATAGTCGTCCTCGAGCGCGATCCGCTCCAGCTCCAGCGCGATGTCGAGCAGCGGGTTCTTGCCCGTCACCTCGAAGACCTCGTGGGCGATCTGCTGGACGATCCGGGCCCGGGGGTCGTAGTTCTTGTAGACGCGGTGCCCGAAGCCCATCAGCAGGACCTCCCCGGCCTTCACCCGCTTGATGTAGGCCGCCACCGCGTCCTTCGAGCCGATCTCCGTCAGCATGCGCAGCACCTGCTCATTGGCGCCGCCGTGGAGCGGGCCGAACAGCGCCGCGGCCGCGCCGACCAGGGCGGAGTACGGGTCGACGTGCGAGCTGCCGATCGTCCGCATCGCGGTGCTGCTGCAGTTCTGCTCGTGGTCGGCATGGAGGATGAACAGCACATCCAGCGCCCGCTCCAGCACCGCGTGGGGTCGGTACGGCCGGTCGGGGAGCTTGAAGAGCATGCTGAGGAAGTTGCCCGTGTACGAGAGGTCGTGATCCGGGTACGCCGGGGGCAGCCCCTTGTTGGTCCGGTAGATGAGCGCGGCCAGCGTGGGCATCTGCGCGATCAGGCGGACGATCTGCCGGCGCCGGGTGGTCGGGTCGTCGATCCTCTTGGCATCTGGATAGAAGGTGGACAGGGCCCCAACGGTGCCGATGAGCATGCCCATCGCATGCGCATCGCAGTGAAAGCCGTCCATGAACTTCCTGATGGACTCGGTGATCAGCGTGTGCTGCTTGACCTCGGCGACCCACCGATCGAGCTGGGCCTGCGTCGGCAACTCGCCGTGGAGGAGCAGGTACGCGGTCTCGAGGTAGGTCGAGTGCTCGGCGAGCTGCTCGATGGGATACCCGTAATGTCGCAGGATCCCCTGCTCGCCGTCGATGAACGTGATCCGGCTCCGGCACGACGACGTGTTGCCGAACGACGGGTCATGGCCCAGCAGGCCGAAGTCGTCGTCGGAGACCCTGATCTGCCGCAGGTCCGCGGTCTTGATGTACGCGCCGTACGTGGGGTACGTGCCGTAGGCAATCGGGACTTCATAGGTCTGGCCCGTGCGGTTGTCGGTGATCGTCAGCGTATCCTTTCCCATGACCGGCACTCTCCTCAGGCGATGGCCGCCGCGACAGCGCAGCCGGGGCTTCTCAGGGCTTGAGTCGATCCACTATCTTCCCCGCGACCCGGCTCCTCCCCTGGAAACTCCCGACGGCCCTCCGGTCTTCCTGGGGCATCGGCAGGTGAGCCGGGCATCATGCGGGGAAGTCCTTAGTATTGCAGCCTTCAAGGTGGAGTTCTGGCATGGAGTCCTGGCTCGGGCCGGTCGTCATCATCGTTCAACTCATGCTCTACGTGGAGATGGCCGATCTGGCGTTTAGCCTCGATAACGTCGTCGCGGCGGTGGCCCTGTCGCGGGAGATGTGGGTGATCCTGACCGGGGTGGCGCTGGGGATCGTGACGATGCGGTTTGCCGCGGGCATCTTCGTCGTGATGATCCAGCGGTTCCCCGAGCTCGAAGCCGCGGCCTACCTGCTGGTGTTCGTGATCGGCGTGCAGTTGCTCGCCGAGGAGTTCTTCGGGATCCACCTTGGCCACATCGTCCGGTTCGCGATCTCGGCGGGCATCATCGTCGTGGCTGTGCTGTACGGTAAGATCCCCATCCTTCAGGCGATCGGGGCGCGGATGCGCTGGGTGCAGGTCCCGTTTGTATGGTTGAGCACCCTTGGACGCCTGATAGTCTGGCCCGTGACGTGGACGCTCACGCAGGCCTTCCGGGCGGTCCGGGCGGCGGTCCCCAGCCATGGAGGCCGCTAGCCGCCGGGCTTGGTCGTCCAACACGGTCCTGCTCCACCTGGCGCGGATCCTCGTCCGGCTCCTGTTGCGCCTGCTCTTCCGGTTCAGGATGGAGGGGCTGGAACACTTCCCGCCCGGCCCGGCGGTAGTGGTGGCGAACCATCCGAGCGCGCTGGACCCGATGTTCATCGCGGCGGCGTCGCCGGAGCGCGTGCTGTTCGTCGCGGCCGCCGAGTTCCTCTCGCTGCGCATCGTCGGGTGGGTGATGCGCGCCTACGGGTGCATCCCAGTGCGCCGGGGCGAGGTGGATGCCGCGGTGATCCGGGAGGCGATGGCCCTCCTCGCTTCCGGCCTGAAGGTCGGCGTGTTTCCCGAGGGTCGGATCAGCCCGCAGCCCGGCCTGCTGCGGCGCGGCGCCGGGCTGATCGCGCACCGGGCGCAGGCCCCGGTGCTGCCGGTGGCCGTGCTCGGCAGCGACCGTGTGTTCCCGCTCGGCGCGCGGTGGCCGCGGCTTGCGCGCGTCACGGTGCGGATCGGGTCGCCGCTGCCCGCGCCGGGCCCGGGCCGTGACGCCCAGGGGGCAACGGTCGCAGAAGCCATGAAGTGGATTCGCACGCAGGTGCGCTGAGCGAAATCATCTTCGTCGTTGAGGAGTCGGTGGGAGGCAGCATGAGACGCGGTTCGCTGAGCGACGGATCGCAGAGCTATAATAGGGCGGTGGCAGCAGTCACACTCGCGAAATCAGGTACTCACGGCGAGCGGGTTCACCCAGCGGATGCCCTCGAAGCGGCCGAAGTCCGGATCGTTCGAGAAAACCTCCCCGTTGTACTCCACAGCGTACGCGGCGATCTGAACGTCGGTTGTCAGGTTCCCACCAGCTCCGACGGACCTCAATAGCCGGAATGCCGTCTCGAGGTGGCGGCTGCCGGGCACCAGAAACACAACGTGCGGGCGCTCGAGCCACCGTTGCACACGCTTGATCGCGTCCTCAACGGGCAAGGGATCGGTCAGCACACGGCGATTCGTCGCGATGCGGAGAAAGCCGAAGAGACAGACGGGAGCGAGCCCCACCTGGCGCTTGCCATTCATGACCCCTTCCCACCATCGCCGCGCCCGTGCGTGCTGCGGAAACGCGTCGATCTCCGCGTAGAGCAGCAGGTTGATGTCGGGAACGATCACCGGCCCTCTCGGAGCTTTTCGACCAGGGCTTCGTCTTCGAGTTCGTCAACGAGCCGGTTCAGCGACCCCGCGTCAATGCCCGGTCGCAGGGTCGTCTTGTGCGGCCGGACGCGAAAGCGGCCTGCAGCCCAAGCGACGGGTCTGGGGGCGAGACCTCTCCGGATCGCCTCGTTGACAACCTCCTTGAAGGGCTTGCGCTGGCGGTGTGCCTCCTCTTCAAGGAGGCGCGCCACGTCGGGATCTAGCGTCAAGGTGGTCCTCATGGAGGCATCATGATGCATCCCGCGCGGCCGCGTCAAGCCTCCTTGGCGGCGCAACAACCGGAGCCCCGCCCTCTTGGCCGGATTCCCTCTGGCCTTGCTGCATGTCGGCGAGCCATGCTAAACTGCTCCCACACACGGCGACGACGGGGTCCCCACCCCTGAGCCGCGGCCGATGAGGCCGCCGGGTGCGCCCGAGATCGCGCAGAGAGGGCCATAGCCGGAACAAGGGTGGTACCGCGGGAACTCCCGTCCCTTGAGGATTGGGAGTTTTCTCTTTTGGGAGCCGGGCATGACGACCGAGCAGCAGGTGTTCGTCAAGGAGATCCCGAGCAAGGCCGAGCAGTTCTCGGACTGGTACACGGCCGTGTGCCTGAAGGCCGAGCTGGCCGACTACTCGCCGGTGCGCGGGTGCATGGTCGTCCGGCCGTACGGCTACGCGCTGTGGGAAGGCATGCAGCGCTGGCTCGACGAGCGCTTCAAGGCCACCGGCCATGTGAACGCGTACTTTCCGCTCTTCGTGCCCGAGTCGTTCCTCAAGAAGGAGGCCGAGCACGTCGAGGGCTTCGCGCCCCAGGTGGCGTGGGTCACCCACGGCGGCGACGAGGAGCTGGCCGAGCGCCTGGCCGTGCGGCCGACCTCGGAAGCGATCATCCTGCCGATGTACGCCAAGTGGATCCAGTCGTACCGCGACCTGCCAGTGCTGCTGCTGCAGTGGAACAGCGTCGTGCGGTGGGAGAAGTCCACGCGGCTCTTCCTGCGCACCGCGGAGTTCCTGTGGCACGAGGGCCATACCGCGCACGCGACGCTGGAGGAAGCCGACCAGGAGTGCCTGACGATCCTCGAGATCTACCGGCAGCTGCTCGAGGACGTGCTGGCCATTCCCGTGCTGGTGGGCAAGAAGCCGTCATCGGAGAAGTTCGCCGGCGCCGACTGGACCTACACGCTCGAGGCATTGATGCCGGACCGCCAGGCGATTCAGGCCGGGACCAGCCACTTCCTGGGGCAGAACTTCGCGAAGGCGTTCAACGTGAAGTTCCTCGACCGCGACAACACGGAGAAGTACATCTGGTCGACCTCCTGGGCGGTGACGACACGACTCATCGGCTCGCTGGTCATGGCCCACGGCGACGACCGCGGGCTGGCGCTGCCGCCCCGCATCGCGCCGATCCAGGTGGTCATCGTCCCCATCCTGGGCAAGCAGGGCGAGACGGTGCTGGCCGCCGCGCGCGCGCTGGCCGACCGCTTGAAGCCCGTGGCGCGTGTGCGGCTGGACGACCGCGACGAGTACACGCCGGGGTGGAAGTTCAACGACTGGGAGATGCGCGGGGTGCCGATCCGTCTTGAGATCGGGCCGCGCGACGTCGCGGCGAACCAGGCGGTCATGGTGAAGCGCACGGGCGGCGCCAAGGAGACGGTGTCGCTGGACGGCATCGAGACGCGCATCGCCGCCGCCCTCGACGAGGTGCAGCAGGCGTTCTTCACCCAGGCCAAGGCCTTCCGCGACGGGCACACGGTCGCGGCCGATACGCTCGAGGCGATCGAGGACGCGATCCGCGAGCGCCGCGGGTTCGTGCGGACGAACTGGTGCGGGGATCAGGCGTGCGAAGATGCCATCCGCGACCGCACCGGCGGGTCGCCGCGGGTCATCCCGCTGGACGACCGGCCGGCCGGTGTCTGCCCGGTCTGCGGGAAGCCGTCCGCGGCGACGGTGTACTACGCCAGGGCCTACTGATACTTGTTCTGTCAGGCAGGTCGTCGGGGGCGAGTTGGTGCATGGGCGTAGAAGTACGCGAAGAGGATGACGAGAACGAGGTGCAGGACGGCACCCCAGGGTGGTGACGGCCAGGAGCGCCCTTGGGCACAGTTTTGCGTATTCTGCGCAGTTCTGTATAATGATGATATGGAGTATCGTGTGGCTGCCACTGAACTTGCCCGAAAACTGGGCGATGTCCTGAATAGAGTGCGCTATCGAGGAGATGCCTTCGTGGTGGAGCGAAACGGGAAACCCGTGGCGCGCATCATTCCTCTTCCCGGGGCCCCCCTTGCGTCCGTGCGGGATGCCCTGGCGGAGTGGCGCGCGGCTGGAGGGCCCGATCCCGATTTCGCCGATGACCTTGAGCGCGTCGGCGCAGCCGATCGCATCCCGGAGGACGCATGGACCTCGCGGCAGGATTCGTCATAGACACCAGCGCTCTGGTTGCGGTCGAGCGCCTGCCAGGGTCATGGGATGACGCCCTTCAGGTGGCAGGCAATGTGCCCGCGGTCCTCCCCGCCATCGTGTACGCGGAACTCCTGGCAGGAGTGCGGCTGGCCGACAACCCAGCCCGCGCCGACAGGCGACGTGCGAAGATCAACGCGTTGATTGCCCAGATTCCCATTGTCGACTTCGGTGTGGAGATCGCCGAACGATGGGCCGAGCTGTTTGCGGCGCTGAGCCGCGGCGGTCGCCTGATCCCCGCGAATGACCTCGCCGTCGCCGCAACCGCCCTGCACCTGGGGTTTGGCGTCCTGGCGGGGCCGCAGGACGAGGTGCACTTCCGGCGCATCCCCGCGCTTCCAATCCTCACGTTGCCTTGGTGACCTCAGGGCGTTCCATAGGGGAGCGCCGACAGCCATAATAGGGAAGCACCATATCGCTGGGCAGGGGAGTGAGGGCCATGGCTGTCTCCTGGTGGCGCAAGTCCTGGCTGCGGCGTTCCGGTGAGGCGGCACCGCATGGCCGCCGGCCGCCGCTGCTGCGCCGTACCGTAGAGGACGAGAAGCTCTGGTACCTCGAGCACATCAATATCTTTGCCGACATGACCCGCGAAGAGATGCATCGGCTCGCCGAGCGCACGCAGATGCGCGCATACGCCCGCGGCAAGATCATCGCCCAGCCCGACGACCCGTCTGAGACGATCTACCTGATCAAGGAAGGCCGCGTGAAGCTCTGCCGGTACTCGGCGACCGGCCGCGAGCAGATCCTGGCGCTGCTCGAGCCGGGCGACATCTTCGGCGAGCGCTCGCTTGTGGGCGCATCGGCGGCCATGCACTGCGAAGCGTTCGAGGACACGCTGATCTGCGTGCTGCACCGCGAAGACTTCGAGGATCTCATGCGCATGAAACCGGACCTGGCGCTCCGGGTGATGAAGGTTCTGGCCGAGCGGCTGCGCCGGGTCGAGGAGACCGTCGAGGATCTGGCCTTTCGCGACGTGCCCGGCCGGCTGGCCGCGGTGCTCGTGCGGCTCGCGGAGACGTACGGGGAGCCACACGACGGTGGGCGCCGCCTCGCGCTGCGCCTCACGCACCAGGATCTGGCCAGCATGATCGGCGCCACGCGCGAGACTGTCACCACCGTCCTCAACCGGTTTCGCGATGAGGGCCTGCTGACCACCGAGGGTCGTCACATCATCATTGCGGATCTGGAGCGCCTCAGGACCCTGCAGCCCTGAGCGTCGACATCACGGCGTTGCCAGGCTCAGCAGGTAGGCGATCAGGTCGGTGATGTCCTGGTCCGAGAGTCCAAACTGCTCAGCACTCGGCATGGGCGATGGAGTCGGGAACCCCGGGACAACATATGCCTGGGGCGAGCGGATCGACTCTTCGATGTAGGCGACGACATCAGGCCACGTCCCACCGGGCCGCTCCGTGGCCAGATCGCGGCGGGCCACCTCAGTCAGGTTCGGGCCGACCTGACCGCCGATCCCCTGCACCGTATGGCACCCGATGCAGCCCTTTTCGCCGAAGAGCGTCTCCCCGCGAACCGGCTCTCCCCGCAGCAGAGATGCCGCCGTCGGGTCTTGGGGCCGGGCAGCCGGTGGAGGCACGTCGGTGACCCGTCGGGCGCACCCCGCGACGAGCACGATGACAGCCAGGACAAGGATGACCTGAAGGGAAAGAGCCAGGGAGGGAACCGCGGGTCCTGCCGTTCCCTCCCTGAATTCGTGCCGCGGTCCTGATCCCATTACGACCCGCAGCGGGGCGCCGTCGTGGGCATGAACGCGGTGTCTGTCGCTCCAGGCTGGACGTCACCCCACGGCATCTTGAAGCCCGGCCCCACGGCCATGTGCTTCAGCCAGTATCCCGACTCACCGGGCCGGGCGCCGCCATGCCCCGCGTCCCATGTGGCCACCCTCGCGATCCGGTGGAAGTGCGTGAAGCCCTTGCCAGCGATGCGCTCGATCGCCGCCTGATCCTCGGCGCACCAGCGTCCCTTGATCCCAAACCCGACGTAGATCACCCTGGTGGCCTCGCCATAGGGCTTGTCTAGGTGAATGAACGTGACGCTCTGATCGTCCCCGAGCGCCCAGAGATGGTCGGGCGCGTCGGTCTCGAACGGGCTCTTGTACGACATCTGCTGCGCGAGCTGCCGGCCCAGCCCGGCGGCGGCAGGGTCTGGCACCCTGGCCTGCTGGGCCGCGACGTGGTATCCACCGGCGAAGGCCATTGCCACCGCGACGACCACCGCACCTGCTACCGCGACCGCCTTGCGCGACCTCACCATAGCGTCATCCCTCCTGTGATCTGCTCGCCACCCCCCGCCGGGTGGCATCGATTGTCCCTAGCGTACGCGGCGGGGAGGCCCGGATCTGTGAGCCCGATTACGATTCTGTGTAAGCGCCGCTACAGATGGCAGAGGCGCCGTGGGGGAGACTGGGGCCGAGTGATCTCCATACGCCGGGAGTGCACGCTGGGCAGCCTTGACCCCGCTGCGTCGGCGGCCGGAGGACGCGTCGCACTTCTGATGCCAGGCGCCAGATGCCGGGGTCGGATGGGCTCGATTCGCAGGGGGTGGGTCGCATGCGCGGGGTGAGTGTGATCCTGGTGGGAGCGGCAGTGTTGGTCGCTGGCGCCCTGTTGGTGGTGACCTTGCGAGGCCCACGGTCCGGCGAAGGCCGCGGGGCAGCACAGGCGCAGAGCGTGCCCTTCGATGTCTCGGAGTGGAAGACGAACTTCAAGAACGCCAGCATCCCCCTGAGCGAGATCCGCTCCGGGGGCCCGCCCAAGGACGGCATCCCGGCCATCGACCGGCCGAAGTTCGAGACGGTGACGCAGGCCGGGCAATGGCTGAAGCCCAGGGAGCCGGTGGTTTTCTTCGAGCGCAACGGCGACGCCCGGGCGTATCCCCTGCAGATCCTGATCTGGCACGAGATCGCCAACGACACCGTCGGCGGCATCCCGGCCACCGTGACGTTCTGCCCGTTGTGTAACACGTCGCTCACCTTCGACCGGCGCCTGGAGGGCCGGGTTCTCGATTTCGGGACGACCGGCAAGCTCTACAAGAGCGCGCTGGTCATGTACGACCGCCAGACCGAGTCATGGTGGTGGCAGGTCTCGGGTGAGGCGATCGTCGGCGACCTGACCGGCAGGCAGCTGACCGTGCTCCCGTCGCAGATCGTCTCGTGGGAGACGTTCAGGCAGGCGCATCCTGACGGCAAGGTGCTGTCCCGGGACACCGGCCACACCCGCATGTACGGGCGTAACCCGTATGTCGGCTACGACGACATCAACTCCTCGCCGTTCCTCTACGTCGGCGACCGCGACCCGCGGCTGCGGCCGATGGAGCGCGTGGTCACCGTATCGATCGGGGGCCAGGATGCGGCCTACCCGTTCAGCGCGCTCGAGGGCGCGGGAGTGGCGCACGATACCGTCGGCGGGACCCCCATCGTCGTTTTCTTTCAGAAGGGAACGGCCTCGGCGCTCGATCAGGGCGACATCGCGGCGTCGCGAGACATCGGCGCGGCGGCGGTGTTTTCACCGATGGTCGACGGCCGCCGCGTGACGTTCAAGCTTCGGGATGCCACATTCGTCGACGACCAGACGCAGAGCACGTGGACGATCCTGGGCCGCGCCTCCGCCGGTCCGATGGCCGGGAAGCGTCTGCAGCCTGTCGTCCACGGCAACCACTTCTGGTTCTCGTGGGCGTCATATCGACCGCAGACCCGCGTGTGGCGGCCGTAGGCCCGGCATGCGGGTGTAGGATCGCTCCGTATGCGGCGCGAACCTAAGGAGGCGTGCGGCAACTCGTCCTGCAACGTCCCATAGTATTCCTCGATCTAGAGACCACCGGGCCCAATCCCGGTGTCGACCGCATCATCGAGATCGCGCTCATCAAGGTGCATCCCGACGGGCGTCGCGAGAGCCTGGCGCGGCGCGTGCATCCTGGGATGCCGATCCCGCCGGACTCGACGCGCGTCCACGGGATCACCGATGCCGACGTGGCTGCCGCGCCGCGCTTTCCGGAGATCGCCGACGAGATCCTGCGGCTTGTCGGCGATGCCGATCTGGCCGGGTTCAACATCCAGCGGTTCGACCTCCCGGTGCTGCTGCGCGAGATGGCGCTGGCCGGCCGCCGCATGGACCTGACCGATCGCGCGGTCGTCGATGCCCAGGTGATCTTCCACCGCATGGAGCCGCGGCATCTCGCGGCGGCCTATCGCTACTACTGCGGCAAGGACCTCGTGGCGCCGCACACCGCGGCCGCGGACGCTGAGGCGTGCCTCGAGGTGCTCGACGCGCAGCTCGCCACATATCCCGACCTGCCGCGGACGCCTGGGGAGATCTACGCGCGCTTCACGGTGCGGGACAATGCGGCCGCCGACCCCGCCGCCGCGGTGGAGCCCTCGGGCCGGTTCGCGTGGGAGGGCGACGAGGTGGTCTTCACCTTCGGTCCCGAGGGGATCAAAGGCCGGCCGCTCCGCGAGGTGGCCGCCAGGGATCGCGGGTTTCTCCAGTGGATTCTGCGGAAGGACTTCAGCCCCGAGGTGAAGGCGATCGCCCAGGACGCGCTGGACGGCAAGTTCCCGACCAAGGTGTCATGATGTCAACGGCCACCGAGCGGGTGCGCCAGGCCCTGGCCGATCGCGGCGTGAGCGCGACCATCGCGGAGTTCCCCCAGGGGACGCGTACCGCGGAAGACGCCGCGCGCGCCATCGGGACCACGCTGGGGCAGATCGTGAAGTCCCTGGTCTTCCTCGCCGACGGCCGACCGGTGCTGGCGCTGGCCTCGGGCAGGAACCGCGTGGATCACGGCAAGCTCGCCCGGGCTGCGGGCGCGGCACAGATCGCGCGTGCGGACGCCGATGTCGTACGTGCGACCACCGGGTTTGCCATCGGAGGCGTCCCGCCGGTCGGGCACGCGTCGCCGATGGACATCTTCATCGACGAAGACCTCCTGCGCTACGAGGTCGTCTACGCCGCCGCGGGGGCGCCGACGGCGATCTTCCCGATCGCGCCGGCCGACCTGGTCCGCGTGACCGGCGGGCGGGTCGCGGATCTGGCTCAGCCTCAGTAGTGCGGGGCCGCCAGGGCGGCCCCGCAGCGAGTGGAGCCTGATGAAACAATCCACGTCCCCCCGACGTTAGACCATGCAATCGTCCTGGCTTTCCGGAGGTGCAGGCATGCGCGTCACCACGCGTCAGACGGCAAGAGCGATTGCGGCAGCGCTGGCGATGATGCTGCTCGCTGCCGGGCTGTCTGCGGTCGGCCAGGCCCAGATGGCGCCGTCTGGTGACGCGTCGTTTGCGCACGTCCAGCACCTGGCCGGGGTCATCGGCCCCCGCGTCGCGGGCATGGCCTCGGAACGCGCCGCCGCCGAGTACCTGACCGAGCAGCTGCGCCGGTACGGCTATCAGATCGAGCTGCATGCCTTCCAGTTCCCGTTCTATGAAGCACGCCGCGTGGAGGTCCACCAGGTGGGCGCGGCGGGCCCGATCGTCAGCCAGGCGCTGTTCTATTCCGCGCCCACGCCTGCCGGGGGTATCGAAGCAAACATCGTCTTCGTCGGGCTGGGCCAGCCGGCCGACTTCGAGGGCCGGCCGGTGGCTGGGGCGATCGCGCTCATCGAGCGAGGGACAATCACGTTTCGCGAGAAGGCCGCCAACGCCGCGGCGCGGGGGGCTGTGGCAGCGGTCGTCTTCAACAACCAGCCCGGCATGATCTCCGGGACGCTCGGCCAGCGCTCAGAGATCCCGACGGTGGCCATCACCCAGGAAGACGGCCGGCGGCTAGTCGACGCGGCCCAGGCGGGCCAGGTGCGCCTGCGCCTGCTGGTGGACACGGTGTTCGAGACGCGGTCCACATCGAACGTGGTCGCGACGAAACCCGGGACGACGCGGCCGCAGGAGAGCGTCGTCGTCGGCGGCCACTACGACAGCGTGCCCGGATCGCCCGGCGCCAACGACAACGCCTCCGGCGTGGCCGCCGTGCTGGAGGCCGCGCGGGTGCTCGCCGGCGTGCCGACCGCCCGCACTGTCCGGTTCGTGCTCTTCGCCGCCGAGGAGCTCGGGCTGTACGGCTCGGCGGCGTATGCCGCCGAGCGCCGGCAGGGGGTGGTGGCGATGATCAACCTCGACATGGTGGGGTGGGGAGAGCGGCTGCGCATCGGCGCTTCACGGGGTCGGGACGAGTCGCTCGTCAACGCCGCGGAGCGCGTCGCCGAGCGCCTGGGGATCCCGGTCACACGGTTCCAGGGCTCGTCAAGCGACCATGTGAGCTTCGAGCGCCAGGGCATTCCGGCGGTGTTCCTCCACCGAGGGGTCGACTTGCACTACCATCAGCCCACCGATGTGCCGGCCAACGTGACGCCGCGGCATCTCGAGGAGGCGGCGCGCCTGGTGGTGGGGTTGGTCCAGGAGCTGGCGCAGGTGCGGGCCGCAATCGTCGAAGACGCAGTCGCGTTGAGGTAGCACCACCGCGGTCAAGGTGCGCGGCGTCGCTTCGCGCGACGCCGCGCGGCCTCTGGCCCGGCCGACATCCAGCGCTCCCGCCCGCGGTAGTAGACCACCGGACCGGTCGGGTGTGTCTTCCGGTACGCGAGGAATCGCGCGAGCAGGCCCCGGTATCGCCGATCTGACGAGCGGATCCGCTTGTGGGGATAGCGGATCATGTATCGCTCCAGCCACCACAGGTTCCTGCGGTTGAAGCGCCAGCCGTAGCCGCCGATCTCGCGCAGGTCGATCAGCGCGTAGCCGGTGAGCCGCCCGGTCCAGTCCACGTAGGGATCGTAGTAGCTCCACACGAGGTCGCGGATCGTTCGGAAGACGGGTTTGCGGCCGTGCAGGCCCGCGTCGCGCGACCGCGCCACCGCGCCCCACCGGCCCTTGTGCGTGAAGACGAAGAGCACGTGGTCGAGGTTGTCCTGCGACTCCAGGCTCACGACGAGCGGCGGGTACCCGTGCTGCTCGAGGATGACCGCGGCCACCACCGCCGCCTCCACGCACATGACCTCGCCCTCGCGCACGACCTCGCGGAACGACCGGAAGACACTGCCGACCCGGTGGTGGTTGTAGCGCAGCGAGTCGAGGAACCGCTGGACCTGCCGCGGAGTGCGGTGTGCATCGATGATCGCCCGTTCCTTTCGCGTGAACACGCGGCGCGGCGGCGGGTGGTAGGTCACAGCGCCGAATGTTCGGCAATTCACTGAGGAAGCCTGCCGGTCGGGCGCCCTACACCTCTTCCACCTGACCCACCACCGGCACCGAGGCCGGGATTCCGTTTGCCGATGCGAGCAGGCGGCGGCCGAGCGTATGCTCGGCCTGGTAGCCGACGAAGAGCACCGTCGCCCGCGGGTCGCCGATGAACCGCTGCAGGTGACCAAGGATCCGGCCGCCCTCGGCCATCCCTGAGGTGGCGATCACTCCACGCAGGACTCGTCGCGTGCCACCAGGACGGCGGATTCCTTGGCCGTCCGCACGTAGCGCACGCCCTTGAGTCCGAGCGGGTCGCGCCGCCGCAGCCGCGCCTGCGTCTCCTCGTCGAAGCAGTCGCGGTGGCGGCGGAAGATGGCCGTGGCATCCGTGGCCATGGGGCTGTCCACGTAGATCGGACCATCCGCCGCGATCTGCCCGGCCTCGCGCTGCTGGGTGAGGGCGTAGACGATCTCCTGCGTGCGGCCGACGGCGAACGCCGGGATCAGCACGCGTCCGCCCCGGGCCAGAGTCCGGTTCACGACGTCGGTCAGGTGCGCCAGGGCGTCGGCGTGCGTGCCGTGCTGCCGGTCGCCGTAGGTCGACTCGATGATCAGCAGATCCACCGCCGGCAGGACGTCGGCGTCGCGGATGATCGCGGTGTCGGGACGGCCGAGGTCACCCGTGAAGCCGAGGCGCCGGCCCCCGGCGTCGAGCTGTACCGTCGCGGACCCAAGGATGTGGCCGGCATCGCGAAAGGCCGCCGTCAACGGGCCAATGCGAATGGGGCGTCCGTAGGCGATCGGGCGCAGTAGGCCGATCGCGTGCTCGGCGTCGCGCGCGCGGTAGAGCGGCTCCACCTTCGGCAGACCCTCTCGCCGGCGGATGCGGTTGACCGTGCGGATGTCCTGATGCTGGGCTTTGGCGCTATCGCGGAGGATGAGAGCGGTCAGGTCGCGGGTGGCCGGTGTGCAGTAGATTGGGCCGCGAAAGCCCTGGGCGACCAGGGTGGGCAGATTGCCGCAGTGGTCCAGATGGGCGTGGGACAGGATGACCGCGGCGACCTGGCCCGGCGGGGTGGGGAACCGCCGGTTCCATTCCCACGCGTCGGCCCGGCGGCCCTGGAAGAGCCCACAGTCCAGGTAGACGCGCGCACCGCCCGCTTCGACGACGTGCAGCGAGCCGGTCACAGTGCGGACGGCGCCGTGGAACGTGACTTGGATGACGTGTCTCCTGGCCCGACGCTCCTGATTGTCCCAAGGCCCGAAGATACTGTCCAGGACCGACTTGTCGTCCCTAGGACCCGGTGCTAGACTCGGACGTGGACGCCAACCGCATATCTGACCTTCGGGGCAGGGTGAGCCGGCGCGACGCGCCGGCAATTCCCGATCGGCGGTAGAGCCCGCGAGCCCGCGTCGCGCAAGCGGCGGGGGCAGGATCCGGTGCAACTCCGGAGCCGACGGTATAGTCCGGATGGGAGAAGGTCGCGTCTGGGGCCAGGAGACCCTCGCCGGGCGTGTCGTCCATGTAGCCGACAGCCGGCCGGCTCTTCGCTTCCATGATGCACACGCCCGGAGGTCAAATGCTCCGGGCGTTCGTGTTGCCCATGACGGCCGATGCCATCGCCACCGACACCGGTCCCGCGGATACCGATACCGCGATGATGGACGAAGCGCTCGCGCTCGCGCAGCGCGCCGCGGGCCGCACCAGTCCCAATCCGCTGGTGGGGGCGGTGATCGTTGCGGATGGGCGGGTCGTCGGCCGCGGCTTCCATGCAAGGGCCGGCGAGCCCCATGCCGAGGTGCTGGCCCTGCGCGAGGCGGGCGCGCGCGCGCGGGGGGCCACGATGTACGTCACCCTCGAGCCCTGCGACCACACCGGCCGCACCGGGCCCTGCACCGATGCGCTGATCGCCGCCGGGGTGCGGCGCGTGGTCGTGGCGATGCAGGACCCCGATCACCAGGTCGACGGCCGGGGGATTGCGCGGTTGCGTGAGGCGGGCATCGAGGTGGAGGTCGGCCTGCTCGAAGCGCAGGCGCGGCGGCTCAACGAGTTCTTCATCAAGCACCGGCGGACCGCTCTGCCCTTCGTAGCCCTCAAGTGGGCGATGAGCCTCGACGGCAGGATCGCGGTCCGGCGCGGGAGTCCGACCTCGATCACGGGCGAGGCCGCCCGGCAGTACGTGCACGGGCTGCGCAACGTCTACGATGCGGCGTTGGTCGGGGTGGGGACCGTGCTGGCCGACGATCCGCTGCTCACGTGCCGCCTCCCGGCCGGTACTGTGCCCGTCCCCCGCCATCCGCTCCGCGTCATCGTCGATTCGCGCCTGCGGACGCCGCCTGCGGCCCGCGTGGTGACCGGCGCCCGGGAAGTGCCCACCCTCATCGCGACGACCCGGGCGGCCCCGGAGGATCGCGTCGAGGCGATGCGCCGGGCAGGTGTCGAGGTGGTCGTCTTGGAGCAGGCCGACGGCCGCGTGGACCTGCGGGCACTTGCGGCGATGCTGGGCGGCCGCGGCGTGCTGAGTGTGCTGGTAGAGGGCGGGGCCGAGGTGGCCGCGTCGGTGCTCGCGTTGGGGATCGCGGACAAGGTCATCGCGATCGTGGCGCCCAGGGTAATCGGGGGGTTGGGTGCGCCCTCCCCTGTGGAGGGCGCGGGCGTGGCCGGGCCGATGGATCTGCGCGATGTGAACGTGCGGCGGCTGGGTGAAGACACCGTCATTGAAGGATATCTGGCGCCTGCTCCCTACTGGGAGCAGGCGTGACATCAGGAGGCATGATGTTCACCGGCATCATCGAGGAGATGGGGACCGTGACGGCGATCGAGGCGCAACCCGACGGCGCGCGCCTGCGCGTCCGCGCAGGCGCGCTGATCGAAGACGCGCGCGTCGGCGAGAGCATCGCCGTGAGCGGCGTGTGCCTGACCATGGTGGACTTCGCGCCGGGCGAGTTCGCGGCGGATCTCGCCGCGGAGACGCTGCGGCGCACCACGCTGGGAGACCTTGCGCCCGGGGATCCGGTCAACCTGGAGCGGCCGCTGCGGCTCGACCAGCGGCTGGGCGGGCATATCGTGCAGGGGCACGTGGACGGCGTGGGGACCATCGCCGCGGTGACCCGCGAGGGCGACGGCATCTGGATGGAGATCGACGCGCCCGCGGCGCTGGCGCCGTACATCGCGGAAAAGGGGTCGGTCGCCGTGGACGGCATCAGCCTGACCGTTGCGAAGGTCACGGACGGCGGGCGCTTTGCGGTCGCCCTGATTCCCCACACGCTCGCGGTGACGACACTGGGGCGCAAGGGCGCCGGCGTGGCCGTGAACCTCGAGGTGGACATCCTGGCCAAGTACGTCGAGCGGCTACTCGAAGGGGTGAAGGGACGATGACGGACGCCGTCATGCCAGAGACCGCCGCTGTCGCGGCGACGACCGGCGCGGTCCCCTCCCTCGCCTTCGCCACGGTGGAGGAAGCCGCGCAGGACCTCCGCGCCGGGCGGATGCTCATCGTCGTCGACGATGAGGACCGCGAGAACGAAGGCGACCTGGTCATGGCCGCCGAGCACGCCACGCCCGAGGCCGTCAACTTCATGATGACGCGCGGCCGCGGCCTGGTCTGTGCCCCGCTGCTGCCCGAGCGGTGCGAGGAGCTCGACCTGCCGGTGATGGTGACGCGCAACACTTCGCGCCACGGCACCGCGTTCACGGTCTCGGTGGACGCGCGCCGCGGCGGGACCGGGACCTCGGCCTACGACCGGGCGCTCACGCTCCGGCTGCTGGCCGATCCGGCCACGCAGCCCGACGACCTGGCGCGGCCCGGACACGTCTTCCCGCTGCGCGCGGCGCCCGGTGGGGTGCTGCGCCGGGCCGGGCACACCGAGGCCATCATCGACCTGTGCCGGCTGGCCGGCCTGCGGCCCGCCGGGGTGGTCTGCGAGATCGTGCACGAGGACGGCACGATGGCCCGGCTGCCCGACCTCAGCCGGTTCGCGGCCGAGTGCGGGCTCAGGATCCTGGCGGTGCGGGACCTCATCCGCCACCGCCTGCGCCACGACCGGTTCATCCGGCGCGAGGGGCAGACCCGGCTGCCGACCGCCTACGGCGAGTTCACGGCAGTCGTCTACGAGAACACGCTCGATGGGTCCGACCACTTGGCGCTCGTGCGGGGCGCGGTCGATGACGGCGCGCCGGTGCTCGTGCGCATGCACTCCGAGTGTCTGACCGGCGAGGCCTTCGGGTCGCTGCGGTGCGACTGCGGCGAGCAGCTGCGGACCGCGATGCGTGTCATCGCAGAGGAAGGCCGCGGGGTAATCGTCTACATCCGCCAGGAAGGCCGGGGCATCGGGCTGACCAACAAGATCAGGGCGTACGCGCTGCAGGACCGCGGGAGTGATACGGTGGAGGCCAACGAGCTGCTCGGCTTTCCGCCCGATCCCCGCGACTATGGGATCGGCGCGCAGATCCTCTCGGACCTGGGCCTCCGCCAGGTCCGGCTGCTGACCAACAACCCGCAGAAGCGCGCGGGGCTTGAAGGCTACGGCCTGGAGGTGGTCGAGCGGGTCCCGATCGAGATCGCGCCCAACAGCGAGAACTACCGGTACCTCAAGACCAAGCGCCACCGCCTGGGCCACCTGCTGAATCTGGAGTGAGGCCACACGTGACGGCAGAGACACCCGAGCATCAGCAGGAGAGCACCGGCACCGTCTACACCGGATCGGACGACGCGTCGGGACTGGCGTTTGCGATCGTCGTCAGCCGGTACAACGAGTACATCACCGGGCGCCTGCTCGAAGGCGCCCAGGCCGTTCTCGCCCGGGCCGGCGCCGCCCGGGTCGACGTCGCGTGGGTGCCGGGCGCGCTCGAGATTCCGCTGGTTGCGCGCCGGTTCGCGCAGACGGGGCGCTACGGCGCCGTCATCTGCCTGGGGTGCGTGATCAAGGGCGAGACGCTGCACTTCGACCTCGTGGCGGAACAGGCCGCCGCCGGCATGGCCGCGGTGGCGCTGGAGACCGGCGTCCCGGTGATCAACGAGGTGCTGGCGGTCTTCGATCCCACGCACGCGGCGGCGCGGGCGGGCGAGAAGGTCAACCGGGGCGAGGACGCGGCCCACGCCGCGGTGCAGATGGCGACGCTGATGCGGGCGCTCTCGAAGCAGGCTAGAAAGGAAAGCCACCGGGGAATATCGAACAAATGATCGGTATGTGGCTGGCATCTCCTGAGCATGTCGTTGCCGCCTGTAGGGCGTTGGGGGGCCCTGCGTTTGGGGGACCACTGTCAGGCGCAGAGCAGGCCCTCCTGGAGCGATCCGGCAACGTCCGGATTGGATCGGCGGAGGTCCTGGAGAGCCAGATCCGGGCGGGATTGGACCCACTCGGCGACGCCATCTGTGCCCTGACGCCTATCCGCGACCGACGCCGCCGAGGGGTGTTCTACACCCCTCCGAGCATTGTCAGTGCCATGGTGGTCTGGATCCTCGCGCAGCGTCCGGATCGAGTCGTAGACCCGGGCTGCGGCAGCGGAAGGTTTGCTGCTGAGGTGGCCAGAACCGACCCGACCCTCAGTGTCGTCGCCGTTGATCTGGACCCCCTGGCCACCCTCGCCGCCCGGGCCACGCTTCGAACGCTGCGGGCGCGACGGGCTCGTGTCGTGAACGCCAACTACACGACTCTGGCGCTGACGCCGATCCGTGGACGAACGGCGTTTGTGGGGAATCCCCCGTACGTCCGGCATCATGCGTTGCCGGCGGAGCAGAAGGCCTGGGCCAAGAGCGCTGCGGCGCGGTTGGGACTCTCGATCTCGGGGCTGGCCGGGTTGCAGGTGCACTTCTTCCTCGCGACGCTCGCGCACGCCCGTCGCGCCGATGTCGGGTGTTTCATTACCAGCGCAGAGTGGCTCGATGTCGGGTATGGCGCAGTGTTGCGAGACGCCCTGCTCAATGGTATGGGGGCTATCAGCCTGCATCTGCTCGATCGCGCCCGTTTGGCGTTCCACGATGCAATGACGACGGCGGTTATTACGTGCTTTGAAGTCGGGGCCCCACCGGCATCGCTCCGCCTGCACCATGTGATATCGATCAGTTCCCTGGAAGACCTCACGGGCGGCAGACCCACGAGCCGCGATCACTTTGTAGAATCGTCGCGATGGAGTCCGCTCTTCCAGTCGCGCAGGGCCAGCCATGCTCGGGGGGATCTCATTCCGCTCGGCGAGATTGCACGGGTCAGTCGAGGGATCGCCACAGGAGCGAACGGCTTCTTCGTGCTGACGCCGGAGCGGGCGTCGGCGCTGCGACTTGCCGACTACGTCATCCCCGTGCTGGATGACGCCAAAGACGTGCTCTCGGCTCCCGGGGTCGTTCTCCGGAAGTCAGCCCGACGGGTGCTCCTTGTGCCCCCTCGGGACATCGATCTCGAAGTCCTTGAACACGCGCCCCTCCGCGCCTACCTGCTCACGGGAGAGGAGAACGGCACTGCGGAGCGCTATCTCTGTCGGCAACGGAGGCCATGGTGGTATCTTGCCGTCAAGACGCCTCCGATCGTTGCCACGTACATGACGCGGCAGGGGCCGGCCTTCGCGCTCAACCCCGATCATCTGGCGATTCTCAACGTACTGCACGGAATCTTCCCTCGGCTACCCATGAACCAGGCGCAGCTGGCGGGGCTTGTGCGCTACCTCAACACCAACAGAAAGACGTTCTTGGGCGCAGGAAGGACCTATCAGGGAGGGTTGGAGAAGTTCGAGCCTCGAGAGATGGAGGCGCTCCTAGTGCCCCGTCCCGACCGGCTGGAGCTCCTGGGCCGCGAGCATGACCTCTCGCCGGCTTGAACCACGAAGGTGGACGGACGAGGAGTTGGAGGCGGACCGCCTCGCCGCCCTGGTTGCGTTCGTCGAGGAACGCGGCCATTCCGGGAGTCAGTCCTACAGGGCAGCGTTTGCCAGGAACGAGCCCGTTGTCCGCAGGCTCTTGGAAGCCTCACGCGACCTCCGAGATCTCACCGGCGCCACCTTTCAAGGAGACACTGAACTCATCGCAGCTGCGCGCTACCTGGCCGGGCCTCCTATCAGCGAGGATGATCTTGTCACGCTCGCTGGAGGTGAAGTCACGCCGCGGTCGCCCCAAGCCTTCGAGGCTGCGGCGTCAGTCATAAGGACGGCACTCGATCCCATCCGCCATCCATGGCTCTCCGAGGGGCGAGAGCCGACCCCCACGGAGCGTGAGACTGCCATCTCATGGACGGCGGGGCTTTGGGCGGCTGAACAGCTGCGCACGCTGCGGCGCAAGGAAGCAAGCCGACGACAGGAAGAGGCGGTCGTCGGGATCCTTCAGCATGCTGGGTTTCGGCAGCAAGCGCGGCTGAAGTCCATCAACGCTCTCGATGAGCTGCCCCGGGGCACCTTTGGCAGAGAGACCGTGCTTGCTCATACCAAGTGCGACGTCCCCATCCGGCTTCAGGACGGACGGCTCCTTGCGTTGGAGTGCAAGGTCTCAAACAGTGCGCTCAACAGCGTGAAGCGCCTTGTGAGAGAAACCGGCGGCAAGGCGAGGCGGTGGAACGACGCGTACGGGGAGCAGGTCGTCACGGCGGTCGTTCTCGGCGGTGTCTTCAGAATGGTGAACCTCGAGGACGCGCAGGAGAACTACAGGATTGCGATCTTCTGGGAGCACAACCTGCAGGCCCTGGAGGACTTCGTGGTGCGCGCGCGATGACGGCTGTGACGATCTACGAGCGGGCGCAGGTCCACGTCGAGGCCGACCCCGCAGTCCGCGCCGACGCCCTCGCCGTCGCCGGCGGCCGCCTGATCGCCGTCGGCAACCGCGACGACCTGGTCGCCGCCTTTCCGAGAGCCCGGCGCGTCGACCTGCTGGGGCTGCCGGTCTTCCCCGGCCTGACGGACGCGCACATCCACGTCATCGGGTACGGCCTGGGGCTGCTCCAGATCGAACTGCGGAAGACGCGCTCGATTGCCGAGGCGGCGCGGACGATCGCCGCCGGCGCCGCGGTCTGGCGTGACGGCCCGTGGATCGTGGGCAGCGGATGGGACAAGAACATCTGGGCCGAGGGCCGGTTCCCCACACGCCACGATCTTGATCCGGCCACCGGCGACCGGCCCGCGGCGTGCAGCAGCAAGGACGGGCACCTGCTGTGGGTCAACTCCGCGGCGCTGCGCCTGGCGGGGATCACGCGCGACACGCCCGATCCTCCGGGCGGCGTCATCGGCCGCGATGCCGCAGGCGAGCCCGATGGGCTCCTCAAGGAGGCGGCCGCAGGGCTGGTGCGCCGCGCGCTCCCTCCGGTCACGCAGGACCAGCGCGAGCAGGCCGCCCTCGCCGCCGCGGCTGGCCTCCACCGCCTCGGCATCACGGCGGTCCACAACTTCACCGGGACCACCGAGGACACCCCGGCGGCCTTCGAGACCTTCCAGCGCCTGCGCGCCCGCGATGCGCTCACCCTGCGCGTGGTCGCATGCGTCCCCGAAGCGCACATCGAGGCCGCGGCGTCGTGCGGGATGTGCACCACCTTGGGCGATGCCTTCCTGCGCGTCGGGCCGGTCAAGATCTTCGCCGACGGCACGCTCGGGTCGCAGACCGCGAGCATGCTCGACCCCTTTGAGGGACAACCCAGCAATCGTGGCATCCAGATACGGACCCCGAGGAGCTCGACCAGC
>JBBIOB010000015.1:0-57384 GCA_037443565.1 Armatimonadota bacterium | reverse complement strand
AGCACGTCCAACCAACCTGATCTAGGACATTTCCGTGCGGTTTCGCGCGGGGCCTAGCCAGCGCCCTGATCGCTCGATGGAGCCGGAGGGCTGAGATGAGTTGGAGCCTCCTTTCCGGAGAGGAGCGGTCCGGTGGGCCGTTGGGGGCAGCAAAAAGGGGTGGAGCGAGGATGAGGGGCAGAGCAGCGGAGCGAGGGTATTCACTCATCGAGCTGGTGGTGGTCGCGTCGCTCCTCAGCGTGCTGCTGACCACGGGCGCGATGAACATGCGGCGGGCCCTGGCGCGCGAAGAGGCCGACGGGTGGGCCAGGGCGCTCGTGACCGAGATCGCGGCCGGCCAGCAGGCGGCGATGACCCGCCGGACGTCGGTCACAGTTGACTTTGACGATCGCACGTTCACCGTCGCCGCGCTGGGGAGCGGGGTCTTGCGCCAGGACACACTGCCGCAGCACATGACCTTCGGCACTCCGCGGACCGTGACATTCGACCGCCGCGGGGTCCCATCGGGCGACCTGACGATCACGGTCTCGAGCACGTCCGGCAGATCGTACACGATCACCATCGAGCCGGGGACAGGCCGGGTGACCTACGCTGAGTCCTAGACGCGCGCCGTCCGGATTCACGCTGATCGAGATCGTCGTCGCCACGGCGCTTCTGGGGATCGTGTCGACGACCGTGCTCGGCGGGCTGCTGTATGGGATGACCGAGGCCCGCCGCACCAAGATCAGGGGAGAGGCAGCGGCCTGGGTGCAGGCCGAACTTGACTACCTCAGGCTGCAGGGCTACTCCTTCATCCCCAGCGTGGGAACCGAGCGGGTGCTCACGCAGACAACCGGCTACACAACGTACGGCGATCTCCAGGAGCCGCGGATCCCCGCGGGATTCGATCATGCCCGCATCCTGGCGGAAGACGTCTCAGGACTTCCGCTTCGGAAGCTCACGATCATCCTGTACGAGACACCCAGCTCGCCGCCGTACACGATCCTGAGCACGTATGTGGCGAACTTCACACAGGCACTGCCTCCGTAGATCAGGGGGTCATGATGATGCTGCTGCGTCAGATTCGGCAGACGGGTAGGTGTCGCAGCCAGGCCGGCCTCACCCTCATCGAGGTCATCGTAGCCATGGCGATCATGGGCTTTGTCGCGACCTCGATGTCCACGCTCGTCGGAGCAGCCGTCCGGAGCAAGCTCATCGTAAACGTGCGCTCGGCCGACACCCAGGCGGCGCGGCAGACTCTTGAGTGGATGGCCGAGCGGCTGCGGAATGCCGCGTTCAACGTCAAGCCTACCGATGCAAGCCAGGCCGGCTATCCCGCGCGGTGCCGGGATCGGGTCGTGGCCCAGGACAGCAGCCTGCGACCGACAGCGAACAGCGTCTACGTGACCGGCGAGATCCTGAACCTCGACACTATCGCCGGCAACGACATGGACACGATCGGGTATCTCCTTGGGACCGTCGGCGACAACCAGGTGGTGATGGAGTACCGGGCCCCATGCACGGGCGGCACGCCGACGCTCACCGTGCTGTCCGATCCCCGGATTACCGTCACGACCCTGAACTTCCGGTACTTTGCCGCCACCGGTACTGAAGTCACGAACCTCACATCAGTCACCGACATCCGGCGTATCCACATGATCCGCGTCACGCTGGCTGTTGAAGGGGTCGAAGGACGGTCCGGGGTGCAGCAGCAGACGTGGACGCGGGACATCATGCTTCGCAATCCCGAGCCCTACGCGAACGACTGGATCAATCCCAGCGAGGTCAACCCTCCCTAGAAATGGGGGACGGACGATGATGCCGATGTGGCAAGCACGGGGCAGGTCGAGGGCCGGCGAGCGGGGCGCCGTCATGATGTTCATCCTGCTCTTCATCGGGCTCATCGTCGTCGTGACCGCAGGGGTCTTGCTGGTGATCTCCGCCGACCTCGCGGCGGGGGTACGGCAGTTGCAGGCGGTCCGCGTGTTCAATATCGCCGAGGCGGGGGTCCACTACGCCATCGCCAGGATGCAGGGGACCGGCGCCGACTCGTACAGCGGCGAGACGATCCCGATTACCGACGGCATCTCCGGGACAGTGCTCGGGACGGCGACCGTCGCGGTGTCCTGCGTCGACCCTGCCGGCGCCACCCCGCCGTGCTCCGGGGCCTTTGCCGCCTACCGGCGGGTAGTGTCCGTCGGGACCCTTCCCGTGCCGGGCCCCAGGCGGACCATCGTCGCGGTGATCGAGGGATATCCCGAGGGCCTGAGCGGGTACGCGATCTGCGCCGAAGACGAGGTCTACATCAACCAGGGCATCCACGTCTACGGTGACGTGGGATCCAACGGCGACATCGTCCTGATGGGCCCGTCCACCAACTATGCGCGCATCCGGAACGATCCGCCACCCCCGTTTGAGAACCCTGAGAACCGCTACTACAGCGGCAGCGCGCGCGCTGTGGGGGTTGTCAACTGCTCGCAGGGCTGTGCGACGCAGGTGGCGGGCACCACCACGCAGGGCGCGCCCGGCCCGGTCTGCCCGACCGTCCCGCTTCCGACCTTCTCGGCCGGGGCGGCCGATCGGACCGTCTCCGCGCCCGAAACATCGTTCACGATGAACAGCACCACAGGGTATAGCTGGCAGGACATCACCGTGCGGGCCGCGGGGACGGCGAGCGGATGCACGGGGACGACCCCCTTCAGGGATCTCGTCATCCAGACCGGGGGAGCCGGGACAACGACCGTCGTGAATGTGCGCCGGCTGACCCTAGAACGCTGCGCCCGCCTCATCATCGCCGGTGACGGCAACGTCGACCTGCGCGTCGCCGCGGCCACCGGCACGGCGGTTCTCGCCGGGCAGTACAGTCGGCTCGGCATGCTCCCCACGGACACGGCCGCCGCCCCCGCGCCGGCCCCGGCCAGCCGGCTCCGGGTCTCGGTGCTGTCGAACGGCATGGATCCGGCCGCCGTCCAGATCGACCGCGCGAGCATTGTGACGGGAACATGGCATGTCCCCAATGGGGAGATCGATCTGGACCAGATGGCAGGGCAGATCGGCGAGTTCTACGGGGCGATCCTATCTCGGCGCGCCGACATCGACCGGAACTACGTCTTCACGTACGATCCGACGGCCAACATTGGCGTGACCACGTACAGCAACTTCACGAGGCTCAGGTCCTGGAAGGACCAGTAACATAGCTTGACCTGAATCATCCCCACACCATCCGATGTACTGCGTGGCCACCAGGGGTGGAGGGACGATGATTGATCCCGTGCATGGCGCGTGCTCACAAGTGGCTCCCGTCAGGAAGTGCCAGTCAGGCTTCACGCTGATCGAGGTCGTCGTCGCCATGGCTATTCTCGGCCTGATCGCGACGAGCGTATTGGGCGGGATTCTCACGAGCATGACCGAGGCGCGGCGGGGGTACAATCGGGCGCAGGCCGCCGCGTGGGTGCAGTCCGAACTCGACTTCCTGCGCGTGCAGGGCTACGGCATTCCAACGACCGCCACCCCGCGCAGGATCCCGGACCCGACCGACCCCGCCAATGACCCGACCACCGGATACCTGCCCAGCTACGGCGGGATCGATGAGCCGCGCATCCCCGACGGGTTCTATCAGGCGGAGATCGAGGTCACCAACGATCCCACCGGGCTGCCGCTCAAGCGCCTCGCGGTCCGCCTCTATCAGACGCCGGACGCGCCGCCCTATACGATCCTGGTCACGTACGTCTCGCAGTTCGACTATCCGTGAGGGATGCCTCGTGAATGGACGGCTGATGCGCGGCGGGCAGCAGGTGCAGGCCACACGACGTTATGAGGCGGGTAACACGCCGCCGACCGCGATGGTCGCGCTCACGGTCATGGTGCTGCTGGTGGGGACCTTGTCGATCCTAGTCGGGGCGGCGGTTCGGGGCAAGATGATCGTGTCGGTGCGGTCGGCCGACACCGAGACCGCCCGCCGGACACTCGAGTGGATGTCGGAGCGACTGCGGAATGCGGGGCTGAACACCCTGCCCAGCGCGCAGGCCGAACCGCGCTGCCGGGATATGGTCGTGGCGCAGGTCGATTCGCTGCGCCCCACTGCCAGCCAGGTCTATGTGAGCGGCGAGATCTTCAACACCGACACGGTCGCGGGTAACGAGGTTATCACCCTGGGGTACCGGCTCCGGGGCGGGAGTGTCATCGAGGAGAGCGCATCGTGCAGTGGCGGGTGGGTTCCGGTCGTCTCGGGTGTCTCAAACCCAAGGATCACGGTCACGCAGCTCGCCTTCCGGTACTTCACGCGGAACGGCGATGAGGTGACTGTGCCGACCGGCGACCTGGAGGCCATTCGCAGCATCCGGACGATCCTGATCACCCTGACGGTACAGGGCGAGGAGGGGCGATCCGGGGTACAGACGCAGACGTTCTCGCGGATGGTCATGCTCCGGAACCCCCGGCCCGATGCCAACAACTGGCTGAGCCCATTGGAGACGGCCTTGCCATGAGGTGGGCTATGCGCAATCTGATGCGTCGCTCGAAGCGTAGGGGCGGGCGGCCGCTCGTGCCTCATGTCGGCGAGCGAGGCGCGGCACTGCTGTCGGTGATCCTGATGCTCACCCTGATCGTGGCCGTCACGCTGGGGGTTATGGCCATCCTCAACGCCGACCTGGCCGCGGGTGTCCGCCAGCAGCAGGCGGTGCAGGTGTTCAACATCGCCGAGGCCGGTATGCACTACGCGATCGCGCTCCTCCAGGGCGCCGGCGGGGCGACGTACACTGGTAGCTCGGTCCCGATCACCGATGGAACCACCACGCTCGGGGCTGCGCAGGTCGTGGTCCAGTGCCTGGACGGCACCGACCCCAGCATCAACGCCTGCGCCGGTGCGTATCCGGCATTTCGGCGCATCGTCTCGACGGGGTCGCTCCTCTCAGCCGGAGCCACACGCGTCGTGACGGCGATCGTCGAGGGGACGACCTCGGCCACCGGCTTCTTCGCGGTCTGCGGAGAAGACGGCGTGAGCCTTGATGCGGGCGTGACCGTGTACGGCGACGTGGGCAGCAACGCCGCCATCACGCTTGAGCGCGGCCGCACCCCGACGCGCATCTGCGACTCGGTTTCGGGCGGCGCCTGCGCCGCGCCGTCGCCGCCGCCATCTCAGGCCTACTCGGGCAGCACCTATGCGGTGGACACGATCACCTGCGGAGGCGGGTCCTGCAACTCCTCGCAGATCGAGGGGACGATCGCGCCGAACCAACCTCCGGGATCTGTCTGTCCAACCGTCACGCTCACCCCGCCGTCGCCGCCCGGCGAGACGCCCATGACTGTGGGGGCGGGCGTGACGGTGACCGTGGACCCGTCGATCAACTACGGCCGCGTTGAACTGACCTCGACCGGCGATGCTAGCTGTCCGGCCGATGTCAACCAGCGCGCCACGCTGGTGATCGACTCGGGCAGCGACCCCAACGGCACCATCACTGTACGCATGCGTTCGTTGTGGGTGGGTAAGTGCGCCCGGCTGGTGATCACCGGAAGCGGCCGGGTCGTGCTCTGGCTCCTCGAGCCGGAGACTGATCCGGCGGATGCCGCCGGGCAGGCGCTGAAGACCGAGCAGCTCTCGGTGTTCGGCTCGACGACCCTGGGCGCCACGCCCGAGGCGATCTCAGGCGGCCGGTTCACCATCAACGTCCTCTCCTCGAAGCCGAGAGAGGATCCGGGCGACTGCCTGAACACCGCGAACCCGGCCTGCGCCGCGGTGCACTTCAATCAGTCAGGCCTGATCGCGGGGACCTTTGTGGTGCCCAACGGCGGGCTCGAGCTGGACCAGGCCCAGCTCACCAACGGCGCCATCCTGGCCAAGAGAGTTCACTTCGATCGGAACACGACGTTCACGTGGGACCCCGACTCGCGGATCGGCGGAGGCGTCTACGCCAACTTCAACCGGCTGAGGTCCTGGAAGGACCAGTAGGTACCGCAGATATCCCGAGGAGCGAGGGTGTGGAGGAGCGCCCGGCCGATGCATAGGGTGACGGGGGGCGCGGCTGACCACGAACGGTGTGGTGCGGAAGGGGAGATTTGAACTCCCACGGGCTTTTGGCCCACAGGCTCCTGAGGCCTGCGCGTCTGCCAGTTCCGCCACTTCCGCGCGTCGTCGGGAGCCTGCCGAACGGCGAAGGCTCCGAGAGCAAGTCTCAGGATAGCCAACGCCCCTCAGCCCGTCAAGTTCACGACCCACGATATCGACGCTATCTGGTAGAGCTTGTATATCCAGACTGCGTTTGATAGGGTGATGTAGGGAGATCGTGAGCCATGGCCGTCCAAGCGAAAGACCTCATGCTCCGCAACGTCCCTGTGCACACGATCAGGGCGCTGAAGCGTGCCGCGGTGGAGCTCGATCAGCCCATGGGGCAGGTGATGGCTGGGCTTGTCGAGCGCTTCCTGGGCCTCTACGTCGCGCTGCATCGATCCCCCGACGAGCTCTCTCCGGATGAGGAAGCAGAGGTGTTGAAGGCTCGGGAGGAGATCGCCCGCGGCCGTTTCGCGGACTGGCGGGCGGTCAAGCGGAGCCTGGGCGTTGACTGAACCATTTCGGATACGGCTGTCTCGCCAGGCCCACCGCACGCTGCACAGAGCCGATGTCCCCACTCGGCTGCGCTTGGGTCGAGCGCTCGCGCGGCTCGAGCGCGATCCGTTCGATCCCGCCATGGATATCCGGCCTCTGAAGGCGCAGGCGGGCCTCTGGCGTCTTCGGATCGGCGAGTGGCGCGCGATCTACGGGGTCGATCTGTTCGAACGGGAGATTGACATCCTGCGGCTTGCGCCGCGAGGTGAGGCCTACCGTTGAGCTAAACTGAAGGCAGCATGGACTTCCGGGCGTTCCTCGACGAACAGCGCAGCCGGCCGTCGTACCGTGGCCAGATTGTGCATGCCCGGTTCATCCCGGCGCGGGCCGCCCGGTTCGCCGATCCGGCGCGGCCGCTGCATCCCGATCTCGAGGCCCGGCTGCGGGCCCGAGGCATCGCGCACCTCTACACTCACCAGGCCGCCGCGCTCGATGCGGCGCGGCGGGGCGAGCACGTCGCCGTAATCACCCCGACGGCGAGCGGCAAGACCCTCTGCTACAACCTGCCGGTGCTGGACGCGCTGCTGGCCGATGCGGAGGCCTGCGCGCTCTACCTGTTCCCCACCAAGGCGCTGGCCCAGGACCAGCTCGACGAGCTGCGCGCGTTCGACCTTCCCGGTCTGCGCGCCGCGCCGTACGATGGCGACACGCCGCCCGGCGAGCGCCGCGCCGCCCGCGAGCAGGCCCGCATCGTGCTCTCGAATCCCGATATGGTCCACGTCGGGATGCTGCCCCAGCACTTCCGGTGGAAGCCGTTCCTGCGCCGGCTCCGCTTCGTCGTGATCGACGAGATGCACGTCTACCGGGGCGTCTTCGGGTCGAACGTGGCCAACGTGCTGCGCCGGCTGCGCCGCCTGTGCCGGCTGCACGGGTCGGATCCCCAGTTCATCTGCACCTCGGCCACGATCGCCAACCCCGAGGAGTTCGTCGGGCGGCTGCTCGGGCTGCCGGTCACGGTGATCGGGGACGTGGGTGCGCCGGGCGGCCCGCGGTGGTTCGCGCTGTGGAATCCGCCCCGGCTTGATGGCACAGGGGTCGCCCGCCGCAGCGCGCTGTCCGAGGCCACCGGGCTGTTTGTCGAACTGGTCCGACGCGGCGTCCGGACGATCGCGTTCACGAAGGCGCGCAAGGTCACCGAGCTCGTCGCGCGCTACGCCGCCTCCCGCCTGCGCGACGACGCGCCCGAGCTGGCGGGCCGCATCAGCCCCTACCGCGCCGGCTACCTGCCCGACGACCGCCGGCGCATCGAGCGCCGCCTGTTCGACGGCGAGTTGCTCGGCGTGATCTCGACCAGCGCGCTGGAGCTCGGCATCGACGTGGGTGGACTTGACGCCGCCCTCCTGGTGGGATTTCCAGGCACGATTGCGTCGACCTGGCAGCGGGCCGGCCGGGCGGGCCGCGGCACGCATCCGTCGCTTGCCGTGCTGATCGCGCAGGACGACGCGCTCGACCAGTATCTGATGCGCCATCCCGACTATCTCTTCGAGCGGCCGTGCGAGCACGCGGTGATCGATCCCGAGAACCCCTACATCCTGGCGCGCCACCTGCGGTGTGCCGCGGCGGAGATCGCGCTCGTGCCGGGCGAAGCCGCCCTGTTTGGCGACCGTGCCCTCGAGATCATCCCGCTGCTCGAGCAGGCCGGAGATCTGGGATCCCGGCGGGGCCGGTGGTACTGGATCGGCGGCACGCGGTATCCCGCGCAGGCGGTGGACGTGCGGTCCGCCTCGGGCGCGGTCTTCCGCATCGTCGGGCCCGGCGGCCGGACCATGGGAACCGTCGACGAGGCCCGGGCCTTTGAGCAGGCCCACCCGGGTGCGGTCTACCTGCACCAGGGCGACGCCTACCTGGTCCGCGCCCTCGATCTCGAGCGGCGGATCGCCGCGGTGGAGCCTGCCGCCGCCGACTATCACACGCAGCCGCGTACGACCATCGACCTGACGATCCTGCAGACGTACCTGTCCCGGCCGTGGGGGCCGACGACGATGACCTTCGGCGAGGTCGAGGTCGCCACGCAGGTGATCGGATTCGCCCGCAAGCAGCTCTTCACCGACACGGTGATCGACGTGCAGCCGCTCGACCTGCCCCCGCAGCGCCTGCGCACCACGGCTCTGTGGTTTGAAATCCCCCGAGGGCTGGAAGGGACGGTGCGATCACGCGGGCTCGACTTCGCCGGAGGCATTCACGCGGTCGAGCACGCGGCGATCGGCGTGCTGCCGCTGTTTGCGATGTGCGACCGCTGGGACATCGGCGGGGTGTCGTATCCCGCGCACCCGCAGACCGGCACGCCGGCGATCTTCATCTATGACGGCCATCCCGGCGGCGTCGGCATCACCGAGAAGGGGTACACGCTGACCGACGCGCTGTTCGCTGCGACGCTGGAGGTTATCGAAGCCTGTCCGTGCGACGGCGGATGCCCCTCCTGCATCCAGTCGCCGAAGTGCGGGAACCTGAACGAGCCCCTGGATAAGTCGGCCGCGCTCCTCCTGCTGCGCGGCCTGCTGGTCCGACGCACACCAGGGAAGGAGTCTGCGGCAGATGCCGACGGTCGTGCAGCATCCGCTCATCGCCGTCGTCGGTGAGACTCATGAAACCCTTCAGAGAGGCGTGAGGGGTTGCCCGTTCTTCAAGGCAGTGGCAACGAGAGTCAGCCGGCCCTCGTCCCGTTCGCGCCGCCTTGAGGTGGGTGATCGAAGGCGAAGATCTTGGCGAGGGGAACGAACACGCGTGCCGGTCCCCGAGCCAGCGGCGCCCGGTGGTCGGCCATGATCGTTTCATCGCCGACGCGTACATAGGCGCGATAGCCGGCACCGAGGAACAGAACGTCCACGACCTCGCCGTCCACCCACGCAGTTCCGGGCGGCGGGGGGCCGTCAGGAGGCGCCAGCGTGATGTCCTCGGCGCGGATGATGAGCGTGCCGGTCACCGACGGGCGAATCCGGCCGTCGGGTCCGGTCGCTGCAGCCAGGACGTTGGTGGCGCCGAGGAACTCGGCCACGAAGGGGTCGGCCGGGTTCGCGTAGACATCTTCCGGGTGACCCGCCTGGGCCACGTGCCCTCCTTCCATTACCACCACGAGGTCGGCGATGCTCATCGCTTCCTCCTGGTCGTGGGTTACGTAGATCGCGGTGATGCCGGTGCGACGCTGGAGCGCGCGGATCTCGACGCGCACACGGTGGCGGATCTTGGCGTCCAGGTTGCTCAACGGCTCGTCAAGCAACAGCACCTGCGGCCGGACGGCGATGGCGCGGGCGAGGGCGACCCGCTGCTGCTGGCCACCCGACAGCTCTCGTGGACGTCGCTGCGCGATCCCGGGGACGCGGTCTAACTCCACCAGCTCCAGGGCTTCGCGCACCCGCTGCTCGATCTCACCCCGGGGCACCTTTCTCAGCCGCAGCCCGAACGCCAGGTTCTCGTGCACCGTCATGTGCGGCCAGAGCGCGTAGTTCTGAAACACCATGGCGCAGTTGCGCGCCTGGGGGGCCAGATGCGTGACCTCGCGATCGCCCATCGTGATCCGGCCCCCGTCTGGGGCGACAAACCCGGCCACGCTGCGCAGCAGCGTGGTCTTGCCGCACCCCGACGGGCCCACGATGACCGTCAGCGCGCCGGACGGAAAGACCTGCGTCACCCCATCCAGGGCCCGCACCGGACCGTAGCGCTTCGTCAGCCCTTCAACGCGGACATCCATGCCGCTTCACTCCTCGGGACGTCCTCCCGCGGCGCGCCGGATCACAGGCGGCCAAAGAACGCGAGGTACTCGGCGCGGAGGAACCGTTCCATCAGCACGAGCAGGAGGACCCCCGGGACCATCAGCACGAGGGCTGTGACCGAGGCAATCTGAAGCTCGTAGCCCAGGCTCGCTGTGTACATGTACACCGGAAGGGTCGTGACATACGGGGCGCCCACGAGCAGCGTGCCCGTGAATTCGTCCAGCGAATAGATGAACACGAGAATGGCGCTTGCCACGATCCCCGGCGTGGCGAGCGGGAGCGCGATCTTGAAGAACGTACGGGTCACCGATGCGCCCAGATTGATGGCGGCCTCCTCCAGGTCTTCACCAATCGCTCGGAACACCGCCGTCATGGTCCAGACCGCATAGACCAGGCCGCCCACCAGGTGGATCAGCACCACGCCGTGCATGGTCCCGGCCAGGTTCCAGCGGTAGAAGAGCACCGCTGCGCTCGCGAACACCGGCAGTTGAGGAAAGGCCTGGGGAAGCAGGAACAGCATCAGGACTACCGGTCCCAACGGCAGGCGCTTCCTGGCGGCCGCGTAGCTCACCGGGATGGCTGTCAGCAGCGCCACGGCCGTGGTGATGATTGCGATCACGACGCCGCGCGTGAGGGCAAGGAAGAGGTCCCCGTGCGTGATCCGCGCCCAGTACCTCAGGCCGATCTGCTGCGGAAGCGCGGCAGGCCAGTGCCATCGCTCGGCTACCGACCAGATCACCAGACCGGCTAGAGGCCCGGCGATGAGCGCTAGGAGCCCGGCCGCCAGGGCGGCCCGTCCCGCGAGCGCCAGCAGACCTGCGCCGCGGCGCGCGGCCGGAAGGGCGGGCGCTGCCGCCGATGTACTCATCGTGACAGCGCCCGCAAGTAGTAGAAGGCGGCCCCGGCGGCCAGCAGGTAGGACACCACGCCGATGGCGCTGGCCACCCCGAAGTCGCCATGTTGGCCGAACCGATAGTAGAGGTCGATCATCAGCATCTGGGGACCAGAACCTCGACTCATCATCAGGGGAATCGAGAATGACGCGAGCATAGAGGTCAACGCCAGGACCGCGGCCAGCGCGATCGAGGGGGCCGCCATGGGAACGAGCACAGCCCAGATCTGGCGGACCATCCCGGCCCCAAACCCCCGTGCGGCCTCCAGGTATGACTCGTCGATGGCGCGGAACACGCCCATCAAGAGCAGCACGACGAGGGCCAGGTGCTTCCATGCCAGCGCGATGGCCAGGCCCAGCCAATCCTGGCCGAATCCGAGGCTGGCATCCTCAGCGACCAGCCCGGCGGCATGGAGTAAGGTGAGCAGTGTGCCGCGCGGGGCCAGGAAGATCCGCATGGCGTGTCCGACGACCACGAAAGGGACGAAGAGCGGCACCTTTAGCAGGAATTCGACCGCCTTAAAGTGCTGCAGGCGGAGGTAGCCGGACAGCGGAATGCCGACTCCGAAAGTCAGGATCAGGCCGGCCGCCGCCACCATGATGGTATAGACCACGTCCTGCCGATAGAGTCTGTAGACGAGCGCGTAGTTGGCCAGCGTGACTTGGCCGTCGCGGACAAAGGACGCCGCGAGCGACTGGAGCAGGGGGACGCCGAAGCCCACGAGGATGACCGCTGTGGCAGGCACCGCCGCCGCCCACCACAGCAACTGTTCAACGGGGCGGGCTCGGGGCATGGCGTCTCCCTATAGGCACTCGGCCGGTCATAGTCGCTGGCCCGCGGATCCGCCTAGCGCACGATCTCCTCGTACGCCAGCAGGATGGCGTCGTAATACTCGCCGATCGGCATCTGCTGCGAGCGCCGCGCCAGATCGTCCGGGGTGACGCCCCTGAACAGCAGCGTCCTGGCCTGCGTGGAAACCAGCGGCAGGACGCGGTTAGGGTCGATACCGGGATACCACCCGAACTGCTCGACGATCACCTTAGCCTGGATCTGCGGGTTGGCCACGAAGTCGATGTACCGCGCCGCCCAATCGCGGTTCGCCGCTTCCCGGGGCACCGTCAGGTAGAGGGGGTAGATAGGCAGGCCGGGGGAGATGAGCACCGGCGTGATCTCCGGATTCATGCGGCCTTCGTTCTTCCACGCCACCAACTGATCGACCCACACCGCCCCCATCCAGATCTCGCCCCGGTTCAAGGCGTCCAGGGTGCCGGCGTTGCCCGAGGTGATAACGACGTTACGGTTGAACTCCCGGAGCCGCTCGATGGCCCCGCGGATGAGCGGGTCGTGGGCCTTATCGAAGGGTCCCTGGCTGAACAGCTCGTATCGACCCGTCTTGTAGTACACCCATCCCATGACGAAGCCGATGCCGGAGACGCCGCCCTTGATGCCGTTGTACCCAAACCGCCTCGGGTTGGCGCGGACCCAGGCCTCCAGCTCCTCAAAGCTCCGCGGCGGCGTCGTCACAAGGGCGGGGTTATACGCGATCGCGATCTGGTTCTTGAACATCGGGACGACGTAGCCCTTGACGTCCACGCCGAATGCCCGCACGGTGTCGGGTCCCACGACATACGGCGCGAACTGCATCTCTGGGACGTACCGGTGGAGGAGGTTCTCCCTGGCCATCTGTGCGGCATACCGCATTGAGACCAGCGCCACATCGATGTCCCAGTTACGCCGGCGCGCATCGGCCTGGGCCTTGAGCTTCGTGTAGATGGCCCGGCTTGCTGCCTCGCCTGTGCCGGTGCCCACCGCGTGGACGGTGACGTGAGGGCTATTCTTGTTGAAGGCGACGCCCAGGAAGTTGCGGTGGACTTCTACGACGTTGACATCCGCGGCGATGGCCACCTGCAGGGTGACGCGTGCCTGGCCGTACCCTGCGGGGGCAACGACCGCAAGTACAACCAGGGCCACTGCCATGCTCAAGCCCCTTCTCATCATCCTTCCCTCCTTCTGGGTGGATCATACTCGTTGCTCTCGGCCCTGCCATTGTCTTCGCGCCGTTCGACCACGGCGGTCCATGCGGCGTCGACGGCCTCCTGTGCAGTCGCCGCCCGCCGGATGGGGTCGGCGTCAAGGCCCATCCGGCGCAGCTCCCATGTGCGGAATCCGATCACCGGGACACCAAGCTTCAGGGCATACGCGATCTCGGACAACGTCCCGTAGGCGCCGCCAACGGCGATGATGGCTTCTGCCGTGCGGGCGACGATGATGTTGCGTCCTTCGCCCATGCCCGTCACGATGGGAATCGTCACGTAGGCGTTGCCGCCTTCGGCCGTGGGACCTGGGAGAATCCCCACGACCGTTCCCACCTTCGCTCGCGACCCCCGGGCGGCGGCCTCCATCACGCCGCCCATGCCGCCGCAGATGACGGTGCCACCGCGCCGGGCGACCTCGCGCCCGATCTCCTCGGCGGCGGCCAGCAGATCATCAGGAGCGTCCCGCTCCCCGACCACGCCGATCCGTAGACTACTCACTGTAGACCTCATGGCAGTAATCGATCGGTGTGCCCTCATCCACGAAGGTCGTTCCCTCGACGAGCAGGATCGGTGACTGGACGGTCACGCCGAGCAACCGCGCCTCGGCTGGGCTCGGAGTACCGGCACGGTACGACCGATCACAACGGGTGAACCGGAATCCATACCGCCGCTGGATGAGCGTGTAGAGGGATTCGGCCTCGAGGTCGTCGGCGTCGAGACCGGGGCAGCGGTTCAGCGGGATGTGGGACACGTTGTAGGCGATGGGGTGTCCGTGGACTAGGCGCAGGCGGCGCACCCGCAGCACCTGCTGGCCCTTCCGGAGCCGCAGCGCACTCCGCACTCGCTCCGGCGGAGTCATCCGACGGGCGTCCAGGAGCTGGTTCTGGACTTCTAAGCCCCGCGAGAGCATCTCTTCCGTAAAGGAGAGAACCGTCCACAGCCGCCTCAGGGCGCGCGGGCGTGTGACGAACGTGCCCCGGCCGTGGTCTCGCCGGAGGAAGCCTTCCTTGACCAGGTCGGCGATGGCGTGGCGAACGGTCATCTTACTGACCCCAAAGCGATGCACCAGATCCTGCTCCGCAGGCAACTGGGCACCCTCAATGAGGCCGTTCCTTTGAATCTGGCGGATCAACGAGGCCTGGACCTGGAGGTACTTTGGCATACGGGAGCGGGGATTGATGGGAGAGGCTTGGATACCTAGACGTCTAGACGACATCGTCACCTCCACGATGCCCCAGGTTCTACATCCTGTCAAGGGGGATGGGGATTGTGTGCGACGGGGCACCACGAGCGGCGCAGGGTGCGGAGGTCCCCTTGGTCGAATGGGCAGGTGGACAGTTGCCTCGGTCCTGCGAGGGAGGGAAGGCACGAAGACCGTGAACGGCCGCGCCGGCACGCTCTACCTCGTCGCCACGCCCATCGGCAACCTTGAGGACATCACGCTTCGCGCGATCCGCATCCTCAAGGAGGTCGATGTGATCGCCTGCGAGGATACCCGCCGGACGCGAGGCCTGCTCTCCCACCTGGGCGCTCGGACGCCGGTGTTCAGCCTGCACGAGCACAACGAGCGGGCGCGCATCCCCCGCCTGCTCGACCTCCTGCGCGGTGGGAAGCAGGTGGCGCTGGTCTCCGACGCCGGGACGCCCGCGATCTCGGATCCCGGCGCCCTGCTGGTCGCTGCCGCGGTTGAAGCCGGCATCCCGGTTGTGCCGGTGCCCGGGCCCAGCGCGGTGACCGCCGCGGTTGCGCTGGCCGGATTTCCAACGGAGCGGTTCGCGTTCGTGGGGTTTCTCCCGCGCCGCCCGCGGGAGCGCCGCCGCATGCTGGAGGGCCTGGCAGGGCTGCCGATGGCCCTGGTGATGTTCGAGACCCCGCACCGCGTGCGCGAGGCGCTGGCTGATCTGGCAGACGCGTTCGGCGGCCGGCGCATGGTCCTTGTGCGGGAACTCACGAAGGTGCACGAAGAAGTGCTGCGCGGGACCGCCGCTGAGATCCGGGAGGCGCTCGAAGAGGACCCCCGTGGTGAGGTCACCGTGGTTGTTGAAGGAGTAGGGACGGATGAGGCCGCCGGTCTCCGCCGGCCGGCCGGCGAAGATGAGGACGGGACGGGTCGAGCCGGTATCCCACGCGACCCGCCCGGCGCCCTGGTCCGCCGCCTGCTGGCCAAAGGGCTCAGCCGGCGCGACGCCGCCCGCGTGATCGAAGTCGTGTATGGCCTGCCGGCCCGGGACGCCTACCGGATCGCCGCCGGTACAGGACAGGATGGAGGATAGGATGCCGCTGCTGCCGCCGCCCCGAGACGTCGTCGTCGTCCATCGGGCCTCGAGTGAGTTCGAGGCCCACACGATCGCCGGCGTGCTCCAGGACGCCGGGCTGCGGGTGATGGTGCGGTCACGGCTCGTGGCCGGCTATGACCTGCCGTCCATCCCGGGGGTCTGGGGTGAAGTGCTCGTGCCGCCCGAAGAAGAGGCGGAGGCCCGGCGGCTCATCGCGGAGTACCTGTCGGCGCTCGAAGCCGAGGCGGACGAGTCGCCATGACCCGCCGTCCCGAGTGGTGGCAGGACGTCTTCAACCGGCCGACGTTCCTCCATCTGTACGAACGCGCCGACCTGGAGCGCGCCCGGGTGCAGGCCGACCAGGTGCTGGCCCTGCTCGACCTCCAGCCGCCGGCGCGCGTGCTCGACGTCTGCAGCGGCTACGGCCGGCACAGCCTCGAGCTGACCCGCCGCGGATTTGACATCACCGGTGTAGACATCTCGGAGATGCAGGTGCGCCACGCGCTGGAACATGCCGCGGCGGCGGACGGCCGTCCGCGGTTCGTCGTCGGCGACGCGCGCGCGCTGCCGGTGCGCGGGCCGTTCGACGCCGCGATCAACATGTTCCTCTCGTTCGGCTACTTCGCGACCGACGCCGAGAGCCAGGCGATGCTGGACGGCATCGGCCGCGTGCTGCGGCGAGGCGGCCGGTTGCTGATCGACTTCTGGAACCGGGAGCACGAGATCCGCGCCTTCCAGCCGACCGTGGTGGACCGACGCGACGATGACATCCTGGAGATCGAGGACTGGAGCTTCGATCCGATCGCCGGACGGCTGAACTGGGTGAACACGGTGATCTTCCCCGACGGCCGGCGCGAAGCCTGGACCCAGTCGATCCGCGCGTTCACGGCGGCAGAGGTCCGCGCGATGCTGGAGGCCGCGGGGTTCAATCTGATCGGCCTGTACGGCAGCCTGGCCGGCGCGCCGTTCGACATGGATGCGGAGGCGGCGATCTTCGTGGCTGAGAGGGTGTAGCGGGCGCCGACCATTGCCCCGGCGCAGGCACTGTGCGAGTTCGCCGGTCTGTACCGATTGAGAGTGGGTGACGATCGGCTCATCTCCGTGAGGACCGACAGAGGATTCCTGGTGCTGCGCATCGCCCACAGGAGCGAAGCCTATCGTGGCACTTCTCCGAGAGCCGGCTGACCGCCACAGTCCCGGATCGCGAGTGCAAGGGCGTGTCGCTGCCGATGAATCGCTGGACGCTGGATTGACACCCGCCAAGCCGCGTGGCTACTATGGACCCTAGGTTCAGATCGGCGATGACGAAGCGGGAGTAGGCGCCCGAGGCGTCCGAGCGAGCCGGGTCTGGTGCGAGCCGGTGGCGGGACGGCGCCGAACATGGCTTCCGAGCCCTCGGGCGAACGCGAGTAGCCCGAGCGGGTGCTCCCGAGAGCGGGCAGGAGTGGCCGAGCCGGCTGCTCCCTGAGGCGGCGGCCGCAAGGCCGGCGCAAACCCTGGTGGGATCACGGAGGCAGACCCTTCCGTCCGGTGGGCGGAAGGGCCTTATCGTTTTCCCGAGCACTGGAGGGACCATGCCGTTCGCGCATCTGGTGGGGATCTTCCCCAGATCCGAAAAGGTCGTTGAGCTCAGCCGCGCTGTCGACCGCGGCCGCGCCTCCCCGGAGGAACTGGCCGCGGCGATCGCCGAGGACGAGCGGCGCGTCATCGCGCTCCAGCAGGAGGCCGGCCTGGACTACATCACCGACGGCCAGCTGCGCTGGCACGACCTGCTGCGCCCGCTCGCCACCGGGATCCCCGGGATGTACCCCGGCGGGATCGTCCGGTGGTTCGACAACAACACGTTCTACCGCCATCCGGTGATCACCGGGCCGCTGGAGCCCACGGGCGAGGCCATCCTGCGCGTGCTCAACCTGCCGGCCCTGGCCGGGATACGCTGGAAGGCGATCGTGCCGTCGCCCTATGCGCTGGTCGAGCTGTCAGAGAATCGATCCGGCCGCGCCGCCCGGCAGGTGCTTGACGATGCGGCCGCGGTGCTGCGGGCCGAGGCGCAGGCGCTGGAGGCCGCAGGGTGCGCGTACATCCAGTTCAGCGATCCGGCACTCGTGACGCTGGCCGACCGCGAGGATGTGGCGCGGGCCCGCGACGCCCTGGCGAAGGTCACCGACGGCCTCAGGGTTCGGACCGCCCTGCACACCTTCTTCGGCGATGCGGGACCGGTGTTCGAGGAGCTGGTGAAGTTTCCGGTTGACGAGATCGGCCTCGATCTCTATGCGACGTCCCTGGACGATGTGAGGGCTGAGGCCGCCGGCAAGACCGTGCTCGTCGGCGCGCTCGACGGCCGGAACTCGCTGATCGAGGATGTAGACACGTTGGTCGAGCAGGCGGTCCGGCTGCGCGAGCGTCTGGGACCGGCGGATGTGGCGCTGGTGCCGAACTGCGACCTGGAGTTCCTGCCGTGGGACGTGGCCGCGGCCAAGACCCGCCGCCTGGGCGAGGCCGCGCAGGTGCTTCGGACGGCGGTCGCGTGAGCAGGATGAGGTGACCGACATGGAGCTGTTTCCCACCCAGGAGATCGGGAGTCTGGCCAAGCCGGCGTGGCTGGTGAAGGCCACCCGGGGGCAGAAGCCGTCGGCCGCGGACCTGGCGGAGATCGACCGCTGGGCCGAGCGTCTGGGCATCGAGGGGACCGCCGAGCTCAAGGCGCTGCTGGCGGCCGAACGTCCGGACAGGGAGCGGATCCGCGACTGGGCCGCGCTCTTCGCGATTCGGCTGCAGGAGGCCGCGGGGCTCGATGTCGTCTATGACGGCGAGGCGCGCCGCATCGAGATGTACGAGTATCCGGTGCGGCGAATCGCCGGCTTCCACTTCTACGGCCACGTGCGATCGTTCGACAACAAGTACTACCGCAAGGCCGCCGTGGTGGACCGGGTCCGACTGACCGAGCCGTTCCACCTGGACGAGCTGCGGTACGTCAAGTCGGTGGCGCGAAGGCTGGTGAAGATCCCGGTCAGCGGTCCGTATACGCTCGCCGACTGGTCGTTCAACGAGTACTACTTGAAGCACGTCGACGCCTCGGTGCGCGATCTCAGCGCGCGGGCATACGAGGCCAAGCGGGCGTTTGCGCTGGACCTGGCCCGCGAGGTGCTCCACCCGACGCTGCACGCGCTGGCGGAGGCCGGGGCAGACTGGATCCAGGTCGACGAGCCGGCGGCGACCACGCATCCCGAGGAGGTGCCCATCCTCGTCGAGGCGTTCAACGCCGCGGCAGACGGCGTGCGGGCTAAGATCAGCATTCACATCTGCTACAGCAACTACCGGGCGCTGTACCCGGCGATATTGCAGATGCGCGTCGATCACCTGGCGCTGGAGTTCAAGAACACCGACGACTACGACGTCGTGCAGATCTTCAAGGAACACGGGGATCGGCGCGAGCTCGGGCTGGGCGTGCTCGATGTCCACTCGGACGTCATCGAGACGCCCGAGGAGATCCGGGACAAGCTGTTGGGCGCCGCCGCGGTGCTCGGCGCCGAGAAGATCTGGGCGAACCCCGACTGCGGGCTGCGGACGCGCACCTGGGACGTGGCGTTCGCCAAGCTCCAGAATCTGGTCCTGGGCGCCAGGCTGGCGCGCGAGGCGGTCGCGCGGAAGGGCTGAGAGCCATGGCCACGTTCTACATCACCACGCCGATCTACTACGTCAACGACGTACCGCACATCGGGCACGCGTATACCACCATCGCGGCCGACGTGGCGGCGCGCTACCACCGGCTGGCCGGGGACGACGTGTTCTTCCTGACGGGGACCGACGAGCACGGGATCAACATCCTGAGGGCGGCCCAGCGGAGTGGCGCCAGCCCGCAGGAGTGGACCGACCGCATCGCCGCCGAGTTCCGGCGCTTGTGGGACTTCCTCAACATCTCGTACGACGACTTCATCCGGACCACCGAGCCGCGGCATGTGCGGGTCGTGCAGGAGATCTTCCGGCGGCTCCACGACAAGGGCGACATCTACCTGGGCACGTACGAGGGCTGGTACTGCGCGGCGTGCGAGAGCTTCTATCCCGAGGGCGACCTGGGCCCGAACCGGACCTGTCCGGTGCACACGGCGCGGCAGGTGGAGTGGACCGCCGAGGAGAGCTACCTCTTCAGGCTGTCGGCCTATCGGGACTGGCTGCTGCAGGACATCGAGCGCGTCGAGGCACAGCGGGCGTCGGCGGGCGGCGAGGCCTCGGGCATCCCCGCGCGCGTGGCGCCGGAGGCCCGGCGCAACGAGGTGCTCGCGCTGCTGCGCTCGGGGCTCAAGGATATCGCCGTGAGCCGCACCACCTTCACCTGGGGCGTGCCGGTGCCCTTCAACCCGACGCACGTCGTGTACGTCTGGATCGACGCGCTCACGAACTACATCTCGGCGATCGGCTATCTCGACGACCCCGCGAAGTTCGCCCGTTACTGGCCGGCCGACGTGCACCTGATGGGGAAGGAGATCATCCGGTTCCACGCGGTCATCTGGCCGATCATCCTGCACGCCGCCGGTATCGAGATCCCGCGGCAGACCTACGCGCACGGGTTCCTGACGTTCGGCGGGCAGAAGTTCAGCAAGTCGCTCGGCGTCATCCTCGATCCCGCGGCGCTGAGCCGCGAGATCGCCGCGGAGTCGGGCGCCGAGGTCGACGTGGCCGTGGATGCCCTGCGGTACTTCCTCCTACGAGAGATCCCGTTCGGGGCCGACGGCGACTTCAACAAGCCGGCCTTGGTCGGCCGGTTCAACGCGGACCTGGCCAACGACTTCGGCAACCTGCTGAACCGGACGCTGCCGCTGGTGGCCCGCGACTTCGCCGGCCGGCTGCCGGCGCCCGGTCCGGACGAGGGCACCGACGCCGCGCTGCGGGCCCTGGCGCAGGCGACCCCCGACGCGGTCTTCGAGCACATCGAGCGCCTGAACTTCAACCAGGCCCTCGCGGAGGTCTGGCGCCTGCTGGGCGCGGCCAACAAGTACATCGACGAGGAGGCGCCCTGGACGGCGATCAAGCAGGGCCGTGCCGACCGCGCCGGGACGATCCTCTACAATACCCTCGAGGCGCTGCGCATCGCGACGATCCTGCTCTCGCCGGTCCTGCCAACCGCGACGCGGCGAGTCTGGGAGCAACTGGGGATCCCGGCGCCGCTGGAGGCGCAGCGGCTCGACGATGCCCGGCGGTGGGGTGGGCTGCCCGAGGGGCTGCAGGTCCGACCCGGCGCACCGGTGTTCCCGCGCATCGAGGCGCGGCCGAGGAGCGCGGCGGCACCCAAAGGAGGAGCATCCGTGGACCAGATCACCATCGACGAGTTTAAGCGCCTGGACATCCGCGTCGCCGAGATCACCGCGGCTGAGCGGGTGGCCGGCACCGACAAGCTGGTGCAGCTGACCGTGGACATCGGCGATGAGGTGCGCACGCTCGTCGCCGGGATCGCCACGCACTATCAGGCGGCGGATCTCGTCGGGCGGCGCATCGTCGTCCTCGCCAACCTCCAGCCGCGGACGGTCCGCGGCGTCGAGTCGCGCGGCATGCTGCTGGCGGCCACATGGGGGGACGAGGTGGCGATCCTGAGCGTAGACGGCGCGCCGCCGAAGGGTGCGCGCATCTCGTAGGAAGGCGCGGCGCCTCACATCCCGCTGCTGCGCGACGTCCCGCGCACATTGCAGGCCTTCCCGCGCTTCAGTAGACTTGAGGGCGTGGTTCTCGACCTCTTCGATTCGCACGTCCATCTCGACGATGAGGCGTTCGACGCCGACCGGGATGCGATGCTCGAGCGCGCTCGGGCTGCGGGTGTCTGCGGCTTCATCACGATCGGGGCCTCGCTGGCCTCGAGCCGACGCGCGATCGCGCTGGCGGAGCAGCACCCCGACATTCACGCCGCGGTGGCCATCCACCCGCACGATGCATCCGACGCGACCCCCGAGGCGCTAGGTGAGCTGGCGACGCTGGCCCGGGACCCGCGCGTGGTCGCCATCGGTGAGACCGGGCTCGACTACTACCGCGACTTCGCACCCAGGGATGCGCAGGTGCGCGCCTTCCGGGCACACCTGGCGCTGGCCCGGCGGCTCGATCTGCCCGTCATCATCCACAATCGCGACGCCCACTGGGACATCTTGCGAATCCTCGAGGAGGAGGCCCTCCCGCGGGTGATCCTGCACTGCTTCTCGGGGACGGTCGAGATTGCCAGGCGCTGCCTCGACCGCGGCTACTACATCGGGCTGGGGGGCCCGCTGACCTATCGCAACGCGCGCCGGAGCCTTGAGGTGGCGGCGTTTGTCCCTCCTGACCGGCTGCTACTCGAGACGGACGCTCCTTACCTGCCCCCAGAGCCCCACCGAGGTCGCCGCAACGAGCCGTCGTACCTGCCGCTGATCGCCGAGGCCGCCGCGCGCGCGCGCGGTGTGGCCGCGGGTACCGTCGCCGAGCTCACGACCCTCAATGCGCGTACCGCCTTCGGCGTGGTGCGTCCTGCAACCCGGGAAGGTGGGCATACGTCATACCGTCTGGGAGAATGACGATGTCGCCTCGCGCATGGTGGGTGACGGCGCTCGCCGTCCTGGCGGTCATGACCGTCTTGGCGCCCTCAGGCGCGGTGGCCGCACCGGCCGAAGACCGGGAGATCCAGATCGGCCGGCAGGCCGCGCAGCAGATCGAGTCGCGGCTCAAGGTCGTCACCGATCCGGCGATGGCCGATCGCGTGGCCCGGATCGGCGCTGCCGTCGCGCGGCATGCCCCGCGCCCGCATCTCCCGTACACGTTCAAGGTGGTCGAGCACCCGCAGGTCAACGCCGTGGCGCTGCCGGGCGGGTTCATTTACGCCACGACCGGGCTGCTGCGGTTCGTCCGCAGCGACCATGAGCTGGCGGCGGTCCTCGCCCACGAGGTGGCCCATGCGGCGCTCGGGCACGGCATGGAGATGCAGCGGCGCGCGAATCAGGCGCTGTTCGTGACGCTGCTCATAGCCATCGTCACGCGCGATCCGACCCTCTTCCAGGGGGCATCGCTGCTCGGCAGCGGGCTGCTGGCCGGCTACACGCGCGACCTGGAGCGCGAGGCCGATCTGGCATCCATCGACTACCTCTCGCGCACGACCTACAGTCCGGTCGCCGTGCTCACCGTGCTCGAGCGGTTGCACCGTGCTGAGCAGTTGAACCCGCAGCCGGAACCGATCTTTCCCGAGCACCCGAGGACGGCCGAGCGCGTTCAGTACGTGGAGGCCGCCCTGCGTGCCCGCCAGATCCCCATCAACCGGCGCGTGCCGGCCAACTACCTGGCGCTCGCCGTGCGCGAAGGAGTGGATCAGGGCGTCCCGTTCGCCGAGATCCTGGTCAACGACCGCCCGATCGTGAGACTCGCGGATGTCGCCAGGATCAGGCAGGCCGCGGACATCCTGGACGGCCTCTTCGACGGCGATCTGGAGCCGTATGAGATCATGACCCGAGAGACGCCGGGCGGCTGGGGGATCTTCGCCCGGGGATTCGCCATCCTGCGCCTGGTCCCGGGCGACGTACCCACCGGCGGCGGCATACTCCAGCAGTTCGCGACGTCGGTGTCCTTCCGCCTGCGGGCCGCCATCGAAGAAGACATCCGGCGGCGGCGGCTGGAGGGCTGACCCGATTGCCTCAAGCCTGAAGGGAGCTCCACTGATGCGCCGTTGGCTGTATGTGCTCGTGTTCGTCATGCTCATCACGCTCGCCGCCGTCGCCGTACTGGGCCGCAACCGCTCGGCGGGGCCTGCTGCCGACACCACTCCGCCGGCCGTGCCCGTTGAGGTCGCCAGGGTCAGTGAGGGCACCGTCGTCCGCGCCGTCGAGGTCAGCGGGACGGTCGTGGCCGTACGGACCGCCGAGCTGTTCCCCAAGATCAGCGGCCGGGTCGCCCGTGTCCTGGTGCAGGACGGCGCCCGCGTCGCCGCCGGTCAGGTCCTGATCGAGCTGGACGCCGCGGATCAGCGCGCCGAGGTGCGCCAGGCAGAAGCCGCGGTGGCGGCGGCCGAAGCGCGCCTGGCATTGCTGCGGGCCGGCCAGCGGCCCCAGGAGCGCCAGATCGCCAGCAACGCGCTTGCCCAGGCGCAGAACCAGATGGAGGCCGCGCAGACGCAGGTCGCGCTGGCGCAGGCTTCGCTGCGGATCGCCGAGGACAACCTCCGTCGCCAGGAGCAGCTGCTGCGCGAGGGCGCGATCGCTCAGGCGCAGGTGGATCAGGCGCGCCTCCAGCACGATCAGGCCCGGGCGCAGGTGCAGGCGGCGGAGAGCCAGCTTGCGATCGCGCGCGCGGCTGTCGACTCGGCCCGCCAGCAGGTCGAGCTGACCCAGCTCGGCGCGCGCGACGAGGAGATCCAGGCGGCCCGCGCGCAGATCGCGCAGGCGCGCGCCGTGAGCGCCCTGGCGCGGCAGCGCTTGGCCAACATGTCGATCCGCGCGCCGTTTGCGGGCCGCGTCTCCGGCGTCAGGCTCTCGACGGGCGACTACGTGGTCTCGGGCGATTTCGCCGCGCGCGGCGCGCCCGTGGCGCTGGTCCACGACGATCAGATCATGGAGGTCGAGGTCGCGGTCGGCGAGCGCGACATCGGGCTCGTCCAGATCGGTCAGCCGGCGACGCTGCGGCTCGAGGGCGCGCCCGAGACGCCGGTCCCCGCCGCGGTCCGGTTGATCTCGCCGGCCGCCGACGCGACCAGCCGCGCCAGCGCGGTCCGGCTGCGGCTGGGGGCCGCGACGCCCGCGGCGGTGCCGGGCGTGTTTGCGCGCGGCGAGATCACGGTGGAACGGCGCGAAGGGGTGCTCCTGGTCCCCCGCGCAGCGATCGCCGGCGGCCAGCAGCCGGTGGTCCGGGTCGTCGCCGACGGGGTGATCCAGGTCCGTCCCATCACGGTGGGGCTGACTCAGGGCGACCTGGTCGAAGTGCGCAGCGGCCTGGCGGCCGAGCAGTTCGTGGTCGTGCTGGGGCCCGAGTCGCTGCCCGCGGGCACCGTGGTCCAGATCGTCCAGGTGGTGACCCCCTAGTGTCGCTGTCCGCGCTGTCGGTCCGCCGTCCCGTCTTCACGCTGATGGTCATCAGCGCCCTGATGGTGTTGGGCCTGGTCTCGTATGTCCGCCTGCCGGTCGAGTTGTTCCCCAGCATCCAGTTCCCGTTCGTCACGGTCACGGTCATCTACCCCGGCGCGGGGCCCGACGAGGTGCAGCAGTTCGTCGCCAAGCCGCTCGAGGAGCAGCTCTCCAGCCTGCCCAACGTGCGCGAGGTGCGGACACTGGCCAGCGAGGGCCAGGTCTTCATCGGGGTCGAGTTCGAGCTCGGCACCAGCATCGACGCCGCGTTGGCCGACGTCCGCGCGCGCGTGGACATCGCCCGGGTGCGTTTCCCGCGAGACGTCGAGCAGCCGATCGTCCAGAAGTTCGACTTCGCCTCTGAGCCCGTGCTCAACATCGGCCTGGGCGGCTCGCGGTCTCCCCGCGACCTGCGCCTGCTGGCCGACGAGGTCATCAAGCCACGCTTCGAACGCGTCGCCGGTGTCGCGGCCGTCGACGTGACCGGCGGTCTGGTGCGGGAGATCCGCGTCGAGGTGGACCAGGAGCGTCTGCGCGCCTATGGGTTGACCGTGGCGCAGATCGAGGACACCCTGCGCGCCGAGAACCTCAACGTCCCCGGCGGCCGGATCACCGAGGGCGCGCGCGAGTTCCTCGTGCGCCTGACCGGCCAGTTTGGCAGCCTGGAGGAGATCGCCGACGTGCGGGTCATGCGGCCCGGCGGCGGCACGGTGCGGCTGGGCGACGTCGCGGCGGTCCGCGACGTGGAGAAGGACCCGCAGACCTACACGCGGCTCAACGGCCGCGACTCGGTGGGGCTGTCGATTCAGAAGCAGGCCGGCGCCAACACCGTGGCCGTCGCCGACGGCGTGCGCCGGGCGATCGCCGAACTCGAGCTGACGCTGCCGTCCGACGTGACGTTTGGAATCGCGCAAGACCAGTCGCTCTTCATCCGGTCGTCGATCAGCGACGTCCAGGGCAACCTGTTGCTGGGCGCGGTGCTGGTGGCGATCGTCGTCTTCCTCTTCCTGCACAGCGTGCGCAGCACGGCCGTCATCGCCCTGGTCATGCCGACCGCGGTCGTCGCCACGGCGCTGCCGATGTACTTCGCGGGGTTCACGCTCAACGTCATGTCGCTGCTGGGCATGGCGGTGTCGGTGGGCGTCCTGGTCGACAACGCCATCGTCGTGACCGAGAACATCAACCGCCACCTGTATCTTGATCCGACGCGGCACGAGGCGGTGCTGCGCGGTGCCCGAGAGGTCGAGCTCGCGGTGTTCGCCAGCGCTTTGACGAACGTCGCGGTCTTCGTCCCGATCGCGTTCACGAGCGGCATCGTGGGTCAGTTCTTCCGGCAGTTCGGCCTGGTCGTCGTGTTTGCCAACCTGCTCTCGGTCTTCGTCGCGTTCACCCTGACGCCGATGCTCTCGAGCCTGTGGCTGCGCCGCAAGGACGAGCACCCGACCCACCTCAGCGGGTTCTTCGAGCGGTGGGACGGGGTGTACGACCGACTCGCCATGCGGTATCGGAGTCTGCTTGCCTGGTGTCTGGGCCATCGGGCCGCGGTGCTGGGCCTGACGACACTGGCGTTCGCCGGCAGCATCGCCTTGGTGGCAACGCCCATCATCGGCAAGGAGTTCTTCCCGACGTCGGATACCGGCGAGTTCCGCGTGCGGATCGAGATGCCGATCGGCAGCTCGCTCCAGCTCGCCGACCGCGCGGCGCGGCAGGCCGAGGCGGTGCTGCAGCAGATGCCGGAGGTCAAGACCTACTTCACGCGGGTCGGCGCGAGCACCCAGGGGTTCGGATTTCAGACGCCGGGCTCGCAGATCTCCGAGATCTTCGTCAGCCTGGTGGACAAAGCCCGGCGCGACCGATCGATCTTCGTCATCATGGAGGACCTGCGCGGCCGCATGGCGGGGATCCCCGCGGCCAAGGTCAAGGTCTCGATCGGCAACGAGGCCAGCGGCGGCATGGCGCCGATCCAGGTCGAGGTGACGGGGGCCGATCCCGAGCGGCTGCAGGCCGTCTCCGCGCAGGTCGAGGAGATCGTGCGCAACACACCCGGCACCGTGAACGTGGACAACACCCTGGCGCCCGGTAAGCCCGAGATCCAGATCGCGCTCGACCGCGAGCGGGCCGCCCGGTTCGGGCTCAACTCGGCGAGCGTGGGGATGGCGATCCGCACCGCGGTCGAGGGCGCCGCGGTCACGCGCTATCGCGTGGGCGGCGACGAGTTTGATATTACCGTGCGCGCGCAGCTCGCCGACCGGGGCAGCGTGGACCGGTTGGGTGAGATCGCGGTGGGCCGGCTGCCCGACGGCGCGCCGATTCGCCTGCGCGACGTCGCGAGCATGAGTGAGTCCCGCGCGCCGTCGTCGGTCCTGCGGAAGAATCGGGCGCAGTTCGCGCTCATCAGCGCCGACCTCAGGGACCGGCCGCTGGGCGCCGTCGTCGCCGACATCCAGAAGGCGACAGCGGGGTTGTCGCTTCCGCCAGGATTTGCCATCGACTTCGGCGGCGAGGCGCAGTTCCAGGCCGAGTCGTTTCGCGACCTGCTCATCTCGCTGGCGCTGGCGATCCTGTTCGTCTACATGGTCATGGCCGCGCAGTTCGAGTCGCTGGTGCATCCGTTCACGATCATGTTCACGCTGCCGCTGGCCGCGGTCGGCGTCTTTCCGCTGCTGGCGCTCACGCGCATCAACGTCAGCATCATGTCGCTGCTCGGCATCATCATGCTGACGGGCATCATCGTGAACAACGCCATCGTGCTGGTGGACTTCGTCAACCGGCTCCGGGCAAGCGGCAGGTCCCGCCTGGACGCCCTGCTGGACGCGGGCCAGACCCGGCTGCGGCCGATCCTCATGACGTCGATGACGACCATCCTAGGCGGTCTGCCGGTCGCGCTGGGATTGGGGACGAGCGGCGCCGAATGGCGCCAGCCGCTCGGCGTGGCCGTGCTGGGCGGGCTCACGACGTCCACGTTCCTGACGCTGATCGTCATCCCGGTGATCTACGTGCTGGCCGACGACTTCGTGCGGTGGCTGCTCCGGCGACCGCGTGAAGAAGAGGCGGTACACGCCGCCGGCGTGCCGGGACCGGTGGCACCGGTCTCCGGCGGAGGGGACGGCGAACAAGACGCCCGGCGATGATGCTATAATCGAGGCACGGCGCGCGCCCGTAGCTCAGCGGATAGAGCGGCGGCCTCCGGAGCCGTAGGTCGGGGGTTCAAGTCCCTCCGGGCGCGCCAGCAGACCTCAGACGCCGTTGCAAGCTCGCATCATCCTCTGGGACAAGCCGTCGGCCATGCCGATTTGAGGCGGTCGCCTCCGCCGATGGATGAACCGATCCGACTGCTCGGATCGAGCCCTGCACGTTGCCAGGCTTCCGACCGATGGAGCAATTGAGGGCCCTGCAGGGATGGTATCATCGGGGCCAGGAGGTCCCATGGCGACGGAATCGCTGGACATCCGCATGGCGCGGCTGGAGGGCAGCTACGCGCAGATCGACAGGCGGCTGGCGACCATCGAGGTAGATCTTCGGGAGCTGCGGCGTGATACGCGCCAGCAGTTCTACTGGGTGGTCGGACTGATCGTCGTCACCATTCTCGTACCGATCGCTCTCAGGTTCCTTCCGTAGGACCTTAGCCAAGAGGTCCCCCGCCCCGGCCCGGGCGCCCCGAGGCTCTGCGGGGGCCGCGGGCAGCAGGGATTTCGCCTTCCTTGGGGAATCGCCGCAATCGAATGCCTCATCATCTGGAGGGACATATGGCCAAGGCAATGAGCAAGGCGAAGATCGCAGCCCACCTGGCGGCCAAGACCGGCGTCACCAAGAAGACCGCCAATCAGTTCCTCGACGAGCTGGCCCATCTGTCGTACAAAGAGGCGAAGAACACGTTCACGGTGCCCGGCATCGGCAAGCTCGTCCTCGCCAACCGCAAGGCCCGCGTTGGACGCAATCCCCAGACCGGCGAGGCAATCAAGATCCCGGCCCGGCGCGTGGTGCGGTTCCGCGTGGCCAAGGCCGCGAAGGACGCGATTCTGGGCCGCCGGTAGGCGGACGCTTTTCTGGCGGGCGGGGCGCGGTTGGTCCGCGCCCCGCCCGCTGGCTTTTCTGTAACCCCACGGCAGCGGTGCTAGGAGGGGCGCCGGCAGGAACAGCGCCTGCCGGCGGGTAATTGGTCACTACTGGTCATGACCAGACGCCGGGGCCGGGGGCCTCTCATGAAGCTCCAGCGGAACGCGGCGACCCCGCTCCACCGCCAGCTTGGTGCGGCGCTCGCCCGCGACATCAGGCAGGGCCGGTTCCGTCCCGGAGAGCCGATCCCCTCGGAGCGCGAGATCTGCGGGGCGTACGGTGTCAGCCGGACGACGGTGCGCCAGACCATCAACGACCTGGTGGCGGCGGGGCTGCTGATGCGTGTGCCCGCGCGGGGGACGTTTGTCGCCGGGCCGCGCATCGATCAGGATCTCACGCGTGTCGTACGGTTCTCAGAGGCCGTGGCCGCGGCCGGCTACACGCCCTCCTCGCGGCTTGTCAACATTGGCCGGGGTGTGGCCACCGCCCCGGTGGCCCAGGCGCTCGGGCTGCCCGTCGGTGAGCGCGTCGTCGTCATCGAGATGCAGAGCCGAGCCAACGGCGCGCCGCTTGCCTTCTACCGCATCCATCTTCCCGCCGACGTCGGCGAGGCCACCGCCAGGGCGGTGCTGGCCGCGGAGGCCGAGGGTCGGGCGACGTTCGGGCTGGTGCTCGAGCACATCAAGCGCGTGGCCGGACTCGAGCCGGCCCAGGTCGCGCAGACGTACGAGGCCGCCGCCGCCGCCGCGCCGATCGCGCAGGTGCTGGAGATTCCGGAGGGCGAGCCGGTGGTCGCCAGCACGCGGACGGTCCTCACCGCGTCGGGCGCGCCGATTACGTACGATGAGGCCTACTATCGCGGCGACCGCTACCGGTTCACGATCCGCCGCGCCTATTCCCTGTAGGACGTCACGGCGAGAGCGCTCGAGGAGAGGGGCCCATGGACACCACGGCTGATGGTCGCACAAAGAAGCGCCGCGTGATGGTGGGGGCCATCGGCAAGTGCGTCCACAACCTGGGCGTGGAGGGATTCGCCGACTGGCTGCAGGACCTCGGCATGGGCTACATGTCGGTCAAGCTGGGCCCCGCGGTGCCGATCCCCGAGGTGGTCAACAAGATCCGCGAGGCGCGCCCCGAAGTCGTGGGGATCTCGATGCGGCTGGGCGACCTGCACGTCGACAAGCTGATCGCCGAGTTCGTGGAGACGATCACCCTGTACGATCTACACCCGAGCGCGTCGGGCATCCGCTACTGCTTCGGCGGACTGCGTCCGGCCGCCAACCTGGTGCGCGCGATGACCGGCGTGCCCCTCGAGCGGGACGACTTCTCGCCGCCCGAAGAGCGCCACTACGACCTCGACGCGGTGGCCGAGGAGCACCGGGGCAAGCCGCCGTTCCACCACTTCTTCGAGGTCATCGCCGACGACTACATCACCATGGAGGAGCTGGAACGCTTTGCGCGCGGCCAGCCGGTCCACGGCACCAAAGAACAGATCCAGTGGTCCGACTCCCTGGTTGAGCGCATCCAGCAGGTGCGGGAGCGGGAGAACCGCCCGATCATCCGCGCGCACATCGGCATCGCCGCCGAGACGATCGAGCCGACGATCGAGGGCATCGAGACGCTGGCCGATGCCGGCGCGCTGGAGATCGTGTCACTCGCCCCCGACCAGACCTCGCAGGAGATGCTGGCCAAGTTCATCCGCGGCGAGGAGGATCCCTCGAAGTACCTGGCGGGTCAGGGCGGCGCACCTATCCGCACGATCCAGGATCTCCGGCGGCTCAAGGCGGCGACGCGGCGCGGCAACTACCCGATGACGCGCATCTACACGGGCACCGACGAGCTCCTCGAGCTGGCCAAACTGTGGGAGGAGCACCTGAACACCTGCTTCCCGGCGGTCCCGATTTTCTTCTACAACCGGATGGACGGGCGCGGTCCCATCTCGATCCACGACTCCTTCCGGGAGCACTACGACACGATCCGCTACTGGGCGAGCGTGGGCAAGCCGTGCGAGATCAACGATCCCCACCAGTGGGGGCTGCGCTACGCCAGCGACGACATGCAGGTGACCGACCACGTGCTCTGCGGCCTGATGGCGCTCAAGCTCGGGATCAAGCATTACGTCATGCAGATGATGTTCGAGCTGCCCCCCGAGATCTCGGCGCTCGACGACCTGGCCAAGATGAAGGCGGCCTACGAGCTAATCGAGCCGCTGACGCGCCACTTTGACTTCCACATCATCCGGCAGACGCGATCAGGGCTCCCCAGCTTCCCGCCCGACCTGCACCAGGCCAAGGGCCATCTGGCGTTTGGGATCTACACGCAGCTCTACCTGGAGCCCGATATCCTCCACGTCGTGACCCACTCCGAAGCTCACCACGAGGCCAAGGCCGAGGACATCATCGAATCCTGCCAGATCACCAAGCAGGTGTGCTGGGACTTCGCCAAGGGGCACGTCCCCAACATCTGGGCCGATCCCTGGGTGCGCGACCGCATCGCCGAGCTGAAGAAGGCCAGCATGTACAACGTCCTGCACGGTGCGCTCATCGGCGGCTACGAGGGCCCGGTGACCGTGGCCAACTTCACGGAGTGGGCGCGCGAGCCGGCAGAAGACCCCGAGCGCAACTACGAGACGATGCTGCTGTCCCTGGCGGACGAGCGTCACTACTCGACCGGCACGTGCGGGGTCATCAGCCCCGACGCGCTGGAGCTGGCCCTGCAGATCGGGCTCTACCAGGCGCCGCACATCACCGTGGCCGACCGGCGCTACGAGATGGTCGGCAAGTGCCGGACCCAGGTCGTCGGCGGGGCCTGCCGGATCGAGGAGTGGAACGGGATCCCGGTCAAGGACGAGTTCACCCGGGTCGACCTGGTGCGCCAGCACTATCCCTGGTACTTCGACCGGAGTATCTCGATCGCCGCCGACCAGTCGTACATCACCGAGACGGACAAGGAAGAGGAGGAAGCCAGCGGCCGGGAGGACCTCGCGGCCCGGCGTGTCGGCCTGGTCCCAGCCCGCGCGAAGCAGGTCCTGGTCGTGGACTTCGGCTCCACCTACACCAAGGTCGGCCTGTTCGACGTGCAGACCGAGCAGTTCGACCTCCGCTACGTCCCGACCACGGTGGACGACATCCGCGTCGGGCTGGCCAACGGGCTGGGGGTCCTGCCCGCGTGCCGGGAGCGGGGCGACTGGAAGCCGCTCGAAGAGGCGATGAGTCGGTTCGACATCCGGCTCCCCTGCTCGAGCGCCAAGGGCGGCTTGAAGATGGTGACCGTCGCGCTCACCCGGGAGGAGTCGGGATTCGCGGCAGAGCTCGCCGCGCTCACGGCCGGCGCGAAACTCGTGGGGAGCTACGATGGCAAGCTGACGCCCGAGGCGGCCCGCCGCATCTACACGGACGACCAGCCCGAGATCATTCTGATCGCGGGAGGGGTCGACGAGGGCGGTGATACCGAGACCGAGCTCCACAACGCCCGCCTGCTGGCCGAGTACGCGAAGGACGCCACCTACACGCGCTACGGCGTGCCCGTCATCTATGCAGGCAACCAGGACGTGCGCGAGCAGGTCGAGCACATCTTCCGCTGGAACAACGTGGACGTCCGGATCACCGACAACGTGATGCCCGAGGTGAACCGCTTCCGCATCGAGGTCGTCAACGAGGCCATCCGCGAGCTGTTCCAGACGGTCATCATCCGGGGCAAGGGCTTCGACGTGGTCGAGGAGTACATGGACGCGCCGTTCATCCCCACCCCCCGGGCCGCGTTCCGGGGCATCAACCTGCTCGCCCACGGCCACGGCCACGAGGAGGGGCTGGGGAACGTCATGGCGCTCGACATCGGCGGCGCGACAACCGACTTCTTCTCCAACGTGTCCGACAACCCGCTCTACGTCTACGAGGGACCGGACCACGCGCGGCGCGTCAAGCGCACCATTCTCAAGACGCCCAACAGTCCGCTGGCGTACCGCCGCGTCGAGGGCAAGTACGGGCTCAGCTACAACGCCGAGAACCTGAAGGAGCTCGAGCGGTTTCGGGCCGGCACCATGCAGCGGGAGCTGTCGGCGTACCTGAGCCGGAACTTCCCCGATGCCTTCACCCCGGGCTCGGGGCAGTTCGCACAGTTCCTGTACGCGCGCAACGGCCATGTGGAGATTGACCTCGATCAGTACCTGAGCTTCCTCTCGTCGAATCCCCACGTCGTCCCGGACACGGCGGTCGAGAACGCCGCCCGGTCGTGGCTGGCGCGCGAGATCCTCGCCACGGCCACGCGCAAGCATGCCGGGTACGTCGAGGAGACCGAGACCTACTTCCTGCAGTACGGCGTCAACCTCCTCAACCAGCCCGTCACGGTCGTTCTGATCGGCGGCACCGTCTACCACAAGTGCCAGGAGCGGGCGTCCCGCTACCTGGACGATCTGGCCCTGATCGCGCGCGGCGTGCTCTACGATCCCGCCGACCCTCACGTGCTGCGGCCGCGCGGCCCCGTGTTGCTGGACGCCCGCTACCTGGTCAGCATCCTGGGCGGGCTGTACGGGAAGGTGAACCCGGAGCAGGCGCTGCGGGTCATGAAGCGGGAGTTGATCCCGCTCGATGTCGGGCAGTACGCGGGGCACAGGTAGATGACGCCCCGTGTGGCGGTTCTGGGCGCGGGCAACGGCGGGCACGCCTTTGCCGGCGATCTTGCCAGGAGGGGCTACGCAGTCCGGCTGTACAACGCGTTCCCGCACGAGATCGTGGACCTCCAGGCGGCGGGTGCCGTGCGGCTTGAGGGCGCCATCGACGGTGTGGGACCGCTCGACCTGGTGACGACCGACATCGCCGCCGCCGTCTCCGATGCCGACATCATTCTCGTGGTCGTTCCGGCCACGGCCCACGCTGCGATGGCTGAGGCCTGCAGCCCGCACCTGCGCGACGGTCAGGTCATCGTGCTCAACCCCGGGCGAACAGGCGGTGCGCTGGAGTTCCGCCACGTGCTGAAGCGCGCGGGCGCGAGGAGCCGGGTGGTCGTGGCCGAAGCCCAGACCCTCCTATTCGCCTGCCGGATCTCGGGCCCGGCCCGCGTCCGCGTGTCCGGCATCAAACGTCAGGTCCCGCTGGCCGCGCTGCCCACGCGTGATACCCCGCTGGCGATCGACGCCCTGCGCCCCTTCTATCCGCAGTTTGTCGTGGCCCAGGACGTGCTGGAGACCGGCCTGGACAACATCGGGGCCATCTTCCACCCGGGCACGGTCGTGCTGAGCGCGGCGCGGATCGAAGCCGGCGCGCCGTTTGAGTTTTACCGCGACATGACGCCGGGCGTCGTGCGGTTCCTCGAGGCGCTCGATGAGGAGCGGCTCGCCGTCGCACGCGCGTACGAGGTGCGGGCCACCGGGGCCGCCCAGTGGCTGGAACGGAGCTACGAGGGCGTCAAGGGAGCGACGCTGTACGAACGGATCCTGAGCAATCCGGCCTACGCGGGGATCGCCGCCCCGCGCTCGCTGGAGACTCGTTACGTCCTGGAGGACGTCCCCACGGGCCTGGTACCTATCGCTTCGCTCGGCCGCCTGGCCGGGCTGGAGATGCGCGCGACCGCGGGCCTGGTGGATGTGTGCGGCGCCCTCTTCCGGCGCGACTTCTGGGCGGAGGGCCGCACCCTCGAGCGGCTCGGCCTCGCCGGCCTCACCGTCGCAGAGGTCAGGGCGATCATCCAGGAGGGACCTGCCGTTGCGCGGCAGGCCGGCGGTGTGCTGTGACGGCGTGGAGCGCTCCTCTGCGAACCCGGCACGGGGAGTCTCCCCTCTCGACGGCTAACTGTTCGGGGAGGAGGTGATGGTCGGGCAGCGGACCCGGTTCACCGGTGGAGATCCGCCTACTGCGTTGTAGGAGGGACCATCTCATGAACAAGATGTCTGGTTGGCTGGTTGCACGGAATCGTTGGAACGTGCTGCTCGCGCTCATGGTCGTCGGCATGCTCCTGGTCACCTCCGGGAGCCCGTCGGCCATCTCGGCGCCTGCGGCCCGCGACACACTCGTCGCGGTCATCGCGCGGGCCCCGGCCACGCTCGACCCCGCCGATCACCGCACCCGGGAGTCCGAGACGGTGATCCGCAACATGTTTGACGGGATCGTCACCCGGGACACCAGGAGCGGCGTGCACATGGAGATTGCCGAGTCGGTGACCTGGCTTGACGCGAGGACCCTGGAGGTCAAGGTCCGCCCGGGGATCAAGTTCCACGACGGCACGCCGCTCACCGCGGACGACGTGGTCTTCACCTTCGAGCGCACGATCAAGGAGAACGCCATCGAGTATCCCAGGCCTCACACCTCCCCGCGCAAGGGGTTGGTCGAGCCGCTCGTCTCGATTGTGAAGCGGGACGCCATGACCGCGGTCATGACCTTCCGGGGCGCCTGGCCGTCCGGGCTCCAGCAGCTCGTCCATCACCAGATCGTGTCCAAGGCGTACCTCGAGCGGGTCGGGACCAGGGGCCTGGTCGAGCGGCCCATGGGCGCCGGCCCCTTCAAGTTCGTCTCCGCCAGGACGGGGCTCGAAGAGGTGGTGATGGAGCGCTTCGACGACTACTACGGCGGCTCGCCCACCATCCCGCCCGTGGGCAAGGCCTGCGTGCAGCGCGCGGTCTTTCGCGTGATCCCGGAGACGTCGAGCCGGATCGCGGCGCTGCTGGCCGGCGAGGTGGACATCATCACCGAGGTGCCGGCGGAACTCGTCAGCAGGCTCAAGGCGGCGCCGGGCGTCCAGGTCGAGACCGTGCCCGGGACGCGCCCGCTGTGGATGGAGATGAACGTCAAGCAGGAACCCTTTACCGACGCGCGCGTGCGGCGGGCGCTCAACTACGCCATCGACAAGGACCTGATCATCCAGAAGGTGTATGGTGGCATGGCCAAGCCCTTGGGCGGGCCGCTGTCGCCATTGAACAACTTCGCCGATCCGACGCTCAAGCCGTACGCCTACGATCGCGACAGGGCGCTTGCGTTGCTGCGCGAGGCGGGTTGGACCCCCGGTCCCCGCGGGATCTTGACGAAGGACGGCAAGCCGCTCGCCTTCGTCATCGACACGATCGACAGCATCCGCTCTCTGGCCGAGGCGTTGTCGACGATGTTCCGCGACATCGGCATCGACGCGCGAGTGCGCATCTGGGAATACGGCGTGGTGCGGCCCAGGCTGCTCGCCGGCGAGCGCCAGGCCTACGTCGGAGATTGGGGCGATGCCGCCTTCGATCCCGTCGGCCACATGGAAGCCAAGTGGGCGACCTACAGGGATGCGGTCTACGGTCGCGGCAACTTTTCCGGTTATTCGAACGCGCGGGTCGACACCCTCATCCGCGACGGCGAGGTCGAAGCCGACCCGGCGCGGCGCCGCGCGATGTACAACGAGGCGCAGCGGATCATCTACGTCGAGGCCCCGGCGGTCTTCCTGGTGCTGCCGGAGGCCGTCGAGGCCGCCTCGGCCCGCGTGCAGAACTGGAAGCCGGCGTCTGACAGCCGCGTGAACCTGCACGATGTCTGCCTGAGGTAATGTCGCCGGCCCTGGGCCGCCGAGGTCCGGCGGTCAGCGCCCATCCCTCGGTGCCCAGGGCCGGCACGGTGCCGGTGTGAGGGGCGGGTATCGTTGAGAGCCGTCAAGATCCTCGAGCGGGTGCTCGTCACGATCCCCGTGATGTTCGGCGTGGCCATCGTTGTGTTCTTCTTCGTCCGGCTCACGCCGGGCGATCCCGTGGACATCATGCTCGGCCGGGGCGGCGTCGTCTCGGCCCGTGAGGTCGAGCTCCTCCGCCACCAGTTCCACCTCGACCGGCCCCTGGCGGTGCAGCTCTGGTACTTCGTCAGCAACGCCGCGCGGGGGGATCTGGGCTACTCGTACGTCCGCAACAAGTCCGTGGTGGATCTGCTGGTTGAGCGCCTACCGGCGACCATCGAGCTGACCGTGGGCGCCCTCCTGGTGAGCCTCATCATCGCGCTGCCGATCGGCATCATCTCGGCGATCCGCCAGAATTCACTCACCGACCGGTTGAGCATGGCCGGCGCGTTCCTGGGGATCTCGATGCCGGGCTTCTGGTTCGGCATCATCCTGATCCTGGTGTTTGCCGTGTGGTTCAAGGTGCTTCCGGCGCAGGGCCGTCTCAGCTACGACGTCTTTCTCCAGCACATCACCGGGATGCACGTGGTGGACAGCCTGCTCACCGGCAACATGGCCGCCCTCAAGAGCAGCCTGCGGCACCTGGTGCTGCCGTCGGTGACCCTCGGCGCGGGCGTCGCCGCCATCATCGCCCGCGTCCTGCGCTCCAGCATGCTGGAGGTGCTGCGCAGCGACTACATCCGGGTGGCCCGGGCCAAGGGCGCCAGCGAGTGGGTCGTGATCATGAAGCACACGCTGCGCAACGCCCTGATCCCCACAGTTACCGTCGTCGGCCTTCAGGTCGGCGTGCTGCTGGGTGGCAACATGATCGTCGAGACGGTCTTCAGCTGGCCGGGCCTGGGACGCCTCGTGGTGGATGCCATCTTCAACCGGGACTTCCCCCTCATCCAGGGGGCCGTCATGGTCTACGCGTTCACCTTTGTGGCCACGAATCTTGCCGTGGACATCCTCTACACCTATCTGAACCCGCGCATCACATTCTGAGGGCGACAGGAGCGCCGGGAGAACCCATCCATGACGGTCAACGCCCAGACCCGCAGACCGGCCGGATGGGACTACGCGCTACGCATCCGCCTTGGGCTCTGGCGTCGAAGCACCGCAGAGCTGGCGGTGGAACTGTGGCAGCGACCGGTGACGCTCATCGGCGGGGTCATCGTCCTGCTCTACATCGTGGCCGCGGCGGCCGCCGGCCTGATCACGATCCACGATCCGACCCAGGGGAGCCTGCTGGCGCGGTTCGACCCGCCGGCCTGGGAAGAGGGCGGATCGTGGAGGTACCCGCTGGGGGCCGACGACCAGGGACGCGACCTCCTGACGCGCATCATCTACGGGGCGCGTCTCTCGCTGGCCGTCGGCGTGCTGAGCGTGGCCTTCTCGGTCACCGTCGGTGTGATCCTGGGGGCTGTGGCCGGTTACTATCGGGGATGGCTGGACGAGGGCCTCTCGCGCTTTGCCGACCTGCTGCTCGCGTTCCCGTTCCTGGTCTTCGCCATCGGGATGATGGCGTTTCTGGGGCCGGGCTTTGTGAACCTCATCCTCGCGCTGTCGTTCAAAGGCTGGGTCGAATTCTTCCGCCTCGTGCGGGGCGAGATGCTGGGCGAGAAGGTCAAGGAGTACGTCGAGGCCGCCCGCGTGTCAGGGCGGAGCGACCTCGCGATCATGGCCTCGGAGATCCTGCCCAACATCGTCCAGTCGGTCTTCGTGCTTGCGACCCTGCGCGTGGGCCACATGATCATCATGGAGGCCAGCCTGAGCTTCCTCGGGCTGGGCATTCAGCCGCCGGATCCGGCCTGGGGTTCGATGGTGGCCAGCGGCCGCGACTACCTGCTCACCGCGTGGTGGGTGTCGACCTTCCCTGGCCTGGCGATCCTGATGCTCGTGGTCTCCATCAACGTGTTCGGCGAGGGGCTGCGAGACATTCTGGATCCACGGCTGAAGATCGAGTAGGGGACCCCGGGCGCAGACGGACCGATGCTCGCGCTGCGAAACCTGACGACCGTCTTTCCCACCCGGCGCGGCCTGGTGACGGCGGTGGCGGGTGTGGATCTCGCGCTGAACCGCGGCGAGATCCTGGGCGTCGTCGGCGAATCGGGATGCGGCAAGAGCGTGATGATGCTGTCCATCCTGCGCCTGGTTGCGTCTCCCGGCCGCATCGTCTCCGGCGAGATCCGCTTCGAGGGACGCGATCTGCTCACACTGCCCGGGGCGCAGATGCGCCGCGTCAGGGGCAAGGACATCGCCATGGTGTTCCAAGATCCGCTGACCAGCCTGAACCCCGCCTTCCCGGTCGGCGAGCAGATTCGCGAGTCGCTGCGCATCCACAATATCCTCGACAGCGGCCGGCCGGCCTGGCTGCTGAACCGGGCGCAGGCCCGGGCAGAGCAGGAACGGGTCTGCCAGCTCCTGGAGGAGGTGGGCATCTCCGCGCCTACCGACCGCCTGCGTGAGTACCCGCACCAGTTCAGCGGCGGGATGCAGCAGCGCGCCCTGATCGCGATCGCGCTGGCGTGCGAACCACAGTTGCTGCTCGCCGACGAGCCGACGACGTCGCTGGACGTGACGATCCAGGCGCAGATCATGGACCTGATGCGGAAGATCAACCAGGAGCGCGGTGTCGCCATCGTGCTGGTCACGCACAACCTGGACCTGGCCTCGGAGTTCTGCCAGCGCATCGCCGTGATGTATGCCGGACGCATCGTCGAGAGTGGGACGGTCGACGAGGTCATCGAGTCCCCCCAGCATCCCTACACCCGCGGCCTGCTCTCCTGCATCCCCCGCATTGCCTCGCGCCGTACGCGCATCGAGCCAATTCCCGGCAACGTCCCTGACCTGGCCGCGCTGGGTCGCGGATGCGCCTTTGCCCCGCGCTGCCCGCACCGGGAGCCCGCCTGCGAAGCGGGGCCCATTCCGTTGTTCGAGGTCGGGCCCGGGCACCTGTCCCGCTGCCTGCGCCACGCGCCGCGGCGGGAGGACGACTGGGCATGGTCGGACGTTCGCGCGGGGGGCCCGTGATGCAAGGCGGCGTGCCCCTGGTCGAAGCGCGCAGCATCGTCAAGCATTTCGTCATGCGCCCGGGCTTCCTCGCGCGCGCGCTGGCCGGCGCCCGCGACACCATCGTGCGCGCGGTGGATGGGGCGAGCCTCAAGATCTGGCCCGGGGAGACGGTGGGCCTCGTGGGCGAGAGCGGGTGCGGCAAGACGACCTTCGGCCGCGTCGTCAGCCAGTTGTACGAGCCGACCTCTGGGGAGGTCCTGTTCAACGGCGTCCCCGTCGTGGGCGCCAGGCCGGCCGCCGGCGCAGACGCCGGCGGCACTCCGCGCGGGCCGGGCTTCTACCGGGTGGCCCAGGTGATCTTCCAGAATCCCTACTCGTCGCTCAACCCGCGCAAGACCGTCCGCGAGATCGTGTCGGTGCCGCTGCGGAGCCGGGGCATCATCGCGATCCACGAGCAGGAGGAGATCGTCGTCGGCCTGCTCAGGCGGGTCGGCCTGAGCCCCCGCCACCTCGATCAGTACCCGCACCAGTTCTCGGGCGGCCAGCGCCAGCGGATCGGCATCGCCCGCGCCCTGGCCATGCAGCCTCAGTTCATCGTGGCCGACGAACCCGTCTCGTCCCTGGACGTGTCTGTCCAGGCGCAGGTGATCAACCTGCTGGAGGAACTGCAGGACGAATACCGTCTCACCTACCTGTTCATCGCGCACGACCTGAGCCTGATCCACCATATCAGCGATCGGGTGGCCGTGATGTACCTGGGACGGATCGTCGAAGAGGGGCCGACGGACGACCTGTTTGCCAACCCGCTGCACCCCTACACGCAGGCGCTCCTGGCGGCGATCCCCTCTGTTGATCGGTCGGCGCGCCGGCAGCGTATCCTCCTGCAGGGCACGGTGCCCAGCCCCATCAACCCGCCCGGCGGGTGCCCGTTCCATCCGCGGTGCTTTGCGCGCGACCGGACCGACTGCGTCGAGCGGCAGCCGCCCTTCTTCCAGGTGGGCCGGCAGCGCGTGGCCTGCTGGCTGCACGACCGCCATCCCCAGGTATCTGAAGACACGCTTCGTGCCGGGGCGTGAGCGGCCGGCCGATGCTTACCCTTCAGGGCGATCACTTCCAGATGGGGCTTCAGCACGGCCGGCAGGTCCTCGACCTGCGGCCGCGCATCCTCGCGGTGATCGACCGGCGTCTGGCTGCGCTACAGGGCAAGCCCATCGCCGGACCCTTGCAGGAGCTTGAACGGACCTGGGAGCAGCAGGCGCGTTCCACCCTCGACATGGTGGCCGGCATCGCCGAGGCCCTCGAGATCGATCCGGCGCGCCTCCTTCGCTACGCGGCAGCCTCCTATCTAGAAGACCGCGTGGGAGCGGGCGCACAGGCCGAGGGATGCACCGTGTGGGCGGCCTCGGGTCCGGCGACCGCCGGCGGCGTGCCCATCCTGGCCAAGAACCGTGACTACAGCCTGGCGCATGCGGCCCTTCAGACCCTGGCCCGCGCCACGCCGCGGGAGGGCTATCGGTACCTCTACGTGACCAGCGCCGCCAGCCCGGGGGTCTTCAGCTCGGGGATGAACGAGCAGGGGCTCGCCGTGGCCGACACGCACGTGCTGTCGTCGGACCTCGGTCCCGGGCTCGCCCGCTACACCCTGATGATGGAGCTGCTCGAGCACCACGCGTCGGTGCGCGCGGCGTTGGCCTATCTCAGGCGGGCGCCGCAGATGGGCGGCGGGAATCTGATCCTGCTCGATGCGGAGGGCAGGATGGCGGTGTTCGAGGCCGGCCACCGCTCCCGGGGAATCGTCTACCCGAGAAGCCATGTCGTCACGGCCACGAATCACTTTGTCAGCCCTGCCATGCGGGGGCAGTACCGGAGACGCGATGCCGGCGGTCCGGACGGCCAGAGCGAGGCGCGCCTGCGAACCATCCGCCGGCATCTGCGCGCGCATCGGGGCCGTCTCGATGAGGACCACGCCGGGCAGATCATGGCCGGCCATGACGATGGCGGCGTTGCGATCTGCCGGCATGCGACCGGAGACGCCGGCGCTACGATTTCGACCGCAATCTTCTTCCCGGCGGAACGCAGCCTGCTGTTCTGCCACGGCCGGCCGTGCGAGGCAGGCTACGTGAGGCATTCGCTCTGACGCCGGCGCAGTTGACTGCGCGCTGTGCTCTTGAGACGATCACCAATGGAGTGAGGATCGCGGGTCTGTTCCTGGTGCTGTTTCTGGCGATGCTCGCCACAGCGGTGCGCGGCGCAGTACCCCGGGCCATGTCGGATGAGCACATCGTGGCCCAGGCGCGACGTGTCGCGAGCGGCGCACACGCGGATCTCTATCAGCACGGAGTCGATGTTGATCCCGCATTTGCGACGATGCTCGACAGCGCCTACCGACAGGTCGAGCGGGTGACCGGTGTCAAGTTCGACACGGCCACACTGGGCTCCAGGGTGCACGCCTACGTCTCGGAGGCGGTGACGGCGTCCCACGTCTGGAGGGGATACCGGCACCCCAGCGATCCAAGGCCCCTGATCTTTCTCGGCCCGAGGGTCTACCGGGGCGCCATGCGGGGTGCCGATGCGACCTACGTGCACGAACTGACCCATCTGTTCACATGGCGACACCACAGCCACACGCTGCGCGAGGGGCTCGCCGACTACGTCGCCCTCGTCGTGCTACCCGGAGCCGCGGTCGGTCCGAATCCCGCCGGAGACGAGTGGCCCCCCGAAATCTTCCCCGAAATCCTGGAGTATCTCGGTACCACACGTACCCCGCCGGGTTGGGCTGAGACGGACCTCGTGAGGCGCAGGGCATACTACTTCGCCAGCCGCCGGTTTGTCAGCTACCTCGTCGAACTCAAGGGCATGGAGATGTTCATGCGGCTGTACGCCTCGGAGACGCCGGAGACCACCATCAGGAGCCTCTACGGGATCAGCCGGGAAGAGGCGGCACGGGCTGCTCTCACCCGGTGACCCCCCGGTTCTGCACGCAGTGCGCCGGGCCGCTGGAGTGGCGTCGCCTGGACGATGAGCGCCACCCGCAGCCCGTCTGCACGCGGTGCGGCCACATCGAGTGGCTGAATCCCAAACCGACAGCCTCGGCGCTGATCACGCGCTACCGGCCGGGCGGCGGGGTCGAGGTCCTGCTCGCGCGCCGCGCCCGCCCACCCCGGCAGGACCACTGGGACTGCCCGGGCGGCTTCATCGATCCCGGCGAGCATCCCGAGGCTGCCGTGGCGCGCGAGATGGCGGAAGAGCTGGGGATTGCGGTCACGATCCGGCGGATGGTCGGCATCTTCATGGACCACTACGGCGACGACAGCGAGTCGACGCTGAACATCTACTACGAGGCCGCGATCAGCCGCGGCGAGATCGCGCCGGCGAGCGACGTGAGCGAGGCCGCCTGGTTCCCGCTCGACCGGCCGCCCGAGGCGCTGGCGTTCGAGAACAACCGGCAGGCCATCCTGGCGCTTCAGGCGCTCTACGTCTGAACCGGCGCGTCCTGTACCCGTCCGCGCGCGCGGAGCTCCATCGGCAGCAGCGCGGCGTAGAGAAACGCGTGCACCGGCGTCGGCACACCGGCCTCCCGGCCCAGCCGGACCACCGCGCCGTTCTGCGACTCCAGCTCGGACGGCCGGCCCGCGATGAGGTCCCGCTGCATCGAGGCGGTGCCCTCGGCCGGCGTGGCGTCCACGATCGCCATGGCGCGGGCCACCGCATCGTCGGGCAACGCGATGCCACGCGCGCGGGCCAGTGTGGCGACCTCGGCCATCGCGGCTTCGAGGAGCTGGCGCGTCTCGGGGACGGCGCGCATCACGCCGATCGGCGCGCGGGTCACGCCGCCGACCCCAGACAGCGGCGCCAGGAAGATGAACTTCTCCCACAGGGCCACGTGGATGTCGGATGCCACCTGTGCCGTGATGCCCGCCTGCTCGAGGGTCTGCCGCAGACGCTCGGTCCGCTCGCCCGGCCGGCGGTCGAGTTCGCCGATGACGATCGTGGGCTCCAGCCCGGCGTGGCGGATGTGGCCGGGCCCGGCGATCATGCTGATGATCCGGCACAACCCGCCGACCACGCGCCCGGCCCCAAGCGCCTCGGCCAGTTGGGCGGGCGCTTCCACGCCGTTCTGCAGCGGCACCACAAACGTCTGCGGGCCGAGCATCGGCCGGACGGCCTGCGCGGCGTCCGGCACCTGCCAGGCCTTGACAGCCACGATCACGACATCGACCGGCCCGACGGCCGCCGGATCGTCGGTGGCCTTGACGGGATGGACCACGAAGTCGCCCCTGGGACTGTCCACCCGCAGCCCGTGCTGCTGCATGGCGCGCAGGTGATCCCCCCGGGCGATGAGCGTGACATCGACGCCGGCTCTTGCCAGGCATCCTCCAAAGTACCCGCCGACGCCGCCGGCTCCGCACACGGCGACCCGCATGGTATCCTCCGGGTAATTCGCTGTATCGACCCCTGAGTGGAGCTTCACCGACCGACCGGCCGGTCCCCGCCTGACGGTGCCGTGCCGTACTGCGGACGAAACCGCCCGCGAACGGCTCCGGCAGGGGCGGCCGCGCAAGGCGTGGAACGAACCCGGCGGGAGTCCGAGCCGTCATGCTGAGCAGCGTGCACGCCGCCTCCATCCTGCGCTTCGGCCCCATGATCGGGTACGTCGTCCTCGCGCTCATCGCGGGCGGTCTGGCGCTCGTCCGGCGCCCGCTGCCCGGCTGGTTCTGGGGCCTGAGCCTGATCTGCCTGGTCGCGGTCGTTGCGCAGGCGGGTTCGGGGCTGCTATTGTTCGCCGGCGGCACGCGGCCGCTGCGCTCACTGCACGTCCTCTACGGCCTGCTGGCATTGGCCGGAGGTCTGGTCCAGTATGGGCTGCGTCCCGGCGGGCTCCTCCGCCGGAGCGCGGCCCCCGAGTCCGCCTCGGGCAAGGCGCGCACGCTTGCCCTGATCTCGTTGACCCAGGCCGCGCTCATCGGTCGAGCGTGGATGACCGGATTGGGAAGTCCGTGACGACCGCGCGAAAGGGGGAGAGCGGATATGCGAGGACGCGAACGCCTCGAAACCTACCTGCGCGAGCAGGGCGTCCGGTACGAGATCACCCCTCACGCAGAAGCCTACACCGCCCAGGAAGTCGCTGCGCTCAGACACGTCCCCGGCCGCCAGTTCGCCAAGGTCGTGATCGCCGAGGCCGATGGGAAGCACGTGATGCTGGTGCTTCCCGCATCCGCTCGGGTCGATCTGGTCAGGCTCCGGGCGGCGCTTGACGCGAAGGTCGCCCGGCTCGCCCGCGAGGACGAGTTCGCCGCGAAGTTCCCCGACTGCGAGGCCGGCGCCATGCCGCCGTTCGGCCACCTCTACGACATCCCCGTCTACATGGACCGCAGCCTGATCGACGAGCCCACGCTGGTGTTCAACGCGTGCTCGCACCGTGAGACGATGACCATCCCGAGCGCCGACTACCGGCGGCTGGTCTCCCCGGCGGTCATCGAGTTCACGGTGCCGCACCAGTAGCCGGCATGGCGCGCAGGCGAAGCGAGGTGGCGGACATGAGAGGTGACCGACGGCTGACGCCCGGCGAGCGCAGCCATGGGTTCGTGATGCCGGTGCCGCACACGCGGTCGGCCCGCAAGGCGATGCAGATGTACCTCAAGACCCTACGGCCGTTGGCGCATGACATGGCCGCGGTCCTTCAAGTCCCCGAAGCGATCCTACGGCCGGGCGTGCCCGCGCACGAGATCGGCGCGGCGTATCTGGCGGCGTTCCTCGACGACCTGAGCGCGCGGATGGAGCATGAGTGAGCGGTCCGCCCGGGGGGGAGTCCGCTCGCGGGCGGCCGGGCGGTGGCCCGGCCGCCCGCTGCTGACCTCACGGCTGCGTGAGGTCCTCCGGCGCGAGTTCGGCGCGGCCGACGCCTGGGTGGTGGCCACGCCCGGCGGCTGCCGGCTTGAAGCGCGCTTTGGCTGGCGGATCGTCGTGCTGCTCGAGGGCGACGAGGAGGCGTTCTGGGCGCCGTTCTACACCACAGCGGTCCGCAACGTCCACCGGGGCGGACACCTGGTGGCCGAACTCGCCCCGACGCACCGTCGGCGAGGCGAGTTGGTCAAGATTCTGCAGGAGGTGTGTGAACGAGCGGGCGCGCCGACGGCCGGCAGGCCACCGATGCATGTGCCGAGCCCGTTCTCGCGCTCGGTCCGGCAGGAGTGATTCCTGACCAGCGGAACCTACTCTGCTGGGGCCCGCATCTGGCGACGCGATGTCGAAGAACGCAACAAGGTAGTGCAGGTCGCGGTCTTCCACCCCGGGAGAAGATGGAGCGACAGAGGTCAGCCCCAAATTGACCCTTACCGCGCCTGTGCCCTACAATGGCCAGGGTCGTGTGACTCCAAGGATCGCCGGATGCCCCAGTACACCGCGCTCGCCATTGCCGGCTTCTACGCCCTCGTGGGCCTGCTTCCGCTTGCGGGCCGCGATCTGCGCCGGCCGCTGCTCTGGTACTGCTTGCTTTCCGGCGTCATCGCCGGGTACTTCGCGCGCGAGGCGGTGAAGCTCGCCGGTGAGCTCCTGGCACCGATCAGCGCCCTGACCACCGGGCCGGTGTCGGTCGTCGTGGCGATTCTCATCGCGGCCTCTGTCGGAGAGCTGCTCAAAGCGCTTGGGCCGCTGTCCGCGATCCTGATGGTGCCCACCAACGGCCCGACCGGTCTCGCCTACGGCGCGGCCGCCGGGGCCGGGTTCGGATTCGTCGTCATCCAGCAGGGGCTGGCCATGGCGCTGGGCCTGGTGGGCTCGCCGTTCATCACGCCGGTCTCGATGGCCGCGGCGATCGCCGGATGGTTCATCCGGCTGCTTCCACACGTCGCCACCACGGCGTACGTCGGCCGGGCCGGTGCGGTGGGAGGCGTGGGCCTCGCGCTGCTGGGCGCATGCACGCTGCAGTTGGGCCTCGGGCTCGCGGAGCGGCTGCCGTTTGTGGCCGGGGTCCCCATGGGACTGCCGATCGTGGCGATTGTCTCAATCCTCCTGTACACGGTTCTCTTGAGGGCGCGCCGCCGTGGCGCCGAGGTCGTCGAGGCGATCCGGTGAGCGACGGCGCTGCGGCGTCGTGATCCCCCGGTCATTCCATGAGCAGTGATGCCGCGACTGCGAGCCTGCTCCAGGCCGGGCTCGCCGCGATGCAGGCATTCTTTCATGAGGGAGAGCCCGCGCTGCGCCGGGCGCTCGAGGCGTTCCGTGCCGCCGAGGCCGATGTTCGGGGATCGGCCGAGCCCGCGACTTTGACCCTCTGGCTGTTGGGAATGGCCACGGCCCTTCGCTACACGCGCAGGCCTGAGCCCATGGAGGCCGGACTGCAGCGCGCGCGGGAACTCGTCAACGTCGCGGCACGGGGGCAGGGCGAGGCCGCCGCGATTCCCTATCGAACCCTGGTCGAAAGCCTCCACCGCGATCTGGCGGACGTCGTGCCGGCTCGGGCCGGCGAGTCCCTGGCCGCGGGGCTGGAGTATTCTGAGCGGACCGTGCGGATGGCGCGCCGAGCCCGGCGCGACGACTGGCTGGCCGCCGCCCTCGCCAGCCGGGCAGGCCTGCTCGCGCGGGCCGCCGGGGACGACAGGCGCGCGCTGCGCCGCGCCGTGACGCTCTACGAGGAGGCCCGGCGGCGCTGGCCGACGCGTGATGCGGAGGGACGCGCGCGGGTGGGCATCGGATACGCGGCGGTGCTGCTGGCCGTCGGCCAGGCGGGCAAGGCGGAACTCGCGGTGCGCGAATCGTTGGCAGCACTCGCCGTCCGGGGCGATCGCTATCACGAGGCGGCCGCGCGCCTCGTGCGCGCGCGGGCGCTCTACGCGCTCGACCTCGACGAGGCGCTGGATGAACAGGCGGCGGCCGCAGACGCGTATCGCATGCTAGGATGTCGGTGGGAGCTCAAGCAGGCGGAGGGAACTCTGAGATGATGCACGGGACGAGCGCCGCCGCTGCGGTTGGCAGCTGGGCGCGATGGCGACTTGCCGCCGCCCTCGCAGCGGCCGTTGCGATCCTGGCCGCGGTGTCCCTCCTGGGTCCGGTGGGCGCGGCCGCCGCGCCGACGCTCGAGGACCAGGTCTACGCCATCGCCAAGGACCTGATGTGTCCGGTGTGCGCCGGGCAAACCGTCGCGGATTCAGGGGCGCAGCTCGCCGAGCAGATGCGGGCCGAGATCCGGCAGCGGTTGCAGGCCGGCCAGACGCGAGAGGAGATCATCGCGTACTTCGTCGACCAGTTCGGTGAGGGCGCGCTGGCCACTCCCCGACCGCGAGGGAGCGGCGTCATCCTCTGGTTGTCACTGCCCCTGGCGCTCGTCGTCGGCGTCGTGATCCTGCGGCGCTTTGTGCGCAGCAACCTGTCTGCCCGGCCCCCCGCGGCCCCGGCGCCTCCTCCGCCGACACCCGAAGAGGCGGAGCAGATCGCCGAGGCGCTGCGCAGGCTCGATGACACCCGCTGATGCGCATCGGCGTCATCTCTGACGTCCACGCCAACTTCGAAGCGCTCGAGGCGGTTCTGGCCCACCTGGACGCGCAGACGCCCGACCTCATCGTCTGCCTGGGTGATTTCGTCGGATACGGCCCCGATCCCAACGAGTGCGTCGACAGGCTGCGACCCCACCTGCGTGCCGCGGTGCTGGGCAATCACGACCAGGCCGCCATTGCCGCGCGGCCCATCGACGACTTCAACCTGTTCGCCCAGGAGGCCATCCTGTGGACGCAGCAGGCGCTGGTCGAGGACACCCGCGAGTTCCTGAGCGACCTGCCGGCGCGCACAGACGTCGAGGGGCTGCTCCTGGTGCACGGGAGCCCGCGGCGCCCGGTCGACGAGTACATTCTCGACACCCGCACCGCGCGCGCGAGCTTCGCCGATCGCGGGTTCCGGGTTGCCCTGGTCGGACATACGCACCAGCCAGCGGTCTTCGTCGAGGCGAACGGCCGCGTCAGCGCCAAGGGCCTGCTGCCTGAGATCCCGCTGTCGCTCGATGAGTCCCGGCGCTACATCATCAACGCCGGCAGCGTCGGTCAGCCCCGCGACGGCGACCCGCGCGCCGCGTACGTGATGCTCGATACCGAGGCGCAGACCGTGACGCTCTTCCGCGTCCCGTACCCCATCGAGGTCACGCAGCGGAAGATGGAGCAGGCCCACCTGCCTGTGCCGCTCATCGAGCGGTTGGCGCTTGGACGCTGACCACGGCGGAAAGGAGCGGGTTGCGCGCGGCCCGAACATCTTGACCACTACCCCAGGTGCGGAGGTCTGCATGAGTTCTCGGCGGATCACGATCGATGATCTGTTCGCGCTGCGCTTTCTCGGCGATTTGGCGCTGTCCCCCGATGGCGAGACGGTCGCGTACGCGATGGACGCGATCGAGAAGACCCCGGGCGACGGTCAGCCGCCGTACGCGTACAAGTCCGCGATCTGGCTGACCGGCGCGGCGGGAGGCGCCCCTAGGCAGTTCACCAGCGGCGCGTTCCGCGACCGCAGGCCCGTGTGGTCCCCCGACGGCGCCCACGTGCTGTTCACCTCCGACCGCGGCGCACCGGCGCCCGGTGCTAGGGCGCCGAAGCACCTCTGGGTCATCCCGGTCGGCGGCGGCGAGGCCCGCCGTGTGACGCAGGCCGAGCACGACCCCGCGGATGCGACCTGGTCCCCCGACGGCACCCGGATCGCGTTTACGGGCAAGGCGCCGATTGCCGAAAAGCCGCGCAGCGACGTCAAGGTCATCACGCGCATGAAACACAAGTTCGACGGCGAGGGCTTCTGGGACAACCGGTACAAGCACACCTTCATCGTGCCCGCATCCGGCGGCGAGGCCCGCCAGGTGACCAGCGGGGACTTCGACCACCGCGAGCCGGCCTGGAGCCCCGACGGGGCGCGCCTGGCGCTGGTCGCCAACCGCTCCGACGACGCGGACTACACCAATATCGCCGATGTGTGGGTGCTCACGCTGGCCACCGGCGAGATGCGGCGTCTCACCGCGGGCGTGGGACCGGTGCTCACGCCGGTGTGGTCACCGGAGGGGACGCAGATTGCCTACCTGGGGCACGAGAACGTCTGCATGGGCGCTTCGAACATCATGCTCTGGATCGTCCCAGCCGACGGCAGTACCCCGCCGCGGTGCCTGACCCGGGACTTCGACCGGTCGCTCACCCATCACGTCATCTCCGACATGCGCGCGCATCCGGCGGCGGGACGGCCGGTGTGGTCGCCCGACGGCCGGTTCGTCTTCGTGATGGTCGCCGAGGGCGGCACGACGCAGCTCGCCGCGGTCGAGGTCGAAAGCGGCACCGTCCACCTGATGACCGCCGGCCGCCGCGAGATCTACGCCGAATCGTACGATGCGGCGCGCCGCCGGGTGGCCCTGGCGATCTCGGATCCTGTGACACCCGGCGACGTCTGGATCGCCGAGGTCGACGGTCTGATGGAGGGCCGTCCCACCATCCCTACGGCGCGTGAGCGTCGGCTCACCCTCGTGAACGAGGCGGCGCTGGGTGGCATCGAGCTCAGCACGCCCGAGCGCTTCGACTTTGTCGGCGCCGACGGATGGGCCATGGAAGGGTGGGTGCTGCCTCCCGTCGGTCCGGAGCCGGGCCGCCGGTATCCCACGATCCTAGCGATTCACGGCGGGCCGCACGCCGCGTACGGTGAGGCCTTCTTCCACGAGTTCCAGGTGCTGGCCGCCCTGGGCTACGCCGTGGTGTACGCCAACCCGCGCGGCAGCCAGGGATACGGCCAGACGTTCTGCGCGGCCACCCACCACGACTGGGGGGGCAAGGACTGCGCCGACCTCATGGCCGGGCTCGACGCCGCGCTCGATCGCTTCTCGTTTCTCGACCCCGACCGCCTCGGCGTGGAAGGTGGATCCTACGGCGGCTACATGACGAACTGGGTCGTCGGCCACACGCAACGGTTCAAGGCTGCGGTGACGATGCGCTCGATCGCCAACTGCCTCAGCCAGTGGGGGACCAGCGACCTGGCCTACTTCAAGGGCTACTGGGAGTTCCCGGGCGATCCCTGGGAGAACCCGATGTTCTACTGGGAGCGCTCGCCGCTGGCCTACGTCAAGGACATCACCACGCCGCTGTTGATCCTGCACAGCGAGAACGACCTGCGCTGCCCGATCGGCGAGGGCGAGCAGCTCTTCGCCGCGCTCAAGAAGCAGGGCAAGGAAGTCGTCTTCGCGCGCTTCCCGGACGAGAGCCACGACATGTCCCGCAACGGCCGGCCCGATCACCGGATCGAGCGGCTCCGGCTGATCACGGACTGGTTCGCACGGTTCATCCCGCAGCACGCCGACGCCCAGACGCCGCGGGAGGCGCTGGCCGGGACACCCAGCGCGGGCGGAGAGTAGCGGGGAGCGGCGTGCCGAGGATCTACACCCGCACCGGCGACGGCGGCGAGACCGGACTCTTCGGCGGCCGCCGGGTCGCCAAGGACCACCTGCGCGTCGAGGCATACGGGACCCTCGACGAGGCCAACAGCGCGCTGGGCGTGCTCGCGGCGCACCTCGACGGTGATCTGGCCGATGTGGTCTACGGCGTGCAGCGGACGCTGTTCGACATCGGCGCGGAGCTGGCCACACCTGAGCCGGGGCGCGTTCCCGCGGTGGAGCCCGCAGCGGCGGACGCCCTCGAGCACCTGATCGATCGCTGGGAGGAGCACCTGGAGCCGCTTCGGACCTTTATCCTCCCGGGCGGCACACCGGCCGCCGCGCTGTGTCATCAGGCGCGGTCGTTGGTCCGCCGGGCCGAGCGCCGGGTCGTTGCGCTGGCGCGGGTAGAGGCGGTGAACCCGGAGATCCTCCGCTACCTCAACCGGTTGTCGGACTGCCTATTCGTGATGGCCCGCCTCATCAACCGCCGCGCCGGGACGCCGGACGTCCCCTGGGAAGGCGGCCGCAGTACTTGAGGGGATCGCCGTGAGCCGCGCCGGCGCGCCGGCCCGGAGCGACGTCCTCCTCGTTGCCCTGACGGTGGTCCTCGGCCTGCAGACGCTGCGGGCGTTTCTGCCCCTGCTCGTGCACACCTACGGCACGCGCCCGGGTGTGACGTCGATCGGCCTGGGCGTCTTTGCGATCAGCGTGTTCCTCACGGCCTGGCTCGCGCCGTTCGTCTGGCGGCTGCTCGGTGCTGCGCGGGCGCTGCGGTTGAGCGCCGGCGCGCTGGTGCTGGCGCGCGTGCTTGCGCAGTTCGCGGATCCGCCGACGATGCTGTGGCTGTCCGCGGCCGGCACGGTGGGCTTTCTCTGGACGGTGCCGGGACTGTTGGCGTTCGTGCGCCCCGCCGGGGATGACGGGGCGCCCAGGCGTCTGGCGATCGGCTGCGTGCTCGGGTTCTCCCTTGACGTCGCACTCGCCGGCGCCTTCTGGAGCTGGGACCTGGTCTGGCAGCGCACGCCGACGCCCGTGCTTGTGACGATCGGCCTCGCGCTCGTCTATGGCTGGCTGCTGGGGGGCCTTGCGGTGGGCGGCGCGGGCGCGGTGGGCCAGACCGCACCGGAGCGCGGCGGTTGGTGGACCCTCGCCGGCCTGGGTCCTATCCTGCTCCTTGGAGTGCTGATCTTCCAGAACCCCGCGCGGCTGACCGCCGCGAGCGGCTGGCCGTTCTTCGGCGCGCTGACGGGCGTGCTGGCCGCCAACCTCGTCGCCGTCGCAGTGCTTGCCCGGCTGACCCGCAGCGCAGGGGCCGTGCTCGCGGTGCTGGCGCTCATCCCGGCGGCGGTTCTGGCGCACGGGACCGGGCCCGCGGCGATCGCCGCGTTCGCGGTGGGCAGCGTGGCAGCAGGCGTGATTACCCTGCCGCTGATGGCCGGAGCCAATCGCGCTGCCGGTCGGGCCCGAGCGCGCGGCTTTGCGCCCGGCGCCCGGGCGTGGGCATTGGGCATGCTGCTGTTCGCGGTGGGCGCCTTCCTCTATTACGTGACGTACGACATCAGGCTGCCGTTTGAGAACGCGGTCATCGTGCCCGTAGCCGCCGCGCTGGCCGCGGCCTTCGCGGCCCCCGCGCTCCGAAAGGTGGCGATGATCCCGCCGTTGGCCTCCGGAGGGTGGCGGACCCTCGGCGACCCGCGGACCGCCGCGATGCCGCGGCTCCCCGGACTGCGGCTCGCCGGGATGCTGCTGGCCGTGCCGGCGGTCCTGTGGATCACCTCAAGGCCGCCGGCCGCGACACCCGGCGCGGGCTGGCCGGTGCGCGTCATGTCCTACAACCTCCACCAGGGGTACGCGGTGTCGGGGATGCAGGACCTCGAGGCCCTGGCCGCGACCATCGAGGCCTCGGGCGCGGACGTGATCGCGCTGCAGGAGGTCTCCCGCGGCTGGGTCATCAACGGCTCCACCGAAATGCTGACTTGGCTCTCCCGCCGGCTCCGGATGCCGGTGGTGTGGGGACCGGCGCAGGACGTCGTGCAGGGCAACGCGGTGCTGTCCCGGCGCCCCATCCTTTCGTCGGGCCGCATCGAGGTGCCGCGGGGCGGCGCGCCGATGCGGCGGGGCGCGCAGTGGGTCGAGGTAGACCTCGGGAGCGGAGAACGCCTGCTCGTGATCGCCACGCACTTCCACCACATCGAGGGGCAGGGCCACATCCGCGTGCCGCAGGCCGCCGCGGTGATCGAGCTGTGGGGCCGGCGCGACCGAACGGTCCTCCTGGGGGATCTCAACGCGACGCCGGATGCCCGCGAGATCGCCATGCTGCGCGAGGCGGGATGGCGCGACAGTTTCGAGCTCGCGGGCGAGGGCGACGGGTTCACGTATCCATCGTGGCGGCCGTACGAGCGGATCGACTACGTCTGGATCTCGCCGGACCTGTCCGCGCGCGACTTCGACCTGCTGCCCGGGCAGGCATCCGATCACGTGGGGATTGCGGTGACGATCGGCCGGTAGCGGGTCAGCCGCCCGGTCGGGTCTCCCCTGGACACACCCCCTTCATACTATGTACAATTTCTATTGAGTGTACATTGGAATCTTGGACGCCTGGATGGTGTCACCCATGGCCGAGCGGCAGATGTCCGTGAAGGAAGCGCGCCAGCAGTTACCTTCGCTGATCCAGGAAGCCTACTATCGGGGCGACCGGGTGATTATTGCCCGCCATGGGAGGCCGATGGCGGTCATCATGCCCATCGAAGAGTACGAGCGATGGAAGGCGCGTCGACAGGAAGCGTTCGCGGTCTTCGACCGCATCTGGGAGGCGAACAAGGATGCCGATCCTGGTGCGGTTGAGCGGATCGTCGCCGAGGAGGCCAGAGGAGTCACGAAACGCCGGCGGCGCCGGCGGTAGCCGATGCTGCGGGCCGCGCTGGATGTCAACACGCTGGTCTCCGGGACCATCACGCCGGCCGGCCCTGCCGGTCTGATGTTGCGAAGCTGGCGCGCCGGTGCCTTCACCCTTGTGACCTGCGAGGCGGTGATCGCCACATATGCCGCTGTGCTTGGCCGGCCCAAGATCCGCCGCGCCTACCCCGGGATTACCTCTGAGACGATCGTGCTCGCCGCCGCGGTGCTCAGGGAGTTCGCCGACCTGATCGAGATGCCATCCCTCGTGCCGAGGATGGTTCCTGATGATCCAGAGGATGATGTGTTGTTGCAGTGCGCCGCGGCCGGAGGAGCCGACTACATCGTGACGGGCGACCGGGAGCATCTGCTCCCGCGCGGATCGCACCACGGCATCCCTATCGTGACCCCCGCATCGTTCGTGGCGATCCTCGCCCAGGATCTCGCTGGTCGGAGGCGCGACTAGCCGGCCGCGGGTGGCTGTGCGACGCCACTGACCTGCACTCCCACAGGTCGTCCCTCGCGCAGGTAGATGCGTGGGACGCGCCGGCCGACCCGGCACAGGAGTTCGTGCGCGATCGTGCCGGCGGTCGCGGCCACCTCTTCGACGGGGATTCCCCCTTCGCCGAAGATCGTCACGTCGTCACCCTCGTGCACGGGCGCGTCGCCGACGTCCAGCATAGTGTAGTCCATGCAGACGCGTCCGGCCACGGGAAAGCGCCGCCCGCCGATGGCCATCGCACCGGTGTTGCTGAGTGTCCTTGGATATCCGTCCGCGTAGCCCACGGGCACGGTGGAGATGGTGGTCGGTCTGCGCGCGCGGTAGGTGGCGCCGTATGAGACCGGGGTTCCGGCCTCGACCCGTAGAGTTCTGATAACCCGTGACTTCACCGTCATCGCGGCGCGCAGACCGGGCGCGCGCAGATGCGGGGCGGGCGGGACGCCGTAGAGGGCGATGCCGACACGGACCAGGTCGAATGTGGCGTCGGGATGCCCGATGACTCCGGCGCTCGCCGCGGCATGACAGATGACATCGGGATAGCGCGCGCGCACGATCTCGATGGCCGCGCCGAAGGCGTCCAGCTGCTCGCGTGTGACTGACGACGCGGGATCATCGGCGCACGCCAGGTGCGTGAAGAGGCCCTCGACGGTGATCTCCGACGCGGCGGCCGCGTTCAGCAGCGCCGGCAGGTTCTCGAGGGTCGTTCCCAGCCGCGTCATCCCGGTCTCCATCTTGATGTGCGCGCGAGGTTGCCGATCACCACGCCAACGCGCGAGGACTTCGAGCACACCGGCGTCCGACACCGTCAGCGAGCACCCGGCCGCCACACACTCGGGAATCCACTCGTGAGCGATCGGTCCCAGGATCAGCACCCTGGATTGGATGCCCGCGGCGCGAAGCTCCAGGGCTTCGTCGGCGGTCGCCACGCCGAGCCAGGACGATCCGGCATCGAGCGCCGCCTGCGCCACCGGCACCGCGCCGTGCCCGTAGGCATCCGCCTTGACCACGGCCATGAACGCGGTCTGCGGCGGTAGCAAGGATCGCAACGCCCTGACGTTGCCGGCAATGGCGTCCAGGTCCACCGTCGCCCACGTTCGCGTGAGGGCACGATCGAGAGGAAGAGGGTTGGTCGCCACGTGAGGTCCCATGCAGTGCATTCTACACGCCGGTGGGCTCCTCCCGGAGGTTCGGCCCCGCGCGCTGGCGAACTCCATCGATGTCCGACAGGGTTGGGTGAGAAAGGGGGTGACCTCAGAGGCAGAGGTCCGATTTCGGCTCAGGCGTCACAATACAGGGAGGCTGATGACTGTGAAGGGGTTTGGCTGGCTCAGGGCGCTCGCCCTGGCAGCGGTGTTTGCGCTTCTGGCCTTCCCCATGCCGGTCGGGTCTGCCCCGGCCACTCCGCAGGACGTTCTCATCTTCGGCTCGACCAGCGATGTTAGAGACGATGGATCCCCAGGTCACGGTCGACAACATCGCCTGGCGCGCCATCTACTACTGTTATGACAGGTTGGTCCAACTCAAGGGAGGCGCCACCGATGTGGCGCCGCAGCTTGCCGAGTCGTGGACGATTTCCCCCGACGGAAAGACCTACACGTTTCGCCTGCGCAGCGGCGTGAAGTTCGCCGACGGCGCCGCGTTCGACGCCCAGGCGGTCGAGTTCAGCTTCACCCGGCTGTTCAAGATGGGCAAGGGCGCCGCGGGCCTGTGGGACGGCGTTCTGGACGCAAGCGGCATCACGGTGGTGAACCCCGCGACCATTCGATTCACCCCGAAGACGCCGTTTGCGCCGTTCCTGGGATCGCTCGCGACCAACCAGGCGAGCGTCGTCAGTCCGGGCGTCATGAAGCATGAGACAGGCGGAGACCTCGCCCAGGCCTGGCTGGCCGGCAATTCCGCGGGCACCGGACCATTCTTCCTCAAGGAGTGGCGGCGTGGCGAGCGCATCGTGCTGGAGCGCAACCCGAACTACTGGGGCGCCAGGCCGGCCCTGCGCCAGGTCATCATCCGCAACATCCCCGACCCCGCGGTCCTGCGGGACCTGCTGGAGCGCGGGGAAGTGGACATGGGCGAGGCGCTGACGGAAGACCAGCTCGACGCCATCAAGGGGAGACCCGGCATCACCGTCTCCGAGTCGCCGTCCTTCCTCGCGACCTCCCTGTACCTGAACAACAGGAACAGGTACCTGGAGAACGTCAAGGTCCGCCAGGCCATCTCCTACGCCGTGGACTACGCGGGCATCATCCGTGGCGTGAAGAAGGGCCGGGCGGTGCAGATGCGCGGTCCCATCCCCCAGGGGATGGCGGGCCACGACAAGGCGGTCTTCCAGTATTCGCGCGACGTGGCCCGCGCACGCCGGCTCCTCAACGAGGCCGGGCATCCGCAGGGGTTCGAGCTCGGCCTGCTGATCGACCCCGGCATCCGGGAGTGGGCCGACATCGCCACCATCGTGCAGGCCAACCTGGCCGAGGTGGGCATCCGGGTGAAGATCGAAGGCTTCGCCCGCCCGACGATGCGGGCCAAGCTTGACAAGGCCGACTTCGACATGGCGACAGGTTTCTGGACGCCCGATTATATACGAATGGACCGGTAGCGGCGTGGATAGGCGCATCCCGATCTTTCCCCTCCACACCGTCCTCTTTCCCGGACAGGTGCTGCCGCTGCACATCTTCGAGCCCCGGTATCGACAGATGGTCGCCGAGTGCCTGCGCCAGGGCGCGCCCTTCGGGGTCGTGCTGATCAAGAAGGGCCGGGATGTCGACCCCGAGGCCACGCCCGCCGACGTCGGGACGACCGCCCGGATCGCCCAGGTCGACACCCTGGCCGACGGCCGGTTGAACATCCTGGCGGTTGGCGAGTCGCGGTTCGTCATCCAGGCCGTGCACGCGGGCAAGGCGTACCTCGAAGCCACCGCCACGCTGGCGCAGTGGCCGGACGAGCACTCCGCCGACCTGCGGTCGCTCGCGACGCAAGTCATCAGGCTCCTGCGCGACTACCTGCTGGACCTGAGCGCGGGGCAGGGATCGCGGACACTCGACGAGCTACGGGACAACCCGCTCCTGGTGGCGACCGCCGCCGCCGCGGTCCCGAGCATTCCACTCGTGGAGCGCCAGCGCCTGCTGGAGATGCCCACGCTGAAGGACGTGCTGCGGCGCGAGGTCGTCCTGCTGGAGCAGGAGCGCGCGCTCCTTCGGGTGCTCCGCGAGGCGACGCCCCGGCGGCCGGCTCCCGACTCGCCATTCAATCCGAACTAGAGAACAGTGTCTTCCCTTTGACCCCGACATCGACACCGTCATAAGGAGGGCCCATGTCCCGCCCGGTGGATGTTGACGACCTGCTGAAGATCCAATTTCCACACCATCCTGCCCTCT